>NZ_VATA01000007.1 GCF_005870025.1 Poseidonocella sp. HB161398
CCGGCCTTGCGCATCTCCAACCCGCCGCGCCCGGCACCGCCGGAGGATTCGCCTTGGAACAAGGGGGTGGCGGCGATCATGAGTGCAGGGGGCGGAAAAATGGCTGTGGGGCGTCGCCAGGGCGGAAACTGTTCCGTATTCGGCTGAAGCATCGCCGAGAGAAGATCACGTACAGCCGCATTCCGGACAAATTTTCCAGTCTAGCCCTGCACTCCGTCGCCGCACGGGCTTTTTCAGCACCCCGCCGGACGCCTCCCCCTGTCCGGGGCCCGCAGGCGATGAACGCCCGGGCGCGTGCTTCCTTTCCGGGCTCCGGCGATGCCGCCGCCCGGGCGCGCGCTGCAAGACAGCCGCAAGGAAGGCCCGCGCGGCTGTCGCAATCCCGGCGAAGGATCTGCGGATCGGGCCGCGCGCTGCCGGGCCCGGAACCGTGCCGGGAAAGCCTGGTCGGCCACGCAGGCCGGAGGCTCAACCGGGAAGGAGGTCCGGAAGGCCGCAGGGCCTGCCCGATTCAGGGAGCCGTCCTGGCCAGAACCGGAACGATCTCCGCGACGGCGCCGTCGCGGACTGCTTTGTCAGCGGCCTGCTAGAGGGTGAAGGCGGCGCGGAAGGCCTCGAGCGCGGCGTCGGGATCGCCGCGGGCGAAGGCCTCCATGCCGACGGGACCCGCATATCCCATCTCCGCCAGCGCGCGGGCGATGGCGGGATAGGCGATTTCGCCGGTGCCTGGCTGGCAGCGGCCGGGCACGTCCGCGACCTGCACCTCGCCGATCCAGGGCAGGGCCCGGCGGCAGCACTCGATCAGGTTCCCCTCGCCGATCTGCACATGGTAGAGGTCGAGGTTCAGCCGCAGCCGCGGATGGTCCACCGCCGCGACCAGCGCGATCGTGTCCTCGGCGCGGGCAAAGGGCACGCCGGGGTGGTCGACCGGCAGGTTGAGGTTCTCCAGCGTGAAGGTCACGCCTTCCTGCTCGGCCATCTCTGCGATGCGGCAGAGCGTGTCGCGCGCCTTCAGCCACATCGCGCCCGTCACCGTCTCGCAGGGCACGACAGGCAGGCCGCCCTCGCCGAGCCCGGTGCCATGCAGGTTCAGCCGCGCCACGCCCAGCCGCTTGCCGACCTGCGCGGTCTCGCGCGCCGAGCGCAGGAGCTCGTCGGCGCCCTCGTCATCGGCCAGCCGCCCGGTCAGGTAGCCGTTCATGATGGTGAACTCGGCGCCGGTCGCCTCGAGCTTCGCCAGGTCGTGATCCGGCCAGTTCCAAAGGCCGACGCCGAAGCCCATCTCCTTCAGCCGCGCGCAGCGCCAGTCGATCGGGCGGTCCTGCCAGAGCATTTCGGCGCAGGCGGCAAGCGGGAATGTCGTCATCTTGCGGGTTCCTTCAGGCGGCCTTGCCGGTGCGGCGGGCCAGGCCGGTCTCGGCGGCGAGGCGCTTGAGCGTGTGGAGCCCGAGCGTCTGGTAGAGCAGCGGGTTGCGGACGTCCGGGTCCTGCTCGGCCTCGATGACGATCCAGCCGTCATAGCCCGTGTCGGCGAGGATCTGCAGTAGCGGCTTGAAGTCGATGCCGCCCTCCTGGTCGCCGGGCACGGTGAAGGCCCCGGCCAGCACGCCCCCAAGGAAGCTCATCCCCTCGGCGCGGACCCGCGCGGTGACCGCCGGGCGGATGTTCTTGGCGTGGAAATGCGCGACGCGGGCGGCATGGCGCGCCAGCACCTCCGCCGGGTTGCCGCCGCCGAAGGTGCAGTGCCCGGCATCGAACAGCAGATGCGTCGCGGGCCCGGTCGCCGCCATGAAGGCGTCGATTTCCTCCGGGGTCTCGACGACGGTGCCCATGTGGTGGTGATAGGCGAGGGTCACGCCCTGGCTGGCGAGATAGGCGGCGAAGGCCTCGATCTTCGCGCCGAAATCCGCCATCCCGGCCGCGCTCAGCACCGGCTTGCCGTTCACCGGGCGCGCGGGGTCGCCATGGATGGCGTTCGAGGTCTCGCAGACGATGCAGACGGCGCAGCCATTGTGGCGGAGCCTGGCCAGATGCGGCTGGACGGCGGCGATCTCCTCCTCGACGGAGCGGGCCAGCAGCTCGGTCGAGTACCAGCCGGAGATGAAGGCGAGCCCGTAGCTGCCGAGCAGCGCCTTCAGCGCCTCGGGGTCCTCGGGCCAGCGATGGCCGTTCTCGATCCCGTCGAAGCCGATCAGGTGGCCGGCCTCTTCGAGGATGCGCTCCGTGGGGATGTCGCGGCCGATGCTCTGGTCGTCGTCATTGGCCCAGGCGATGGGGTTGGTGCCGAAGCGGATCATGGGGTGGTCCTTCAGGTGAGCGCCACGGGGCGGCCTTCGGAGGCGGCCATGGCGTGGATGATGCGTTCGATGTCGAGCCCGGCGGCGAAATCCGGGCCCCTTTGCGGGACGCCGGCGATGGCGGAGAGGAGGTCGCGCGCCTCGACGGTCTTCTGCTCGTTGAAGCCGAAATTGTGGCCCGGCGCCGGGCAGAAGGCGGCGAAGTCCGGCTGGTCCGGACCGGAGAGGAGCCGGGTCAGGCCCGGCTCGCCCCTGCGATGGAGCCAGAGCTCGTTCATGGTCTCCTGGTCGAAGGCGAGCGTGCCGCCGGAGCCGTGGAGTTCCCAGGCAAGGCGGCATTTGCGGCCCGCAGCGATGCGCGAGGTGGCGAAGCTGCCGGTCGCCCCGCTGGCGAAGCGCAGGATCGCATGGGCGGTGTCGTCATTTTCCACCGGCTTCGGACCCTCGGGCGAGGGGCGCAGCGCGATCGGGGTGGCGGTGATCGCGGTCAGCTCGGCGACGGGGCCCATCAGCGCGACCATCTGGCTGGCGAGATGGCAGCCGAGATCGCCGAGCGCGCCCAGCCCGCCGCCCTGCCGCGTCAGCCGCCAGGACCAGGGCTGTTCTGGATCGGCGGAATAATCCTCGTCATAGACCCCGCGGAAACTGTGCGGCGTGCCGATCGCGCCTTCGGCCACGAGCCGCTGCGCCTCCTGGAAGGCGGGCGAGCGCAGGTAGTTGTAGCCGAGCATCGTGACCTGTCCGGGGCAGGCGGCGGCCAGCGCGGCCATGGCCTCGGCATCCGCCAGCGTCAGCGCCATCGGCTTTTCCAGCCAGACATGCTTGCCCGCCGCCAGCGCCGCCTCCGCCATCGGGCGGTGCAGCGCGTTCGGCGTGGTGATCGAGACGACATCCACCGCCGGATCGGCCACCGCCGCCTGCCAGTCGGCCGAGACGCGGGCGAAGCCGGATTGCGCGGCGAAGCGCTCCGCCTGCGGCCCGGCCATGTCGCAGAGGATCTCCAGCCGGGGCGGGGCGCCGCCGAAGACCGTGGCGACATTGCGCCAGGCCATGGCATGGCACTTGCCCATGAAGCCGGTGCCGATCAGGCAGACCCCCAGCGGGCGGTCGGGCATCGGAAAGGTCATTGCTGCACCTGGGAAGGGAAGGGCGGCGGGCCGGGGGAGCGGCCCGCCGGGGAGGATCAGATCGTGCCGCCGAGCGAGCCTTCGAGCTGGGCCATTTCCTGGCCGCCGGCCATCAGGTCCTGCAGCGCCTCGGGGGTGATGTCGCCGCGGGTGGCAGTGCCGAGCGTCTTGCCGCGGTTGAGCACGGTGAAGCGGTCGCCGACGGCCAGCGCATGGCGGACATTGTGGCTGATGAAGACGACGCCGACGCCCTGCTTGCGCACCCGGTCGATGGTCGCGAGCACGTTCGAGGTCTGGCGCACGCCGAGCGCGGAGGTCGGCTCGTCGAGGATCAGCACCTTGGCGCCGAAATAGACCGCCCGCGCGATGGCGACCGTCTGGCGCTCGCCGCCCGAGAGCGTGCCGACCGCCTGGTCGGGGCCGCGCAGGTTGATGCCCATCTTGCGCATCTCCTCGACGCAGATCTCGTTGGCGGCGCCCAGATCCATCCGGCGGAAGAGGCCCTCGCCCTTCTTCGGCTCGCGGCCCATGAAGAAGTTGCGGGTGACGCTCATCAAGGGGATCATCGCGAGATCCTGGAAGACGGTGGCGATTCCGGCCTCCATCGCGTCGCGCGGGCTGGAGAAGGACATCGGCCGCCCCTCGAATAGGATCTCGCCCTTGGTGGGCTTGTGGACGCCCGACATGGTCTTGATGAAGGTGGACTTTCCCGCGCCGTTGTCGCCCAGCAGGCAGTGGCATTCGCCGGGGCGGATGTCGAAGCTGACCCCGGCAAGCGCGATGACATTGCCGAAATGCTTCTCGATCCCCTTCATCTCGACGATCGGTGCGCCCGTGACGGGGTCGCCATGGTGGAACGTGCTGTCGATGGTCATCAGCGTTCTCCGGTCACGCGCTTGCGGATGGCGTTGTTGAAGAGCACGGCGATCAGGAGCATGCCGCCGAGGAAGACCTGGAACCAGTCCTGGTCGAAATTGGTGTAGGTCAGGCCGATCGTGACCATGCCGAAGATGATCGCGCCGAAGAAGGCGCCGATGGCCGAGCCGTAGCCGCCGGTCAGCAGGCAGCCGCCGATCACCGCGGTGATGATCGCCTCGAATTCCTTCATGAAGCCGCGGCGGGCATCGGTCGATCCGCTGTCGATCACGGTGATGACGGCGACGAGGGCGGCAGCGCAGGCGGTGGCCATGAAGAGCGCGATCTTGACCTTGTCGACCGGCACGCCGGAGTTCGAGGCGGCGTTGCGGTCGCCGCCGGCGGCGAAGATCCAGTTGCCGCGGGCGGTGCGCAGCAGCACGTAGGTGGCGACGGCGGCGACCAGGACGAACCAGAGGATCTCGACCGGGATGCCGGGCACCTTGGGCGTGCCGGAGCGGAATTTCTCGATCACGCCGATCTCGGCCAGCCAGCGGAAGACGAAGCCGAAGGCGTCGCCGGAGAAGAGCGGGGCGAGGAAATCGCCCTCGACCGCCTCGCGGACGCCGCGCAGCTGGGTCGAGCCGCCGGTGAACAGCTTCAGCCCGACAAGCGACGCGCCGCGCAGGATGAAGAGCCCGGCAAGCGTGACGATGAAGGAGGGCAGGCCGGAGCGGATCACGATCAGCCCGTTCACCGCGCCCACGCCTGCGGCGAAGATCATCGTCAGCGGGATCGAGACGATCAGCGGCAGGCCCAGATTGACCGTCAGCACGCCGAAGATCATGCCCGCGAAGGCGACCATGGAGCCGATGGAAAGGTCGAACTCGCCGCCGATCATCAGCATCGCCGCGGCGATGCCGAGAATGCCGAGCTGGGCGGCGGGGGTGAGGAAGTTCATGATCCCGGACAGCGTGAACATCGAGCTGTCGGCGGTGACCAGGAAGAACAGGGTGACGAGGATGACGCCGCCGATGGCGCCAAGCTCGGGTCGTTTCATCAGGCGGGCGACGAAGGGCTCGGTCTTGATCCGCTCGTCCATCATCAGTGCAGCATCCGTGGGCATGTCGGTGTCCTCTGGCATGGGGTCCCCGGCGCGGGGAGAGGCCGCGCCGGGGCGGCGGTCGGTCAGCGGATGCCCTGGGCAGCCAGATCGATCACCTTGGCGGCGGCCTCCTGGGTCACCAGGTTCGGCCCCGAGGGCACGTCGCCGCCGGGCATCAGCCCGTATTCGGCATTCATCGCCAGGAAGACGACCGGCAGGTAGCCCTGCAGGAACTGCTGCTGGTCGATGGCGAAGGCGGCCTTGCCGTCGGCCACCGCCTCGAGGAAGCCGGGCGAGAGGTCGAAGGAGGCGACCAGCACCTCGCCTGCAAGCCCCATCGCCTCGACCGCGGCCACGGCCGGTTCGCCGACCAGCGGCGCCGAGAGGCCCAGCACGGTGTCGAGCTCTTCGTCGCTGTCGAGCGCGGCGCGGACCTTGGACTGCACCTCCGCCGGGTCGTTCATGGTCGGGATCACCTGCACATTGCCGCCGAAGCCCTCGGTGAAGCCCGCGCAGCGCGCGTCGAGCGAGACGTTGCCGACCTCCTGGTTGACGCAGATGCCCTTCTTGCCGCCCATTTCGGCGAGCTTGCGGCCCGCGGCCACGCCGGCATCGTATTCGGACTGGCCGACATGCAGCCTGGCGCCCAGCTCATGCGCGACATCGCCGCCCGAGTTCATCGAGATGACCGGGATCCCGGCCTCGACGGCGCGCTTGATCGACGGGCTCAGCGCGTCGGCATCGGGGATCGAGACCACCAGCCCGTCGGGCTCCTGGTTCACCGCGGCGTCGATCAGCTGGCTCATCTGCACCATGTCGAAGGTCTCGGGCGAGCGGAAATCGACATTGGCGCCGGTCTGCTCGGCGGCGGCCTGGGCGCCGTTCTTGACGACCGACCAGAACGGGTCGTTGGCCTGGCCATGAGCGACGACGATGATGTCGGCGGCCAGGACCGGCATGGCGGCCAGAGTCGCGGCAGCCGCGACGGAAGCGAGAAGCGTCTTCATTGGGTTCCTCCCTGTGGGTCTGATGGCACGGACGGCGGGGGCCGCCCGCTGCGCGCCCTCCGTGGCGCGCCGTTGGCCTGCGCGGAGTCCCTCCAGCCCGCGCAGGCTGTCCGTCTTCCGGGGGCTAGGCCACCGGCTCTCCGGCCGCCATGGCGGGCGCGGGATCGATCCGGACCGGCAGCCCGGTCTTCAGCGACTCGGTCGCCGCCTCCGCCAGTGCCAGCGCGGCGATCCCGTCGCCCAGCGTCACCGGCATCGGCGCGCCGTCGAGCACGGCCGAGACGAAGGCGTCCCATTCCCTCTCGTAGGCGGGCATGTAGCGCTCGAGGAAGAAATAGGTCGGCTTGGCGCTGGTCACGCCGGCCGTGGTCGACTTGCTCAGCGTGTTCTCCAGCATGTTGGCCGCCGACAGGAGCCCCTCGGAGCCGAGAAGCTCCACCCGCTGGTCGTAGCCGTAGACCGCGCGGCGGCTGTTCTTTATGACCGCGATGCGGCCGTCGGCATAGGTCAGCGTGACGACCGCAGTGTCGACATCCCCGGCCTCGCCGATCGCCGGATCGACGATCGCGCTGCCAGTGGCCTGCACCGTGGCGGGGCGTCCGCCCATCAGGAAGGCGGCCATGTCGAAATCGTGGATCATCATGTCGCGGAACAGCCCGCCCGAGACCTTGATGTAGCTCACCGGCGGCGGCGCCGGGTCGAAGCTGGTCACCGACAAGAGCTCTGCCTTGCCGATCTCGCCTGCTTCCAGCGCGGCCTTCATCGCCGCGAAATTCGGATCGAAGCGGCGGTTGAAGCCGATCATCACCGGCTGTCCTGCGGCGGCGGCGCGGCGCTGGCATTCCAGCGCGCGGGCCAGCGACAGGTCGACCGGCTTCTCGCAGAGCACGGCCTTGCCCGCGGCGGTGGCCTTCTCGATCAGGTCCGAATGCGTGTCGGTCGAGGTCGCGACCAGCACCGCGTCGATCGACGGATCGGCCAGGATCTCCTCCGAGCTGGCCGCCCGCGCGCCGTATTTCGCCGCCAGGGATTCCGAGGCCGCCGTGAAGACGTCCGACACGGCCGCCAGTTCGCTGCGGGCATGGCCGGCAATATTCACCGCATGCACCTGACCGATACGGCCGGCGCCGAGCAACCCAACTCTGAGCATGTATTCCTCCCGAATCGCGGCCCCTCGCCGCTTTCCGCCCGAGTCATCGCAATCCTTGCACGCGCGTGCAAGATGAATTTGCACGCGCGAGCAAAAACTTTGGCAAGCGGGTCGCTTCGCGCTATGACGGACCGCGCGGCCGGGCTAGGCTGGGCATGGGCGAGCCAGGAGGACCAAGCGGAGCATGCCACCGGGAAGCAATGTCACGGCAGATGATGTCGCCGCAGAGGCGGGGGTGTCGCGCTGGACGGTGAACCGCGCCTTCAAGAAGGACGCCTCGATCTCCGCCCGGAGCCGCGAGAAGGTGATGCAGGCGGCCGAGCGGCTGGGTTACGTACCCGATCTGCGCGCGGCGAGCCTGGCCTCGGACCGCTCGAACCTGGTGGCGCTGCTGGTCGACGATTTCGCCAACCCCCACAAGCTGGTGATGATGGAGCGGCTGACCCGGGTGATGCGCCGCGAGGGCTGGGACACGCTGCTGGTCAACACGCTCGACAAGGCCGATGCGGGCCCGGCGCTGATCAATGCCAGCCAGCGCCGCGTCGATGCGGTGATCCTGATCGGGCTGCAATTCGACGACGAGGTGCTGGCCGCCGCGCAGCATGCCAGGCGCTTTCCCAAGCTCCTGATCTTCGCCCGCAGCTCGGCCAACCCCGACACGATCTCGATCGCGGTCGACGATGTCTCGGCGATGAAGGAGATCGCCGCCTATGTCGATGCCCGGGGCTACCGCCGGCCGATGTTCGTCGCCGGGCCGCGCACCTCCTCGGCGCATCTCCTGCGCAAGGAGACCTTCCGCGACTACTGGATCGAGCGCCATGGCCGCCGGCCCGACTGCGTCAATGTCGATGCCTACGACCCGGCGCTTTCGGGGGCGGCGGTTGAGGCGGCTCTGGCGGGGCGGGGCGCGGATCTGCCCGATGTGCTGGTCTGCGAGAACGACGCGCTGGCGATCGGCGCGATCGACATCCTGCGCCACCGGCTGGGACTGCGCGTGCCCGAGGACATCGCCGTGACCGGCTTCGACGACATCCCGCAGGCCGACAGCCTGAACTACCAGCTGACCACCTACCGCCAGCCGCTGACCGAGATGGCCGAGTACCTGGTCGAGGTGCTCAACAGTTCCGAGACCCGGGACTTCTCCCGGATCTTCGAAGGGCGGCTGATCGAGCGCGCCAGCGCCTGAGCCGCCTCAGCCCAGGCGGAAGTCGCGCACATGGGCGGGCAGCTCGACCCCGGGCAGGTTGCGCGGATCGGGCTCGGGCGTGCCGACGACCATGCGCACCGGGATCACCCCGGCCCAGATCGGCAGCGCGTAGTCCGGCTCCTCGTCATTCGGCCCGCCGGTGCGCACCTTGGCGGCGCCTTCCTCGATCTTCATGCCGAGCACGGTGGTCGCCTTCAGATCCTGCGCGTGGTCGGGCCGCAGCCCGTCATAGCGGCCGGGGAAGAGCCCGTTGACGAAGCGCGCCAGCTTGGCCAGCTTCTCCGCCTCGTCCTCGACCCGGAAGGCCGTCCCGAACAGCGTGACCGAGCGCGAATTGACCGAATGGTGCATCCCCGAGCGCGCCAGCACGAAGCCGTCGAGGATCGAGACGCTGAGGCAGACCTCGGCATCGCGCCCGGCCTTCAGCGCGCGGCTGGCGGCCGAGCCGTGCCAGTAGACATGGTCGCCCTCGCGCCATTGCAGGGTCGGAGTGACATAGGGGCGGCCGTCGATCACATAGGCGGCGCTGCACAGCGGCTGCGCGTCGAGGATGGCGTTGACGTCCTCGCGCGCGAAGCTGCCGCGGGGATGCGAGCGGCGCAGGCGGGAACGGTCGGTGACGGCGAGCGTATCGCTCATGGCGGGACTCCTTTGCTGGCTTGTCCCGCCGCTGCTAGCGCGGTATTGGCCCTGGCAACATGTCCAATCCAGAAGATTATGCCCAGTCCAATTTTCAGGCGGCGCTCTTCGCCCTGGCGTTGGAGCGGGGCGGAGGCGCGCCGCTGCACCTGCAGCTGGCCGATGCGCTGCGCGGGCTCCTGATCGGCGGGCGCTTCGCCGGGCGGAAGCTGCCGGCCAGCCGCGTGCTGGCGGCCGAGCTGAGCGTGTCGCGGATGACGGTGACGACCGCCTATGACCAGCTTGCCGCCGAGGGCTACCTGGCGACGCGGCGGGGCGACGGCACCTATGTCGCGGACCACCTGCCGCATCTCGTCCCGGCGCCGAAGCGGCCGCGGCCTGCGCCCGCGCCGCCGGTGCCGCCCGCGCCCTTCCATCCCGGCCTGCCGGACCAGGCGCTGTTTCCGCACCGCGCCTGGGCCCGCCATCTGGAGCGCGCCTGGACGCGCCCGGCCCCGGCGCTGCTCGCGCGGGCCGATCCGCTGGGCTGGGCGCCGCTGCGCCAGGCGATCGCCGCGCATCTGGCGGCCTGGCGCGGGCTCGATTGCGACGCCGGCCAGATCGTGGTCACCTCGGGCGCCTGGGACGCCTTCGACCTGCTGCGCGGCGCGGCCCTGCAGGCGGGCGCGCGGATCGCCGTCGAGGATCCGGGCTGGCCGACGCAGCAGAAGCTCCTGCAGCGCGGCGGGCTTTCGCCCTGTCCTGTGCGGATAGACGGCGAGGGGCTCGACCCGGCGCGGCTGCCCGGCGGGCTCGCCGCGGCGATCGTCACGCCCTCGCGCCACTATCCGACCGGCACCGCCATGCCGCTGGCGCGGCGGCTGGCGCTGCTCGGCTGGGCGGAGGCCGAGGGCGCGCTGGTGATCGAGGACGACTATGACAGCGAGTTCCGCTACCAGGGGCAGCCCTTGCCCTCGCTGGCCGGGCTCGACGGGCTCGGCCGCACGGTCTACATGGGCAGCTTCTCGAAGCTCCTCAGCCCCGGTCTCCGGATCGGCTACCTGGTCCTGCCCGAGGCGCTGACCGGCGCGGCGCGGGACCATCTGGAGGTGACCGGCGCGCGCGCCTCGCTGCTGCCGCAGCCGGCGCTGGCGGCCTTCATGGAAAGCGGCGAATTCGCCACCCATCTGCGGCGGATGCGGCGCGTCTATGCGCGGCGGCAGGCGCATCTGCTTGCCTGCCTCGCGCCGTTCGAGGGGCTCTTGTCGCTTTCCGCCGACCCGTCTGGCATGCATCTGATGCTGCCCCTCGGCCCGGATCTGGCCGGGCGGGTCCCGGACCGCGAGATCTCTGCCCGCGCCGCGGCGGAGGGGATGGTGCTGCGCGCGCTCTCCGCCCATGCGCGCCTGCCCGATGCGCCCGAAGGGCTGATCCTCGGCTATGCCGGCTTCGAGGAGCCGCGGCTGGGGGAGGCGGCGGAGGCTCTGGGCCGGATCCTTCGCGCGGCGGCGGGCTAGCGCCTGCCGCTGCCTGTTGCGCGGAATTCAAGGGACGGCAGCAGCCGTCCCGGAGCCGGAGCGGGTCAGGCCAGCTCGCGCCGGGCGGCGAAGCGTTCGGCGGCAAGCGCGATCAGGCCGAGGTCGCTGCCGGCCGGACCGATCAGCGACAGGCCGAGCGGGGCGTCCTCCACCATGGCCAGCGGCATCGAGACCTGCGGCAGCCCGGCATGCCCGGCGATGCTCAGGAGCCGGATCGCCGCCGTGCGGAAGGCCTCCATCTCCGCGCCGCCCGCCCCGAGCTTCGGCGCCGCGCCGGGGGCGGTTGGCAGGAGCAGGATGCCGTCCTCGTCAAGGGCCGCGCGGATCCGCGCGCGCAGCCGGTCGCGGGCGGTCCGGGCCTCGGCGATTTCCTCCGCGCTCAGCGCCATCGCCGCCTCGAAGCGCTCGCGCACGCCGGGGCCGAATTCGGGGGATGCGGCGCGGATCCAGTCGCCGAACTCCTCGGCAATCTCGGCCGCCTGGGCGACGCGGAAGACCGGCTGCAGCTCGGCGATCTCGGCGGGCGACAGCAGCGGCGCCGGATCGGCCGGGGGCAGCAGCGGGCGCAGCGCGGCCGCCGTGGCCGCGGGCACCTCCGCCCAGAGATCGGCCGGGGCGAGGAAGCGCGGCGCGGGCAGATCCGTTTCAGGCGCCAGGATCGCCGCGCCGAGCAGCAGCGTCCCGGCATCGGCGGCGAAGAGCCCCGGCACGTCGTAGCTGGCCGCCAGCGGCTGCATCCCCGCAGCGGGCAGCAGCCCGTGGCTTGCCCGCCAGCCCCAGAGCCCGCAGAACGAGGCGGGAAGCCGGACGGAGCCGCCCGTGTCCGTGCCGAGCGCCAGATCCGCCAGCCCCTGCGCCACCGCCGAGGCGGAGCCAGAAGAGGACCCGCCGGGCACCCGGTCGGGCGCGGCCGGGTTCAGCGGCGTCCCGTAATGGGC
This sequence comes from Poseidonocella sp. HB161398, assembly GCF_005870025.1. Classification (GTDB taxonomy): domain Bacteria; phylum Pseudomonadota; class Alphaproteobacteria; order Rhodobacterales; family Rhodobacteraceae; genus Mangrovicoccus. The sequence continues at coordinate 11,843 of NZ_VATA01000007.1, forward strand.
GTTCTCGCCCATCAGCGAATAGGCCAGCTCGTCCATATGCGTCTTGCCGGCCAGTTCGGCCCCGGCGTCCAGAAGGGCCGCGACCACCGGCGCAGTGGCGGTGGCGGGCGCCTGGCGCGCAGCCCAGCCGGGATGGCCCGAGCCGGTGACATGGCCCTTGATGTCCAGGTTGTCCTTCACCGCCAGGCGCAGCCCCGAAAGCGGTCCGTCCCGCGGCGGCAGCGCGCCTTCGTCAAAGGTCGTCACGAACGGGTCGATGGCCATGTCGGGTCTCCTGGCGCGGGTCGGGCGCGCCCGCCCCGGATGCGGGTGCGGCAGGGCCAGCCTGCATCGCGCGGACGGGGCGCGTCTACCCCGTTCTGCCGCGCGGCCCCTGCCGGGCGCCGCGGCGGATCCCGTGGCGCCATTGAAAAAGAGTGTACATGTGATGTCAACCTGTATACATATGCCGCGAAGCAGAGGAGAGCCCGCGATGACCGCCGGATCGGCCGAGAGGATCCATGCCGCGCTGATCGCGCGGATCTCGGAGGGGCGCCTGCAGCCCGGCGCCGCGCTCGCCGAGACCGCGCTGGCCGAGGAATTCGGCGTGTCCCGCACCCCGGTGCGCGAGGCGCTGCAGCGGCTGGCGCGCGACGGGCTGGCCGAGCGCGGCCCGCGCCGCGCCTTCGCGCTGAAGACGCCCGACCCGGCGGAGATGGCCGGGCTCTTCGAGGCGGTGGGCGAGATCGAGGGCGCGATTGCCGCGCTGGCGGCCAGGCGGATGACCGAGATCGAGCGGGCCGCGCTGGCGGGGCTTCTGGAGGAGGAGCGCGAGGCCGATCCCGCCGCCTATTCCGCGCTGAACCTGCGGGTCCATGCCGCGATCCGCGCCGGCGCCCGCAGCCCCGTCCTGGCGCGCACGCTCGAGGCGCTCGAGCTGCAGACCCTGCCCTGGCGGGCGATGAACTTCGCCCGCGATGCCGGGCGGCAGGCCCGCTCGCGCAGCGAGCACCGGGCGATCGCCGCGGCGATCCGCGCGGGCGACCCCGATGCCGCGCGACTGGCGATGCAGGCCCATGTCGCCGGCGCCTTCCTGGCCGCCACGCGGCCCCTTTCCGAGTAACTGACCGAACGGATGTCCGTCATGACCGATCCCTCCCTGCTTTTCCTGATGCTGATCCTGCTGGCCGTGATCGGCGCCTTCGCCGGCGTTCTGGCCGGGCTGCTCGGCGTCGGCGGCGGCATCGTGCTGGTGCCCGCCTTCTTCTACGCCTTCTCCACGCTGGGCTATGGCGGCCCGCAGCTGATGCAGGTCTGCCTGGCGACCTCGCTGGCGACGATCATCGTCACCTCGGTGCGCTCGCTGCTCAGCCACAACCGCAAGGGCGCGGTCGACTGGGACATCCTGAGGACCTGGGCGCCGGGCATCGTCATCGGCGCGGTCGTCGGCGTGCTGGTCGCCGCCTCGCTGCGCTCGATCGTGCTGCAGGCGATCTTCGGCTGCCTGGCGCTGGTAATCGGCCTCTACATGGGGCTCGGCAAGGCCCATTGGCGCCTGGCCGAAGAGATGCCGAAAGGCGCGCGCCGCGCCGCCTATTCGCCCGCGGTCGGCTTCCTGTCGGTGCTGATGGGGATCGGCGGCGGCAGCTTCGGCGTGCCGCTGATGAGCCTGCATGGCGTGCCGATCCACCGCGCCGTGGCCACCGCGGCGGGGTTCGGCGTGCTGATCGCGGCGCCCTCGACGGCGGGCTTCCTTCTGCTGTCGCTCGATCCCGCCGCACGTCCGCCCTACACGCTGGGCGCGGTCAACCTGCCGGCCTTCCTGATCGTCATCGCGATGACGCTGATCACCGCGCCTCTGGGCGTGAAGCTGGCGCATTCGCTCGATCCGAAGCCGCTGAAACGCGTCTTCGCCGTCTTCCTGGTGCTCGTCGCGCTCAACATGCTGCGCAAGGTCGCCTTCGGCTGACCTGCCGGCCGGTCCCGCCAGGGGGCCGGCTGCCTCAGGATGCGGCAGATGGCCCGTCCGCTGCACTTGCACCCGGCGGCCGGAGCGGCAGAATGGCCGCCTCCGGTTGCGTCCCGCGCGGCGCGGGGGGACAGTTCGCCAGACCGCACCGCAACGGGGATCCATGAGCCAGGCGCAGCAGATCGTGCCCGAGAGGCGCCGCTACAACCAGTATGTCGCCGACGAGACGCTGGAAGACTACGCGCTGCGCTTTACCGCGCGCAGCGCGCGGCTGCCTGCTGGGCGGGTGGCGCAGACCGCGCTCGGGGCCATCGCCTTTCTCGCCTGCGAGGCGATCGGCGGCGCGCTGACGCTGAGCTACGGCACGGCCAATGCGCTGGTGGCGATCGCGCTGCTGACCGTAACGGCCTTCGCCATCGGCCTGCCCATCGTCTCGGCGGCGGGGAAGGCGGGGCTCGATATCGACCTGCTGACCCGGGCGGCGGGATTCGGCTATCTCGGCTCGACCATCACCTCGCTGATCTACGCGACCTTCACCTTCGTCCTCTTCGCCATAGAGGCCAGCATCATGTCCGTGGCGCTCGAGATGGTGCTGGGCCTGCCGCTGTGGCTGGCGCATCTCATCTCCGCGCTGGTGGTGCTGCCGATCGCGGCCTTCGGCATCCGCCGGATCTCGCGGCTGCAGCTCTGGACCCAGCCGGTCTGGCTCGTGCTGCAGGTCGCGCCGCTGGCGGTGCTGGCCTTCTCCGAGGCCGGGGCCATGCCGGGCTGGCTGGATTTCTCCGGCGCGGCGGGCACGGGCGGCACGGGGGGGATCGACCCGCTGCTCGTCGGGGCGTCGCTGTCGCTCTTGATGTCTCTCCTGCCGCAGATCGGCGAGCAGGTCGACTACCTGCGCTTCATGCCCGCGAAGCGCTCGGCGGGCTGGTGGGGCTGGCTGGTGCTGGCCGGGCCGGGCTGGGTGTTCCTGGGCGCGGGCAAGCTGGTGCTGGGCTCGATGCTGGCCTGGCTGGCGCTGTCGCAGGGCGTGCCGGCCGAGCGCGCCGCGCAGCCGGCCGAGATGTTCCGCATGGCCTTCGAGGGGCTGACCGGCCATCCCGGGATCGCGCTGGCGCTGACCGGGATTTTCGTCTGCATCTGCCAGGTGAAGATCAACGTCACCAACGCCTATGCCGGCTCGATCGCCTGGTCGAACACCTTCTCGCGGCTGACCCATTCGCATCCCGGGCGGGTCGTCTGGCTGGTCTTCAACACCGGGCTGGCGCTGTTCCTGATGGAATTCGGCATCTTCCGCGCGCTGGAGAGCATCCTCGACCTCTTCGCCATCCTCGCGGTCGGCTGGCTCGGCGCCATCGCGGGCGACCTCGTGGTCTCGCGGCCGCTGGGGCTGGCGCCGAAGGAGATGGAGTTCAAGCGCGCCCATCTCTACGACATCAACCCGGTCGGCGGCGGCGCGATGCTGCTGTCGGTGCTGACGGCGGTGGCCTGCCTCGCGGGGTTCGGCGGCGAGATGGCGCGGGCCTTCTGCGTGCCGATCGGGCTGGCGACCGCCTTCGCCGCGGCGCCGCTGATCGCCTGGGCGACCGGCGGGCGGTTCTATATCGCGCGCCGCTCGGCCGTGGCGCCGGAGGCGGACGGGCTGTGCACCTGCGGGCTCTGCGAAAACCGCTTCGACCCCGAGGACATGGCGCAGTGCCCGGCCTATGCGCTGCCGATCTGCTCGCTCTGCTGCTCGCTCGAGGGGCGCTGCCATGACCGCTGCAAGACCGAGGGGCGCGCCTCGCAGCAGGCGGCGGCGGTCGCCGACTGGCTGCTGCCGCCCGGGCTCGCGCGGCGCACGCGGTCGCGGATCGCCCAGGTCGGCGGGCTGGCGCTGGTGCTGGCGCTGGTCCTTGCCGGGCTTCTCGGGGCGGTCGCCCACCAGCTCGCCCCATCGCTGCCAGAGGCCGAATTTGCCGCTGTCTCCCGCGCGCTCTGGGCGGTCTTCGCCGCGCTCGCGATCCTCTCGGGGCTGATGGCCTGGTTCCTGGTGCTCAATGCCGAGGGCCGCCGCGCCGTGGAGGAAGAGTTCGAGCGCCAGGCGGGCGAGCTCTTCGACGAGAATGCCCGCCGCCGGGCCTCCGACGAGGCGGCGCAGAAGGCGCGCGAGGCGGCGGAGGCGGCTAATTTCGCCAAGTCGCGCTTCCTCACCGGGCTCAGCCACGAGCTGCGCTCGCCGCTCAACTCGATCTTCGGCTATGCCCAGCTGATGGAGCGCGCGCCCGAGACCCAGAAGACTGCCACCGCCGTGATCCGCCGCAGCGCCGAGCACCTGACCGACCTGATCGAGGGGCTGCAGGACATCTCGCGCGTCGAAAGCGGCACGCTGGTGCTGTCGCGCGACCGGATCGCGCTGCGCGACCTGCTGGAGCAGCTGGCCGGCATGTTCCGCCTGCAGGCGGAGGCCAAGGGGATCGGCTTCTCCTACGAGCCCCGGGGCCGGCTGCCGCGCCATGTCATGGCCGACCGCAAGCGGCTGCGCCAGGTGCTGATCAACCTCCTCGCCAATGCGGTGAAGTTCACCGAGACCGGCGAGGCGGGGATGCGCGCCTCCTATCGCGGCTCGACGCTGGAGATCGAAGTCTTCGACACCGGCATCGGCATCCCGGAGGCGGATCTGGAGCGGATCTTCCAGCCCTTCGACCGCGGCAGCTCGGCCGCCGCGCAGGCGATCCCGGGGACCGGGCTGGGCCTGACCATCACCAAGCTGCTGAGCGAGATCATGGGCGGCACGCTCTCGGTGGAGAGCCGCCCCGGCGCGGGCACGCGGATCACGCTGCGGCTGATGATGTTCGAGGCGGCGGGCCCGGCCGCCGAGGAGACCGCGCCGATCCTGGGCTATGCCGGTCCGCGCCGCCGGGTGCTGCTGGTCGATGACACGGCCGAGCATCTGGAGCTGGCGCGGCGGCTGCTGGCGCCCCTGGGCTTCGCGGTCTCGACCGCGCGCTCGGGCAGCGAGGCGCTGCGGATCGCGCCGGCGCTGGCCCCCGATCTGGCGGTGCTCGACGTGTCGATGCCGGGCATGACCGGCTGGGAGCTTGCGGCGAAGCTGCGCGCGCTGTTTCCGGGGCTGCGGATCCTGATGGTCTCGGCCAATGCCCAGGATGCCGAGGCCGGGGCGCGGCGCGAGGCCGGGGCGGATCACGACGCCTTCCTGGCGAAGCCCTTCGAGGCCGACGCGCTTTTCGAGGCGGCGGGCGGGCTTCTGGACCTTGCCTGGATCCGCGGCGACGCGCCGGAGCCGCCGGCCGTGCCGCCGCCTGCGGCACCTGCGCCGGCCCGGCCCGCCGCCGCCCCAGCGGGCCCGGCGCTTGCCGCCTTGCGCGATGCGGCCGGGATCGGCCACCGGCGCGGCGTGACCGAGGCGCTCGACCGGCTGGAGGCGGAGGGAACCGCGCCGGGACAGCTGGCGCGCTGGCGGGCGCTTGCCGCGCGCTTCGACCTGCCCGCCATTGCCGCCGATCTGCAGGAGATGCCGGAATGACCGCGCTTGGCGACACCGTCCTGATCGTCGACGACCAGCCCGAGACGCTGGAGCTGCTGACCGACACGCTGGAGCGCGAGGGGATGACGGCGCTGGTCTCGATCCGCGGCCAGGCGGCGCTGGAGCTGCTGGCGAAGGTCGAGCCGCATGTCATCCTGATGGACGCGATCATGCCCGGGCTCGACGGGTTCGAGACCACGCGGGCGATCAAGCAGATGCCGGGGCGCGAACATATCCCGGTGATCTTCATGACCGGGCTGACCGAGACCGAGCATGTGGTGAAGGGGCTGGCGGCGGGGGGCGTCGACTACGTGACGAAGCCCGTCGTGCTGGAGGAGATGATCGCCCGCATCCGTGTCCACCTGACCAATGCTCGGCTGGCGCAGGGCGCGCGGGCGGCGCTGGATGCGGCCGGGCGCAGCCTCATGGCGCTCGACGGCGAGGGGCGGCTCCTGTGGTCGACGCCGCGGGCCGAGGAGATCCTCGCCGATCTCTTCGAGAACGGGCGGCTGGTGCTCAGCGACGCGCTGGCGGGCCAGCTGCTGTCAATGCGGGGCGCGGCGGACAGCCGGTCGCGGCTGACCGTGGGCGAGCGGCTGCTGGAATTCCAGTACCTGGCGCCGGTGCGGCCGGGCGAGGCGCTCTACCGGGTGACGGAGTCGCGCCCCGGCGCGCGGGAGGCGGCGCTGCGCGACCGGTTCGGGCTGACCGCGCGCGAGGCGGAGGTGCTATTGTGGCTGGCGGCGGGCAAGTCGAACCAGGACATCGCCGCGATCCTCGGCAATTCCGCCGCCACGGTGAAGAAGCACCTTCTTCAGATCTACGCCAAGCTCGGGGTGGAGAACCGGGCGACGGCGGCGGCGATGGCGGTGCAGCTGCTGGCCGAGCTGGGCTGAGCCCGGCCCGGCCCGCGCGGGTCAGACATTGACCAGATGCGCCACCTCGTCGGCGCTTTCCTCGGCGGTGCGGCCGCGGCGGACGGTGCGGCCGCGCATCAGCACGCAGTACTCGTCGGCGAAGGACCAGGCGAAGTCGAGATACTGCTCGACGATGACGATCGTCACCCCCAGCTCGGTCCGGACCCGGCGCAGCGCGTCCTCGATCTGCTGGACCACGTTGGGCTGGATGCCCTCGGTCGGCTCGTCGAGAAGCAGAAGCTTCGGCTGCCCCGCCAGCGCCCGGCCGATGGCCAGCTGCTGCTGCTCGCCGCCCGAGAGCACGCCGGCCTTGCGGTGGCGGATCTGGTCGAGCTTGGGGAAGAGGTCGAAGATATGGCCCGGGATGCCCTTGAGGATCTTCCCCTTGCCGCGCCCGGCCAGCGCCGAGAGCCCGCTGGAGAGGTTCTCCTCCACCGTCAGGTGCGGGAAGACATGGCGGCCCTGCGGGACATAGCCGATCCCGCCGCGGGAACGTTCATGCGAGGCCTGGCGCGTCACGTCCTCGCCATCGAGCCGGATCGCCCCGGCCGTGGCCTTCTGCACCCCCATGATGGTCTTCAGGAGCGTCGTCTTGCCGACCCCGTTGCGGCCGATCAGTGCCAGCGCGCCGCCTTTCTCCACGTCGAGATCGATGTCCCACAGCACCTGGCTCTGGCCGTAATGGGCGGCGACGCCCTGCATGTTGAGAAGCGAGTCCATGGGGTTACTCCTTTGCCCGGCCCAGATAGACGGCGGCGACTTCGGGATCGGCGCGGACCTCGTCCACGCTGCCCTGCTTCAGGAAGCGGCCCTGGTGCAGCACCGTGACCGTGCCGCCGAGCTCTTCGACGAAGGTCATGTCATGGTCGATCACCAGCACCGCATGCCGGCCCAGAAGCGAGTGGATCAGCTTGGCGGTCTTCGAGGTCTCGTTCGGCCCCATCCCGGCGGTCGGCTCGTCGAGCAGCAGCAGATCCGCGTCGGTGGCCACGACCATGCCGATTTCCAGCCACTGCTTCTCGCCATGGGCGAGATCGGCGGCCAGGGTCTCCGCCCGGTCGGCCAGGCCCACGGTCTGGAGGATCTCCTCGACCCGGCGGGTCTCTTCCGCGGCGCGGTGGTGGCTGAAGGTGGTCCACCAGCGCCGGTCCTTCGCGGCGGCGACGGCGAGGTTGTCGCGCACCGACAGGCTCGGCAGGACGCCGGGGGTCTGGAACTTGCGGCAGATGCCGCGCCGGACGATCTCGTGCTCGGGCAGGTTGGTGATCTCGTCGCCCTTGAAGCGGACCGAGCCCGCGGCCGACTGCACCCGGCCGATCACCGTGTCGCAGAAGGTCGACTTGCCCGCGCCGTTCGGGCCGATCAGGATGCGCAGCTCGCCGGGCTGGAGGCTGAGCGAGAAGCCGTCGATCGCCTTGAACCCGTCGAAATCCACCGTGATGTCCGTCACTTCCAGAAGCGGCGCCGGGGCGGAGATGGCAGTGTGCATGGTCATTTCGCTTCCTCCAGCATCGCGGCGCGGGGGGCGTCCGCGCGGTTGCGGCGGCGCTTCATCAGGTCGTCGACAAGCCCGGCCAGGCCGTTCGGCAGGAAGGTGACGACGAGGATGAAGACGAGGCCGAGCACGTAGAGCCAGGCTTCGGGCATCGCCGATGAGACGATGTCCTTGGCGAAGTTGACGATCAGCGCGCCGGCCACGGCGCCCCAGAGGCTGTTCCTGCCGCCGACCGCGACCCAGACGATCATCTCGATCGAGGGGACGACGCCGACGAAGGCCGGAGAGACGACGCCGGCATGCAGCGTGAAGAGCGCGCCGCCGATCGAGGCGAAGACCGCCGAGAGGGCGAAGGCCGCGACCTTGTAGGGGGTGGTGTCGTAGCCGAGGAAGCGGACGCGGTTCTCGCCGTCGCGGGTGGCGCGCAGGAGCGTGCCGAAGCGCGAGCCGATCAGCCATTTCGTGCCCGCGAAGACCGCCGCCAGCAGGCCCAGTGTCACCCAGTAGAGCGTGCGGTTGGCGCTTTCTGTGCCGAGCTCCATGCCGAAGAGCGTGGTGAAGCCGGTCAGCCCGTTATAGCCGCCGGTGGTGCTCTGCTGGCTGGTGAGCAGCGTCGCGAAGGTCAGCGCCACCGCCTGGGTGATCAGCGCGAAATAGACGCCAGCGATGCGGCGGCGGAAGACGAGCCAGGCGAAGAGCCCGGCGAAGAGCGCCGGCAGCAGCACGACGGCAAGGAGCGCCAGCAGCGGCGAGCGGAAGGGCACCCACCACCAGGGCAGGGACATCACGCCCGACCATTCCATGAAATCCGGCAGGTAGCCCGGATCGAGCGAGGCGAGCTTCAGGTACATGGCGATGGAATAGCCGCCGAGGCCGAAGAACACGCCCTGGCCCAGGGTCAGGATGCCGCCCTCGCCCCAGATCAGCACGATGCCGATGGCGAGGATGGCCATGGCGAGGAAGCGGCCGAGCAGGTTGAGGTCGTAGGAGGAGACGAGGCTGGGCGCCAGCACCGCGAGCCCGATGAGCGGGATCCAGGCGTGGCGGAGGATCGGATGACCGGACATGGATCAGCCCTCCAGGGCACGGGAACGGGTTGCGACGACGCCCTGCGGCCGGAACTGCAGGAAGATGATGACGAAGAGCAGCATCAGGACCTGGCTCATCGAGACGTCCAGGAAGATCTGCGACAGCGCGGAGACGAGGCCGAGGATCACCGCCGCGATGGTGGTGCCGACCATCGAGCCGAGCCCGCCCATGACCACGACGAGGAAGGCCGGGACGATGTAGCTCTGCCCGACCGAGGGGGTCACGGGGCCGAGCAGCGACAGCACCACGCCCGCGAGCCCCGCGATGCCGGTGCCGAGGCAGAAGACCGCGAGATCGACGCGGCGGGTGTTGATGCCCGAGGCCGCGGCCATCATCCGGTCCTGGTTGACGGCGCGGACCAGGAGGCCCAGCCGGGTGCGTGCGATCAGCAGGCCCAGCCCGGCCAGCACGACGACCGCGACCGCGAGGATGAAGATCCGCGTCGAGGGGAAGTAGAGCCCGCCCAGCGACAGGCCGGTGTTCAGCCAGTCGGGCGCGGTCACGCCGACGCCGATCGGCCCGAAGGCGGAGCGCGCCGCCTGCTGCAGGATCAGGCTGACCCCCCAGGTGGCCAGCAGCGTGTCGAGCGGCCGCGAGGAGAGCCTGCGGATCACCGTCAGCTCGAGCAGCCCGCCGACCAGCGCCGCGCCGAGGAAGGCGACCGGCATGGCGACGAGGATGGCCGCAGGGCCCGGGACGATCAGGTAGGTGAGATAGGCCAGGTAGCCGCCCAGCATCAGCATCTCGCCATGGGCCATGTTGATGACCCGCATCAGCCCGAAGCTGAGCGCCAGGCCGAGGGCCGCGAGGACGAAGAGCGAGGCGACGGAGAAGCCGTTGAAGACCTGGCCCGCGAAGAGGGTCGCATCGAGCATGTCGAGTTCCTTTCGGGTGGGAAAATGGCCGCCCCCGGGGATCGGGGGCGGCCGCCAGGGTCAGTTGGTTGCAACGCCGCAGGTCTTGCCCGGGAAGGTCAGGGCGTCATACGGCTCCGGTTCGATCATCGCGTCCGAGGACCAGATGATGTCGAACTGGCCCTGGCTGTCCAGCTGGCCCACATAGGCGGTCTGGCGCAGCGACTGGTTCGGCGCGAAGGAGACGGTGCCCATCGGCGTGTCGATGTCGAGCCCGACAGCCGCGGCGCGCACCGCGTCGGTGTCGAAGCTGCCTGCGGCCTCGACGGCGGCCTTCCAGGCATAGACGTTCAGGTAGCCGTGCAGCATCGGGTCGGTGACGGCGGCGTCCTCGCCGTAGAGCGCGCGGTAGGCCTGGACGAAGTCGGCATTCGCGTCGGAGGGCAGGGTCTCGAAGTAGTTCCAGGTGGCGTAGGAGCCCTCGACCAGCGAGGTGCCCATGGCGCGGGCCTCCTGCTCGGCGATGGAGAAGCTCATCACCGGCACGCTGTCGGGGCCCATGCCCGAGGCGGCCATCTGCTTGAAGAAGGACACGTTCGAGTCGCCGTTGAGCGTGTTGAAGATGATGTCGGGCTTCGCCGCGCGGATCTTGGCGATCACGGCGGAGAAGTCGGTGCCGCCGAGGGGCACGTACTGCTCGCCCGCCAGGTCCAGCCCGTCCTCGGCGAGGTGCTTCTTGACGATCAGGTTCGCGGTGCGCGGGAAGACGTAGTCGGAACCCACCAGGAAGTAGCTCTTCTTGCCCTCCGCCTTGGCCCATTCATAGGCGGGCAGGATCTGCTGGTTCGGCTGGGCGCCGGAATACATGATGTTGGCGGAGCATTCGTTGCCCTCGAACTGCACCGGGTACCACAGCAGGCTGTCCGCGCGCTCGAAGACCGGCAGCATCGCCTTGCGCGAGGCCGAGGTCCAGCCGCCGAAGACGGTGGCGACATCGTCGTTCTGGATCAGCTTCGACGCCTTCTGGGCGAAGATCGCCGGGTCCGAGGCGCCGTCCTCGATCACCGCCTCGATCTGGTGGCCCATCACGCCGCCGGCCGCGTTGATCTCGTCGATGGCCATGGTCTCGGCGTTCTTCACCGTGACTTCGCTGATGGCCATGGTGCCCGAGAGCGATTGCAGCACGCCGACGGCGACAGTGTCGGCGGCATGGGCGGCGCTGACGGCAAAGGCGATGGTTGCGGCGCCTGCGAGCGCGCCGGTTGCGGAAGTCCTCATCCTGGGTCCCTTTCTTCCCTGTCGGTAGAAGCGGCGCCGGGGTCCTGCCTGGCGCGATGAGAGGGAGGTTAGGGGGATGCTGCAGTGCAGGATATGCACCGAAGGGGGTATGCCGGGGCGGCGGCCGCCCCGGCGCGCTCAGCCGAGGATCGCGGCCGGGACCTCGCTGCGGGCCCCGAAGGCGCGGGCGGCGCGCCAGGCACGCAGGCCGGTGGCGCAGGCGAAGACCACGCGCTGTCCGGGCGCCGGGGTGATCCCGTCGATTTCGCCCGGCAGGCAGCGCCGCGCGCCGGGCACCGGCAGGACGGGCGCCTCGGCGGCATCGCGCAGCTCGATCACCAGATCCCCGGGGCCGAGATCGGCGGGCGCCAGGATCGCCGGGCCGGGCGCCTCGGGCTCCGGCGCGCCGTCGAAGCGGAAGCCCGAGACCTGCCAGCTCTGCAGGTCCATCGTCATCAGCTGGCCGAGCGGCGAGGGCGCGTGGCCGAGGAGCAGCGACAGCGCCATCTGCGCCTGGATCGCCGCGAGCGCCGCCACGGCGGGGCCCATCACCCCGGTCTCGGCGCAGCTGCCCGCCCGCGGCGGCAGGTCGGGAAAGACCGCGCGGTAGCTCGGCGCGCCGCCGCAGAACCCCCCGGCATAGCCGCGCCAGCCGGTGACCGAGGCCGAGACCAGGGGCAGGCCGCGGCGGTGGCAGAGATCGGACAGCGCATAGGTCACCGCGAAGCTGTCGGCGGCATCGACGACCAGATCCGCCGCCTCCAGCTCGTCGCGCGCCAGCGCCGGGTCGAGCCGCGCCGCCAGCGCCGAGGCGGTGCAGCCCGGGTTGAGCGCGGCAAGGCTCTCGGCCGCGGCCTCGGCCTTCGGCCGTCCCAGATCGGCCATGCGGTAGAGCGTCTGGCGGTGCAGGTTGCTCTCCTCCACCACATCCGGGTCGATGATGCGCAGATGGCCGGCGCCGGCCCCGGCCAGAAGCGGCAGCACGGTGGAGCCGAGCCCGCCCGCGCCGATCACCAGCACCCGGGCCGCCCCGATCCGCGCCTGGCCATCCGCGCCGACGCCGGGCAGCCGGGTCTGGCGGTCGTAGCGGCTCATGCCGCCATCTCCCGCGTGGCTGCGATCCAGGCGCGGCAGCGCGCCTCGGGGTCCTCCGCCTGCTGGATGTCGGTGACGACCGCCGCGCTGTCGGCCCCGGCGGCGAAGAGCCCGGGCAGGCGCTCGACCGTCAGCCCGCCGATCCCGACCAGCGGCGTCGTCCCGGCCATCGCCTTCCAGCGGCTGACCCGGTCGAGCCCCTGCGGCCCCCATTTCATTTTCTTCAGCAGCGTCGGATAGACCGGCCCCAGCGCGACATAGGCCGGGTCCATCGCCAGCGCGCGGCCCAGCTCCGTCTCGTCATGGGTCGAGAGCCCGAAGCGGACCCCCGCCTGGCGCAGCGCGGCGAAATCGGCGCTGTCCATGTCCTCCTGGCCGAGATGGACGAAATTGCAGCCAAGCTGGATCGCCAGCCGCCAGTAGTCGTTGACGACAAGCTGCGAGCCATGGCGGGCGCAGCAGTCGCGGGCACGGGCGATCTGGTCGCGCAGCTCGGCCGAGGAACGGTCCTTGACGCGCAGCTGCACCAGCTTGACGCCCAGCGGCACCAGCCGCTCCAGCAGGGCCACGTCGCCGACAATGAGGTAGAAGGGATCGAGATGCATCAGGCCAGCTCCGCCATGCCGAAGACCGGGGTGGAGGCGGCGGCCATGTCGCGCCGCGGCATTAGCCCGGCGCGATGCGCCTCCTGCCCGGCCGCGACCGCGCCCGAGAAGGCCCGCGCCATCGCCACCGGGTCGAGCGCCTTGGCCACGGCGGTGTTCAGGAGCACCGCGTCGAAGCCCATCTCCATCGCCTGCGCCGCCTGGGAAGGCGCGCCGATCCCGGCATCGATCACCAGGGGCACGCCCGGGAAATGCGCCCGCATGGAGCGCAGCCCCTCGATATTGCGCAGCCCCTGGCCAGAGCCGATCGGCGCGCCCCAGGGCATCAGCACCTCGCAGCCGGCCTCCAGCAGCTTTTCGCCCAGGATCAGGTCCTCGGTCGTGTAGGGGAAGACCTCGAACCCCTCGGCGCAGAGGATCCGCGCCGCCTCGACCAGCGCGAAAGGGTCGGGCTGGAGCGTGTCGGCATGGCCGATCACCTCGAGCTTGATCCAGGCGGTGCCGAAGAGCTCGCGCGCCATCTGCGCGGTGGTGACGGCCTCGCGCACGCTGTGGCAGCCCGCGGTATTGGGCAGGATGCGGCAGCCCGCGTCTTTCAGGATGTCGCGGAACCCCGCGCCCTCGCGCCCCTCGCGGCGCAGCGAGACGGTGATGACCTCGGACCCCGCGACGGCGATCGCCTCCGAGAGGATCTGCGGCGACGGGTATTGCGCGGTGCCGAGGAACAGCCGGTTCTGCAGTTCGGTTCCGTAGAACATCTCAGCCCCCCTGCATCGGCGCGAGGATCTCGACCCGCGCGCCGTCTTTCAGCGCGGCCGTCCCGCGCGCCGCCCGGGGCACGAAGGCGCCGTCGAGCGCGGTCGCGACCGAGGCCGCGTCATGGCCCTGCTCCTCGAGAAGCGCCGCCAGGCTTGCCGCCCCGGTCGTGACGCTCTCTCCGTTCACTTCAATGCGCATGGATGTCCTCCTGCAGGTCGTGTGCAATCTGGTCTGCCGCCGCCTCGGCCAGGACCGGCGCCATCAGGAAGCCGTGGCGGTACATGCCGTTGACATGCAGCCGGTCCCCCTGGCGGACGAGGCGGGGCAGGTTGTCGGGAAAGGCCGGGCGCCGGCCGGCGCCGAGCTCGAGGATCCGCGCCTCGGCAAAGCCCGGATGCAGCGCATAGGCGGCCGAGAGCAGCTCCATCGCCGCGCGGGCGGTGACCGGCCCGGCATCGTCGCGCTCGACCATCGTGGCGCCGATCATGAAGCGCTGCCCGGCGCGCGGCACGATATAGCAGGGAAAGCGCGGATGCAGCAGCCGCACCGGGCGCGAGAGCGCCACGTCGGGCGCCTCGACGATCAGCATCTCGCCGCGCACCGCGCGCAGCCCGGACAGATCGGCGCCCAGCCCGCGGCAGTCGATGATCCGCCCCGAGGGCGGCCCGTCATGGATCGGGACGCCGCGGGCGGCCAGCCCGGCGCGCAGCTGCGCCAGCGCCTCGCGCGGATCGAGATGCGCCTCGGTTTCGTAGAAGAGCCCGCGGGCGAAGCGTCCCTCCAGATCGGGCTCCAGCGCGCCCGGATCGGCGGGGACATGGCCGCGGGTGGCGCGGGCGAACCGGCCGAGCTCGGCGGCATCGCGGGGCGGGGCGACGACCAGCGTGCCGCGGCGCGCGACCGGCACATGCGCGGCCCACCAGTCGACGGATTTCTGCCCGGCGGTGACGACCTCGTCTGGCGCCGCCTCGCCCTCGCAGAAGGGGGCGAGCATGCCCCCGGCAAAATGCGAAGCGGGCTGCGGCGCCTCCGCGGGGGCGATCAGTTCGGCCGCGATGCCGCGATCGGCAAGCGCCGTCGCCGTGCAGAGCCCGGCCACGCCCGCGCCCAGCACCGAGACCAGGCGATTGTCCGTGTTGCGCATCTTCCTCCGCGCTCCTCCATCGGGACCCGGAGGGGGCGGGCGCGGGACGGGGCCCATGGCGGCATGCCAATGGGCCTCCTGGCCCGAAAGGACCGCCGCGGAACTCGATGCGGGAATGCCCTCCGGTCTTCCTACGCCGGCATCAACCGGGTCAGGTTCGAAGGGTCGCGTCACCGGGGTTGCCCCCTGTCAGCCTCTCAGTCCCCGTGGCGGGACTCCCCTGACGTCGGGGGCCATCATAGGGGCTGGCGCGGGCGGGTCAATCGGCCTTCGCCTCCGCCACCGGCCAGAGCCCGTCGGCGCGGCGCTCGAGCAGGGGCGAGCGGAAGACGCCGCAGACCGGGATCTCGGGCCCGAGCGGCACGCGCCAGCGTTCGGTCTGAAGCATCGCCGCGCCGATCGCCACCGGGCGGATGCCCTCGAGCCCGAGGAGACCCAGCGCCGCCTTCATCGAGCTGCCGGTCGACAGCGCGTCGTCGATCACCGCCACGCGGCGGCCGGCCAGCAGCGGCCGCATCCGCGGATCGAGATAGAGCCGCTTGCCGCCGCCGGGGCTGGTGACGGATTTCAGCGGCACCGACAGCGCCTCGTCGTACCAGAACTTGCGCGAGGTCCCGAGCGGCAGGTAGCGCCGATGGCCGAGCTGGCGCGCCACCGCCGCGGCGAGCCCGAGCCCCAGCGTCGGCAGGCCGACCAGCAGCTCTGGCGCATGCGGCCGCAGCGCCTCCGCCAGATCCGCGGCCAGCGCCTCCTCGACGGCGAAGCTGGCCTGGTTGAGGATCAGCGAGGCCAGCGCATTCTGCGTGCCCGCCAGCTCCCGCGTCGGCAGCCAGAGGATCCGTCCCCCGGGCAGCTCGGCCGGAAACCGTGCCTCATAGGGCGGCGGCGGGGCGGGGCCGTCCTCGACGGCCTGCCAGAACGCATGCGGCTCCATCGCTCAGAGCGCCAGCGCGGCGCCGTCGGCGCGCGGGTCCGAGGCCGCCTCGCGCAGGCCCTTGGGATGCAGCACCACGGCGCCGGCATGGCCCGCGAGATCGGAGAAGCCGGGGATCATCTCCACCTGGTGGCCCGCCGCCTTCAGCGCATCGACCAGCGCCGGATCGAAGCGGTCCTCCAGCTTCAGCGTCGTGGTGTCGTCGCCCCAGGTCTTGCCAAGCAGCCAGCGCGGCGCGGTGACGGCCTGCTGCAGCCCCTGGCCGAACATGGCGTAGCGCGAGAAGACCGCCGCCTGGGTCTGCGGCTGGCCCTCGCCGCCCATCGTGCCGTAGGACAGGATCCGCCCGTCCGACAGCTCGGCCATGGCCGGGTTCAGCGTGTGGAAGGGCCGCTTGCCCGGCGCCAGCCCGTTCGGCCCGCCCGCCAGCGAGAAGGCCGCGCCGCGGTTCTGGAACACGACGCCGGTCTCGGGGCAGGTCAGGCCCGAGCCGAATTCCCAGAAGACGCTCTGGATGAAGCTGACGACCGTGCCATCGGCATCCGCCGCGCCCATCCAGATCGTGTCGCCTTCCTTCGGCTCGTAGGGCCAGGGCAGGGCGCGCGCCGGGTCGATCCGCGCCGCCATGGCGTCGAGCTCTGCCGCCGCCAGCCAGTCCTGCGCCCGGGCGCCGTCGCCGAGCTCGGCATTGCGCTTGATGAAGGCCTGCTTGGTCGCCTCGATCAGCCCGTGGAGATGGGCGAAGCCCTCGGCCCCGGTCACGCCGAGCCGGTCGAAGAGCGCCAGGATCATCAGCGAGGCGATGCCCTGGGTCGGCGGCGTCATGTTCCACAGCCGCCCCTGCGAGGTCTCGACACTGAGCGGCGCCACCTGCTCGGGACGGTAGGCGGCCAGATCCGCGGCACGCAGCGGGCTGCCCGCGGCCTCGAGGAAGGCGCCATGGGTCGCCGCGATCTCGCCGCGGTAGTAATCCTCGGTGCCGGAGCGGGCGATCTGCTCCAGCGTGGCGCCGAGCGCGGCCTGGCGCATCCGGCTGCCGCGCGCGGGGGCGGCGCCGCCGGGCATGTAGATGTCGGCAAAGCCCGGAACGTCCTGCAATCGGGGTGCCTTCTCGGCGGTGCAGTCCGCCTGGTTGCCGGTGACGGCGATGCCCTGGCGGGCCAGCTCGATCGCCGGGGCGAGGAGGCGGGAGAGCGGCATCGGCCGGTCGCAGAGCGACAGCGCCGCGCCCCAGCCGCCGACGCTGCCCGGCACGGTCAGCGCGGCGAGCGGCCCGCGGGCGGGGATCGCCGCGGCATGGCCCTGCGCGCGGTACCAGTCGGGCGTGGCGAGCCCCGCGGCCTGGCCGCCCGCGAAGATGCCGACCGGCGCCGCGCCCGGCCGCTTGACCAGCCAGAACCCGTCGCCGCCGATGCCGTTCATGTGCGGATAGGCGACCGCCACGGCCGCGGCCGCGGCCACCATCGCCTCGATCGCCGAGCCGCCTTCGGCCAGCACGCCGAGCCCCGCCTGGGTGGCCGCCTGATGCGGTGCGGTGAAGGCCCCTTTCAGCCCGAGCGCGGAATTCAGCATTGTCTCTCCTGCCATCTGCAACACCTTGCCGCGGCAGGTAATCAGTACGCGTCCGGACTGTACAGCGCGAAAGCGCCCCGGGTTTTCCGCATCCCGGAAAGCCTTGCGGTGCCCGCGGGCACATGGGCGGCGACTTTGCCGCCGGGGCCGCAGAACCGGATTCGCAGTATGCTGACGAAAACGTCAGGCGCGCCGCCCGGTGCTGAAAGATTCCTCACCCGTGCATCAAAAACCCGGCATCGCAATTTGGCCCTCCATTAAGCCGTATACTGACGATAACGTGAGCGCACGGACGCCGCCTGGAGAGACCGGAGATACCGGCACGGCGTAGCCAACGAGGAGACGCGAACATGACCCCGACCCAACGCAATACCGCAATCGCGGCCGCGCTTGCGGCGCTGACGCTCGGCAGCGCGGCTGCGGCGGAAGAGGTGCTGAAGATCGGCGCGCCGCTGGCGCTGACCGGCGGCCTGGCCGACGAGGGCCACAAGCAGGAGCTGGTCTGGAAGATGTGGACCGACAAGGTGAACGCGGCAGGCGGCATCGATGTCGGCGGCACCAAGATGAAGGTCGAGATCGTCGAATACGACTACCAGACCGACGGCAAGCGCGCGGGCCAGCTGGCCGAGAAGCTGATCAATGACGACGAGGTCGACGTGCTGATGGCGCCCTTCGGCTCGGGCCATACCAAGATCGTCGCCGCCGTCGCCGAGCGCTACCAGATCCCGCTGGTCGCCTGCGTCGCCTCCTCGACCTCGGTCTACGACCAGGGCTTCAAGTACCTCTTCGGCACGCTGGCGCCGAATTCCGGCATGACCGAGTCGATGGTCGCCGAGTTCAAGGCGAAGATGCCGGATCTGGGCACCGTGGCGATCTACGGCCGCGACGACGTCTTCCCGAAATCCATGGCGACGGCGACCTCGGAGTCGGCCAAGGCGGCCGGGCTCGACGTGGTCTATGACGAGCTCTACCCGGTCGGCGCGATCGACCATTCGGCGGCGCTCTCGACCATCAAGTCGCTGGCCCCGGACTGGATCTACATGACCGGCTACACCCAGGACCTGATCCTCGGCCGCAAGCAGATGCAGGATCTGGGCATCGAGGCGCCGATCATCACCATGGTCACGGGCCCGGCCTACAAGGAATTCACCGAAGGCCTGGGCGAGCTCGCCGACGGCGTGACCAGCTCCACCTGGTGGCACCATGCGACCGGCTATACCGACGTGGCGGGCGCCTGGTCCTCCACCGACGCGTTCTACCAGGACTTCCTGGAGGCCTCGGGCGGCGAGGATCCCGACTATGTCCACGGCTCCTGCGCCGCGGCGCTCGACGTGGTGGCGGATGCCGCGTCCCGCGCGGGCACGATCGAGCCCGTGGCGATGCGCGACGCGCTGGCGGCGACCGACATGGAGACCTTCTACGGCCCGATCAAGTTCGGCGAGAACGGCATGAACCAGGGCCGCGAGATGCCGATCATCCAGGTGCAGGGCGGGGAGATCAAGATCCTCTACCCCGAGAACATCGCCAATGCCGAGATGACCTTCCTCGAGTGATCTCGGGAACGGATGCCTGACGCGCCCCGGCCGGCTCCCCCCGGCCGGGGCTCCTGCAAGGAAAGAACCTCATGGGTTTCGCACAGATACTGGCGAACGGAGTGGTGCTCGGCACGCTCTATGCCTGCATCGCCATCGGCTTCTCGCTGGTCTGGGGGGTGCTGAATGTCATCAACATGCTGCACGGCTCCTTCATCGTGCTCGGCGGCTACCTGACCTATTTCGCCTGGGCCTATACCGGCATCAGCCCGGTGCTGATCCTGCCCGTCGTGGCCGTCCTGCTCTTCGGGCTGGGCTACGCGCTGCAGTACCTCTTCATCAACAAGGTCGTGTCGGCGCCGGTGCTGACCACGCTGACGCTGACCTTCGGACTGGACATGATCCTCTACAACCTGATGACGGTGTTCTTCACCGCCACGCCGCGGCGCGTCTCGATGGATTTCGGGCGGCTGGAATTCTGGGGCGTGGCGATGCCGGTCGACCGGCTGATCGGCATGGGGCTGGCGCTCCTGCTGACGGCGCTGCTCTTCGTCGTGCTGCGCACCTCGCGCATCGGCCGCGCCATCGTCGCGGTCCGCATGGACCGCGAGGCGGCCGCGCTGATGGGGATCAAGGTCAACCACATCTACGCCGTGACCTTCGGCATCGCCGCGCTGATGGCCGGGGCCGCGGGCTCGGTCTTCGCGATGGTCTTTCCGGTCACGACGAACCTCTCGGGCGTGTTCCTCGGCAAGGCCTTCGTGATCTGCGTGATCGGCGGGCTCGGCGGCGTCTCGGGCGCGCTGGCCGGCGGGCTGGCTCTGGGCATCATCGAGAGCTTCGCGGGCGTGCTCGTCGGGCCGCAGAACGCGATCACCATCGGCTTCGTGCTGATGCTGGTGCTGCTGATCGTGCGGCCGCAGGGCCTGGTCGGCGTGAAAGGATACGAATGATGGCGCGGAAATCTCCCTGGCCGCTGATCGCCATGGCGCTGTGGCTGGCGGCCTTGGCGCTGACGCCGGTCGTGCTGGGCAATTACGAGGTGCGCATCGCCATCTCGATCGCCATGTTCACCGCGCTGGCGCTGAGCTGGAACATCATCGGCGGCTTCACCGGCTATCCCTCCTTCTCGACCGCGGCCTTCTACGGCATCGGCTGCTATGTCGGCGCGCTGGCGCAGCGCTCGGGCGTTCCGGCCGCGCTGGCCTGGCTGGCCGCGGCGGCCTTCGTCGGCGGCGTGTCCTTCCTGATCGGCGCCATCGTGCTGAGGCTGAAGGGCCACTACTTCGCCATCGGCTCGATCGCGCTCGTGGACATCTCGCGGCTGGTGGTCTCGTCCTGGGGCGAGGTGACGGGCGGCGGCAACGGGCTGAACGTGCCACTCCTGCAGGGCCGCCCGCCCGAGGTCTCGGCGCTGGTCCTCTATGTCATGCTCGGCATCATGGCCGCGGCCTTCCTCGCCAATGTGCTGGTCGACCGCTCGCGCCTGGGCTTCGGGCTGCGCTGCATCGAGCAGAACGAGGACGCCGCCGACATGGTCGGCATCGACACCACCCGCTACAAGATCGCGGCCTATGTGCTATCGGCGGTCTTCCCCGGCGCGGTCGGCGCGGTCTACGCCTCCTGGGTGGGCTATATCGACCCGACCGACAGCTTCGACATCCTGACCACCGTCAAGGTGCCGGTCATGGCGATGCTGGGCGGCGCGGGGACGCTTCTGGGTCCGGTCGTGGGCGCGGTCAGCTTCGTCCTGCTCGAGGAGATCTTCTGGGCCAACTTCCTGGAATGGAACCGCGCGATCATGGGCGCCATCGTCGTCGCGCTGATCTTCTTCCTGCCCGGCGGGATCCTGAAGCTCGACTGGCGCGCGATCCTGCGCCGGCCGTCGCGCCGCAAAGCTGCCGAAAGGAAGCCCGGATGAGCCCGATCCTAGAATTGCAGAACGTCTCGCGCGCCTTCGGCGGGATCAAGGCGGTGAACGACGTCTCCTTCAAGCTGGAGGAGGGCGAGATCGTCGCGCTGATCGGGCCGAACGGCGCGGGCAAGACGACGCTGGTGAACGCGATCACCGGCGTCCACACGCCCACCGCGGGCAAGGTCTTCTTCGAGGGCGGCGACGTCACCCGGCAGAAGCCCTTCCAGGCGGCGCGGCGCGGGCTGGCGCGGACCTTCCAGATCGTGCAGCCCTTCCCGAAGATGACCGTGCTGGAGAATGTCGCGGCCTCCGCGCTTTTCGGCGGCCATCCCGAGAGCCTTGCCGAGGCGCATGACCATGCCGCGCGGGAGCTCGACTTCGTCGGGCTCGGCCATGTCGCGCAATCGCCCGCGGCGTCGCTGACCCTGCCGAACCGCAAGCGGCTGGAGCTGGCGAAAAGCCTGGCCATGTCGCCGAAAGTGCTGCTTCTGGACGAGGTGAATGCCGGGCTGAACGCCACCGAGATCGACGGGGCGCTCGACCTGATCCGGCGGATCGCGGCGCGCGGCGTCTCGATTCTGATCATCGAGCATCTGATGAAGGTGGTCCTCAGCCTGTCGTCCCGCGTGCTGGTCCTGCACCATGGCGAGCTGATCGCCGAAGGGCCGCCGCAGGAGATGGTCCATGACCGCAAGGTGATCGAGGCCTATCTCGGCCCGAAATTCGCCGAACGCTTCCAGAAGGAGATGGCCCTTGGCTGAGACGATCCTCGAAATCGACGGGCTCGAGGCGGGCTATGGCGACGTGCAGGTGCTCTGGGACGTGTCGCTGCGCGTCGAGGCCGGCGCGATCACCTGCATCGTCGGCTCGAACGGCGCGGGCAAGACGACGCTCCTGCGCACCATCTCGGGGCTGATCGCGCCGCGGGCCGGGTCGATCCGGCTCGGCGGGGCCGAGATCGGCGGCGCCGCGCCGGATGCGGTCCTCGGCGCGGGGGTGGCGCATGTGCCCGAGGGCCGGCGGCTCTTCAAGGGGCTCTCGGTGCGGGACAACCTGATGCTCGGCGCCTATCTGCGCCAGGACAAGGCGCAGGTCGCGCGCGATCTCGACTTCGTCATGGAGACCTTCCCGATCCTGCGCGAGCGGGCGGGCCAGGACGCGACCACCATGTCGGGCGGCGAGCAGCAGATGTGCGCCATCGGCCGGGGCATCATGTCGGCGCCGCGGCTCTTGATGATCGACGAGCTGAGCCTCGGGCTCGCGCCCCGTCTGGTCGAGACGCTGGGCGAGGCGCTGATGGAGGTGAACCGCACCGGGCTGACGATCCTGCTGGTCGAGCAGGACGTGATGACCGCGCTCGACCTGGCGAGCCAGGGCTTCGTGATCGAGACCGGGCGGGTGACGATGACCGGCCCCAGCACGGTGCTGGCCGGGGATGCCCGCATCCGCGAGGCCTATATGGGGCTGTGACCGGAGCGGCCGGGCCCGCGCCCGGCCGTCTCAGTAGGACTTGCGCTCAAGATCCGGATAGGCGTCGACGATCTTGCGCATCGCCTGCATCAGCTCGCGCCGCTCGTCGGGGCCGAGCGGTTCCAGCGTCCTTGTATGCGCGGCCGAAGCGGCGGCGTCGATCCGCTCGAGCAGGCTCTCGCCCACCTCGGTCAGCGTCGCGATCTTCGAGCGGCGGTCCTTCGGCGAGGTCCGCCGCCGGATCATCTTGCGCTTCTCCAGCCGCTGCATGACATCCGCCGTGCTGGTCCGGTCGAGCCCGACCGCGCGGGAGATTGCGATCTGCTCGGACGGGCCCATCTGGCCGAGCGCGGTCAGCACCGAGTATTGCACCGGGGTCAGCCCCTCGCTGGCGCATTCCTGCATGAAGAGCGCGGTATGGATCTGGTGCAGCCGCCGGATCAGGAAGCCCGGGCGGTCGCGCAGCCCGGTCTCGGCCCAGTCGTTGTCGCAGGCCGCGCGCAGGAGCGCCGGCGACTCTCCCGTGTCCTCGGGCGGCAGCTCGGGCGCCGCGTTCATGTCTTCCGTCAAGAGGCCTCTCCTCCGTCTCGCTTGCCAGGCAGGATATTGCGGAGCGCGGCCAGGATCAAACCCGCGATTCCGGGTGGCGCGGCGACCGCCGGGGCGTCGCCCCGGGCAGCGGCGGCGATATTCGCGGTGAAATCTTCCAGCATGCGGTCGACGATGCCCGCGACGATGGCGGGGCGGCCGAGCTGGGCCAGCGGGCCGGTCAGTCGGTAGCCGATTTCGCAGGAGAGGCGGCAGGCCTCCGGGCCGTCTCCGGCGAGGGCGAAGCCGATCTCGCCCTGCGCCGAGGAGCGCGAGCCGGCATCGCCGCCCTGGCCCGCGACCCGGCCGGTCATCGCCTCCGTGTCGTAGCTGACATGGGCGGTGCCGCGGAAGGCGGCCTTCATCGGGCCGATGCGGGTGGTGAAGCTGCCGTCGGCAATGCCGTCCTCGACCCGCTCGACCGCGGCGCCGGGCAGGCAGGCGGCGACCTTGCGGATATCGCCGAGCACGGCCCAGACCTCGGCTGCGGGCAGCGGCAGGGCGATCTCGCGCGCAAGCACCGTCGCGCCCGTCAGCGGCCGGGGGAGGCCCCGGGTCGAGCCCGGGGCGGGACCGGGTGCAGCGGCGGCCGGTGCCGGAGATGCGGGCCGGCCGAAGCTTGCGCGGCCGATCTGGGGCGCGCGCGCAGGCGTTTCTGGGCGGGCATGCGGGCCCTCGGCCAGCACCGCGCGGATGGCGGCGACGATGCCCATGTAGCCGGTGCAGCGGCAGAGATTGCCCGACAGCTCCTCGCGGATCCGCGCCTCGTCGGCATCGGGCAGGCGGGTGGCGATGTCATAGGCGGTGGCCAGCATCCCCGGCGTGCAGAAGCCGCATTGCAGCCCGTGATGCTCCTTGAAGGCGGCGCGGATGCGCGCCATCAGCGGGTCGTCGCGGAAATCCTCCAGCGTGCGGATCTCGGCGCCCTCGCAGGCGGCGGCATAGGTGATGCAGCTGCGCACCGGGCGGCCGTCCTTGACCAGCGTGCAGGCGCCGCAGACGCCGTGCTCGCAGCCCAGATGCGTGGCGGTCAGCCCCATGTCCTCGCGCAGGAAATCCGCCAGATGGGTGCGCGGCTCGCCCTCGAAGCGGACCTCCTGGCCGTTGACGGTGAAGGCGGTCATGCGGGAACTCCGGTCTCGAGGGCGGCGAGCGCGCGGCTCGTGGCGGTGGCCTGGAGCGCGCGGCGCTCGGGGCTGAGGAAGGGCAGGGCGGCCTCGACGGCCTCGCGCGGATCGGCGCGGCCCTCGATCAGCGCCCGCGGATCGGGCAGGGCGACCGGCGCGCGCTCGATCGCGGCGGCGAGGACGCGGTATTCGTCCCGTGCCGGATCGGCCAGCACGCAGGCCGAGGCCTTGGCGAATTCGCCGACCTTGCGGCAGAATTTCCAGTAGGACCAGCGCGCCTCCGGTCCGCGCCGCGGCAGGCGGATGGCGGTGACGATCTCGTCCGGGCCGAGCGCGGTGGAAAGCGCGCCGGTGACGAATTCCGCCATCGGCAGCTCGCGCGCGCCTTCGGGGCCGAGGATCCGCACCGAGGCGCCGAGCCCGGTCATCGTCGCCACCCAGTCGGCCGCCGGATCGGCATGGGCGATCGAGCCGCCGATCGTGCCGCGGTTGCGGACCGCGCGATAGGCGATGCGCCGGGCGATCGGGGCCAGCCAGCCGGGGGTGGCATCGGGCAGGGCGCCATCCTCGAACTCGGCATGGGTCAGCGCCGCGCCGTAGAGCACGTCCTCCGCCTCCTCGGTGACGGCGCGCAGCTCCGCGCAGCGGGTGACATCGACCAGCAGTCCGGGCCGGGCGAGGCGCAGGTTCAGCATCGGGCCGAGCGACTGGCTGCCCGCGACGGGCTTGGCGTCATCGCCCTGCAGGTGGCGCACGGCCTCGGCGGCATCGGCAGCGAGGTGCAGATCGAAACGGGCGGCCTTCATGCGCGCTCTCCCCGGGCAAGGGCGGCCATCACGCGCTCGGGCGTGATCGGCACCTGGTCGATGGCCGCGCCGAAGGCGCGCAGCGCGTCATTCACCGCATTGCCGATGGCCGCGGGCGGGCCGATGGCGCCGCTCTCGCCGATGCCCTTCTGGCCGAAGCGGCTGATCGGCGAGGGGGTCTCCATATGGGCGATCGGGATCGAGGGGGCCTCGGCCGCGCCGGGCAGCAGGTACTCGGCCAGCGTGGTGGACAAGGGCTGTCCCTCGCTGTCATAGGGCATTTCCTCGTAGAGGGCGGTGCCGATCCCCTGCACCGCGCCGCCCCAGACCTGGCCGTCGACCACCATCGGATTGACCAGCACGCCGCCATCTTCGGTTATGCGGTAATCCTCGATCTCGACCGCGCCGGTGCCGGGATCGACCAGCACCACGGCCGTGTGGCAGGCATAGGAGAAGGTGCCGGTGTCGCGCACGGTCTTGTAGCCCTTGGTGGCCTCGAGCCCGGCCGGATCGACGCCCTCGGGCAGATCCTGCGGACGGTGGTACCAGACGGAGCCGATCTCGGCGAGCGTGACCGAGCCCGAGGGGCCGCGCGCCTCGCCATTGCCGAGCACGATCGCGTCGGGGTCGGCCTGCAGCAGCGTCCCGGCGATCTTCTTCGCCCGCTCGGCCAGTTCCTCGCAGGCGGTCGCCACCGCGCCCCCGGCCATGACGATGCAGCGCGAGCCCCAGGTGCCGGTGGAATAGGGGGTCAGCGCGGTGTCGCCATGGACCAGCTTCACCTTCGCCGGATCGACGCCCAGCACCTCGTTGGCGATCTGCGCCAGCGTGGTCTCCAGGCTCTGGCCGTGGCTCTGCACGCCGACGCGCAGCTCCAGCCCGCCATCGGGGGTCATCCGCGCGGTGGCCTGCTCGAAGCCCGGAACCATCGGGATGCCCCAGCCGGAATAGACCGAGGTGCCATGCGCGCCCTGTTCGCAGAAGATCGAGATGCCGACGCCCAGATGGCGGCCGTCCGGCTCGCCCCGGGCCTGGCGCGCGCGCAGCGCGGGCAGGTCGAGCGCGGCGAGCGAGCGGTCGAGCGCCTCGACATAGTCGCCGGAATCGAAGATCTTGTTCGTGATGTTGACGAAGGGCATCTCGCTGCCGGTGACCAGGTTCCGGCGGCGGAACTCGGCGGGCTCCATGCCGATGCCGCGGGCCAGCTCGTCCATCATCAGCTCCATCGCGAAGCACACGCCGGTCCGCGCCACGCCGCGATAGGGCAGGATCGCGGGCTTGTTCGTCGCCACCGACCAGGTGCGGCAGCGGAAGCCGTCCATCTTGTAGGGTCCGGGCAGGATCGAGGCGACCTGCGCGGCCTCGAGACAGGCCGAGAAGGGATAGGCGGAATAGGCGCCGCTATCGACGATGGCCTCGCACTCCACGGCCAGGAGGCGGCCGTCGGCCGAGGCATAGCCGGTGATGTCGTACCAGTGCTCGCGGCAATTGGCGTTCCCGGCCAGCTGCTCGCGGCGGTCCTCGATCCAGCGGACCGGGCGGCGCAGCTTCAGCGCCAGCCAGCCCAGCATGACCTCCTCGGCCAGCAGGATGCCCTTGTAGCCGAAGCCGCCGCCGACATCGGGGGCGATCACGCGGATCCGGCCCTGGTCGATTCCGAGGCATTCGGCCAGGCCGTTGCGGACGATATGCGGCATCTGGGTCGAGGTGATGACGACCAGCTGGTCGGCCTGCTCGTCGACATAGGCGACGACGCCGCGCCCCTCCATCGGCGACATGCATTGCCGCGAGGTGCGGTACTGGCGGCGGATGCGGATCGCCGCGTCCGCGCTGGCCGCCTCGAAGCCCTGCTCGAAGCCGCTTTCGAGGAAGACGTTCTCCTCCCAGCCGTCATGCAGCAGCGGCGCATCGGGGTCGCGCGCCTTCAGCATGTCATGGACGGCCGGCAGGATGTCGAGATCGAGCCCGGTCGCCTCGGCCAGATCCTCGGCCTCGGCGCGGCTCGGGGCGACGCAGGCGGCGACGGGCTCGTTGACATGGCGGATGCGGTCTGCGGCCAGGACCGGCTGGACCGAGCTGCGGAAGCCCGGCAGGCCGCTATCGGCGCGGATGCCCCGGACGCCCTCCAGATCGGCGGCGGTGAAGACCTGGTGCGCGGCGCCCTCGGGCTTGGCCACGCCGCGCAGCCCGGCATGGGCGACCGGGCTTCTCAGGAAGGCGACCTCCAGCATGCCGGGCATGCGGATGTCGCCGGCGAAGCGGCCGCGGCCTTCGAGATACCTGTCGTCTTCGAGACGCCTGACCGGCGCGCCGACGCCTTGTCGCGGGATGTTCACGTTCCTGCCCCCTGCTGCGGAGTTTTATCTGCGCAAATTTGCAAGCATACTGATTATCAGTCTACAGTGCATATTTTCCGCCGCATGTCCACAGGCCGATTTTCCCTGTGCGGGGCTCAGCCGTAGCGGTCGGCCAGGACCTGCTGGATCTGCCGCGCGAAGCCCGCCACCGCGACCGGCAGCACGCGCCCGCGCAGATGGCCCAGGTAGATCTGCCCGGCGGCCAGGTCGCGCCGGTCGACGGGCCGGCTGACGGTGCCGTCGCCGCGGGCGGGGCCGGGCAGGCCGATCGGGATCTGGAAGGCGATGACCGGCTCGGCCAGGGTCAGGTTGCGCATGAATTCGAAATTGTCGGACTCGGCGACCACC
Source organism: Poseidonocella sp. HB161398 (assembly GCF_005870025.1). Lineage (GTDB taxonomy): Bacteria > Pseudomonadota > Alphaproteobacteria > Rhodobacterales > Rhodobacteraceae > Mangrovicoccus. The sequence continues at coordinate 39,199 of NZ_VATA01000007.1, forward strand.
TGCATCCGCGCCGAGACCCGCCGCGCCGCGCTGTCGAGCAGGCTGCGCACCGAGATGCTGCGCGAGGGCAGGACCAGCGGATAGCGCAGGCAGTCGCGCAGCCGCGGCGCTGCCTCGGAGGCCAGCGGATGGTCGGCGGCCATCACCGCATGGACCGGCTGGTCGACCGCCAGAAGGACGTGGAAATCGGTGAGCTGCGCGGGCTCGAAGACCGCGGCCAGATCGGCGCTGCGATCGGCCAGCGCCTCCTCCGCGGCGGCGCGGTCGCGCTGCATCACATTGAAGGTGACCAGCGGATGCAGCGCGCGGTAGGCGGCGATCTGCTCGGGGAAGAAATAGGGCAGCAGCGCCTGCGAGCAGCCGATCGAGACATGGCCGCGCCGCTCGCCCTTCAGGTCGGCGATCTGCGCGCGCAGCCGCTCCATCTCGCCGAGCTGGTTGCGCGCCGATTGCAGCAGCAGCTCGCCCGCCGCCGAGAGCCGCACCCCGGTCGACATCCGCTCGAAGACATCGGCGCCCAGCTCTTCCTCGAAGGCGAGGATCCGGCGGTTGAGCGCGGTGGAGGTGATCGACAGCGAGTCGGCCGCGCGGCGGATGGAGCCGGTGCGCGCCACCATGTCGATATATCTCAGCGTGGTCTGGAAGCGCATGGTCCCCTCCGGGTGGCAGTGCAAAAAACGCATCGCGATGGCGCAAAAATAGCAGTATCGCGTTGCAGAGGCGAGTGGTTCCCTGTGGGGGCAGCCAGAACGGACAGACCGCATGATCCAGGACCTCCCCTTCTACTTCTCCACCCTGCACGCGGCCTATGCCGCGGGTCTTTCGCCGGCCGATGCGATGCGCGAATGCCTGCGCCGCATCCGGGCAGCAGACGATCCCGGCATCTTCCTGCATCTCGGCGAAGAGGCGGAGCTGGTGGCCATGGCCGAGGCGCTCGGGCCCTTCGATCCGGTGGCGATGCCGCTCTACGGGCTTCCCTTCGCGGTGAAGGACAATATCGACGTGGCGGGCTGGCCGACCACGGCGGGCTGTCCGGCCTTCGCCTATACCCCTGAAAACGACGCCTTTGCCGTTGCCAGGCTGCGCGCGGCCGGGGCGATCCCGGTGGGCAAGGCCAGCCTCGACCAGTTCGCGACCGGGCTGAACGGCACCCGCACGACCGGGCCAGCGCCGGTCAATGCGATCAATCCCGACCTGGTGCCGGGGGGCTCCTCGGGCGGCTCCGGCGTGGCGGTGGGCAAGGGGCTTGTCGCCTTCTCGCTGGGCACCGACACGGCCGGGTCGGGCCGCGTCCCGGCGGCGATGAACGGCATTGTCGGGCTGAAGCCGACCCTCGGCGCGCTCTCGGCCACGGGCGTCGTTCCAGCCTGCCGGAGCTGCGAGACGGTCTCGGTCTTCGCGCTGAGCGTCGATGACGCCCATGCCGCCTTCCGCGCCGCCGCAGGCTATGACGCCGCCGACAGCTATGCCCGCCCGGTCGCCACGCCCGCGCCCGGCCCGGTGCCGCAGCTCGCCATCGGCGTGCCGGACCAGGCGACGCGGGAATTCTTCGGCGACGCGCTGCAGGAGGCGAATTTCGACGCGGTGCTGGCGCATCTCGAAGGCCAGGGGCACCGGTTGCGGCCGCTCGATTTCACCCCGCTCTACGACATCGCCGTGATGCTCTATGACGGGCCCTGGGTGGCCGAGCGCCACGCGGTGATCGAGGACATGATGCGCGAGACCCCCGACGAGATCCTGCCGGTGATCCGGGAGATCGTCGGCAAGGCAGAGCGCTTCTCGGCCACCGACGCCTTCCGCGCGCAGTACCGGTTCCGCGACCTCGCGCGCCGGGCGGAGGAGATGATGGCCGGGCTCGACATGCTCTGCGTGCCGACCATCCCGACGCTCTGCACGCTCGCCGAGATCGAGGCCGAGCCGGTGGCCGCCAATTCGCGGCTGGGGACCTACACGAATTTCGTCAACCTCCTCGACATGGCGGCGCTGGCGGTGCCGGTCATGCCACGCGGCGACGGCCATCCGGGCAATGTCACGCTGATCGCGGCGGCCGGGAAGGACGGGCTCCTCGCCTCGCTCGGCCGCGTGCTGCAGGCCGGGCTGGCCGGCGCGCCGGGGGCGATGGGCTGGCCGCTGCCGCCGCTTTCGGGCCCCGCGCCGGGACCGGCGGAGGACGAGATCGTGCTGGCCGCGGTCGGTGCCCACATGTCCGGCCTGCCGCTCAATCACGAGATCGCCTCGCGCGGCGGGCGCTTCCTGGAGGCGGCTGAAACGGCCCCGGCCTACCGGTTCTACAGCCTCGCGGGCGGCCCGCCCAAGCGGCCGGGACTCGTGCGCTGCGGCGCAAATGAGCAGGGCCATTCCATCGCGGTGGAGCTCTGGGCAATTCCCGCATCGCAGATGGGAAATTTCATGAAAGGCGTGCCGTCCCCCTTGACCATCGGCACACTGACGATTTCCGATGGCCGCAGTGTTCTGGGCTTCCTCTGCGAAGCCGCGGCCACCGAGACCGCCACCGAGATATCGCAATTCGGCGGCTGGCGGGCCTTCCTCGAGAATGAAAGCAAGACCGCGGCAGCGGCCAGCTGACGACCGACATGGAGATGACGATGAAACGACGCGACTTTTTCAAGACCGGCTCCGCCGCGCTTGGCGGCGCGGCCCTGCTTCCCTTCCTGCGCGCCCTGCCGGCCTCGGCAGCGGCCGGGTCCGACACGCTCGTGGTGGTGATCGGCGACACGATCAACAGCCTCGACCTGCACCGCTCGGGCACCAACCGCCCGTCCTACCAGGTGGCGGTGAATGTCTACGACCGGCTCGTGCGCTTCGGCACCAAGACGCTGGAGGACGGCACGCTGTCCTACGACTCGACCGTGATCGAGCCCGAGATCGCCGAGAGCTGGGAGGTGTCCGAAGACGGCAAGTCGATCACCTTCAAGATCAGCCCCAAGGCGAAGTTCTGGGACGGCACGCCGGTCACGGCCGAGGACGTGAAATGGTCCTTCGACCGCGCGGTGACGCTGGGCGGCTTCCCGCTGGTGCAGATGTCGGCGGGCTCCATGTCGAAGCCCGAGCAGTTCGTGGCGGTGGACGAGACCACCTTCCGCGTCGACCTGCCCGCGCCCTCGAAGCTGGCGCTGCCCGACCTCGCCGTGCCGGTGCCGCTGGTCATCAACTCGAAAGTCGCCAAGGAGCACGCGACCGAGGACGATCCCTGGGCGACCGAGTACCTGCACGAGAACCCGGCCGGCTCGGGCCCGTTCAAGATCACCCGCTGGGATGCCGGCCAGCAATTCGTCTACGAGCGCAATGACGACTGGGAGCTGGGCGAGCTGCCCGCGCTGAAGCGCGTCATCGTCCGCGAAGTGCCCTCCGCCGCGACCCGCCGGGCGCTGCTGGAGCGCGGCGATGTCGATTTCTACATGGACGTCCCCGCCAAGGACGCCAAGGAGCTGGGCGAGAGCGGCAAGGCCAAGGTCCAGGGCGCGCCGGTCGACAACTGCCTGCACGTGCTGGGGCTGAACGTCAAATACGCCCCCTTCGACAACAAGCTGGTGCGCCAGGCCATCGCCTATGCGCTGCCCTACGAGGACATCCTGGCGGCGGGCGCCTATGGCCGCGGCAAGCCGATGTGGGGCGGCACCGAGATGTCGCCCTCGACCATCGAATGGCCGCAGCCCTTCCCCTATGCGACCGACCTGGAGAAGGCCAAGGCGCTGATGGCCGAGGCGGGCTTCGAGGACGGGTTCGAGACCACGCTGTCCTACAATTTGGGCCTCGCCGACTGGATGGAGCCGACCGCGCTGCTGATCCAGGAAGCGCTCGGCAAGATCGGCATCACCGCCACGCTCGACAAGATCCCGGGGGCCAACTGGCGCACCGCGGCGCTGGTCGAGAAACGCCTGCCGATGCATCTGGAGAATTTCGGCGGCTGGCTGAACTATCCCGACTACTACTTCTACTGGGCCTATATCGAGGGGCACCTGTTCAACTCGTCGAACTACACCAATCCCGAGATGGACACGCTGGTCGACGAGACCCTGACCATGGAGACCGACGATCCGGCCTATGCGCCGAACATCACCCGCATGATGGAGATCGCCTTCGAGGACGTGCCGCGCATCCCGCTCTACCAGCCCTATCTGGACGCGGCGATGAAGCCCGAAGTCGACGGCTATGTCTCCTGGTTCCACCGGCAGCTGGCGCTGTCGAACATGTCCAAGGGCTGACCCATGGAAAAGCTCTCCCGCATCGGCGGCCGGATCCTGCAGGCGATCCCTCCGGTCTTCGGCGTGATCGTCATCACCTTCCTGCTGACCCGGGCGCTGCCCGGGGATCCGGCGGTGTTCTTCGCCGGGCTGATGGCCGATGACGACACCATCGCGCAGGTGCGGGCAGAGCTGGGGCTGGACCATCCGCTTCCGGTCCAGTTCCTCTTCTACATCCGGGATCTCGTCCAGGGGGATCTCGGAAACTCGCTCTCGACCGGCCGTCCGGTGCTGGAGGAGCTGGCGACCCGGCTTCCGGCCTCGCTGGAGCTGACCTTCGCCGGGCTCCTCTTCGCCATGGCCGTGGCGATCCCGCTGGGCGTGCTGGCGGCGACGCGGCCGGGCAGCTGGATCGACCATCTGTGCCGGGTGCTGGTGACGGCGGGGGTGTCGCTGCCGACCTTCTTCACCGGGCTCTTCCTGATCTACATCTTCTACTACATCCTCGGCTGGGCGCCGTCGCCGCTGGGGCGGCTCGACTTCCTCTATCTCTCGCCGCCGCAGGTGACGGGGTTCTACACGATCGACGCGCTGCTGGCCGGCGACTGGGAGGTCTTCTGGGCCGCGCTGCGCCAGATGGTGCTGCCCGCCGTGACGCTCGGCCTCTTCGCGCTGGCGCCGATCGCGCGGATGACCCGCGCGGCGATGCTCTCGGCGCTTTCGGGCGACTATGTCCGCACCGCCCGCGCCAACGGGCTGCGCAGCGGCCGGGTGCTCTGGGTCTATGCCTTCCGCAATGCCGCGCTGCCGGTGCTGACGACGCTGGGCATGGTCTTCTCCTTCCTCCTCGGCGCCAATGTGCTGGTCGAGAAGGTCTTCTCCTGGCCGGGCATCGGCTCCTACGCGATCGGCGCGCTGGTCGCCTCGGACTATGCCGCGGTGCAGGGCTTCGTCTTGTGCATGGCGCTGCTCTTCGTCGTCGTGAACCTCTTCATCGACGTGATCCTCACCCTGATCGACCCGCGCGTCGGGCTGGAGAGCTGAGATGGCCGCACTTGCCCGCTTCCGCTACACGGTCTCGGAGAACCCGCTGACCGTCATCGGCTTCGGCCTCTTCGCGCTCCTGGCGGCGATGGCGCTCTTCGGGCCGTGGATCGCGCCCTATGACCCGCTGGCCACCCGCGCGGTCAATGCGCTGCAGCCGCCGACGCTGGCGCATCCCTTCGGCACCGACCATCTGGGCCGCGACGTCCTCTCGCGCGTGATCGTCGCCGCGCGGCTGGATCTGGGCATCGCCTTCTCGGCGGTGGCGCTGTCCTTCGCCATCGGCTCGGCGCTCGGCTGCCTCGCGGGCTTCCGCGGCGGCTGGACCGACCGGATCGTCGGGCGCTTCTCCGACACGATCATGGCCTTCCCGCTTTTCGTGCTGGCCATGGGCGTGGTCGCGACCATGGGCAATACCGTGCAGAACGTGATCTACGCCACCGCGGTCATCAACCTGCCCTTCTACATCCGCGTCGCCCGGGCCGAGGTCGCGGTGCGCCGCAATGCGGGCTTCGTCCAGGCGGCGCGGCTCTCGGGCGCCTCGGATCTGCGGATCCTCGCCACCCAGCTTTTCCCCAACGTGCTGCCGCCGATGATGGTGCAGATCTCGCTGAACCTCGGATGGGCGATCCTGAACGCGGCCGGGCTCAGCTTCATCGGGCTCGGCGTCCGCCCGCCCGCCGCCGAATGGGGCATCATGGTCGCCGAGGGCGCCAGCTACATCGTCTCGGGCGAATGGTGGCTCGCGCTCTTCCCCGGCGCGGCGCTGATGCTCGCCGTCTTCTGCTTCAACCTGATGGGGGACGGCCTGCGCGACATGGTCGACCCCACCCGCCGGACATGAGGCCCGCCATGGCACCGCTCCTGAAAGTCGAGACCCTGTCGATCGCCTTCCGGACCCGCAAGGGCGAGGTCCAGGCCCTGCACGAAGTCAGCTTCGAGGTCGCCCCGGGCGAGGTGGTCGGCGTCGTCGGGGAAAGCGGCTCGGGCAAGTCGGTCAGCGCCTATACCGTGATCGGGCTTCTCGACCAGGCCGGGCGCGTCACCCATGGCGGCGTCGAATATGACGGCAAGCCGGTCAAGGGACGCGAGCGGGAGCTGCGCGGCCGCGAGATCTCGATGATCTTCCAGAACCCGCGCGCCGCGCTGAACCCGATCATGACCGTCGGCCAGCAGATCGGCGACGTGCTGAAGCGCCACGGGCTGGCCGGGCGGACGGATGCGAAGGCCAAGGCGATCGACCTGCTGCGCCAGGTGAAGATCAACGACCCCGAGGAACGCTACGCCGCCTATCCCTACGAGCTGTCGGGGGGCATGTGCCAGCGGGTGATGATCGCCCTGGCGCTGGCCTGCTCGCCGCGGCTGCTGATCGCCGACGAGCCGACCACCGGGCTCGACGTGACCACGCAGAAGGCGACGATGGATCTGGTGCGGGAGCTGACCCGCGAACGCGGCATGTCGGTGGTGCTGATCACCCATGACCTCGGCATGGCCGCCGCGTATTGCGACCGGATCGTGGTGATGGAGAAGGGCCATGTGGTGGAGCGCGCGCCAGTCGCCCAGCTCTTCACCAATCCCCAGCACCCCTATACAAGGAAGCTGATCGCCGCCTCGCCGGGGCCGCGCTCGGAGCTGGCGGACCTGACCGGCGGGCTGCCCGAGGCGCCGCCCTCGATCGCCCCGCCGAAGAAGCGCGCGCCGGGGCCGGAGCGGCTTCTGGAAGTGGTCGACCTGGTCAAGGAATTCCCGCGCCGCGGCGGCGGGCTTTTCGCGAAGAAGCCCGCGCCCTTCCGCGCGGTCGACGGGATCGGCTTCCAGATGATGCGCGGCGAGAGCCTCGGGCTGGTGGGCGAGTCGGGCTGCGGCAAGTCCACCACCTCCTCGATCATCGCGCGGCTGCAGGACGCGACCAGCGGCTCGGTCGTCTTCGACGGGCAGGACATCGTCCAGCACCCTTCCGCCCGCTTCGCCCGCATGCCCGAACGCGGCCGCATCCAGATGGTCTTCCAGGACGCGCATGACAGCCTCGATCCGCGCTGGTCGGCGGCCGAGGCCATCGCCCAGCCCCTGCGCCGCATCTCGGGGATGCGCGACGGCGGCGAGATCGCGCGCAAGGTCGCCGAGCTGGCCGAGATGGCCGGGCTGCCCGCGAACCTCCTGACGCGCTATCCCCATCAGCTTTCCGGCGGGCAGAAGGCGCGGGTCGGCATCGCGCGCGCCATCGCCACCGACCCGCTGCTCCTGATCCTCGACGAGCCGACCTCGGCGCTCGACGTCTCGGTGCAGGCGGTGGTGCTGCAGCTACTCGACCGGCTGCGGCGCGAGCTGGGGATGAGCTATATCTTCGTCAGCCACGACCTGAACGTGGTGCGGCTGCTCTGCGAGCGGGTCATCGTGATGAACCGCGGCCGGATCGTCGAGACCGGCACCGCCGAGCAGGTGCTGCATGCGCCGCAGGACGCCTATACGCAGAAGCTGGTCTCGGCGATCCCGCATTTCGAGCCGGAGAAGCTGCGCGCCTCCTGACGCAGCCCCCCGGGTCACGCCGCGGCCGGCTCCGCGGGCCAGGGGGCGAGCCCGCGCCCGACAAGCCCTTCGCCGCCCGCGCCCAGCATCGCCAGCATGATGCCGGGATGGGCGGCGGTCGCGGCCGCCGGCAGGCCGAGAAGGATGTCCTCCGGCAGATCGGGATGGGCGGCGAAGAAGGCCTCGGACGGGGCGAAGCGCTCCGCCGGGTGGAAGGGCGCCAGCGCCCCGGCCAGAGCCGGAGCATGGCGCAGAACCGGACCGCCCAGCCCGAGCGCGTCGATCACCGCGCTGTCGCCGATCGCCGGCAGCACCTCCGCCGCGCCGCCATCCATCCGCGGCCCGACCGGGGGCAGGGCAGGGGCGCGGTGCCAGCGGGACGGATCCTCCGAGGTCTTCCAGCCGAACTCGACGCCATTGCCCCCGGCCGCGATCACCATCGGCACCGGATTGGCGGCCGCCGCGGCCGAAAGCATCGCCGCCGCCGCCGCCATCACCGGGTTCAGCGCGAAAAGCGGCGTCCGGGCATAGTCCCCGGCCGCGCCCCCGAGCCCCAGCCGGTCCGCCAGAAGCGCCGTCATCGCAGCGACCGAGCCATGCAGGTCGTCCCCCGCGCCGAGCGCCTCCGCCATCAGCGGCAAGAGCGCGATCCCGCCCGAAAGCGCCCGGTCGAGCGGTGCAGCCAGCGCCTGCATCTCGGCGATCCGCGCCGCCTGCGCCGCCGGCTCCGCTGCGCCGAAGCGCAGCGCGCCCGGCAGCGGGCCGTCATTCACCGGCGACAGCGCGACGGCCTCCCCGGCCTCGGCGCGCAGCACCGGCATCGCGGGCGAGACCACGCAGGCCAGCGGCGTGACCACCCCGTGATCCTGCGCCGGCAGGACCGGGATCCGCCCCTCTGCCAGCATCGCCGCCGCGGCGTCGGGCGTCTCTGCCCAGCCCTCGGCGAGGATCGCGGCAATGGCGGCGTTCCGCACCGGCACCGGACAGTTCGCCGGACTGGCATAGCCCGGCCCGGCATGAAGCAGCGCCCGCGCGGGCAGTTCGGGCCGCGCCTCTGCAAGCGGCAGGCAGCCGGTCAGGCGCGGCGCGATTCCGTCCCAGATCGTCATTTTTCAGCCCTCCATCAGCGAGACATGGGCGGCGACGATCTTCCAGCCCTCGGGGAAGCGCACCCAGGACTGGGTCTGCCGCCCGGTCCGCGGGCTGCCCTCGCGGGTGAATTCGGTGCAGGCGGTGCCGAATTCCGTGCCGAAGGTGGTCAGCACGGTGTTCTGCAGGCTGCGGTCGAGCCCCTTGGAGGGCCGCGCCGCGCGGAAGGCGCGGATCGCCTCGATGCCGTAGAGATTCTCGCCCGCGCCCAGCCGCACCGTCAGGCTGTCGTGCCAGAAGAGATCGTCCATCTCCTCCAGCAGGTTGCCGGTCAGCGCGCGCTCGTAGCGGGCAAAGGCGGCGGCCAGCCCCTCCAGCGTTTCGGGGTCGTTGATGACGGTCGCGTCCATAAGCGGTCCTTGTCGGAGTGATAAGCTTTCCTGTCTTGAAATGGCAGGATAGTCAGTCTACTGATGAATTCAAGAAGATGCCGCGGAAACGCATGAATTGACATTGCAGTCAGGCTCTTGCTGCCTGTCCCGTAAGCGTTCCTGCCGTGGTTTCCGTGCAATAAGAGGTATATAGATGAAACAGGGATACGATACGGTTCTCAAGGGCGGCCGGGTGATCGACACGGCGACCGGACGGGACGGGATCTTCGATGTGGCTGTCGCGGACGGCAAGATCGCGGCGATCGGCGCGGATATCGCGGCGGACGGGGCCGAGGTGATCGACGCGGCGGGCAAGATCGTCACCGCCGGGATGATCGACACCCATGGCCATGTCTACCAGCATGTCACCGGCAAGTTCGGGCTGAACCCCGACATGGTCGGCGTGCGCTCGGGCGTGACCACGATCATCGACCAGGGCGGGCCCTCCTGCATGACGCTGGGCGGGTTCAAGCACTATCTCGACCAGAGCTCGAAGACCAAGCTCTACTGCTTCATCTCCGCCTATCTCGTGGGCGGGCTCGAAGGCCACATGTATCCCGATCTCTACGGCCCCCACGGCGTCAATGCCGAGCATACGGTGCGGGTCGGCAAGGAGAATCTCGACATCGTCCGCGGCGTGAAGGCCCATGCCGAGATCGGCGGCCAGTCGCGCTGGGGCATGGAGGTCATCAAGATCGGCAAGCAGATCTCGAAGGAGCTGGGCCTGCCGCTCTACATCCATCTCGGCCAGCTCTGGCCCTCGCTGGAGGAAGGCCCGGTGCCCGATCCCGACGAGCTGATCCGCGAGCTGGTGCCGATCATGGAAGAGGGCGACATGCTTGCCCACCCGTTCACCCGCCATCCCGGCGGCTTCGTCTCCGAAGAGGGCGAAGTCCATCCGATCGTCTTCGAGGCGATCGCCCGCGGCGTGCGCGTCGATGTCGGCCATGGCTCGCATTTCAGCTTCGAAGTGGCGAAGAAGGTGCTGGACAGCGGCATCAAGCCCTTCACGCTGGGCGCCGACATGCACGGCTTCAACGTCACCGTGCCGCCCGAGGGGCTGCAGAAGGACGTGCGCGAGTCGAACCCGTTCTTCGGCGCCGCGCCCTTCAACCTGACCGTCGCGATGACCGAGCTGATGACGCTGGGCATGTCGCTGAACGACGTGGTGGCGACCGTCACCGAGAACCCGGCCAGCGTCCTGGGCAAGTCCGACGAGCTGGGCTCGCTGCAGGTCGGGCGCGCGGCGGATATCTCGGTGCTGGAGATCCTTGACGGCCGCTTCAAGCTCTTCGACAATTCCGGCGTCGAGGTGGTGACCGACAAGCTGGTCCGCCCGGTGATGTGCCTGAAGAACGGCGAGAGCTTCGAGGCGGACTCGCCGCTGATCCCCGATCCGGTTCTCGCCTGACTCTGGGCCTGATCCTGCGCCTGGGCTCGCGGGCTCAGGTGAAGTCCCAGACCTTCTTCGCGCCGTCCGGCGGGTTCTGCCGGACGGCGTCGGCGTCCACCTCGACACGGTCCCCGGCGATCCGCGCCGGGTAGAGCCTCAGGTCGTCGACCCGCCACCCGGCCGAGACCTTGCCGGTCGACAGGTCGAAGCGGGCGAAATGGCGGGGGCAGTGCAGCTCGCAGCCCTCGACCTTGCCGCCCTGAAGCGAGGCCTTGTCATGCGGGCAGAGACTCTGGAAGGCGCGCGGCTGGCCGTCGACCAGCGCCAGGGCGATCACCTGCCCGTCGATGCGCGCGGGCGTGACCAGGCCCGGGCGCAGCGCCTCGAGCGGCAGGACATCGCGGAAATCGGCCATGGGGAGGGTCCTTTCCTCTGCCTGGGAGTCGGCATCATTATATAGCGTTCACAATGGCTTGCAAGGCGAACCTAAGGTTCTTACCGGCTCAGTCGCGCGGCGGCAGCATCACCCCCACGGCCATCGCGTCCTCATCCGGCGCGGCGCGGGCGCGGCGGTATTCGGCCGGGGTGATGCCGCGTTCGGCGCGCAGCGTCCGCGTCAGGTGCGAGGCGTCGCAGAACCCGCAGGAGAGCGCGATATCCGCCACGGTCGCCTCGGTCTCGCGCAGCCGGACCAGCGCGCGCTCGAGCCTCAGATCGAGATAGACCTTCAGCGGCGTCTGCCGCAGATCGGCGAGGAAGCGGCGCTCCAGCGTGCGCCGCGCCACGCCGAGCGCGGCGGCGATCTCGCCCACCGGCAGCGGCATCTCGATATGCTGCTGCATCCGCAGGACCGCGCGGCGCACCAGCGGGTCGCTGGCGCGGCGGCTGAGCTGCTGGCCCGGCTGCGGCCGCTCGCCCTCCAGCGCCTCGTCGATCATCATGATGTTCAGGCTCTTGATCGCCGCCGACTGGCCGACATGGCGCTGCACGAGGAAGGCGGCCAGATGCGCCGCGCCATGCCCGCCCGAACAGGTCAGCCGGTCGCGGTCGATGACGAAGATCTGGTCCGAGACCGGGCGCTCGGACTCGAAGCGCTCCAGGAAATCCTGGTGGTGGAACCAGCTGACGCAGCAGCGGTAGCCCGCGAGCAGCCCGGCCTCCTGCAGGATGAAGACCCCGGTGCAGAGCCCGGCAATCGGCACGCCCGCGGCGGCGCGCGCCTTGAGGAAGGCCAGCATTGGCTGCGACAGCGCCGCGCGGTCGCCCATGATGCCGCCGACCACGACGATGTAGTCGAACTCGCCCGCGTCGCGCAGTCGCCGGTCGGGCTCCACCCGCACGCCGCAGCTGGAGCGGACATTCTCCATCGTGTCCGACAGCACCGACCAGTCGCATAGAATCGGCCGCGACTGGTCCGCCTCGTCCGCGGCCAGCCGCAGCACGTCGACGAAATTCGCGAAAGCCGAGAGCGTGAAGCGGTCGGCAAGAAGAAACGCGACACGCAGGCGCTTCCTGGATGGGGCAATCGGCATGGCCATGACGCGATTCTGCTTTCCCGCTGTCGTTTTCCTCCAATCGCATCTTTGCACCGGGAACTATTCTCCGTCTACTCCTCCGTAGAAGGCTACCCCGACATGACGCGCTTCAACGCATTCAACCTGGTGAAGAACGCCCTCGGCGGCCACAAGGCCTGGACCGAGCAATGGCCTGAATCGCAGCCCAAGGCCGAGTACGACGTGGTCATCGTCGGCGCCGGCGGGCACGGTCTGGGCGCGGCCTACTACCTGGCCAAGGAACACGGCATCACCAATATCGCGGTGATCGACAAGGGCTGGCTCGGTGGCGGCAATACCGGCCGCAACACCACGATCATCCGCTCGAACTACCTCTATGACGAGAGCGCGCGGCTCTTCGACCATTCCGTCGACCTGTGGCAGGGGCTCAGCCAGGAGCTGAACTACAACGTCATGTACTCGAACCGCGGCTGCCTGATGCTGGCGCATAACGTGCATGACGTGCAGAGCTTCAAGCGGCACATCCACGCCAACCGCCTGAACGGCGTCGACAACCGCTGGCTCACGCCGGAGGAGTGCAAGGAATACTGCCCGCCGATCAACATCGCCAAGGATGCGCGCTATCCGGTGATGGGCGGCGCGCTGCAGGAACGTGCGGGCACCGCGCGCCATGACGCGGTGGCCTGGGGCTATGCCCGCGGCGCGGCAGAGCGCGGCGTCGACATCATCCAGAACTGCGCGGTCAACGCGATCCGCCGCAATCCCGACGGCTCGGTCGCGGGCGTCGACACCGCCAAGGGCTTCATCAAGGCCAAGAAGGTCGCGGTCTCGGCCTCGGGGCACAACAGCATGGTCATGGCGACCGCGGGCGTCCGGCTGCCGCTGGAGTCCATGCCGCTGCAGGCGCTGGTCTCCGAGCCGGTCAAGCCGATCTTCCCCTGCGTCGTGATGTCGAACGCTGTCCATGCCTACTGCTCGCAGTCCGACAAGGGCGAGCTGGTGATCGGTTCGGGCACGGACCAGTACGTGTCCTACTCGCAGCGCGGCGGCCTGCCGCTGATCGAGCACACGATCGCGGCGATCTCCGAGGTCTTCCCGATCTTCAACCGCATGCGCATGCTGCGCAAATGGGGCGGGATCACCGACAACACCCCGGACCGCTCGCCGATCATCGGCAAGACCCCGGTCCAGAACCTCTATGTCAACTGCGGCTGGGGCACTGGCGGGTTCAAGGCGACGCCGGGCTCGGCGCATGTCTTCGCCTACACCATCGCCAAGGACGAGCCGCACCCGATCAACGCCCCCTTCACGCTCGATCGCTTCCGCACCGGCCGCCTGATCGACGAAGCCGCCGCCGCCGCCGTCGCGCACTGAGGACTACGACATGCTGCTGATCCACTGCCCCTATTGCGACGAGACCCTGCCCGAGGTCGAGTTCACCTATGCCGGCGAGGCGCATATCGCCCGCCCGGAAAACCCCTCGGCCGTGTCCGACGAGGAGTGGGAAGCCTTCCTGTTCCTGCGCGAGAACGTGAAGGGCAACCATTACGAGCGCTGGCGCCATGCCCATGGCTGCGGCCGGTTCTTCAACGCGGTGCGCAACACGATCACCGACAAGTTCCTCACCACCTACGAGGCGGGCGCTCCGCGTCCCGCGCTGGAAACCCTGACGGAGAACGGCAAATGAGCCAGTACCGCGTTCCCGGCAAAGGCCGCGTCGACACCTCGCGCGCGGTGAGCTTCACCTTCGACGGCAAGCGCTTCAAGGGCGCCAAGGGCGATACCGTGGCCTCCGCGCTGCTCGCCAACGGCGTCCACCTGATGGGCCGGTCGTTCAAGTACCACCGCCCGCGCGGCCCGGTTGCGGCCGGCTCCGAAGAGCCCAACGCGCTGATCGGCACCCGCCGCGGCGAGGGCCGGTTCGAGCCGAACACCCGCGCCACCGTTCAGGAGATCTGGGAGGGGCTGACCACCAATTCCCAGAACAAGTACCCGAGCCTGAAATTCGACATCGGCGCGGTCAATGACGCCGCCTACATGCTGTTCTCGGCCGGGTTCTACTACAAGACCTTCATGTGGCCGCGCAGCTTCTGGGACAAGGTCTACGAGCCCTTCATCCGTGCCGCCGCGGGCCTGGGCGTCAGCCCGACCGAGGAGGATCCGGACACCTATGCCTCGCGCAACGCGCATTGCGACGTGCTGGTCGTCGGCGCCGGCCCGGCCGGGCTGGCTGCCGCCCGCGCGGCGGCCGTCGAGGGGCTGAAGGTCGTCCTGGTCGACGAGAACCCCGAAGCCGGCGGCGCGCTGCTGTCCGAGCCGCAGGCCGTGATCGACGGCAAGCCGGCCTGGGACTGGCTGGCGGCCGAGCTGGCCGCGCTGAAGGCCGCGGGCGTCAAGATCATGACCCGCACCACGGCGATCGCCTACTACCACCAGAACCTGATCGGCCTGGTCGAGAAGCTGACCGACCATCTGGAGACCCTGCCCGAGAACACCCCGCGCGAACGCCTGTGGCGCGTCCGCGCCAAGCAGGTCGTGCTTGCCCAGGGCGCGCTTGAAAAGCCGCTGGTCTTCCACGGCAACGACCGTCCCGGCGTGATGCTGGCGGGCTCCGCCCAGACCTACCTGAACCGCTACGGCGTCCTCGTCGGCAAGCGCCCGGCCGTCGTCACCTCGCATGACAGCGCCTGGTACGCCGCCTTCGACCTCGCCGATGCGGGGGCCAAGGTGCAGGCCATCGTCGACACCCGCGGCGACATCCGCGCGGAGCTCGTCGAGGGCGCCAAGTCGCGCGGCATCCGCGTGCTCAAGGGCTATACGGCGACCGGCACCAAGGGCCGGCTGCGGGTGAAATCCGTCCGCGTGAACCCGATGCAGTCGGGCCAGGTCGGCGCCGCCGAGGAAATCGCCTGCGACGCGCTTCTGATGTCGGGCGGCTGGACGCCGTCGCTGCATCTCTTCTCGCATACCCAGGGCAAGCTGGCCTGGGACGACGACCGCACCACCTTCCTGCCGGCCTACACGCCGGAGGACTGCGTGATCGCGGGCGCGGGCCGCGGCCTCTGGGGCATCGCCGCCGCGCTTGCGGACGGGGCCGAGAAGGGCCAGGAGGTCGCCGCCGCGCTCGGCCAGTCGGCCGTGGCAGGAGTTCCGGCCGTCAAGAACGACCGCACCGGCACCGGCGCGACCCACAAGGAGCTGCCGACCGACCTGTCTCCGGGCAAGGCCAAGGCCTTCGTCGACTACCAGAACGACGTGACCGCCAAGGACCTGCGCCTGGCCGTGCGCGAGGGCATGAAGTCGATCGAGCACGTCAAGCGCTACACCACCAACGGCATGGCGACCGACCAGGGCAAGATGTCGAACATCAACGGCCTGAACATTGCCGCCGACGCGCTGGGGCGCAAGCAGCCGCAGGTCGGCCTGACGACCTTCCGCCCGCCCTACACGCCCACCACCTTCGGCGCCTTCGCGGGCTATCACCGCGGCGGCCATTTCGAGGCGCTGCGCAAGACCCATATCGATAGCTGGGCCGCGGAAAACGGCGCGGTCTTCGAGCCGGTCAGCCAGTGGCGCCGCGCCTGGTACTTCCCGAAGGCGGGCGAGAGCATGGACCAGGCCGTGGCGCGCGAATGCGCCGCGACCCGCGGCTCGGTCGGCATCTTCGACGCCTCCACGCTGGGCAAGATCGAGGTCGTGGGCCCGGATGCGGTCGAGTTCATGAACCGCATGTACACCAACCCCTGGACCAAGCTCGGCATCGGCCGCTGCCGCTACGGGCTGCTGCTGGGCGATGACGGCTATATCCGCGACGACGGCGTGATCGGCCGGCTCGGCCAGGACCGCTTCCACGTCACCACCACCACCGGCGGCGCGCCGCGCGTGCTGGCGATGATGGAGGACTACCTGCAGACCGAATGGCCCGACCTGGATGTCTGGCTGACCTCGACGACCGAGCAGTGGTCGACCGTCGCGCTGAACGGCCCGGATGCCGCCAAGCTGCTGGCGCCGCTGGTCGAGGGCGTGGAGCTGACCGAGGAGGCCTTCCCGCACATGTCCTGCGTGGAATGCACCGTGGCGGGCATGCCCGCGCGCCTCTTCCGCGTCAGCTTCACCGGCGAGATTGGCTTCGAGGTCAACGTCCCCGCTCCGATGGGCCGCAAGCTCTGGGAGACGCTGTGGGAGGCGGGCCGGCAATACGGCATCACCGCCTACGGCACCGAGACCATGCACGTGCTGCGCGCCGAGAAGGGCTTCATCATCGTCGGCCAGGACACGGACGGCACGGTCACGCCGCAGGACTGCGGGATGGGCTGGGCGATCGGCAAGGCCAAGCCCGACTTCGTCGGCAAGCGCGGCCTGGCGCGTCCGGACCTGGTGGCCGAGGGCCGCAAGCAGCTCGTCGGGCTCCTGACCGAGGACGGCTCCAAGCTGGAAGAGGGCGCGCAGATCGTCTTCGACCCGGCCCAGCCGGTGCCGATGACCATGGTCGGCCACGTGACGTCCTCCTACGACACCGGCACCACCGGCAAGCCGATCGCGCTGGCGCTGGTCGAGGGCGGGCATGACCGGATGGGGCAGACCGTCCACATCCCGATGCCCGACCGCACCATCGCCGCCACGATCACCGGGACCGTGTTCTACGATCCCGAGAACGCCAAGCTGAAGATCTGAGCCGGAGGCAAGACCGATGACTGCACATGCCAATATCCTGACCCCCGGCACGCTGGCAGACACTGCCGCCGCCCGGGTCACTGTCACCGCAGCGCCGGGCCGCCTGTCGCTGCGCGCCCGCGGCGACCTCTCGGCGCTGGAAACGGCGCTGGGGGTGACCCTGCCGGCCAAGATCGGCAGCCGCGCCCAGGCCAACGGGATCGAGGCGCTCTGCCTCGGCCCGGACGAATGGGTGCTCTTGACCGCGCCGGAGAACGTCGCCGCGGTCGAGGCCGCCGGGGCCGCCGCCTACGAAGCGCATCCCCACAGCCTCGTCGACATCTCGGGGCGCGAGACCACCGTCGCCATCGACGGGCCGCGCGCTGTCGATCTGCTGACCCTGGGCCTGGCCCGGGACCCCGAGACCGTCGCCGCAGGCGAGGGCCGCCGCACGTTCTTCGACGGGCAGACGGTGATCCTGTGGCGCGATGCCGAGAGCAAGTTCCGCATCGACATGTGGCACAGCTTCGCCCCGCATCTGCTGGGCCTACTTGAAACCGGTTGCCGGGAACTGGCCGCCGAGACCCTCTGACCCCTACGGAGTCCGACATGTACGACCAACTTCCCGCCGCGGCGATCTCCGATTCCGCGATTGCAGAAGCTGTGGCCGAAGAGCTCCAGCGCCAGAAGACCCAGATCGAGCTGATCGCCTCGGAAAACATCGTCTCTGCCGATGTGATGGCGGCCCAGGGCTCGGTGCTGACCAACAAGTATGCCGAGGGCTATCCCGGCAAGCGCTACTATGGCGGCTGCGAGTATGTCGACAAGGTCGAGGCGATCGCCATCGACCGGCTCAAGGAGCTCTTTGGCGCCGGTTTCGCCAACGTCCAGCCGCATTCCGGCGCGCAGGCCAACCAGGCGGTGTTCCTCGGGCTGCTGCAGCCCGGCGACCGGATCATGGGCATGTCGCTCGCCCATGGCGGCCACCTGACCCACGGCTCGCCCGTGACCATGTCGGGCAAGTGGTTCGACGTGGTCTCCTACGAGGTCGACCCGGTCACCCACCTGATCGACATGGAGAAGGTGCGCGAGAAGGCGCTGGAAACGAAGCCCAAGCTGATCGTCGCGGGCGCCTCGGCCTATCCGCGGGTCATCGACTTCGCCGGCTTCCGCAAGATCGCGGACGAGGTCGGCGCCTATCTGATGGTCGACATGGCCCACTATGCGGGGCTGATCGCGGGCGGCAAGTACCCCAACCCGGTGCCGCACGCCCATGTCACCACCTCGACCACGCACAAGACCCTGCGCGGTCCGCGCGGCGGCGTGATCCTGACCAATGACGAGGCGCTGGCCAAGAAGATCAACTCCGCCGTCTTCCCGGGGAACCAGGGCGGGCCGCTGATGCACGTGATCGCCGCCAAGGCCGTGGCCTTCGGCGAGGCGCTGCAGCCCTCCTTCGCGGAGTATGCAGGCCAGGTGATCGAGAATGCCCGCGCGCTGGCCGACGTGCTGCGCGTCGGCGGGCTCGGCATCGTCTCGGGCGGCACCGACAGCCACATGGTGCTGGTCGACCTGCAGCCGAAGAGCGTCACCGGAAAGGCCGCCGAGATCGCGCTGGAGCGGGCGGGCCTGACCTGCAACAAGAACGCGATCCCGAACGACCCGGAAAAGCCCTTCGTCACCTCGGGCATCCGGCTGGGCACCTCCGCCGGGACCACCCGCGGCTTCGGCGAGGCCGAGTTCGAGCAGATCGGCTCGCTGATCCTCAAGGTGATCGACGCGCTCTCCGACAATCCCGAGGGCAGCCCGGAGGTCGAGGCCGCGGTCCGCGCCGAGGTCGAGGCGCTCTGCGCCGCCTTCCCGATCTACGGCGGCTGAGCCTTGTTCCTCTCGGTCTTCGACATCTTCAAGATCGGCATCGGCCCCTCCTCGTCGCATACGATGGGGCCGATGGTGGCCGCCGCGCGGTTCCTCGACGATCTCCGCGGCGGGGTGGAGAAGATCCCCGGCTCGGGCGAGCTCCACGCGCTGAAAGCCACGCTCTACGGCTCCCTTGCCTTCACCGGCAAGGGGCATGCCACCGACCGGGCCGTCATCCTCGGGCTGGCGGGCTGCCGTCCCGAGACGCTGGACCCCGACGCGGCCGAGGGCATCGAGGCGGCGATCCGCGAAGCGCGCGAGATCCGCGCCGAGGGCCTGCCGCCTCTGGCCTTCGATCCCGGAACGGACCTGGTCTTCGACTACGGCCCGGCGCTGCCGGGGCATGCCAACGGCCTGGTGCTCGAGGCTTTCGACCGGCTGGGCAATCCCTGGCACCGGCAGGTCTACTACTCGGTCGGCGGCGGCTTCGTGCTGACCGAGGCCGAGCTGGCCCAGCAGCAGGCGGGCCCGCAGGATCTGCACGAGGAGAAGGCCGCCCATGCCTTCCCGCATCCCTTCGGCTCCGCTGCCGAGATGCTGGAGATGGGCCGCCGCTCGGGCCGGAGCATCGCCCAGATGAAGCGCGCCAACGAGACGGTGACGCTAGGGCAGGGGCTCGACGCCGAGATCGACCGGATCTGGGACGCGATGGATGCCTGCATCGAGCGCGGCCTGACCCAGGAGGGGATCCTGCCGGGCGGGCTGAAGGTGCGGCGCCGCGCCAAGGGCATCCACGCCAAGCTCGAGGGCGAACGCGGGCTCAACCTGGCGCAGCCGCATCAGGCGAATGACTGGATGTCGGTCTATGCCATGGCGGTGAACGAGGAGAACGCGGCCGGCGGCAAGGTCGTCACCGCGCCGACGAATGGCGCGGCCGGCGTGATCCCGGCGGTCGGGCGCTACTATCTCGACCATTGCGTCGGCGCCACCCGCGAGGGGCTGCGCGACTACATCCTGGTGGCCGCGGCGATCGGCGGGCTGATCAAGCACAATGCCTCGATCTCCGGCGCCGAGGTCGGCTGCCAGGGCGAGGTGGGCTCCGCCGCCGCCATGGCCGCGGCCGGGCTCTGCGCGGCGCTCGGCGGCAGCAACGAGCAAATCGAGAATGCCGCGGAGATCGCGCTCGAGCACCATCTCGGCATGACCTGCGATCCGGCCGCGGGGCTGGTCCAGGTGCCCTGCATCGAACGCAACGCGCTCGGCGCGATCAAGGCGGTCTCCGCGGCGTCGCTGGCGCTCAGGGGCGACGGCGAGCATTTCATGCCGCTCGACAACTGCGTCCGGGTGATGCTCGAGACCGGCCGCGACATGAGCGAGAAGTACAAGGAAACCTCGCAGGGCGGCATCGCGGTCAACCTGCCCGAATGCTGAGCGCCGCGCGCGCCGCAGCCTGACACCTCCCGCCCGGCGCCGCCCTCCGCAGCGCCGGGTTCTTTCCGTCCGGGTGATGGCTGTGCGCTGAAAACGGAGGAGGCCGCGCCCGCGCTGCCGTCCATGGAAAGGGCCGGAGGCCCGGTCCGGTTGTCCCCGGCAGAGGCGTGCTTCTGGTGCCGCTCGGAGGAGGGCGCACCATGTCTTTCCCGGTTGGCAGGAGAACCGGCATGCCTGCGGGGGGAAGTGCAGGTCCCGGACATGGCGCGGAAGGACCGGAAGCTGGCCCGCGTCCATCGCGCGGCACCTGTCAGCCCCGTCCCGCAGCCATCACGGCGAGCCGGCCGGACGGGCCGGAAAGAAGCGCCGACGGTCGTGTGGCACGCTGTTCTGCAGGTCCGCCGGTCCGGTTCTGCAACCGTCCCGGGCCCCGGACGCCGCCGCTTGCTGCCGCGCGGAGGCAGCCGGAAAGGGAACAGCCGCGCCCGGTGCTCCCGGTGGCGCGGCTGACCATAGGTCACTTTAATGTCAGTCACCCTGCAGCGGGTGCCCTCCGGTCCCTGGACGGCACCCGGGAGGGATCAGATTTCCACCGTGACCTTGCCCATCGGATGCGAGCAGCAGGCGAGGATGTAGCCTTCCTCGATCTCCTCCTCGGTGATGCCGCCGTTATGGACCATGTGGACATGGCCCTCGGTCTTCATCACCTTGCAGGTGCCGCAGACGCCGAAGGTGCAGCCCGAGGGGATGTTCAGCCCGGCGGCGCGCGCCGCGGCCAGTACCGTCTCGGTCTGGGGCACCGACTGGGTGACGCCCGAGATGTCGAAGGTGATCTCCGCCATCTGGTCCTCTTCGGGCCGCTCGTCTTCCGGCGTCGGCGCCTCGATCAGCCCGGCAACCGTGCTCTGCGGCGCCTGGAAGCTCTCCTGGTGGTAGTGCTCCATGTCGAAGCCGAGACCCGCCAGCGCCTCGCGCACGGCCTGCATGAAGGGCTCGGGCCCGCAGCAGAACACTTCGCGCTCCAGGTAGTCGGGCGCCATCAGGCCCAGCATCAGCTGGTTGAAGCGGCCCTGGAAGCCGGTCCAGGGCTGGAACGGGTCATGCTCTTCGACGACCCATTTCAGCTCCAGCCCTTCGATCCGGGTGGCCATGTGCTCGAGCCGCCGCTTGAAGATGATCTCCGAGGGGCGCCGGGCGCAGTTGACGAAGACGATGTCGCAGTTGCGGCCGCGGTCGTAGATCTCGCCGGTCATCGACATCATCGGGGTGATGCCGGAGCCCGCGGAGATGAAGAGGTGCTTTTTCGCCGGATGCGCGGCGGAGGTGAAGCGCCCGGCCGGGCCGGTCGCCTTCAGCATCATGCCGGGACGCATGTTGTCGATGATCCAGCGCGTGCCGATCGAGCCCGGCTGCGCCTTGATGGTGATCGTCAGCGACAGGGGCCGCGAGGGCGGCGAGGAGATCGTGTAGGTGCGGTAGAGCGGCCCGCCCGGAACCGGCAGCTCCAGCGTGATGAACTGACCCGCCTCGAAGGCGAAGGGCCGTCCCGACGGCGCCTGGAAGCAGACCGTCACCACATCCGGCGACTCGGGCAGCACCGAGACGCATTCGATTTCCTCCTCGTCGGTCCAGGGACCGGCGGCTGCTGCATCTTTCTTTGCCATTGTCTGGACTTACTCCGCGGCGATGGTGGCGGGGGCCTGCGCGGCGCGCAGGCGCGAGAGGTACCAGTCGACGAACTGCATCACGCCGTCCTCGTGGGTCGGCGAATAGGGTCCGGGCTGGTAGGCGGGGGTGTTGATCCCCTGCTGGTTCTCCTCGACGACGCGGCGGTCCTCGTCATTGGTGTTGATCCACACCTTGGTGAGGTTCTCCAGGTCGTAATCCGTGCCCTCGACCGCGTCCTTGTTGACCAGCCACCAGGTCGTCACCTGCGACTCGGTCGGGCTGATCGGCAGCACGCGGAAGGTGATCGAGTGGTCGGAGAGGAAGTGGTTCCAGGTCGTCGGGTAGTGGAACAGCAGGAGCGTGCCGGCATCGAGGAAGGGCACCTGGCCCAGGCGCTTCTGCACGGCGATCTTGCCGCTGACCGTGTAGCTCTCGGCCCCGTCGAGAAGCGGCATGCGCGCGACGCGGTACTGGCCGCCATCGGCCATCTTGAAGCGCGAGGGCGCGCCTGCGGCCTCGAGGCGGTTGAAGTGGTTCTCCACCTTCTCGGGGAAGGTGCCGTCGGGCGACACGCCGGTGATCGAGGGATCTTCGGGATAGGTGCGGCACAGGTCGGGGTGGTTGCCCGCGCAGTGGTAGCACTCGCGGTTGTTCTCCCAGACCAGCTTCCAGTTGCCGTTCTCGATGATCGAGGACTGGTGCGCGACCTTCGCGTTCGACAGGTCATGCACGCCCAGATAGGGGGTGACGGTCTCGGCGAAGGCGTCGAAATCGGGCGCCTCGTCGGCCAGGCAGATATAGACCAGCCCGGAGACCTGGCGGCAGTGCACCATCTTCAGCCCGTGCTGGGACGGATCGAAATCGCCGGTCATGTCGCGCGCCCAGAGCAGCTTGCCGTCCAGGTCGTAGGTCCACTGGTGGTAGGGGCAGGTCAGCTTGGCGACCCGGCCCTGCGCGCCGCGGCAGATGATCGAGCCGCGGTGGCGGCAGGTGTTGTGGAAGGCGCGGATATTGCCCTTGGCGTCGCGGATGACGATGACGTCATAGGCGCCGATCTTCAGCCGCTGGTAGCTGCCGGATTTCTCCAGCTGGCAGGCGGGCAGGGCGAAGAGCCACTCGCGGTACCAGATCGTCTCCAGGTCGTGCTGGTAGATCTCGGGCGCGGCATAGAAGGGCTGGGCCAGCGAGTGGCCCGGCTTGTGCTGGAGCAGCAGGTCGGAGAGCGTGGCTTCGGTCTGGGTCATGGCGGGCGTTCCTGGTCGGGAGCTGGTCTGGCGGGACGAAGCCATCGCGCGGCATGGTTGACAATTCCCAAAAATCTCATGTCAGATTAGATGAGATAATCTCAATACACCGGTGTCGCAGGAGCGGCATTCCCGGTCCGAAAAGCGACATCGCCGTGCCCAAGCCCTATGATCTGCCCTCTCTCGGCGACCTTGCCTGTTTCGAAGCAGCTGCCCGAAATTTGAGCTTCAAGCTGGCTGCCGCCGAGCTGAACGTCACTCCGGCGGCAGTCAGCCATAGAATCAAGGCACTGGAGCTGGATCTGGGCCAGTCCCTATTCACCCGGCAGTATCGCGGGGTGGAGCTGACCGAGGCCGGGGCGCTGCTTTTCGTGTCGCTCCAGCGCGGCTTCGAGACGATTTCCGACGGGGTCTCGCGGATCCGCTATCTCAACGACCAGACCGGGGTGACGATCGCGGCCACGACTGCCATGAGCGGACTTTGGCTGACACCGCGGCTTGCGGCCTTCTGGCGGGCGCATCCGGGCATCGCGATTTCGCAGATGGTGCAGGATACGGGCGTGCCGGTGGGGCCCGCGGCGGGCTCGCCGGATCTGAGCATCCATTACGGTCGGCCCGAGCGCGAGGCCGACGAGACGCGGCAGCTTTTCCATGACCGCATCCTGGCGCTCGGCACGCCGCAATTCGCCGAGACCCATGGCATCACCGGCATCCCCGACCTGCTGCGGGCGCCGCTGATCCACACGATCTCGGGCACCCATGCCTGGACCGACTGGCGCGAATGGTTCGAGACGCTGGGCTGGCCGCCGCCGCAGGGGCCGGGTTTCGCGCTGAACAACTACCTGATCTCGCTGCAGGCGGCGGAGGACCATGTCGGCGCGGTGCTGGGCTGGGAGGGGCTGCTGGGCAGCCACCTGCAGAGCGGGCGGCTGGTGCAGCTGGTGCCCGAGACGATGATCTCGCCCTGTCCGTTCTACCTGCGCATCCATGCCCATGCCTCGGCCAATGCCCGGCTCTTCGCCGACTGGCTGGTGGCGCCGGACACGGAGGGCTAGGGCGCTGGCCACCCGGGCCCGACCCGGCTGCCGCTGCGCCCGGAGGCCCGGGGCCGGCCGGATCGGGCCCGCGCGCCACCCCGGCGGCAGTGCCGTTCGGGAAGCGCCGGGATCGGGTACCCGTCAGCGGCCGCGGCCTATCCGGAAGGATAGGAGCGCGATCCGTCTTGCCGTCGCAGCAACCCCTTTTCGGGCCTTCAAGGCAGGGGCGGTCCGGGGGTAGACAGGGGACAGTTCGATTGACCAAAGACTTTACGGACGCGGCGGGGCAGGTCTCCGCGGCACTCCGGACAGGATAGATTGCCGAAGCAGCGGGTGCATATTTCACGCCCTCCTCCGTCTCCCGGACAGCCCGGGAGACGGAGGAGGCCCGCTACTCGGGTCCAGCGACTTTCCGGATTTTTCCGGTTCTTTCCGGCGCAGGCTGATTTCATTGCCTCGACCGGATTTCACGTCGCCGCATTTCCGGCGCGACCATGATTTCTGACATTGCGCCCGGGCGGGACCGGGGACGTCGCAGCGTTGCCTCGGGCCAGAGCCGGGGCGGCGTTCTGTCGGCATCTGCGTTCCGGCGGGAGGCAATGCGAGGCGGCCTGCGGAACGGGACGGGACCCGGATGGACCGGATCCCGTTTCTGTCATGTGCCTGGACCGCCCGGCTCAGCCGCCGATCAGCCGGGGGACGAGGAGCACGATCCCCGGCAGCAGGAGCAGCAGCGCGACCCGGACGATCTCGGCGCCGAGGAAGGGCAGCACCCCGCGGAAGACCGTTGCCATCGGCGTGTCGCGCGCCAGCGAGGCGATGATGAAGACGTTCAGCCCGACCGGCGGGGTGATCAGCCCGAGCTCCACCACGATCAGCGCCAGGATGCCGAACCAGATCTTCAGGCTGTCATTGTCCATGCCGAAGGCGGCGCTCTGGGCGGTCACGTAGTCGCCGCCATTGAGCGCGATCAGCGTCGGCCAGAAGAACGGCACCACCACGAGGATCATCGCCAGGCTCTCCATGAAGCAGCCGAGGATGATGAAGATCGCCAGCATGATCACGAGGACCAGCATCGGGTCGAGTCCGCTGGACGCCGCCCAGTCGCTGAGCGCCTGGGGCAGGCCGGTGCGGGTGAAGAAGCCCTTGAGCACCTCGGCGCCGAAGAGGATCAGGTAGATCATCCCCGCGGTTCCGGCCGTGGCGCGGATCGCCCGCAGGAGCCCGGCGACGCCCAGCCCCTCGCCGGTGCGCCAGCGCAGCAGGAAGCCGTAGGCGGCAATCACGAAGACGCCGATCGAAGCGGCCGGGGTGGGGGTGAAGAGGCCGAAGCCGAGGCCGAGGATGATCGCGCCGAAGATCGCGATCACCGGGACGAGGCGGCGCAGCGCGACGCGGCGGGCGGCGGCTTCCATCGGTTTCGGCTCGGGCGCCAGCGACGGGTTCAGCCGCACCGAGAGGGCGATCACCAGGATGAAGCCCGCCACCGCCATCAGCCCGGGCAGGACGGCCGCCTGGAACATCTTGAGGATCGAGCCCTCGACGATGATGGCGTAGATCACCAGCGCGACCGAGGGCGGGATCAGGATGCCGAGCGTGCCGCCCGCGGCCAGCGCGCCGGAGGCGAGCCGCGGCGAATAGCCGAGTTCGCGCAGCTCGGGCAGGGCGACCTTGCCCATGGTGGCGGCGGTGGCGAGCGAGGAGCCGCAGACCGCGCCGAAGCCGCCGCAGGCCGCGACTGCCGCCATGGCCACACCGCCGCGCAGCCGGGTCATCAGCGCCTCGAGCCCCTTGAAGAGATCGGAGGAGAGCCGCGCCTCGGAGGCGATGTAGCCCATCAGCACGAAGAGCGGCACGACCGAGAGGTCGTAGCTGGCGACATTCTCCCACAGGAGCGTCTTGAACTGGCGGATATAGGGGACGAAGCGGACGAAGGGCACGGCGAGGCTGAGCACCCAGGTGCCGCCGATGCCGACCACGATCATCGCGATGCCGACCGGCATGCGGAAGACCAGCAGCACGAAGAGCAGGACGAGGGCGAGGATGCCGATGGTGATGGGATCAGCCATTGCCGAGTTCTCCGGAGATCTGCGCCAGGGCGATGACCGCCCAGAGCGCCATGGACAGGATGCCGGGCAGGTAGAAGGGCCAGACCGTCCAGCCGAGCACCGCGGTCACGGCGCTGTCGCTGCGGGTCTCGAGCATGCCGAAGACCATCCAGTAGGCCAGGAAGAGCGCCACCGCGGCCGTCACCGCCAGCCAGAGCCGGTCGGCGCTGCGCTGGAACCACAGCGGCAGCCGCTCCATGAAGAGCTCGACCGCGACATGGCTGCGCCGCGCCTGGCAATAGGGGAAGAACATCAGCGCCGCGCCGCTGATCGCGAGCTGGACGAAATCCTCGTAGCCGGGCAGGCCGGGCACGTCGATGCCCGCGAGGCCGCCGATGCGGTCGAGGATGAAGGCCCCGGTATTGGTGGTGGTGACGGCGACGATGGCGATCAGGATCGCGCCGCCGAGCAGTGCGAAGGCATCGGCCGTCCGCAGGAGCGCTGCGCGCATCTCTTCCTCCCTGGGTTTGCGTGCATGGCGGAGGGGCGCGGGGCCCCTCCGGACGGGTTCAGCGCGTGGCTGCCGCCGCGGCGACGGCAGCGCGGGCGCCCTCGACCAGCGCGGCGCCGTCGATGCCCTTGGCCGTCACCTCGTCGATCCACTGCTGGACGACGGTCTCGCTGACGGCGTTGAACTTCGCGGCCTCTTCCGGCGAGAGCACGATCCGCTCCACCCCGGCCGCGTCGAGCGCGGCGATGCCGGGTTCCTCGAAGCCTTCCCAGAGCGCGCCGATCTCGGCGGCGACGTTCATCCCGGAATTGGCGTCGATCACCGCCTTCAGCTCGTCGTCGAGCCCGTCATAGACATCCTGGTTCATCGCCAGCATGAAGACGGCCGTGCCGAAGCGGTCGCCGTCCGGCAGCTCGGTCGCGTATTTGTCGAGCTCCTGCAGGTTCAGCGCGGGCACGATCTCGTAGGTGGTCAGCGCGCCGTCGACCACGCCCTTCGCCATCGCCTCGGGCAGCGAGGGGGCGGGCATGCCGACGGGCTCCGCGCCCATCCCCTGGATCTCCCAGGCGCCGGTGCGGCCCGGCGTCCGCAGCTTCAGCCCGGCGGCATCCTCGAAGCTCCGCACCGGCTTTGTCGCGGTATGGATCAGGTTGCCGTCATGGCTGTGCAGGAAGAGGACATGCACGTCCTTGAAATCCTCCGCCAGCAGGTCGAGCGAGGCATTGAGCGCGATCGTCGTGTCGCGGGCGGAGCCGGCATGGACCAGCGGCAGCTCGAACACCTCGGAGCGCGGGAACACGCCCGGCGTGTAGCCGAGGATGGTCCAGACGATATCGGCCGCGCCGTCGCGGACCTGGCCGTAGAGCTCGCCCGGCTTGCCGCCCATCGCCATCGACGGGGCGATCTCCACGGCGATGCGGCCGCCGCTCTCGGCTTCGATCTTCTCGGCCCAGGGTTCCAGCATGTCCTTGTGGGCGTTGGAAACCGGTGGCAGGAAGTGGTGCAGGATCAGCGTCACGTCCTGGGCGGTTGCGGGGCCGGCAAGGGCGATCGCCGTTGCGGCCGTGAAAAGCAGTCTTGAAAGTCCAGGCATCCATTTCCTCCCGTCTGGATGTCTCCGCCGGGCGCGCCCAGCGATATGTGTTCATATAATATGCATACTTATCGGTATGCGTCAACACATACGTAAGAGTACATACTATATCGCTTAACCACTTTGACAGAATGGGTTATCCTGCCGGAACACGGCGCGGCCGGGATGTGGCGGCAGCTTGCCGGACCGGGCCGCGCCTGCCCGAGTGTAGCAGCGGAGGAGAGCGCGTTGGAAGTACATGACATGGCGGGGCACCTGATCCGCCGGCTGCACCAGACCTCGGCGCATGTCTTCGCGCAGCGCACCAAGGAGGCCGGGCTCGACGTGACGCCAGTGCAGTTCGCCGCGATGAGCGCCATCCTGGAGACCCCCGGCATGGACCAGGCCAGCGTCGCCGCGCAGATCGCCTATGACCGCGCCACGATCGGCGGGGTCATCGACCGGCTGGAGCAGAAGGGCTGGCTCTCGCGCAGCGTCAGTCCGAAGGACCGCCGCTCCCGCGTGGTGGCGCTGACCGAGGAGGGGCGGGCGATGCTGGATCGGATCCTGCCCGTCGTCCGCAGCCTCCAGGCCGACATCCTTCCCGGCCTCTCCGACGAGGAGCGGGGCATCTTCCTCGCCCTCGCCAGGAAGGCCACGGCCGAGGCCCCGCGCAGCTAGCGCCCGGCCCGCCGCCCGCGGCGACTCTTCCCCTTCCTGCAAGAGCGTCCGAACCGCATCCTCCGGGCTGTGGACAGGAAAACTACAGCTAATCAGTATATTGCGGATAATAATAAGCATGCATATTTATTCTTGACCAAAAATGATAAGTGTAGCTACTATATGCCGTGACGAGCGCATGCTCATGTCTGCACGGCTAGGAGGAGCGACGATGCAGTACTATGTGGACGGCTTCCGCGGAGGGGATCCCGACCTGAAGAACGCGGCGCCCTGCCGCCGCGACCGCAGCGCCTTCGCGCCGCTTCCCGCAGAGGTCGACGTGCTGATCGCGGGCTGCGGCCCGGCCGGGCTCTGCCTTGCGGCGCAGCTGTCGCACTTTCCAGAGATCGACGTGATGATCGTCGAGAGGAAGCCCGGGCCGATGGAGAAGGGCCAGGCCGACGGCGTGAACACCCGCACGATGGAGATGTTCCAGGCCTTCGGCTTCGGCGAGAAGGTCAAGCGCGAGAGCTACTGGGTGAACCAGACCGCCTTCTGGACGCCCGATCCGCAGAACCCGCAGCATGTCCGCCGGATCGGCCGGGTGCAGGACGTGGCCGACGATTCCTCCGAGATGCCGCATACGCTGATCAACCAGGCGCGCATCCACGAGCTGTTCCTGGAGGTGATGCGCAAGTCGCCCGCGCGGCTGGAGCCGGATTACGGCTGGTCGGTGACCGACGTCTCGGTCGATCCGGACAGCGACGACCATCCGGTCACCGTCACGCTGGAGAATGCGGGCGTGAATGCCGGGGCGACGGCGACGGTGCGCGCCAATTACGTGGTCGGCTGCGACGGCGCGCGCTCGAATGTGCGCAAGGCGATCGGCGGCGCGCTGCATGGCGACGCGGCGCACCAGGCCTGGGGGGTGATGGACATCCTCGCCAATACCGATTTCCCCGACATCCGCCAGAAATGCATCGTGTCCTCGGCCAGCGAGGGCAATGTGCTGATCCTGCCGCGCGAGGGCGGCTATCTCTTCCGGATGTATGTCGAGCTCGACAAGCTCGCCCCCGACGAGCGGGTGGCCTCGCGCAACCTGACCTCGGCGCACATGATCGCCGCGGCGAACCGGATCATGGCGCCCTACACGATCGACGTGAAGGAGGTCGTCTGGTGGTCCGTCTACGAGATCGGCCACCGCATGACCGACCGGTTCGACGACGTGCCCGCGGGCGAGGACCGCAATCCCCGCGTCTTCACCGCGGGCGATGCCTGCCACACCCACAGCCCGAAGGCCGGGCAGGGGATGAACGTCTCGATGCAGGACACGTTCAATCTTGGCTGGAAGCTCGCTCATGTCTTCCAGGGCCGCGCCGATGCCAGCCTGCTGCGCAGCTATTCCGCCGAGCGCTGGCTCGAGGCCAAGCGGCTGGTCGAGACCGACCACAAATGGGCGCGGATCATGTCGGCCCCGCCGGGCGAGTCCGAGCTCGACGGTTCCGACGTGCCGCGGGTGCAGAAGCAGTTCGTAGAGAACCTGGAATTCACCGGCGGGCTCGCGGTCGAATATGTCCCCTCGGCCATCGTCGCCGAGCCGGTCCATCAGCAGCTGGCCACCGGTCTGGGCATCGGCCGCCGCTTCCACTCGGCGCCGGTCGTACGGGTCTCGGACGCGATGCAGATGCAGCTTGGCCATGCCGCCGAGGCCGACGGCCGCTGGCGGATCTACGCCTTCGCCGGGCGGGCGGACAGCTCGGCGCCAGGCTCGGCGATCCACGCGCTGGCCGACTGGCTGCAAAGCGACCCCGCCTCGCCGGTGGTCCGCTACACCCGGCCCGGCGAGGATATCGACGCGCTGATCGATTTCCGCGCGGTCTTCCAGCAGACCTTCGACCAGCTCGCCTACGAGGAAATGCCCGCGCTCCTGAAGCCGGTGAAGGGGCGGCTGGGCCTGCAGGATTACGAGAAGGTCTTCTGCACCGACCACAAGGGGCAGGGCGACATCTTCGACATGCGCGGCATCGACCGCGAGGGCGGCTGCATGGTTGTCGTGCGCCCCGACCAGTACATCGCCCATGTCCTGCCGCTCGGCGCCCGTGCCGAGCTGGCTGCCTTCTTTGACGGCTTCCTGCTGCCGGTGGCGGCCGCCTGACGCCCGCCCGGCGGGCCCGGCGCCGGGCTGCACCGGGCCCACGGGTCGCGTCCCGGGCGCCATCAAGCCGTCGGCCGGGCGTTCCGGGCCTCTGGGATCAGTGACCGGGACCGGAGAGCGGTCGTCTCTCCGGGGCGCCTGCGCCTCCCGATCGGATCGGGCAGTCCGGACCGGGGCGGCCTTGCGCAAGGGAAGGCCGGCAGTTTTCGCCTGGCCCGCCCCTCCGGGCAAAGGGCCGGGCCTCGTGGCGGCAGCTTGGGTGGCGGCCGTAAACGGGTCGGCCATTGCCGAGCCGAATTTCCTCTCGACCAGCGACGGGGACGCCATCCCCGCGGCCCCGTCAACCACGGAGCTGGCGGCGCGTCTCATGGAGCACGCGGTGACAGATCCGGGACTTCCGGCCGCCGCCGTGGCCGCGGTCCAGCCTCTCACCATACCCCCTCTTAGCAGATTGAAAATTCTGGAAACCCCCAGGTTTCCAAGGGCATGCGCCACAAACTCTGCTACAAGAGCTGTTACAAAACAGGTCTTCGAGGTGGGCATGAAGTACGTCCAGAACATACGTGGCAAGTGGTGCGTCCGGATGGTCGTTCCGAGCGAGCTTGTCGAGATCATCGGCAAGACAGAGCTGCGCGAGGACGGCCTTCCGCCTGAAACGAGAGCGCGTGAGCGGCAGGCTCACGCGGTCATCAACCGATCCTTCGCCTAGCTCGACGAGGCCCGCGAGCTTCTTGAAGCACGCGAAGCCGCCAGCAAGCCCACGCTCTCCACGGCGGCGAAGGAGCAGTACCAGGCAGTGCTACTTGCCGACGACATGGCGCGCGCGGCCAGGAGCGCAAAGACCGGGCGTCCGCTCATGACGCCGGAAGTTGAGGATGCCCTCAAGAACTCGCGACGCATGGCCGCGGCGCGCCAGCTTGGCCATGTGCGGGTGGTCAACGGCCTGGTGCCGGGCCGCCTGACCGCGGCGGGCATGCCGGGGCGCTGGTCCGGACCTGTCTCGCGGACGGCTGATCCCCCGGCCGCCGGCCGGGGAGGGACGCGACGGCCAGGTCCGGGTCCGGGACCCGACAGCGGCCCGCCATCGCCGGATCGGCCCTGGTCTTGCGGTGCGGCCCTCGAATGCCTGGCCTCCCTGCGCCCGGACGCCTCGGCGCGGCGCAGAAGGGCTCTGCCCGCGGTCCGGGCACACGGGACGCGGGGCCTGCGGCACGGCGACCGCTTCCGCGGGTCCAGTCAAGTGGTCTGCCGGGTTGCGCTCAGGCGTTGGCGGGGCGCGCCTGCGAGATGTGGAAGTTCCAGGCGATGATCGCGTTCAAAACCACCGCGCCGATGAAGGACCAGACCACCCGGTCGAAGGGCAGGAAGACCAGCGCCAGCCCGAAGACCACCGCGTCGAAGCCCATCTGCACCCAGCCGGCCCTGAGGCCGGTCCTCTCCTCGACGATCAGCGCGACGATCCCCAGCCCGCCCGCCGAGGCATTGTGGCGGAAGAGCGCGATCAGCCCGATGCCGCTGCAGCAGCCCGACAGGATCCCCGCCAGCAGCGGCGGCAGGGCCTCGAACTGGATCCAGCGCCCGAAGAGCTGCGTCAGCACCGAGATGCCGATCACCGCGAGCCCGGTGCGGATCGCGAAGCCCGCCCCGCGGCGGGTCCAGGCGACGCCGAGGAAGGGCAGGCTGACGATCGCGAAAAGCGTGCCGAACCCGAGCGGCAGCACGTAGGAGAGCAGCACCGAGAGGCCCGCCGTCTGTCCGGTGACCAGCCCCGCCGCCTTCAGGAAGCTCACGCCGAGGCTGGTCATCACCACCCCGTAGAGCAGTCCCTGCGCGTCATAGAGCGAGATCGGGGATTTCAGGGCCATGGCGGGACTCCAGTGCGGGACGGTCGACTTGCGTGCGGATGGGGCGGGTGGCGCCGGGCTGCGATGCTCCGGCAGCGTCCGGGTCCTCTTATGGAACACCGCGGCGCCGCTGTCAGTCCGAAGATTGCCGCACCTGCAGCATGGCGGCCGCGGCACGGACGGCGCCGATGCCCGCAACGCCGGCGAGCGGGGCCGCCGGCAGGCCTGTCGTGTGGCGGCGCACGGTCAGGCGAAGAACCCGGGGGATGTGCCGGGCGTCGACCTCCGCCGCAGGGACCGTCGGCTGAGGTCGATGCCCGGTCGGGCCACTGCCGGTTGCGCCCCCGCTTTCGCTGCGGAGCGGCCATCGCGGCGGCCGAGGGCGCACGGGCGCATGCGCATCGGCCGCGACGGCAAAGGGAGTGCCTCTACGGCTGCACGGCTTGCTCCGCCAATGTGCCTTCCTCTCACAGCTGCCGCTGGAGCGGACCGCGGCCCCGGTCATGGGCGCAGTACGGAGATTGGGGATCTGGCCGCGGCGAGGCAGGCCGGCATCTGCGGTGCACATTCGGGGCTGGCGGAGAATGCGCCCTTGCCGGCCGGAGGGCCTCCGGCCCGGGCGGGAAACTGGGCGCGATGCGCTGCCGCTGGAGCGGACCGCGGTTTGTGTCACGCGCGGTGCCGTGCGGGGATCGGGGCTCTGGCCGCAGGGACGCGAAGGGAGGGGCTGCGGTGCGCGTTCGGGATTGGCGGAAAAGCTGTAGCCCGCCGGTGAAAACCTGCTCATGCGACAAGGGAGAACGTAGCGATGAGCATGACGATGGACGACAGCGTCAAGCAGTGGACGGCGAAGCGGAGTTGAAGGGGCCCGTGGCGCCAGTGGCGCCGCGAAAGCCCGATCAAGGACCGTGCCGGAGGCGAGCCGGTCCTTTGACCTGACGCCCTCCGAGATCGAGGGGGGCGAGGATGGAAAACCGGCATGGAGAACGCGCTGCGCGCCAACCCGCTCGACATCCGCGAGCAATGCGAGAAGCAGCTCCGGGACCTGCAGGACGCCCATGGCGCGGCTATGCTGGAGCCGCGGGCCCGAGCGAGATCATGAACGCCACCGGTCCGGGAGAACGATCGAACGGTTGCAGGCCCTCTTGGATGCGCAGGAGTGAGGCATGGCCTCGCCATAGGCGTCCTGCAGGGCCTCTTGAACGAGGGCGGCACCGTGTCGGTCGCCAAGCTCTGCACGTGGTCCGGCATTCCCTGGCGCACGGTCTTCTGCAAGCCGTTGAAAGCCGCGCCGAAGGTCGATCCGCGGTTCTCCGAGCCGATCAGGAAAATGATCGAGGAGGAGCCGTCCTTCGGCAATCGGACCATGGCCTGGCTCCCGGGCGTCAACAGCGAGGCCCCGAACGCCACTGGTCCGGTTGAGAAGGCCGAACGACGGTGCAGCGGGTTCGGCATCTCTCCCGGACCGTCGCCCATCGGGCTCGAACCGATGGCGCCACGATGGGCAGCCGTTCGATGCCTCGCTCCGGCTCAAGGGGTGGCAGGTTTGCAAGCGCGCCGTGGGCATCCGGCCCCGCATCCAGGCCGTGCCGTCCGCCGCCGCCGCGCCGAACGGGAGGTGGTCGACCGATCTCGCGCGTATCTGGACAGGCAAGGACGGCTGGGCCTCCCTGGCGCTGGTGATCGACTGCCACACGCGCGCGCAGCTGGGCTGGCACCTGTCGAAATCCAGCAAGGCCACGACCGCCAGCGCCGCGCAGGGGCATGCCCTGATCGCGAGGTTCGGGACGCTCGGCCGCGTCGAGGCGGAGTTCCTGCAGCGCTCGCACAATGGCATTCGCCATTGGGCTCGAACCAATGGCGCCTCAATGGCTCATTCTTGGCCAGCCACCACTTCACGGCCATCGTCCGCAGCTACGGGGAGCAGGCGTTCATCACCCCTCATTGCCCGCGAGCCAGAACGGCATGGTCGAGCGCGTCTTCCGGGCGCCGAAGGAGGAGTGCGACTGCCGTCGCCGAGAGAGCGTTCAACATGCCATGCGCGTCATCGGCGACTGGATTGTCCGGCCACTCTCTCGGACCGGTGGCGTTCGCGGCCTCGCTCTGCAGCAACCGCCGCCCTCATCGGGCGCTTGCCTGCAGGGGCCTCCGGATTAGCGGCTTGCCCCGAGCGGAGTCCGCGGGGGCGATGCAAAGCTGCTTTCGCGTGCGGAAAGGTCTCCGGTCCGGGCGGGGAAGCTGGTCGGGATGCGCTGCCGCTGGAGCGGACCGCGGGTCCCGTCATGCGCGGTGCCATGCGGCGATCGGGGACCTGATGGCAGCGACGGGGTGCGGGCGCTGGGGGCCAGGCGGAAGATCCAGCCTTGCAGGCGGGACGGCCTCCGGCACGGGCCGCAGGATGCGCTGCCGCGGAGGGGGCGCGGGGCCGCGCTGCGGCCCCGGCCGGGTCAGGTCACTGCCAGGACTTGATCAGGTCGTCATAGGCGATGGTCTTGGGCTCCTCGTCCTCGCTGGCGAGCTTGGCCTTCGGCGAGCCGGCTTCGGCCAGCCAGACCTCCGGGTCCTGCGGCTCGTTCAGCTTCGGCCCGATATCGCCCTGGATGCCGGCCCGCTCGAGCCGCTCCATGACCTTCTCCTGGTCCTCGCAGAGCGCGTCGAGCGCCTCCTGCGGGGTCTTCGCGCCCGACATCGCGTCGCCGATATTCTGCCACCAGAGCTGCGCCAGCTTGGGGTAGTCCGGAACGTTGGTGCCGGTCGGCGACCAGGCCACGCGGGCGGGCGAACGGTAGAACTCGACGAGCCCGCCGAGCTTGGGCGCGCGTTCGGTGAAGCTCTCGTCCTGGATGGTCGACTCGCGGATGAAGGTCAGCCCGACATGGGACTTCTTCACGTCGACGGTCTTCGAGGTGACGAACTGGGCATAGAGCCAGGCCGCCTTGGCGCGGTCCTCGGGGGTGGATTTCATCAGCGTCCACGACCCCACGTCCTGGTAGCCGATCTTGGTGCCTTCCTCCCAGTAGGCGCCATGCGGCGAGGGGGCCATCCGCCATTTCGGCGTGCCGTCGTCATCCAGCACCGCATCTGCGCCGTCGCCCACCATGTCGGCGGTGAAGGCGGTGTACCAGAACATCTGCTGGGCGATATTGCCCTGCGCCGGGACCGGGCCCGCCTCGGAGAAGGTCATGCCCATGGCGGCGGGCGGGGTGTACTTCTCCAGCCAGTCGATCGCCTTGGTGACGGCATAGACCGCGGCCGGGCCGTTGGTGGCGCCGCCGCGGGCGACGCAGGAGCCGACCGGCTGGGAGGCCTCGTTGACGCGGATGCCCCATTCGTCGACCGGGATGCCGTTCGGCTCGCCCTTCGAGCCGACGCCGGCCATCGACAGCCAGGCATCGGTGTAGCGCCAGCCGAGGCTCGGGTCCTTCTTGCCGTAGTCCATGTTGCCGTAGACCTTGTCGGTCACGCCCATATGCGACATGTCGCGGCCGGTGAAGAACTCGGCGATGTCCTCGTAGGCCGACCAGTTGACCGGCACGCCCAGGTCGTAGCCATAGGCCTCCTTGAAGTCCGCCTTGTTCTTCTCGTCGTTGAACCAGTCATAGCGGAACCAGTAGAGGTTGGCGAATTGCTGGTCGGGCAGCTGGTAGAGCTTGCCGTCCGGCGCGGTGGTGAACTGGGTGCCGATGAAATCGTCGAGATCGAGCGTCGGCGAGGTCACGTCCGCGCCCTCGTTCGCCATCCAGTCGGTCAGGTTGCGCGCCTGCTGGTAGCGCCAATGCGTGCCGATCAGGTCGGAGTCGTTGATATAGGCGTCATAGACATTCTCGCCCGACTGCATCTGGGTCTGCAGCTTCTCGACCACGTCGCCCTCGCCGATCAGGTCGTGGGTCAGGTTGATCCCGGTGATCTCGCTGAAGGCCTTGGCCAGCACCTGGCTTTCGTATTCATGCGTTGTGATGGTCTCGGAGACGACCTTGATGTCCATGCCGGCGAAGGGCGCGGCGGCGTCGATGAACCACTGCATCTCGGCCTCCTGGTCGGCGCGGCTCAGCGTGCTGAGATCGCCGATCTCGGCATCGAGAAAGGCCTTCGCCGCGTCCATGTCGGCAAAGGCGCCCGAGCCCGTGAGGCCCAGGGCCAGCGCGAGGGCTGTCGTGCTTCTCAAGTTCATAAGTTTCCTCCCTTTCGAACTTGTCGTCGTTGTTGTTCTTGGCTGTTCTTGCCGTCCGGGCTTGCTGCCCGGTTTCAGACCCAGCGGAAGACCGCTGCGGCATAGGCGAGGCAGACCGCCAGCGCCCAGGGCTGGGTGCCCGGCCCCATGATCCCGAGCCAGGCCAGGTTGATGAAGGCCGAGCCGAGAAGCGTGATGAAGAGCCGGTCGCCCCGCGTGGTCTCGATCCGCAGGACGCCCCTCCTCGGCGTCTCGGGGAACTTGATCGCGAGGATCGTGAAGATCGCCAGCAGCGCCGCGATCACCATGAAGAAGATCGCCGTCGGCCAGGTCCATGCCATCCAGGCCATGTCAGTCCTCCTTCCGGTAGAGATGCCCGCGCGGGGCCTTGCGGCCGGTGTCGCGGATGCCGGCGAAGGCGCCCTTGCGCACCTCGCGCAGGAAGTCGTTGCCAAGCCGGACCTTCTCGCCGATGGGGCGGTCCTCCCAGTCGGCGAGGAGCTCGGGCAGGCGGAACTCGCCCGGCTGGCGCGCGGCCAGGGCGGCGGCGATGCGGGCGCGGTCGGTGCCGGTCATCACACCCTCCCCAGGGCGAAGCCCTTGGCGATGTAGTTGCGCACGAACCAGATCACCAGCGCGCCGGGCACGATGGTCAGGATCCCCGCCGCGGCCAGCAGCCCCCAGTCGATGCCGCTGGCGCCCTGCGTCCGCGTCATGATCGCCGCGATCGGCTTGGCGTCGACCGTGGTCAGCGTGCGGCTCAGCAGCAGCTCCACCCAGGAGAACATGAAGCAGAAGAACGCCGCGACGCCGATGCCCGACGCGATCAGAGGCATGAAGATCTTCACGAAGAAGGCGCCGAAGCCGTAGCCGTCGATATAGGCGGTCTCGTCGATCTCCTTCGGCACGCCGCGCATGAAGCCCTCGAGGATCCAGACCGCCAGAGGCACGTTGAAGAGGCAATGCGCCAGCGCCACCGCGATATGCGTGTCGAAGAGCCCGACCGAGGAATAGAGCTGGAAGAAGGGCAGGGCGAAGACCGCCGGGGGCGCCATGCGGTTCGTCAGCAGCCAGAAGAACAGGTGCTTGTCGCCCATGAAGGTGTAGCGCGAGAAGGCATAGGCGGCCGGCAGCGCCACGGAGAGCGAGATGACCGTGTTCATCACCACGTAGATCAGCGAGTTCACATAGCC
The DNA here is from genome assembly GCF_005870025.1 of Poseidonocella sp. HB161398. GTDB lineage: Bacteria > Pseudomonadota > Alphaproteobacteria > Rhodobacterales > Rhodobacteraceae > Mangrovicoccus. The sequence continues at coordinate 76,948 of NZ_VATA01000007.1, forward strand.
CATGTACCAGGCGGGATCGGTGAAGATCGTGACGTAGTTGCGGAAGGTCAGCTCGCGCGGCCAGAGGGTGAAGTCGCCCAGGATCTCGGCATTGGTCTTCAGGCTCATGTTCAGCAGCCAGTAGATCGGCAGCATCAGGAACAGCAGGTAAAGCGTCATCACCACGGCGCGGGAGCTGATCCCGGTCCGCAAGCGCGGACGGGCGGCAGCGGGGGCAAGCGTTGCGTCGGCCATCTCACATCCCCTTCTTGTCGAGATTGGTCATCACCGTGTAGAACACCCAGCTGATCGCCAGGATGACCAGGAAGTACATCAGCGAGAATGCCGCCGCCGGGCCGAGGTCGAACTGGCCGAGCGCCATCTTCACCAGGTCGATCGACAGGAGCGTCGTCGCATTGCCCGGACCGCCGCCGGTGACGACGAAGGGCTCGGTATAGATCATGAAGCTGTCCATGAAGCGCAGCAGCACCGCGATCATCAGCACGCCCGACATCTTCGGCAGCTCGATGTAGCGGAAGACCTTCCAGCGGCTGGCCTGGTCGATCCTTGCGGCCTGGTAGTAGGCGTCGGGAATGGATTTCAGCCCGGCGAAGGCCAGAAGCGCCACCAGAGAGGTCCAGTGCCAGACATCCATGACGATGATCGTCACCCAGGCATCGACCACGTTCTGCGTGTAGTTGTAGTCGATCCCCATCGCCGCCAGCGTGTGGCCCAGAAGGCCGATATCGACGCGGCCGAAGATCTGCCAGATCGTGCCCACGACGTTCCACGGGATCAGCAGCGGCAGCGACATCACCACCAGGCAGAAGCTGGACCAGATGCCCGATTTCGGCATGTTCAGCGCCACGATGACGCCCAACGGCACCTCGATCGCCAGGATGATCGCCGAGAACAGCAGCTGCCGCTGCAGCGCGTTCCACATCCGGTCCTCGTGCAGCATCTCCTGGAACCATTCGAGCCCGGCCCAGAAGAACTGGTTGTTCCCGAACGTGTCCTGCACGGAGTAGTTCACCACCGTCATCAGCGGGATCACCGCCGAGAAGGCGACCAGCACCAGCACCGGCAGCACCAGGAACCACGCCTTGTTGTTCAGCGTCTTGTTCATCTTTTCCTCCCCCGGAGCCTCCCCGCCCCGGACCTCGTTGCCCAGGGCTCAGCCGGCCGCGTCCACCCGCCAGCCATCGGCATAGACATTGATCCGCGCCGGATCGAAGGCGACCCGGGTCATGTCGGCCGAGACGGGCTCGTCCTCGCCGGCGATGACATTGATCTCGCGGCCCTCGAATTCGGTGCGGATGATGCGGTGGCGGCCCACATCCTCGATCCGGCGGATGGTCACTGGCAGCCCCTCGCCGCGGGTCAGCCGCGCATGCTCGGGGCGGATGCCGATCTCCACCTTGCCGGTAAGCGGTCCGTAGCCCCGGCCGAGCCCGACGGTGGTGCCGCCGATCCGCGCCGTCGCGCCCTCCACCTCGGCAGGCAGCAGGTTCATCCCCGGCGAGCCGATGAAATAGCCCACGAAGGTGTGCCCGGGCGTCTCGAACAGCTCCTCCGGCGTGCCGATCTGCACGACGCGCCCGTCATACATCACCACCACCTTGTCGGCGAAGGTCAGCGCCTCGGTCTGGTCATGGGTGACATAGATCATCGTGTGGCCGAATTCGTGGTGCAGCTTCTTCAGCTGGGTCCTCAGCTCCCATTTCATGTGCGGGTCGATCACCGTCAGCGGCTCGTCGAAGAGCAGCGCGTTGACGTCCTTCCGGACCATGCCGCGGCCGAGGCTGATCTTCTGCTTGGCATCCGCCGTCAGCCCGCGCGCCTTGCGGTCCAGCATGTGCTCCATGCCGATCATCCGGGCGATCTCGTTGACGCGCCCGGCGACATAGGCCTCGTCGCGGCCGCGGTTCCTCAGCGGGAAGGCCAGGTTGTCGCGCACGGTCATCGTGTCGTAGACCACCGGGAACTGGAAGACCTGGGCGATGTTGCGCTCTGCCGTCTCGGCATGGGTCACGTCGCGGTCATCGAAGAGGATGCGCCCCTGCGAGGGCTGAAGCAGCCCCGAGATGATGTTCAGCAGCGTGGATTTCCCGCAGCCCGAAGAGCCCAGCAGCGCATAGGCCGCGCCGTCCTCCCAGACATGGTTCAGCTCCTTGAGCGCGTAGTCCTCCTCGGAGGCGGGATCGGGCTTGTAGCTATGGGCCAGATTGTCGAGCGTGATGCGCGCCATGGGTCCCCCTCACGCGGCCAGGGCGTAGGAGGCGGGCGCGATCAGCCCGCCATCCTCGCCGAAGATGTAGACATGGCGCGGGTCGAGCCAGACATCGAGCCGCTCGCCGATACCCAGGTCATGCACCCCGTGGATCAGCCCGACCCAGCGCTCGCCGTGATGGTCGAGATGGACGAAGGTCTCCGACCCGGTCAGCTCGGTCACCGAGAGCGTCGCGGTGAAGCGCATCGCGTCGGGCGCGTGCTGGCGGATCTCCAGATGGTTGGCGCGGAAGCCCGCGGTGTAGCGCCCGTCGGGCAGGGCGGCGAGGCTGCCCTTCGCCTCCGTGCCCTGGCCGTCTCCGAAGCCGAGGCGGCTGCCCTGCTTCTCGACTTGCAGGAAGTTCATCGGCGGATCGGAGAAGACCCGCGCGGTCACCGCATCGACCGGCTGGCGGTAGACCTCGGGCGTCGGCCCGAACTGGGTGATCCGCCCTTCCCAGAGCGTGGCGACATTGCCGCCGAGCAGCAGCGCCTCCTCGGGCTCGGTGGTGGCATAGACGAAGATGCTGCCCGAGGCCTCGAAGATCCGCGGGATCTCGACGCGCAGCTCCTCGCGCAGCTTGTAGTCGAGATTGGCCAGCGGCTCGTCGAGCAGCACGAGGCCGGCATTCTTGACCAGCGCCCGGGCCAAAGCGCAGCGCTGCTGCTGCCCGCCCGACAGCTCCAGCGGGCGGCGGCCGAGCATCTCGGACAGCTTCATCAGCGCCGCTGTCTCGCGCACCCTCGCGTCGATCTCGTCCTTCGGCAGGCCGAGGAGCCGCATCGGCGAGGCGATGTTGTCGTAGACGCTCATCGACGGGTAGTTGATGAATTGCTGGTAGACCATGGCGACGCCGCGATCCTGCACGCGCAGTCCGGTGACGTCCTTGCCCTCCCAGATCACCCGGCCCGACGTCGGCACGTCCAGCCCGGCCATCAGCCGCATCAGCGAGGTCTTGCCCGCCGTGGTCGGCCCCAGAAGGACATTCATCGTGCCCTTTTCCAGCACCAGATCGGCCGGGTGGACATGGATCTGTCCCTCCACGACCCTGGACACGCCCCTGAGTTCGAGCGTCATCGGTCCCCTCCCTTGCTGCGCCGCCCCTTGCCGGGCGGCGCTCCTCTTTCCGGTCCGTCGCGATCCGCTTCTGCGGCGGTTGCGTTCCGGACCGGGCGCGGCCCCGCGCCAAGAGCCCGGCGCGGCGCATATATTCGCCTTTTCATCAGCCACCGGAGCCCGGCCGCCGTCAAGGCCGCTTCGCGTTCACGTCAAGGCAGCCCCGCCCGGGCCCGGCCCGGCGCGCGCGGTCCGGCCTGCCGGTCCTGTGCCTGTCATGACATGTATCACAGGTCCTCTCCTCAAAGCCTGCTTGCCGATACGCTGTCCGAAAGCGCGCAAGAACGCAACAAGCTTCTTTCGGTTATTTTCGTTTTACCGGCTGTGCCGCTGCGTCCCGCCTGCGGAAAGTGGCCCCGTCCCGGCCACCGGCGGCGATCTTGGCGCCGGCCGCATCCCGGACCGGCCGCGACCCTCTGCACGCCCCGCGCCCCGCCGTCTCGCCGCGCATGGATGCCGCCCGCCGCTGCGCCTGTCTTCGGGATCGGCGGGTTCGCACCTCGTTCGGCAGAAGCGTGCACGGCCATCCTCCGCGCCGAGGCCGAGCGGGCCTCGGGCCACGGCTCCGGGCCTTCCCCGGGGGCCGCCCTCTCCTGGCGGAGCCGGTCCCGCGCAAGGAGGGTACAGGCAAATAGGTGCGGCGCGGCTGTCACTGGTTGCCTGCAAGGGAGCGGCGGCTGAAACGGACAGGCACCCTGGCTGGAACCGCAACCGCCGCCGTATCGAAGGCCCCGGCAGCCCGGCTTCCGCGGCGGGTCGGGACCTCAGAGGGGCGGATCCCCGGAACGCCATGGGGGATCTCAAATTCCGCGCCTGCACATCGCGAAACGGCCGGGTTTCGGCGGCGGTACGCAGGGGCGCTCGCCAGCCGTGGCGTCTCCAATGCGCGGCCCGGCATGCGGCGTGGCACTGCGACCGGGGCTGGCTGTCCGCCAATCCCGTTTGGCAAAACGCCCGCGAGCAACAGGGATGACCACCCTTGCCGCCGATCCGTGGAGATCCTGGCGTGCATGTTTGGAAAGCAGAGCATGCAGGGGACATCAGGGCTCTGGGATGGCTCCGGGCAAGAGCGTTCGCCGTCCTGCGGGACTGGACGCCGCCGGGGCGGTCGTGTTCCGCAAGCGTCTCGGGTTGGATCGCATGCCCGGTCTTCCGGCCGGGCTTCCGTCCTGCGCCGCCGCGAGAGAGCTTATGGCGGCTCGCATCACTTCGGGCGGCTTTGTCGCGGGTAAGGACATGAGCCGCCGCTATCTGCCGGGCCCTGTGCGAAGGTGCACGGCGGAGCCGATCAGGCGTTCATCCAATGGATGAAAGCCCCGGCGAAGGGATAACCGGGAGGCCGGGGCGACGGCCGACGCCGCGGCGCGCCTGCGATGCCGTTCGCCGCCATCAAATCGGAAGGGCAACGCCATCTTCAGGCCCTGCACCGGGCGCGGGAGCGGTCGGAGGTGGCTGGTCAGTCAAGGTCTTGGCGTCCGCATGGCACGTGGCATCCGGGCCGGAACCGGCCGCCACGGCATCCGGACGGACCTAGCCGTCCTGCCCGCGAAGGGCAGCGGCGGCCTTCGGCATCGCAGGCGCAGGCGCCTGTCCGGCATGGCCTCGGAGCGGAAGGCGGCAACGGCCGGATGGCGGCCATCGGCGCCGGAGCCAGGGCGCTGGCCACGGCTTCCGGCATGCAGAGGCTGATGGTCCTGCCGGGCGCGGACCCTGCGCTCGCGGCGGCCACCGGCCCTGGCAGCGGCTCAGGCAGCGGACGCGCTCCGTCCGGCACGCGGGCCGTCTCCCGGGCGGAGCGCGTTCCGGTCCGCGCGGCTGCGGCGGATCGCGACAGGCGCCCGCGAAAGACGGTCAGGCCGACATCTTCAAGCGCGGCATCCAGTCCCTCCGTCAGCTCTTTCGTCACGGGGCCGGACGGTGCTTCATCTCGCGCGGGGCAGGACGCCGTCGGCGATGGCCCTGGCGGACGGGCCGAAGGCGGCAGCGCCCCGGCGCGGGGCAGGGGCCGCATGCCGCCTGGCAGGGGCGCGGCGGGATCAGGGATCGCCGGAGGTCGCGGCCTTCAGGCTGATCTCCAGCAGCTCCGCCATCGAGTTCACGCACATCTTCTCGAAGATGCGCGCCCTGTGGTGGTCGACCGTGCGCGGGCTGATGCCCAGCTGGCGGCCGACCTCCTTCGAGGAGGACTGTGCGGGGTTGGCGACCATCCGGCTGGCGATCTCCCGCTCCCGCTCGGTCAGCGAGTCGAACCGGGAGCGGAACTCCTGGCGCGCGCGCTTGGCGGCGCTGCGCTCGCGGCCGATCTCCAGCGCGGTCTCGATCCGGTCGATCAGCGCGGATTGCTTGAACGGCTTCTCGAGGAAGTCGATCGCGCCCATCTTCATCGCCTGGACCGACTCCGGCACCCCGCCATGGCCGGTGATGAAGATCACCGGCAGGTCGATCCCGCTCTCGCGCAGGTGCTTCTGCAGCTGCAGCCCGTTGGTTTGCGGCATGCCGTAATCGAGCAGCAGGCAGCCCGGCGACGTGCCGTCATAGCCGTCGAGGAACGCCTGCGCGGAGGCGAAGGTGCGGACCCTGTAGCCGCGCAGGTCGAGCGCGCGCGACAGGGAGGTGCGGATGGTCTCGTCGTCATCCACCAGGTAGATGAGGGGGCCGGCGTCCGGATCGTCGATCATGCGGCCAGTCCTTTCATGAGGCCAGTCCTTTCATGAAGCCAGTCCTTTCATGCGGACAGTCCTTTCCGTGGAAGCGTGAATGTGAAGCATCCCCCCTGCTTCGCGGCGTCATGCCAGATCGTCCCCCCATTCGCCTCGACCAGCGACCGGCTGAGCGACAGGCCGAGGCCCAGCCCGTCCGGCTTGGTCGACTCGAACTGCACGAAGGGATCGAAATTCGCGGCGATCCCCGGCCCGGTATCCTCGACCGTGACCTCGGCCAGATCGCCCGCGATCCGTGCCGAGACCCGGATCTGGCGCTCGGCGCAATCGCCCGCCGAGATCGCCTCGACCGCGTTGCGCAGGAGGTTCACCACCACCTGGCCGATCTGCGCGCGGTCGGCATGGACGCCGATCTCGGCGCCGCCCGAGACCGAGATCTCCAGCCCGTTCTGCCGCGCCTCGGTCTGGATCAGGCGCTTGGCCTGCTCGAGCAGCTCGAAGATGCCGAAATCCGTCGCGCTGGTGGCGTCCTTGCGGATCAGCGCGCGCAGCGCCCGGATGATGTCGCCGGCCTGATGGGCGTACTGGTCGATCTCGGTCAGCAGCTCGCGGATCTCGCAGGTCCGCTCCGGCCAGTTCTCCACCAGGAACAGCGCGGCATCCACGTCCTGGGTGATCGCGGTCAGCGGCTGGTTCAGCTCGTGCGCGAGCCCGGTCGCCAGCTCGCCCATCAGCTGCTGGCGCGAGACCAGCGCGATCTCCTGGTTCAGCTTCTCGATCTTCTCCTCGGACTCGCGCACCTTGGTGATGTCGTCGATCGTCGCCAGGATGTAGCCGCTGCCGCCGCTGGCATCGTCGAAGCAGATGCCGTTCAGGCGGATCCAGACCGCCGCCCGGTCGCGGCGCAGTGCGCGCGCCTCGAAGCTGAAGGCATGGTGCTTCTCCGTGTTGGCGCCGACCCGCGCCAGCAGATCGGTCTCGTCGGCGGCCAGGAGCGACTGGAAGGGCCGCCCCTCGAGCTCTTCGGTGCCATGGCCGAGGATTTCCGCGAAGCGGGTGTTCACGCGCAGGATGCGCCCGCTGGCCCCGTCGATATAGGCCACCCCGCGCGAGGCCAGCTCGAAGGTCATCCGGTATTCGGTCTCGGTCTTCTTGCGCTGCCGGATCTGGTTGACGAGCGCGGTATTGGCATCCTCGAGCTCGCGGTAGGTTTCGGGCATCGGCTCGTCGGGCGAGATCTCGCCCTGCGAGATCAGCGCCGAACGGACGGCGAAGGCGCGGACCGGCGCGTAGATCCGGTTGGCCAGCGCCAGGCCGATCACCGCGGTGATCGCCGCGATGCCGATCGCGATCAGCGTGTTCTGCGCGCGGTTCTTCTTCAGCGTGCCGATGAAGTCGTTCTCGGGGGCGTAGACGACGATGGTCCAGGGGATGTCGTCGAGGCCGAAGGGCATGATGAGCGAGACATATTGCAGCCCGCCATATTCGAAATCGCTCTCGATCCGGGTCTCGAAGTCGATGCCGTTCTCGATCGGCCGGTTGCCGAAGGCGGCGCGGGCGAGCGGATCGTCGATCGTGCGGATCGAGGGGAAGCGCAGGTCGCCCGCCGCGCCGACCGTCTTCAGCAGCGCCGGATTGGGATGGGCGATGACATCGCCGTTGCGGTTCAGCACATAGGCCGCGCCGGTGACGCCGATCTGCAGCTTGGCGAGGAAGCGGGAGAGCTCGTCGATCTCTATATCGACGCCGATCACCCCCTGGACATTGTGGCCCGCGCCCTCGACCGGGGTGGCCGCGGTGATGCCGGGGACCTGCGAGGTGAAGAAGATGTAGGGATCGGTCCAGATGCTGTGCAGCTCGGCCCGGGCCGATTGGTACCAGGGGCGCGTGCGCGGGTCGTAGTCGTCCAGCGGATCGAACCGGCGGTCGAGCTCGGAGAAGTCGCCGGAGCGGCGGATCAGCTCGGTGCGGGTCGCCGCCGGCGCATCGGCATCTATGATCTTGGTGAGGTAGCGGTCCTCGCCCCGGCGCATGACATAGAGGAAGTTGCCCTCCTCGTCGCCGTAATAGGCGCCCGCGAATTGCGGCGCGGTCCGCAGCTGCTGGAAGAGCAGGCCCTCGAGGTCGCCGACTTCCTCGCGGCGGACGATCCGGTTCTCGGCCAGCGCGGTCGAGAGCTCGCTCGCGCCGCGGGCCGGGGACAGGAACCAGCTGGCATTCTGGATCACGTTGACGCCGACATCGACCAGCTGGCTGCGGGCATGCGCAAGCAGCGTCCGCTCGGAGGTGAAGTAGGAGGAGAAGACGACGAAGGTCACCGCGACGAGCTGCAGGCCGGCCAGAGCCAGCGCAAGCACGACGCCAAGCGACTTTCTCACTTCGGTATGCCTCCTCTGGCATGTCTGGCCTTCGGGGCACGCGGTTCCCGGCAGGCGCTTCATTGTCTTGTCCGTCCGGCCCTCGTAGCCGGGCGCGGCAGCCCCATCGACACAAAAAGTGCACTCCGCCCCTAAAGGCGGAGTGCACGACATGAACAACACACTGACAGGAAATCCATTTCGGAGCCGGTAAGGCGCCCTAAAAACCAAGCGTTGTTTACTATTTCAATAGGCGTCACAATACCTCCGCCCCCCGGGCACCGCCATTGGCGTGATTGCGTAGGCAGAATTGCCTATGCCGCAGAGGGGCGGAACCCGACGGGCGGAAAGCGCCGCCGGAAGGGGTGCAGAGCGCATGTGGACGGCCCCCGCCGGGCGCCCGCACCGGCAGGGCCGGACGGGCCGGCAGGGGGATCACCGGTCACGGAGGCATGCGCGCCCGGCCCCGTTCTCGGCGGAGGGCGGGGGGCGTCTTTCCGGCGGATGGCGGGCTCAGGTCAGGCCGAGCCGGTCCTTCATCCGGTAGAGCGGGAAGATGTTGCGCCCGGCGCGGGTCTTGACGCCATGCAGCCGGATGGTGCGGGTGCCCTCGACGATCTCGACCGGCACCTCGCCCAGCTCGCGCGTGCCGCCGAAGACCTCGCCCATCATCCGCCCCAGCGCCTGCATCAGCGCCACGCCGCGGGTGGAGCAGCCGAGCAGCGAGAAGACGTCGCGGTCGATCCGCTGGACATGCGGGATATAGGGCTCGGTGATGCAGACATGGCCCTCCCAGTAGTCCTGGAAGTCCGGGCCGATGGCGGCGAGATGCGGGAAGAGCCGCAGCACCGTCTCGCGCGAATGCCTCAGCCCGTAGCCGCGCGGATCGGTCGAGGAGGCGAAGACCGCGCCGCCGGCGATCAGCCGGCCCGCCGGGTCGAGCCGGGCGAAGCCCGTGGCGTCGCGCAGGTCGGTGAAGCAGCTGCAGCCGGGCACGATGGCCGCGCGCAGCTCCTCGGGCAGGGGATGGGTCGCGCAGGTATAGAGATAGACCGGGATGACGCTGCGCGAGAGCCCGGGCGTGACATCGTCGGTATAGGCATTGGTGGCGATCAGCACCTTCGCGGCCCGGACCGTGTGGCTCCCGCCCGGCACGCGGACCTCGAGGAGGACCTCGCCCGCCGCCTTCTGCGCGACGTTGACGACGCGGGAGGATTCGTGGATGCGGGCGCCTTCCTCCTCGGCGGCGCGGGCCAGGCCCTGCGACTGGCCGAAGGGATTGACCGTCCCGCCCGAGGCGTTGCGCCAGCCGCCGAGATAGCCCGCGGCGCCGGTCGCCGCCCGCACCTCGCCGGCATCGAGCCAGTCGAGCTGCGCCCCCAGCGCGGTCCACTGGTCATGGGCGGTCTTCACCTTCTTCAGCGACTTCTCTGAATGGGCCGGCAGGATCCAGCCGCGCTGCTGGTAGTCGCTGCGGATGCCGTAGCGCTCGACTGTGCGGGCCAGCAGATCCGGCCCCTCGAGCACCAGCGCGTTGAAGGCCGCGCCCTTCTTCGGGCCCAGATGCGCCTCTGCCTGGGCGGGGGTCAGCCCGTGGGGATGGTTCGGCACCGCATAGCCGCCGCTGCGCCCCGAGGCGCCGACCCCGGTGATCCCGCCCTCGAGCACGGCGACCGAGAGCCCGGCGCGGGCCGCCGCGATGGCGGCATTGAGCCCGGTGAAGCCGCCGCCGACAATCGCCAGATCGACGTCGATGTCTTCGGCAAGCGGCGGCCGGTCGCGATGCGCCTCCTTCGCGGTGCGCAGCCAGGCCACGCCCTGCATGCTGGTATCGATCCAATCGGCGGTGGACATCTTCGGGTCTCCTGGAGGGGAAGGCGGCGGGGCGCTCAGTGCGCCAGCACCTGCGAGAGGAAGGCGCGGGTGCGCTCGTGGCGGGGATTGCCGAAGAACGCGCCCGGCGGGGCGGTCTCGACGATCGTGCCGCGGTCCATGAAGATCACCCGGTCGGCCACCTGGCGGGCGAAGCCCATCTCGTGGGTGACGCAGACCATGGTCATCCCCTCCTTGGCCAGCGCGACCATGACGTCGAGCACCTCCGAGACCATCTCGGGGTCGAGCGCCGAGGTCGGCTCGTCGAAGAGCATGATCGTGGGCCGCATGCACAGGGCGCGGGCGATGGCGACGCGCTGCTGCTGGCCGCCCGAGAGCTCGCCGGGGTATTTCAGCGCCTGCTCGGGGATGCGCACCTTCTCGAGGAAATGCATCGCCGCCGCCTCGGCCTCGCGGCGCGGCTGGCGGCGCACCAGCATCGGCGCCATGGCGCAGTTCTCGAGGATGGTCATGTGCGGGAAGAGGTTGAAGTTCTGGAACACCATGCCGACCTCGCGGCGGATGCCGTCGATCTGCGCGGTGCGGTCGTCGAGCGGGGTGCCGAGCACGTCGATCGTGCCGGCGTCATGCTCCTCGAGGCGGTTGATGCAGCGGATCAGCGTCGACTTGCCCGAGCCCGAGGGCCCGCAGATCACCACCTTCTCGCCCTTGGCCACGCTGAGCGAGACCTGCGAGAGCGCCTGGTAGTGGCCGTAGAACTTGTCGAGCCGGTCGATGCGGATGGCGGGCTGCGCGGTCATTCCGGAGGCTCCTATTTGCCGACCCGCATGCGGCGTTCCAGATAGGCGCCGTATCGCGAGAGGCTGAAGACGAAGACGAAATAGACGAGGGCGATGAAGACATAGACCTCGACATTGGCGAAGTTCCACTCGCCCGATCCGTAGGCGGCATTGCCCGAGGCGAGGAAGTCGAAGATGCCGACGATCATCACCATGGCGACCTCCATGAAGATGATGGCGAGCTGGCTGATCGTCGGCGGCAGGGCGCGGCGGAAGGCCTGCGGCAGGATCACCTTGGCCATCCGCCGCCAGTAGTGCAGCCCCAGCGCCTTGGCGGCCTCCTCCTGGCCCGCGGGCAGCGACTGGATGCCCGAGCGGATGATCTCGGCCTGGTAGGCGGCGAAGAAGAGCGCCATGCCGAGGATCACCCGCGTCAGCTTGGAGCCGAGCGCGCCGGGCGCCAGGATCGGCAGCACCACGGCCAGCGCGAAGAGGATGGTGATCAAGGGCAGCGAGCGGATGCCGTCGATCAAGAGCCCCGCGAGCCGCGCCACCAAGGGCAGCGAGGCGCGCCGCAGGAGCGCCAGCGCCACCGCCAGCGGCATGCCGATCAGCACGGTCGCCACGAAGATGAAGATCGACAGCGTCAGCCCGCCCCATTTCTCCTGCGGCACGTAGGAGAGGCCGAGGACCCCGCCGCGCATCAGCAGCAGGAACCCCGCGAAGCCCGCGATCCACAGCACCGCCAGCCGCCCGGCCTGCCAGAGGCGCGGCATGCAGCTCGCCCCGATGACGCCGAGGAAAAGCAGGCAGGCCAGCGCCGAGCGCCAGTGCTCCTCATGCGGGTAGAGGCCGAAGAACATCAGCCGCCAGCGCGCATGGATCACCGCCCAGCAGGCGCCGGCGGCCTCGCGGCAGGCCTCGGGCGGGCCGGTGAAGACCGCGTCGAACAGCGCCCATTGCAGCGCGTGCCACAGGATCCAGCCCGCCAGCGCCAGCCCCGCGAGGGTGGCGAGCCCGCTGAGCGGCGTCGGGAAGAACCGCGATTTCAGGTCGTCGTAGACCGCGCTGCCGCGCCCGGCCGGGGCGTCGAGGGGAAGGTCGCCGGAAACTTCGCTCATGGCTGGCCTCTCATGTCCGGATCTGGGTGCCGCGCAGCGCGATGCGGCGGTTCACCAGGTTCATTGCCGCGGCCAGCGCGTTGTTGAGGATCAGGAACCCGGCCATCAGGATGCCGATCAGCTCCAGCGTCTGGCCCGACTGGTTGATCGCGGTGGAGATCACCAGGAAGAGATCCGAGAAGCCGACGACGATGCCCATGGTGGTGGCCTTCAGCAGCCAGACATACTGGTTCGTCAGGGTCGGCAGCACGCTGCGCAGCGCCAGGGGCAGGCGCACCCGCGCCATCACCTTCCAGGGGCCCAGCCCCAGCGCCTGGGCGGCCTCGATCTGGCCATGGCCGACCGCCAGGAAGCCCGCGCGGATGATCTCGCCGATGAAGGCGCCGCCATAGAGCGCGATCGCGGTGATCAGCGCCGCCAGCTCGGGCGAGAGGCGGATGCCGCCCCTGAAGTTCAGGCCCTTGAGGTAGGCGACCTGAATGAAGGGCATCTCGGGCATCCGTCCCGCCCAGAGCAGCGCGCCGGCGCCGAGGACCGCGCCGAGCAGGCAGGCCCGGACCGCGCGCGGCAGCCAGATCCGCGCGCCGATCGACGGCCGCGGCAGGAGCGCGAGGACGAGCGCGGCGAGCAGCAGGCCGAGGAAGACCGCCGCCGCGGCCAGCGCGATGCCCGGCTGCAGGTTCAGCCCCGGCAGGAAGACGCCGCGCGAGGTCAGGATGATGCCCTCGAGCACGGTGACCGCCTCGCGCGGGCGCGGCAGGTGGATGAAGATCGCGTACCAGAAGAAGACCTGCAGGATCAGCGGCACGTTGCGCAGCAGCTCGACATAGGCGGTGCCGAGGAAGGCGATGACCGGGTTCTTCGAGATCCGCAGGATGCCGACGGCGATGCCGATCAGCGTCGCCAGGGACAGGCCGATCGCGCCGAGGAAGACGGTGTTGAGGAGCCCCACGAGCAGCACCCGCCAGTAGGGATCGGCGGGGGTGTAGGGGATCAGGCTGAAGGCGACGTCCCAGCCGGTGGAGCGCTCGAGAAAGGCGAAGCCCGAGGACAGGCCGCGCGCCTCGAGCGAGATGTGGATGGCGCGCACGAGCAGCAGGGCGGCGGCGATCAGGGCCGCGCCGATGGCGGCCTGGAGCCAGAAGGCCCTCTGGTGCCGGGTCTGGAACATGGGCTCTCCTCTTCTTCGGTCCCGGGCCATGTCCCGCCGGGGCGGGACATGGGGCTTGGCGGAGGGGCTCCGGATCAGTCCATGATCATCGGGAAGAGGACGCCGCCGTTCTGCCACAGCTCGTTCGGGCCGCGCGCCAGCTTGTAGGGCGAGCCCTGGCCGAGATTGCGCTCCCAGACGTCGTTGTAGTTGCCGACCGCCTTGATGATGTCGTAGCCGAAGCTGTCCGACAGGCCGACGCGGCTGCCATAGCCCGGGGTGACGCCCAGCATCTTGGCGATGTCCGGGGTCGGCGGATTGGCCTTCATCTCGTCGACATTGGCCTGGGTGACGCCGGCCTGCTCGGCGGTCAGCATGGTCGAGAGGGTGAAGTTGACGATGTCGAGCCAGTGGTCGTCATTCTCGCGCACCACCATGCCGCAGGGACCGGCCGCGAAGGTGTCGGGCAGGATGACGTGGTCGGCCTCGTTCTCGGCGTTCAGCCGCGCCACGGCAAGCTGCACGTCCCATTCGGCATAGGCGTCGCAGCGCCCGGACAGATAGGCGGCCTGGCTCTCCTCGGTCTTCTCCGAGGCGATGATCTCCATGTCGATGCCATGCGCGGCGAGGTAGCTGGCCAGCAGCTTCTCGGTCGAGGTGCCCGCCGGGACGCAGATCGAGCCGCCGTCGAGATCGGCCAGCGTCTCGGCGCCCAGCTCCTTGTGGGCCATGACCTTCTGCGAGGTGAAGACATAGACGCTGCTGAACTGCAGGCCCAGCTCGGAATCGCGGCTGGCGGTCCAGTCGGAGGATTTCACCACCACGTCGAGCTCGCCCGATTGCAGCAGCGGCCAGCGCTGCGCCCAGCTGATCGGCACGATGTTCAGATGGCCCTCGTAGGTGCCGAAGACCGCCGTCGCCAGGGCGCGGCAGAAATCGATGTCGAGCCCCTTCCAGTTGCCGGTGTCGTCGACCTCGGCCAGGCCGAGATAGGAGCCGTTATGGCCGGTGCAGTTCAGCGCGCCGCGCTCCTTGACCTCGTCGAGCGTGTCGGCGGAGGCGGGCAGGAGCGTGGCGAGGCTCAGCGCCGCGCCGCATAGGACGGCGAGGGCGCGCAGGGCGGGTTTCTTCATGTGTCACTCTCTGTTGGCTAGCTTGTTTTTTTGTTGTCTGCCCCGCCCGGCGCGGCCGGACGGGCACCGGGACGGGCTCAGCCGCCGATCAGGCCCAGCTTCCTGCGGGCGTTGGAAATGCGCTCGGGAACCGGCGGGCGCAGCGCCAGCCGGGTGCTTTTGACATAGCCCGTCGCGCGGGCGATCTCGGCCATGGTCTCGGTCTGCTTCAGCCCGACAGTGGCAGCATCGACAACCGGAACGCCGGTGCCGGGCACCTCGGTATAGCCCGCCGCGCGCAGCAGCGGGCCGTAGAAGGTGCAGCCGATCAGCACCACCTCGGCGCCGTCGCGCACGCACTCCTCTGCCACCTTGTTCCAGCGCGGCACGATCTCCGCCGCGACGCGTTCGGGATCGGTGGCCGCGAGGATCGCGCCGAGATCGGATTCGGGCGCGATCGCGCGGACCGGACGGGTTATCGCCCGGTCCCCGAGCGCATAGGCGCGGATGTCGCGCTCGATCGCGACGGTGGTCTTGTCCGAGACGGTGACGACGGCAAAGCGCCGCCCCATCGTCAGCGCCGCCAGCATCGCCTGCTCGCTGACCGAGCCGACCGGGATCGACAGCATCTCGCGCGCCTCCCAGAGCGGGTCGTTCCAGCAGGCGATGAAGACCGCGTCGAAGCCCTCTTCCTCCGCGCGGATCGCCTCTTCGACGACCAGCACCGAGTTGAGATGCTCGGCATAGAGCGAGCGCAGGTAGTCGCCGGCCTTCACCGGGAAGCGCCACTTCACCTCGGTGCCCGGATGCAGCGGCTGGCGCACCATGGCATCGACCTTCGCGTACATCGGCTCCAGCGCGGGATTGCGGCTGTCGGTATTGATCCAGCAGATCCTCAAGGGGTCACTCCTCTGGCCCGGGGGCGTTGCGCGCGAAGAACTGGACGGGCTGGCCGGCGGGGTCGAACACCGTCAGCACCTTGCCGTGGCCGCCCATGTCGCGGATGTCGGGGGTCTGGCCGGTGGCCTCGAGCCGTTCGACCAGCGCCGCCATGTCGGAGACGTCGAAGACCACGACATGGCCGGGCGGGCCGCTCGGGGTCTCGCGCGGGCCGGCGATGGCGAAATCCGTGCCCTTCAGCCCATACTGCACCCAGTGGTCCTCGTCGGCGAAGCGCAGCGAGAGGCCCAGCGTCTCCTCGTAGAACTGCCGCATGGCGGGCACGTCCTCGGCGGGGACATAGCAGGTGCGGATGCCGGTGATCAGCCGCATGGGCGCCTCCCCCGGCGGGGCGCCGCCGGGGCGGCGCCGGACGCGGCGCGGGGGCCCGCCATCAGCCGGCCTTGGCCAGGGCGGGCTGGGTGCCGAAGGCGTCGAGCGGGCCGACCTCCTTCTCCACCAGCGGGATCACCTCCTTGCCGAAGCGCTCCAGCGAGCCGGCGGCCATCTCGATCGGCATGTCGCCGAAATTGAA
Source organism: Poseidonocella sp. HB161398 (assembly GCF_005870025.1). Classification (GTDB taxonomy): domain Bacteria; phylum Pseudomonadota; class Alphaproteobacteria; order Rhodobacterales; family Rhodobacteraceae; genus Mangrovicoccus. The sequence goes on from NZ_VATA01000007.1 coordinate 92,798, forward strand.
GAAGGTGCTGTAATGGACCGGGTCCATGCGGCGGACATCGGCGACGATCTGCTCGGCCACGTGATGGGCGTCGCCGCAGATGATGTTCTGCGCGGTCTCCTCCAGCGGCACCTCGCCCGGCACCGGGCGGCTGACCAGGTGCGAGCCCTCGAGCTCCAGGTCGGGATCGCGCAGCAGGACGACGCCGCGGGCGACCCGGCGGGCATGCTCGGCCGCCTTCAGCGCCTGCTCGCGGCTGTCGGTGACATGGATGTACTGCTGCGGCGCGAAGGCCATGGGGCTGTCCATCTCGGCCGCCTTCCAGGCGTTGCAGAGATTGTCGTAGAGCCCGTAGAGCTTCGGGGAGCCCGCCGCCCCGGCGGTGGCGAAGGAGACCGGCTTGTGCCGGTCGAAGCGCTTGAGCACCCGCGGATCGGCGGCTGTCAGGTAGAGGTCGGGCATGCCCTGGCGCGGGCGGGCGGTCAGGAAGGTCTTGGGGATCTGCACGAATTCGCCGTCGAACTCGACCTCGCCGGTGGTCAGCGCCTGTTCCAGGACGCACCAGTATTCGAGGAAGATGTCGGTCTTGCGCGCCACGTCCTGGCCGTAGCGGTTGAACTCGTAGGGCTGGTAGCCCGAGCCGATGCCGATGGCGATCCGCCCCTCGGTCATCTGGTCGAGCAGCGCGATCTCCTGCGCGACGCGCATCGGATGGTAGAGCGGCAGCACGATGACGCCGGTGCCCATGCGGATCTGCTTGGTCAGGCCGCTGAAGCGCGCGCCCATCATCAGCGGGGAGACCGAGATCGAGTAGTTCGAGAAGTGGTGCTCGGCAAACCATGCGGTCTCGAAGCCGATCTCGTCCGCCATCTGCACCAGGCGCTCCGCGTCGCGGATCACGCCGCCGACGCCGCCCGGATTGTCGTGGACGGACATCAGGCAGAACAGGCCGAATCTCATGGATATCTCCTTTTCGTGCTGCGGCAGCGACCTTGGGGCCGCCCGCAATCTCTTTGTTTCCCTGTCCCGGACGCGCGGGTCCGGATTGCCCGCGCGTCGGGCGGACAATGGTTTCGCTGTTGCGGCGCCAGCCATGCTGTGCCGCAGAATTACCGCAGTGAAACTCCGCCCCGCCGCGGGGCTTTGCCACGACAGGTAAGGTGCAACAGGCTGCAATAGATGGATATTCTGATCCCAGAATGTCTTCGCCTGCCGTCGCCGCGGATTTCGCGGTTGCAGCATTCCTGCAAGCTACGCATGGCCGGGAGCGAAAAAAAACCTAGTCTTTGTGAGTTTAAAAGAAATATATGCTTTCGTTATGGATATCCGTTTCCTGGAAAGTTTCGTCACGGTCGCCGAATGCGGCTCGATCGCGGAGGCCGCGCGGCGCCTCAACCTGACGCCCGCCGCACTGGCGCAGAGACTGCAGAAACTCGAGCAGATCCTCGGCCGCCCGCTGGTGGTGCGGGCCGGGCGGACGGTGCGGCCGACGGCCTCGGGGCTGGCGATCCTGCCCCATGCGCGCAGCCTGATCGAAAGCGCCCGCGACCTGTCCTCGATCGCCGCCAATGACGAGCCGGCCGGGCGGCTGCTGATCGGGGCGACGGCCAGCGCGCTGACCGGGCTGCTACCCGAGATCGTCGGCAAGCTGCGCGGGCTCTATCCCGGGATCGAGTATTTCGTGCAGCCCGGCGCCTCGATCCCTCTTTATCACGAGGTCGCCTCGGGCAAGATCGACGCGGCGCTGATCGTGCAGCCGCAATTCGCCATGCCGAAATCGACCGGCTGGATGGCGATCCGGCAGGAGCCGCTGCTGCTGATCGCGCCCGAGGGCGTGGCGCTGGACAATCCGCACGAGGTCATCACCAGCCACCCCTTCATTCGCTACGACCGCAGCCAGTGGGGCGGCAGCATCGTCGACCGCTACCTGCGGCAGAACCAGCTGAAAGTGAAGGAATGGCTGGAGCTCGACGCGCTCGACGCCATCGCCTCGCTGGTCAGCCGCCGGCTGGGCGTGGCGGTGGTGCCCGACTGGGCGCCGCCCTGGCCCGAGGGGCTGAAGCTGGGCAAGCGGGTCCTGCCCGATGGCGGGTACCGGCAGATCGGGGTGCTGTGGAACCGCTCGGGCCCGCGCAGCCTGGCGGTGCAGGCCTTCGTCGATGCCTGCGCGACGATGCGCGACGATGCCGCGCGGATCGGCACGCCCGAGATGTTCCTGGAATAGCCCGGGCGGCCGGAGACCGGGTCAGGCGTAGATGTAGCCGCCCGAGACGATCATGTTCTCGCCGGTCATGTAGGTGTTGCGCGGCCCGCCGGCCATCATCACCCATTGGGCGATTTCCTCCGGCTCGGCGGCGCGGCCGACCGGGCTGGCCTTGGCGAGCTCGGCCAGGAAGCCCGACTGGCGCGCCTTCTCCGTGGCCATGCCCGCGGGCGCCACGGAATTGACCAGGATGCCCTCGGCGGCGACGGCATGGGCCATGCTGCGGGTCAGCGAGGCGACCGCCGCCTTGGTCGCGGCGTAATAGGCGTTCTGCGGATGCGCCTTGAACGCGTCGACCGAGGTGATGTTGACGATCCGCCCGCGCACCAGCCCCTCGGGCGGGCGGGCCTGCATGTGGCGCACCGCGGCGACCATCATGTGGTAGGTGCCCTTGACGTTGACCGCATTGGCCATGTCCCAGTCCTCGTCGCTGATCTCGAGGATCGGGCGGCGCGGATAGACGGCGGCGGAATTGACCAGCGTGTCGATCCGCCCGAGCTTTTCCGCGATCTCGCCGAAGGCGGCATGGCTGGCCTCCGCCGTGCGGATGTCGCAGCCCGCCGAGGCCGCCGGGATCCCCGCGGCCAGCGCAGGCGCCAGTGCCGCCCCGGCGGCCGCGGCGTCGATATCGATCACGCCGATCGCCGATGCGCCCTCCGCCACTGCCATGCTTGCCAGAAGCGCTCCCAGGCCGGCGCCGCCGCCGACGATCAAGACCGACAAATCCTTCATTCCGTCCAACTCTCCTGCTGATGTGATACTCGTGCTCATGGACAGGCACCGGGCGGCCGTGGCGCGGAGGCGCGCGGCCGGGCCCTGATACCGGTCTTAGATCAGGACCATGCCGGGGCAGAATGAAGTTCTTCCATCTTCTGAAGCAACGGATAGCCGCCGCCCCGTTCATCCCGGCGCGAAGATCCCGCGCATCAGCCCGCTGAGCCAGGAAATGCCCGGATCGCTGCGGAAGCCCGAATGGAAATGCGCCCGCACGTCGATGGCCGGCAGCAGCGCGGGCAGGTCGACGGCGCGGAAGTCGCCGCCCGCCACCAGCCGCTCGGCCACCGAGGCGGGATAGATGGCGGCCAGGTCGGTGGCGCGGACGATCTCGGGCAGCACCGAGAAATGCTCGATCTGGGCGCGGATATTGTGCTCCAGGCTGTGCTGCAGCAGGACCGAGCGGACCATCTCGTAGCCGGTCGCCCGCACCGCCACCTCGACGAAGTCGAGCTGGCCGATCGTGGCCTCGGTCAGCGCGCCGCCCTGCCAGGGATGGTCGCGGCGCAGCAGGCACAGGAAGCGGTCCTCGAGCAGGAAATGGCTGTCGAATTCCGGCGGCTGCAGCGCGGGCAGGTAGCCGAAGGCCATGTCGACCTGGCCCGAGCGCAGCCGCGCCTCGATCGTCTCCGCCTCGAGCTGGACCGAGCGGATCCGCACCCCCGGCGCCAGTTCGGTCAGCGGCCCCAGCACCCGCGGCAGCACGTAGCTTTCCGAGATGTCCGACATGGCGATGGTGAAGACCCGGTCCGAGCTGTCCGGGTCGAAGGCGCCATGGCTCGACATGGTTTCGCGCAGGGTGTCGATGCAGGTCTTGAACGGGCCGTAGAGCCGCCGCGCCGCCGCCGTCGGCTCCATCCGCCGCCCGACCCGGGTGAAGAGCGGATCGTCGAACTGCTCGCGCAGCCGGTTCAGCGCATGGCTGACCGCCGGCTGGGTCAGGTGCAGCCGTTCCGCCGCGCCGGTGACCGAGCGCTGTTCCCAGAGCGCCAGGAAGACGCGGACGAGGTTCAGGTCGAAGGTGTTGAAATTAATCCGGCTCATGGGTCTGATTAGGAGAATTCAGTTCATCGATCAACGCGGCTGTCCTAGCGTGCGGCTTCCCAGATGAAGGACGCTGCCCCGCCCATGGATTTCCGTGATTTCGACATGGCTGCGCTTGCCCCGGCCGAGACCTACAAGCTGCTTTCCGGCGCGATCCTGCCGCGGCCGATCGCGCTGGTGACGACCTGCTCGGCAGAGGGCGCGGCGAATGCGGCGCCCTTCAGCTTCTTCGGCGTGCTCGGCCATGACCCCGCGACCGTGGCGCTGGGGATCGAGAAGCGCCCCGATGGCAGGCGCAAGGACACGGCGCGGAACATCCTGGAGACCGGCGCCTTCATCCTGCACATCCCCGATGTCGCCCTGGCCGCGGCGGTGGAGCGGATGGCCGCGCCCGAAGCGCCCGGCGTGGACGAGATCGCGCTGGCCGGGCTGGAGACCCGCCCCGGGCGCCATGTCGCCTGCCCGCGGATCGCCGCGGCGCCGGTGGCACTGGAATGCCGCTTCGTCTCGCAAGTGGATCTGGGCACGGCGCGCGACATCCTGCTGGGCGAGGTGCTGGGCATCTCGATCCGCGCCGATGCGGTCGACGACCGGCACCGCGTGGATGCCGGCCGGATCGACGCGCTGGCGCGGCTGGGCGGGCCGCATTTCGCCACCGTGCGCGACCGCTTCACCCTGTGATCAGCGCGGCGGCGGCGCAGACCAGCGCGTCGCCGCCCTTCGGCCCGACGAGCTGCAGCGAGAGCGGCGCGCCCGCAAGGCTGCCCATCGGCACGGCCAGCGCCGGGTGGCCGATCAGGTTGAAGGCGCGGACATTGCGCGTCACTGCCACGGCCGACGGATCGCGCCGTGCCAGCTCCAGCGACGGCGGCGGGGCGGCGAGCGTCGGCAGGGCGAGGAGGTCCACCGAGGCAAGCGCCGCGTCGATCTCGGCCGTGGCAGCCGCGCGGACGGCCTCGGCCGCTGCCAGGTCCGCCGGGGTCAACTCCGCCCCCGCGCGGATCCGCCCGGCGACATCCGGACTGACAAGACCGGTGGCAAGGAGCGGGCCGAGCGCCGCCCAGTTCTCGGCATTGATGACGGTCAGCCCGGCCTCGAACGCGGCACCGAGCTGCGTCAGCGCCACCTCCGCCACCGTGATCTCCGGCCGGTCGAGCGCGGCGCGCAGGGCCGCCTCGATGGCGGGCTCGGCCTGTCCCGCGATCCAGCCGATCCGCGCGCTGCCGATCCGCTGCGGCGCGAAGCCCGGGGCGAGGACCGACATGGCCCATTGCAGATCGGCAAGCGTCGCCGCGAAGGGGCCGACGCAGTCGAGGCTGCTTTCGGGCGGCATCACGCCCCGGCGGCTGACCAGCCCGAAGCTCGGCTTCATCCCCCAGACGCCGCAGCAGGCGGCGGGGATGCGGACCGAGCCGCCGGTATCCGTGCCGAGCGCCACGCGGGCGCTGCCCTCGGCCACGGCGGCCGCGCTGCCCGAGGAGGAGCCGCCGGGGATCAGCGCGGGAAACTGCGCATTGAGCGCCGTCCCGGCATGGTCGTTGATCCCCGAGACGCCGAAGGCGAGTTCGTGCAGCACCGTCTTGCCGGTGATCCGCGCCCCGGCGGCGAGCATCCGCGCCACCGCCTCGGCATGTTCTTCCGCGGGCGGGGCGTCCGCGAGCGCCGGGCAGCCCGCGCGCGTCGGGCGGCCCTTGATGTCGATCGTGTCCTTGACCGCGACCGGCATCCCGTCGGCGGGCCCCAGCGCGAGCCGCTCCACATAGGTCGTCATGGCCGTGCCCCTTCGGTGATCTCCGCCCCGTCTTCGCGCAGGAAGGCCGCTTCGGCAAGGAACTCCGCCTCGGCCATGCCGAGCGCCAGGACCTCGCCGCCGCGCTCGATCCCGACCCTGAGCATCGCCGTGCCGAACGGGTCGGTCCATTGCTGGATCACCGTGACCTCGGTCCCGCCATAGGCATAGACCTGCCACATCCGGGTGTGATGTCCCATCGCCGCCGCCTCAGGGCTTCATCAGCACGGAGGCCGACGGGTAGTCCGAGGCCCAGGTCGCGGGCAGGGGCGCGACGAAGACGTTCTCGGTGCGGTTGCGGGTGAAACGCCAGACGCCGTCCGCGCATTTGCGGAAGCCGTTGTTCAGCCGCGAGGAGCGCAGCAGCGCCTTGCCGTCGGAGAAGAGCCAGGGCTGCATGTGCACCCACTGCCCCTCGGCGGTCAGCCCGTCGGGGGCGACATGGATCTGCTCGGAGGTCAGGTAGTGGCAGTTCAGGATCAGTGCCGGATCCTGCTTCTGGCCCCAGAACCCTTCGAAATGGCGGCGCACCGCGGCCTTGCCCTCGGCGCGGCCGAACTGGCTGTCGTAGTATTCGCCGACGCCCTCCCAGACGGCCTCCTCGGCGAAGAGCTCCATGATCCGGTCGATCCGCTCCGCGTCATCGCCGACGCCGTATTCCGGCAGCGGGGTGTCGCAGAGGAACATGTAGCGCGCCTGGACGCGGCGCACCTCTGCCTCGGCCTCGAGGATGGCGACGCGGGCGGTCAGCGCGGCGATGGCGGTCTGGGGGTCGGTCAGGGTCATGTCAGGTCCTTCCGGGCGGCATCCGGCCCGAGGCTGTGGAAGTTGCGGTCGAAATAGACGAGGCCGCTGGCGGCCCCGGCAAGGCGGATCTCGGCGACGGCGGCGAAGATCACGCTATGGGTGCCGATCCGGCGCGTGCCGCTGATCCGGCAGTCGAGCGCGACGGCGGCGCCGTCGAGCGCCGGGGCGCCGGTGGCGAGCGCCTGCCAGCTGGCGGCGGCGAAGCGCTCCGCCGGGTCGAGGCCCGGGCGGCCGAAGCGCATGGCCAGGCCGACATGGCCCTCGGCCAGAACGTTCACGCAGAGCGCGCCATTGGCGAGGATCACGTCATGGGCGCTGGAGCGGTGGTTGACGCAGACCAGCAGCGTCGGCGGCGCGTCGGTGACCGAGCAGACGGCAGAGGCGGTGATGCCGTGCCGTCCGGCCGGGCCGTCGGTGGTGACGATATTCACCGCGGCGCCGAGGCGGGACATGGCCGCGCGGAAGCCGGCGGCATCGGGGGCGGGACGGTCCATGGCGCTCACAGGTCGATCACCAGCCGCGGGGTCTTCGCGCGCGAGCAGCACAGCATCATCTGGTCGCCCTCGGCGCGCTCCTCCCCGGTCAGGAAGCTGTCGCGGTGGTCGGGCTCGCCCTCGAGCACGTCGCACAGGCAGGTGCCGCAGATGCCCTGCTCGCAGGAGACATCGACCTTGATGCCGATCGCGGCCAGCGCGGCGACGATGGTCTGGCCCTCGGCGACCTCGATGGTGCGGCCGCTGCGGGCGAGCTCCAGCTCGAAGCTGCCGCCTTGGGCATCGGGCGCGGCGGAGAAGAACTCGCGGTGGATCGCGCCCGGCGCAAAGCCGCCTGCGCGCGCCTGCGCCTCCATGTGCTCCATGAAGCCCGCGGGGCCGCAGATATAGACATGCGCGCCGCTGCCAGGCGCGGGCAGGTCGGTCGCGGGATCGAAGGCCGGGGTGGCCTCGCCCGCATCGGAATGGAGCGTGACCGCAGCCGCGAAGGGCAGCTGTGCGAGCTCGTCGAGGAAGGCGGCCCCGGCCAGCTCGCGGGCGAAATAGTGCAGCGTGAAGGGCGTGCCCGCAGCATGCAGCGCATGGGCCATGGCGATCATCGGCGTGACGCCGATCCCGCCGCCGAGAAGCACCGCCCCGGGCGCCCCCGCGTCGAGCGGGAAGAGGTTGCGCGGCGCGCCGATGCGCACCGTCTGGCCCTGCGCGAAGCCGTCATGGATCGCCGCGGAGCCGCCGCGCGAGGCGGCGTCCTTCAGCACGCCGATGCGGTAGCGGCCGTGCTCGGCCGGATCGCCGCACAGAGAATACTGCCGGGTCAGGCCGGGGGCGATCTCGACATCGATATGGGCGCCGGCCTCGAAGGCGGGCAGGGGCGCGCCGTCGGCGGCGGCGAGATCGAGCACGACGATGTCCCGTCCTTGCGTCTCGCGTCTGGTGATGGTGACGTCAATCATGGGTCGGTCCCTGTCCGGCGACCCCGCAAAGGCGGGGCCGCGGCACTGTCAGAGGATGTAGGAAATGCCCGAAAGCGCGTGGTCGGCATTGATCAGCCGGACCACCTTGCGGAGGATGCGGAAGCTGCCGCCATGGCGCTCGAGGATGAAGTCCAGATCGGCGACATGGGTCTTCAGCCGCTCGCGGCGGTACTCGGTCAGGCTCTGCATGCAGCGCAGCTCCAGCCGGCTGCCGTCATCCGAGACCAGCCGGAAGCGCGACAGCGACCGCACCGTGCGCGCCAGCGGCGAGGCCGAGACGCTGTCCCCGCCGGTCATCCGCTCCACCCGCTTGGCGCGCATCTGGGCATCGTCATAGGCGTAGTTCAGATGCGCGGCGAAATCGGTCGCGGCGGGCTCCACCGGCACGACATAGAGCCCGTCCCCGCTCCACATCCCCAGCCAGTCATCGAATTCGCGGTGGTCGAGCCGGTCGGCCTCGAGCCAGGCATAGGCCATCGCCTCGAACAGCGCCGCGTCCTTCGCTTGGGTCATCATGTCCATCTCTCAGGCCTCCATCATCTTCTTCCATTGCCGGTAGGCGGCGCGCATGCCGATCTCCGAGCTGACATCGCCCTTCACCGTGCCCTCGGGCGTCGGCTCCTCGGTCTCGGTAGAGCGGTTCAGCAGCAGCCACAGATCCTGGCCGCCCTGCGCGCCCTGCTGCACCCGGTCCCAGACCTCGGCATCGTCGGGGCTGCCGAAGCCCATCGGGCCCTGGAAGAACTCGTGGATGCGCAGCCGCTCGCGGTTGGCGATCTCCGGTCCGCCCTCCATGCCGAGCGCGAAATGGCGCACTTCGGTTTCCGTCACCGAGACCGGCTGGAGCACGCGGAAGAAGGCGGCCGAGCAGCCGAGATTGGGGAAGAGGTTGACGTTGAACCCGGCGCCGCCGACCGCGCGGATGATGCGGCGGATCTGGCGTTCCTCATGGCCCTCTTCGCGCAGCGCCTCTGCCAGCCCGGCGAATTTCTCCGGCACCGGCGCGTCGAGGTTCTCCTCCAGGTCGACGAGCTCGGGCATCATGATCATGACCGAATGGCCATTGCCCAGATCCTCGACCCAGCCGCCCTTGTTCATGATGTCGAACTGCTCCTCGGTCTCGACATCGGTCAGCTTGAGGAAGGGCTTGTGGACCAGCGGGAAATGGTAGGCGTCGGTGGTGTTCTCCAGCTGGATCTTCCAGTTGCCGGGGAAGGTGAACCTGTGCTCGCCCTGGGTCTTCACCGGATAGCCGGCGCCCTGCTTCATGAAGAGGTCGATCCATTTCTTCGCCCCGGCCAGGAAGTCCTCCAGCGGCTCGATGCCGTCATTGAAGGTGGCGAAGATCAGGCCGTTGTAGCTTTCGGTGCGCAGCGATTTCAGGCCGAGCTTGCCGCGCTCCAGCTTGCCGGCATAGCTTTCCTCGTAGGGCACGCCGCGCAGGCTGCCGTCGAGCCCGTAGGCCCAGCCGTGATAGGGGCAGACGAAGCTGTTGGTCTTGCCCTTCTTCACCTCGCAGACCGTCGCGGCGCGGTGGCGGCAGCGGTTCAGCAGGACATGGACGTTGCGCTTGCGGTCGCGGGTGACGATGACCGGCTCGGGCCCGACCTTGGCCATCGTGTAGCTGCCGGGATCGGGGATCTCGCTGTCATGGGCGACCCAGACCCAGGTGCGGGCGAAGATCTTCTCCATCTCCTCGTCGAAGAGCGCGGGGTCGGTATAGAGCGTGGTCAGGGCGCGGTCGTCCCGGACGCGCTCGGCGAAGGGCGTGGCGATGTCTTTCATCTTTTGTCCTCGTGTCAGGGGGAAAGGCGGGCAGAGCCTCCCCGTGCGGCGGCCCGGAGGGGCCGCCGGCAAAGCGGGTGGAGAGGAAGGGGGTCAGCTCAGAACAGGAAGCGGGCGAACCACTTGCGGGTGGCCGCGCGGAAGGCGCGGTCGAAGATGTAGCCCAGCACGCCGAGCGCGATGATGCCGACGAAGACCCAGTCGGTCCGGCCGAAATTCCGCGCCGTCCAGATCATCGCGCCGAGCCCGGTCTGGGCCGAGACGATCTCGGCGGAGACCACGGTCAGGAAGGAGTTCCCCATCGCGATCCGCGCGCCGGTGATCATGAAGGGCACGGCGGAAGGGAAGATGACGGTGGTCATCTCGCTCAGCCGGCCCGCCCCCATCGAGCGCGCCGCCTGCAGCCTCAGCGGGTTGACCGCATTCACCCCGGCGATGGTGTTGATCGTGACGATGAAGACCGTGCAGTAGAAGATCAGCGCGATCTTGGTCAGCTCGCCCGGCCCCAGCCAGATGACCGCGAGGGTCACGAAGGCGATCGGCGGGATGAAGCGGAAGAACTCGATCCAGGGATCGCAGACCAGCCGCACGATCTGGAACCGGCCCATGAAGAGGCCGAGCGGCACGCCGATCACGACGCCCGCGACCCAGCCCGCCAGGATCCGCCAGGCGGAAGCGCCGATCGCGGCGAAAAGCGAGCCGTCCATCGCCATCTCGGCCGCCGCGCGGGCGACGGTGGCGGGCGAGGGCAGGAAGAGCGGCGAGGTGTTCGCCGCGCCCAGGTGCCACAGCAGGATGCCGCAGACGACCGAGGCGACGCCGATCAGCACCGGACGCATCTTCGGGCCGAAGGCGAGCCCGGCTAGTCCGCCGCGGGCGGGCGCGTTCTGGGTGGCATCGGTCACGTTGCGGGTTCCTCTTGCTTCAGCCCCTGCTGCTCCAGCGCGCGCTGGACCTCCTCGCCGATATCGTCGCGCAGGCGGCGGAACAGCTCGAGGCATTCGGGGCTGGCCGCATCGCGCGGATGGGCCAGGCTGATCGGTTCGATGGTCTTGATCCCGGCCCGCGGGCCGGCAGTAATCACCACCACGCGGTCGGCGAGCAGGATCGCCTCCCAGATGTCATGGGTGACGAAGACGATGGTGCAGCCAGTGGCCCGCCAGATCCGGTCGAGCTCGGTCTGCAGCACCTCGCGGGTCTGGGCGTCGAGCGCGCCGAAGGGCTCGTCCATCAGCACGACCGAGGGCTCGTTGATCAGCACCCGCGCGATCTGCGCGCGCTGGCGCATGCCGCCCGAAAGCTGCTTGGGGAACTTGTCGGCGGCGTGGCTGAGCCCCACCATGGCGACATAGTGGTCGGCCTTGCGGCGCCGCTCGGGCGCCGGCACCCCGGCGAGCTTCAGCCCGTATTCGACATTCTCGCGGATGGTCAGCCAGGGGAAGAGCACCTCCGCCGACTGGAAGACCACGCCGCGGTCGCGCCCGGGCTCGGTCACCGCCGTGCCGCCGACGGCGATCCCGCCGGAGACCGGCAGGAACCCCGCGATGGCGTTCAGCAGCGTGGACTTGCCGCAACCCGAGGGTCCGAGCAGGCAGACGAACTCGCCCGGGCGGATGTCGAGATTGACGTTCGAGACAATCTGCGCGTCGCCGAAGGAGATGCCGACATGGTCGAGCCTGATCTGGGCGCCGCGGCTCATGCCTCGTCCTTCCAGAAGCCGCGCTGCATGGCGTCCTGCCAGGGCACCAGCGCGTCGGTGACGCCATTTGCGGCCAGGAAGCCGGCGATGCCCGCGAAACTCTCGTAATCCGCGTCGGTGAAGTCCCTGACCAGCAGCGTCATGTCCTGCGAGACCTTGAGCGTGGTCTCGACCGGGATGCGGGTCTCGGCCTTGACGCCCTTGGCGGCGCGCTCGGGATCGCTCCGGGTGATCTCGCTGGCCCGCGCCACGGCGCGCAGCACGGCCTGAAGCGCCGCGGGGTCGCTTTCCAGCATCGCCGCGGAGGCCGTCGCCCAGATCGTGTCGGTATAGCCCACGTCGCGCGAGGTCAGCGCGATATGCGCGCCCTGCGCCACGGCGGTGGAGGGCCAGGGCTCCCAGGCGAAGAAGGCGTCGATATCGCCGCGCACCAGCAGCGCCGGCAGTTCGGGCGGGCCCGAGGGCACCATCGCGACCGAAGCCGGATCCAGATCGAAGGCCTTCATCGTCAGCCCCGCGCAGTAATCCGCGATCGAGCCCGGCACGGTGCCGAACTTGCGGATCTGCGACGGGTCCCCGATGCCCTCGCGCAGCGCGAGCTTGACGTAGCGCCCCGAGGTGTAGACCACCGCCAGCGGCCGCAGCTCGGCGCGGTTCATCCGCACCATGATCGTCGATTCCGAGGCCGCCGCCAGATCGGCCTGGCCCGCGACCAGCGCGTTCATCGCCTCGCCGCCGCCGGAATAGGTCTGCAGCTTCACCTTCACGCCCTCCTCCTCGAAGAAGCCCTCGTGCCGGGCGACGAAGAAGCCGGCGAAGACCGGGTCGGAGCCGACGGCGATGCGGATGGCGGGGGCGGCGGCCAGCGCCGGGGCTGCGGGCAGGAAACCGGTTGCGGCCAGTCCGGCCGAGGAGGCAAGCACGGCGCGCCGGGAGATCAGCGATTTGGTCATGTCATGTCCTGTTGGTATCTTGTCTGGGAAGAGGTCTGTCTTGGTCTTGTCTCTGTCCTGGAGCCCGGGGCCGCGGCGGTCCCGGGCGGGTGTCATCCGGTGACGGCGAAGCGGCAGGGGCCCTCGCCGGTGACGGCGCGGCACCGGGTCTCCGCCACCTCGGCGCGGTCGCAGCCGAGCAGAAGGGGTCCGATCGCCGCCAGCATGCCGCGGACCGGGGCGCAGACGGGCGCACCCGCCCGGCCGATCCCCGCCGCGAAGGGGCTGTTGGCGACCGTCACCTCGATCCGGCGCGGGCCCTGGCGCGCGAAGCTCCAGACGCCCCAGCCGAGATCGGCGGAGGTGGCGGCGATGACCTGCATCATCGCCTCCGGATCGGCGGCGCCGCTGTCGCGGTAGGCCGCGGCCGAGCGCCCGCCATGTTCGGCCACCGAGGCCGCCAGCGCCTCGAGCGCCGGGGCGCGGTGCTCGGGCGCGAGCCGGGCGAAGAGCCCCATCAGCGCGTCGGGCCGCATCATCAGGTAGCGGATCGCCCCGTCGCGCAGCTCGCCCGCGGCCCGGTCGACCGCCAGCCGGGCGTGGAAGCCCGCCGCCAGATCGAGGGTGCCGTTCACGGGTAGCCCGCCGGGGCGGGCATCCCCGCCAGAACGGCGCCGGCATTCTCGATCGTCTGGTCGTTCAGCGCGGCATGCTGGGTGACGACGAGGCAGTCGCGCAGGATGCGCTGCATCGGGTGGCCCTCCTGGATAGAGGCCATCCCCGAGATGCGGAAGCAGGCCTGGATCGCCTCGGCCGAGGCGCGCGCGGCATGGCTCGCGGAGAGCCGCAGCAGGTTGTTGGTCTCGAGCGTGACCTCCTCGCGTCCCGCGAGCTCGTCCCAGGCCTGTTCGGCCATCTCGTAGTAGAGCGAGCGCGCGGCGCGGACCCTGGCCTCGCTTTCTGCCAGGCCGGAGCGGAAATAGCCGCGCTCGGCCAGCCGTGCGGCCCCGGGCATCAGCTTGGCGCCCCCCGCCATCCCGGCCGCGAGGTCGAGCGCGGCGCGCGCCAGGCCCAGATTGCAGGCGGCATGGACCTGCGCCTGGTAGGCCAGCGGCGGGTAGCGGTAGAGCCGGTCGGCGAAGATGCCCTGCGAGCCGCGGGCGCAGGTCCAGGCATCGGCATAGACCTTGTCCGTGACCACCGTGTCATGGCTGCCGGTGCCCAGCATGCCCATCACGTCCCAGGTCTCGACAATCTCGACCTCGGCGGCGGGCGCCACTGCCATCAGCACCTGCGGCGCGCCGCCCTCGGCGCTGCCGCCGGTGATGCCGACGCCGATCCAGTCTGCGCCCATGCAGCCGGAGGCGAATTTCCACCGCCCCGAGACCTTCCAGCCGCCCTCGACGCGCTCGGCCTTCTGCAGCGGGTAGAGCCCGCCGGCATAGACCTGGTCGGGACCGCCGGCGTAGATCTCGGCCTGGGTCTCCTCGGGCAGGGCGGCGATATAGGTATTGGCCGAGCCGAAGGCGGCGACCCAGGCGGCGGAGCCGTCGGCCTCGCCGATCTTCTCCACCATCTTCAGGAAATGGTGCGGCGCCATCGCGTCGCCGCCGAATTTCGAGGGGGTCGCGGCGCGGAAGATGCGCGCGGCCTTCATCTTGGCGACGATGTCGCGCGGCACGTGGCGGCCCTTGTGGATCTCGTCTCGGCGGGCGCGGATCTCGGCCAGCAGCTCGTGGAAGGCGGGCGTCTCGGTCAGCCGCGAGAGATCGGCCTCTCCGGCCGCCCCGTCTCCGGCCACGGGCCGCGCCACATTGATCTTGTTCATGTTCAACCCCGTGTTGTCGCTTGATGTGGATCAAGGCGCAGGAGGTCGAATTAATGAAATGACTTGTTATAATTTACAGAATGCACCAGATTAATTCCATGGCGAGCCCCGGGATGCCCAAGGCCCGGGCAAGGCCTGCCGCCCGGCGGGCGCGGCGCGGCTTTTGCAAATGAAATCAGGCTGTCTCCGGCGGTCCCTGCCGCCGGATAGCGGGCCTCCGTCAAAGGGGCCGGCCGGGCAGGGTATAGCGGGACGGCGCGCCCGGCATGCCATGCAATCCGCGCGAGACTGCCCGGAAAACGACCTGGGTGATGCATATTTGAGCTGGACCGGCAAAGGACGCCGGCATCGGCGGACTGCCGGCCTGGCCCGGCCGCCGCGCCCTTCTGCGGGGAATCGCGCCGCGGGTCCCGGCGCCCGTCAGGCCCAGTCCGACGCCGCGATGCCGTAGGCCTTCATCCGCGAATAGAGCGTCGTCGGCTTCACCCCGAGAAGCGCCGCCGCGCCGGAGGCGCCCGAGATGCGGCCGCCGGTCTCGCGCAGCGCCGCGATCAGGTTGGCGCGCAGGAGCTCCTGCATCTGCGCCTCGCTGCGGTAGCCGGCCACGGGCGCGCGCGGCCCGGCCCCGGACTGGGCCAGCTCGATCACCAGCTTGGCATCCTTCGAGACGATCGCCGCGCGCTCCATCACGTTGTGCAGCTCGCGGACATTGCCCGGCCAGTCATAGGCCTGCAGCTGCTGGATCGCGCGCTCGGTGACGACCGGCATGGCGCGGTTGAGCCGGCGGCAGGCGATCTCCAGCAGATGCGTCGCCAGCAGCGGGATGTCCTCGGGCCGCTCGCGCAGCGGCAGGCAGGCGATCGGGAAGACGTTGAAGAACATGTAGAGATCCTCGCGCAGCTTGCCGCTGCGGCGCAGCTCCTCGCCGGGCAGGGAGGTGGCGGCGATCACCCGCAGCTCCAGCGGCTTCTCGCGCGTGTCCCCCAGCCGCGTGACCGCGCCGCTCTGCAGCGCGTGCAGCAGCTTGCCCTGGATGTCGAGCGGCAGCTCGCCGGCATCATCGAGGAAAAGCGTGCCGCCATGGGCCAGCTCCAGCTTGCCGGGCTTGTCGCGGGTGGCGCCGTTCGGGGCGCCGCGCACCTGGCCGAAGAGCTCGGCCTCGACCTCCTCGGGCGCGACCGAGGTGCATTTGAACTGGATCAGCGGCCGCCGCGACCGCGCGCTGGCCTTGTGGATCTCGGTCGCCACCAGCCCCTTGCCGGTGCCCGCCTCGCCGGTAATCAGCACGGTCGCATCCGTTCGGGCCACCAGGTCAATCCGCGCCACCACCTGCCGGATCCCCGCCGAGCGGCCGATGATGGCGTGATGCGCCCGCTCGCTGGTGATCGCCTCCTGCAGATAGGCATTCTCCTGCTCCAGCCGGTCGCGCAGCGCCGCCACCTCGCCGAGCGCCTCGCGCAGCTTCCGCTCGTTCTCGTGGCGCTCGGTGATGTCGCGGAAGATGACGACGGCCCCGGCCAGCACGCGCTGGTCGTAGATCGGGGTGGAGACGTATTCGACCCGGATCGGCCGCCCGTCCTTGCGCCAGAACACCTCGTCCCCGATGCGGTTGACCTGCTCGAAGCGGAAGGAGCGGTAGATCGGGCAGTGCTGCGCGGAATACGCCTCGCCGTTCAGATGGTGGTGGTGGATCTTCGAATGGATGTCGCTGCCCAGCAGATCCTCGCTGGTCCAGCCCAGCATCTCCTGCGCGGCGCGGTTGACGAAGGTGGTCTTGCCCTCGGCATTCACCCCGTAGATGCCTTCGCCCGCGGCGTTGAGGATCAGCTGGTTCTGTCGCTCCAGCTCGGAGAAGAAGCCCTCGGCGCGCTTCCATTCATGCACGCCCGCCCGCTGCAGCTCGGCGGCCTCGGCGATCTGGGTGCGGGCCTCGAAGGCCTCGAGATCGATCAGCATCAGCAGCAGGATCCCCGGCCTGCCGGGCAGGTGGCGGCCGCGCATCTCGCAGCGCCGGGCGGGCTGTCCCTGCGGCGTGACCGAGATCTCGCGGGTCCAGCCCTCGCCGCGGTGGTCGACCTCTTCGACGAAGACGACAAAGCGCGGCAGGTCGGCGCCGACGAAGGCCGAGAAGGCCGGTCGCTCCTGCGGGCCGAGCCCGAGCAGCCGCGCGGCGTGGTCGTTCCAGCCGATGATCCGGTCGGCGGCGGTGTCGAGCATCAGCGCGGCCTCGGGCAGCGCGGCGATCAGGGAATCGGGAGCAGGGGCGTCTGCGGTCATGGCGGCAGGCTATTGCCGCGGCGCGGCGGGAGGTAACGAAATCTCGTAAATTACGACATCTCGTAATTCACGGGACAGGAGCGTTCCCGCAACCAACGGAAATCAGTAGGTTTATTCCTGTGCGCAAATATTAATCATGCTCTATCGGCGCCTGTTTCGTCTCGGCACGATGGGATCAAGCAATGACAGAACAGGGGAGTGCGAAGATGACGACCAAGAGCCTCGGAGACCCGTTTTCCGCCGGAACCGACCTGCGTCACGGCGCGGATTGCGGCTGCGGCGACTGCGCCCGGCACGGCGCCCCGCAGGCGGCACCGGCCATGTCGCGCGACGAGATGCTGGAGCGCGCGGTCGAGAGCGCGGTGGTCCGTTCGGTCTTCGGCCAGAGCGAGATCGGCCGGCGCTCCTTCATGGGGATGCTCGGCGGCGGCACGGTGGCCGCGGCGCTGGCCTCGGTCTTCCCGCTCGAGGCCGCCAAGGCCGCCATCCTCGACGAGCTCGGCCCGCCGGAGAAGACCGACCTGAATATCGGCTTCGTGCCGATCACCTGCGCCACGCCGATCATCATGGCGCAGCCGATGGGATTCTACGAAAGGCACGGGCTGAACGCCAAGGTCATCAAGACGGCCGGCTGGGCGGTGGCGCGCGACAAGTCGCTTTCGGGGGAATACGATGCCAGCCACATGCTGACGCCGATGCCGCTGGCGATGACGCTGGGCGCGGGCTCGGTCGCGGCGCCCTACATCATGCCCGCGGTCGAGAACATCAACGGCCAGGCGATCGTGCTGTCGAACGAGCATCTCGACAAGCGCGACCCCAAGCAGTGGAAGGGCTTCACCTTCGGCGTGCCCTTCGAATACTCGATGCACAATTTCCTGCTGCGCTACTACGTGGCCGAGCACGGGCTCGACCCGGATGTCGACATCCAGATCCGCGTGGTGCCGCCGCCCGAAATGGTCGCCAACCTGCGGGCGGGCAATCTCGACGGCTATCTCTCGCCCGACCCGTTCAACCAGCGCGCCGTCTGGGAGAAGATCGGCTTCATCCACACCCTGACCAAGGACATCTGGGAGGGCCATCCCTGCTGCGCCTTCGCCGCGCCGGCGAGCTTCGCGACCGAGCTGCCGAACACCTACGGGGCGCTGCTGAAATCCATCATCGACGCGACGCAATACGCGTCCGACCCCGAGAACCGCAAGGAGATCTCCGAGGCGATCGCCCCGGCGAACTACCTCAACCAGCCGGTGCCGGTGATCGAGCAGGTGCTGACCGGGACCTATGCCGACGGGCTGGGCGAAGTGAAGCGCGTGCCCGACCGGATCGATTTCGACCCCTTCCCCTGGCATTCGATGGGCGTGTGGATCCTGACCCAGATGAAGCGCTGGGGCTATATCGAGGGCGATGTCGACTATGCCGGGGTGGCCGAGCAGGTCTATCTGGCCGCCGATGCGAAGAAGGTGATGAACGAGCTGGGCTATGACGCGCCCGACATCACCTACAAGTCGCACACGATCATGGGCAAGACCTTCGACCCGGCCGATCCCGAAGGCTACGTGGCGAGCTTCGCCATCGGGAAGAGCTGAGCGATGGGCCCGTCGCTCTCCGTGAACCAGCGGGCGATGGTGCTGTCCGTCGCCATGCTGATCGTCGGCCTCCTCGTCTGGGAGGCAGCCATTCCCGCCCAGGAAGCGGCGGGCGAGCTGACCGAATACGAGCGGCTGACCGGCGGCGGCGCGCCGAAGGCCGGGGTGCCGCCGCCCTCGCAGGTCCTCGCCAAGGCCTGGGAGCAGCTCTCGGATCCGTTCTACGATGCCGGGCCGAACGACAAGGGCATCGGCATCCAGATCGGCTATTCGATCTACCGCGTGCTGACGGGCTATGTCCTGGCCGCGCTGGTCGCGATCCCGGCGGGATTCCTGATCGGCATGAGCCAGGTCGCCTACAAGGCGTTCAACCCCTTCATCCAGGTGCTGCGGCCGATCTCGCCGCTGGCCTGGATGCCGCTGGCGCTTTTCGTGATCCAGGACAGCGAGGCCAGCGCGATCTTCGTGATCTTCATCTGCTCGATCTGGCCGATGCTGATCAACACCGCCTTCGGCGTGGCCGGGGTGCGCAGCGACTGGATCAACGTGGCGCGCACCCACGAGCTGGGCAGCCTGCGCACCGCCTTCGCCGTGATCCTGCCCGCCGCGGCGCCCACCATCATCACCGGCATGCGCATCTCCATCGGCATCGCCTGGCTGGTGATCGTCGCCGCCGAGATGCTCGTCGGCGGGACCGGCATCGGCTACTACGTCTGGAACGAGTGGAACAATCTCGACCTGACCTCGGTGATCTTCTCGATCCTGGTGATCGGCGTCGTCGGCATGCTGCTCGACGCGGCTTTCGGCATCCTCCAGCGCGCCGTCGCCTACGCGGAATAGGAGCAGGCACATGTCCAGACCGTTTCTTTCGATCGAGAACCTGACCCAGACTTTCCCGGACGGGAAGGGCGGGCAGCTGACCG
This sequence comes from Poseidonocella sp. HB161398, assembly GCF_005870025.1. GTDB lineage: Bacteria > Pseudomonadota > Alphaproteobacteria > Rhodobacterales > Rhodobacteraceae > Mangrovicoccus. The sequence goes on from NZ_VATA01000007.1 coordinate 111,949, forward strand.
TCTTCGAGAAGGCCAGCTTCGGCATCGAGAAGGGCGAGTTCGTCTGCATCCTCGGCCATTCCGGCTGCGGCAAGTCGACGATCATGAACATCCTCGCCGGGCTCGCCGAGCCCAGCTCGGGCGTGGTCAAGATGGACGGCTACGAGGTCTCGGGCCCGTCGCTCGACCGCGGGGTGGTGTTCCAGAACTACTCGCTGCTGCCCTGGCTCTCGACGCTGAAGAACGTGACCTTCGGCGTGCGCGCCCGCTATCCGGACTGGCCGAAGGCCAAGGTCGAAGAGCACGCCCGCGCCTATCTGGCGATGGTCGGGCTCGAGGGCGACACGATCCACCGCAAGCCCTCGCAGCTTTCGGGCGGCATGCGCCAGCGGGTCTCGATCGCACGGGCCTTCGCCAACCACCCCAAGCTCCTGCTGCTCGACGAGCCCTTCGGCGCGCTCGATGCGCTGACCCGCGGCACGATCCAGGACGAGCTGCTGAAGATCTGGGGCGGCACCAGGCAGACGGTGTTCATGATCACCCATGACATCGACGAGGCGATCCTGCTGGCCGACCGCATCCTGCTGATGACGAACGGGCCCTATGCGCGGGTGGCGGAGTCGGTGGAGATCACCATCCCGCGGCCGCGCAGCCGCACCGGGATCGTCGAGCATCCGAACTACTACGCGATCCGAAACCATCTGGTGCAGTTCCTCGGCCACCGCTCGAAGGAGCTGGCCGGGCGCTCCGACGCCCCGGCCGCCCCGCCCGAGCGGGTGGTGATCGACCGCACCGCGCCCGGGGCCGATCCGGACCCCGAGGCCGCGAGGCGGCTGCGCGCCGTCAATGACTGATGCCCCCGCCGCGCGCGCGGCGGCATCGAGCTACCGCAGGGCCCGGCCTGCCCGGGCCGTTCCCGCCCCCATCCAGCGACCCGAAGAGGAGGACCCAAATGAAGGACACGATCGAGGTGCCGACCATGCTGACCAAGGAAGACGTGACGATGATGATCCTCTCGGCCAGGAAGCAGGCCGGGATGACCTGGGAGGGCATCGCCGAGAAGATCGGCATGTCGCCGGTCTGGACCCATTCCGCCTGCATGGGGATGAATGCCTTCCCCGCCGAGAAGGCGGCGCTGCTCGTCACCGCGATGGGCCTGCCGCAGGAGGCCGCCTCCGTGCTGGAGGAGCCGCCCACCAAGGTCTGGGAGCAGTCCGTGCCGACCGATCCCTGCATCTACCGCTTCTACGAGATCGTCGGCGTCTACGGTCCCACGCTCAAGGCGCTGATCGAGGAGAAATTCGGCACCGGCATCATGTCGGCGATCGATTTCGACATGCAGGTGACCCGCGTGCCCAACCCCAAGGGCGACCGCGTCAAGGTCGAGATGTCCGGCAAGTACCTGGCCTATAACGCCTGGTAGGCCCCGGCCGGCCGCCCGCACCGGGCAGCCCCCGATCCGTTCCGCGGCGCCCCGGGCATGTCCCGCGGGCGCCGCTTTCCATTCTGCGCGCTTGTCTGGGCGCTTGCGACTCAGATAAGTACCTGCTTATCTGACGGCATGGCAGAGAACGAGATCTTCAAGGCCCTGGCCGACCCGACGCGCCGCGCGATCTTCGAGAAGCTGGCCGATGGCCGGATGAATGCCAGCGCGCTGCGCGAGGGCATGGAGATCAGCCAGCCCGCCATGTCGCAGCATCTGGGCGTGCTGCGCCAGGCGGGGCTGGTGCGCGAGGAGCGCCAGGGGCGCTACATCAACTACCAGGTCGATCCCGACGGGCTCGCCTGCATCGCCGGCTGGCTGGCGCGCTACCGCGCCTTCTGGCCCGAACGGATCGACGCGCTGCGGGCGCTCTTGAAGGAGATGGACCAGTGAGCGCGAAAGACATGCCCCGGCCCGGCACGGACGGGGCCCTGCTGCAGGAATACCGGCTGGATGCGCCGCCCGCCAAGGTCTGGCGCGCGGTCAGCCTTCCGGCCTTCCGCGAGGCCTGGCTGCCCTCGGCCGAACTCGCCGCCGAGGCGCCGGTCGCGGCCGAGCCGGGCGAGGCGGTCAGCTACCGGCTGCGCGACCCCGAACCGCCCCATCGCGAAAGCGTCGTCACCTTCCGGCTGCTGCCGGAGCCCGATGGCGGCACGCGGCTGCGGATCCTGCAGCGCCCGGCGACTTCCGGGGCCGCCAACTGCAACGCGGCGCTCTCGATGCGCGCCGCCTGACGCCCCGGCCCCGTCCGGGCCCATCCCCCAGACCCGACAGACCGAAAGGAGGTCGCCGATGCGCGACATGATGCAGCTCGTCCCGATGGTGGTCGAGCAGTCCGGCGGCGGCGAGCGCGCCTTCGACATCTATTCCCGCCTGCTGCGCGAGCGGATCGTCTTCCTCAATGGCGAGGTGAACGACCCCGTCGCAGCGCTGATCTGCGCGCAGCTCCTCTTCCTCGAGGCGGAGAACCCGGCAAAGCCGATCCAGTTCTACATCAACTCCCCCGGCGGCGTCGTCACCAGCGGGATGGCAATCTACGACACGATGCAGTACATCCGCGCGCCGGTCCATACGCTGTGCATGGGCACCGCGCGCTCGATGGGATCCTTCCTGCTGATGGCCGGGGCGCCCGGCGGCCGCGCGGCGCTGCCCAATGCCGGGATCCTGATCCACCAGCCCTCTGGCGGCATGCAGGGCCAGGCCACCGACATCCAGATCCATGCCGAGGAGACGCTGCGGACGAAGGCGCTGATGACCCGCCTCTATGCGCGGCACTGCCGCCGCAGCTACGAGGCCTTCGCCGCGGCGATGGAGCGCGACCGCTTCATGACGGCCGAGGAGGCGCTGGACTGGGGGCTGATTGACCGCATCCTGGAGCCGCGCGCCGAGGCCGCCTGACGCGCCCCGCGGTGCTTGCCGCCGCGTTCCCTCTGGGCCATGGTGGCATCCTGTAACATGCTAAACAGGATTTGTTGGCTTATGATCAATTTAAGTGTGCGGCGGGGCAGTTTTCTTGCACCGGTTCTCGCCGTCCTGGCCCTCCCGGCAGGGGCCCAGGAACAGGAGCAGGCGATGCTCGACGACATCGCGGGGATGTACGGCCTGCTGATGGAATACCAGGTCGCGACGCCCGCCTCGGTGCTGGTCGCGGTGATGGGGGACTCGTCCCATTTCGGCTTCTACGGAGAGAACGGCGCCGGGGGCGCGCTGGACGAGAATTCGATCTTCCGCATCGGCTCGATCTCGAAGGCGATGGCGGGCCAGGTCATGGCCGGGATGATCGCGGACGGGAAGGTCGCGGCCGAGGCGCCGGTCACCGAATACCTGCCCGACCTGCCGGGCACGGTCTTTCCGGACGGCACGCCGATGCGGATGATCGACCTGGTCGGCCAGGCGGCGGGCCTGCCGCGCGACCTGCCGGTCGATCCGGGCCCGGACGACAATCCCGACCAGATGCAGACGCTGCCCGCGATCTCGGCCTATCTGGAGGACACGCCGCTGTTCTTCGCGCCGGGCACGCGGCTGCTCTACTCCAATTTCGGCTACCAGCTGCTCGGCGCCGCCCTCGGCGCGGCCAATGACAGCAGCTACGGCGCGGCGCTGGAGCAGTACCTGACCGGCCCCCTGGGCATGGAGGACACCGCGATCGGCGTCCCCGAGGACAAGCTCGGCCGGCTTCTGCCCGGCTATCTCTTCGACGACAGCGAGTTCCCGCTGATGCAGCCCGGCGACCTGCTCGGCGCCTCGGGCGGGATCTTCACCACGGCGAAGGACATGGAGCGCTGGATGCGCTGGAACCTGTCGCAGGAGCCCGATCCGGTGCGCGACATCTTCCACGCCCCGCATGCGGACCGCTCCGATTTCCGCTCGGTGTCGATGATGGATGAATCCGGCCATCTCGACGAGATGGGCATGGGCTGGGTGATCATGCACGAGACCGAGGCACAGCCCTACACGCTGCAGAAGGCCGGGGCGCATGGCGGCTACATGGCCTATCTCGCGCTCGCCCCCGAGAAGCAGGCGGCAGTGTTCATGATGATCAACAAGTACGATTTCGACGCCGACGAGACCATGACCGCGCTGGCAAACAGCATGCTGGCGGCGCTGCCCGGCGCCATGGACTGACCCTGTCCGCGGCCGGACCGGAGGTGACCCTCTCCGGCCCGGCCGCCCTTGCGGCCAAGCGGAAACTGCCGCCGGGGCCGCCCCCTCTCTGCCATTGCCCGAAATTTGCGCGCCGGGGACGCATTTTTGCGCCGCGGACGGCTGTGCGTCGTCGCCTGCACCGCGCCATGCATGATGGTTCATCATGCATGATGGCAGGCGATGTGGTTTGCGCGGCGCCGGAAACTCGCCTTTCTTGTCGGAAACCGTGCGGTTAGCGCCGCATGACAACCGGGAAGGGCAGAGCGCCGAATGAGGGAATATCACCTGAGCCATGTCTCGAAGAGCTTCGGCAGCTTCCGCGCCGTGGACCGTGTCGACCTGAGGATCCGCCCCGGCGAAATCCATGCGCTGATCGGCGAGAACGGCGCCGGGAAATCGACCTTGCTGCGGCTCTTCTCCGGCGAGCTCGCCCCGGACACGGGCGGGCTGCTGATCGGCGGACGCGAGGCGCGGCTCGCGGGGCCCGCCGCCGCACGGCGCCACGGCATCCGCATCGTCCATCAGGAGCTGAGCATTGTCGGCTGCCTCAGTGTCGCCGAAAATGTCATGCTGGGCCACCGCCCGCGCGGCACGCTCTTCCATGCCCCGCGGCGGCAGGAGGCCGCGGCCCGCGCGGCGCTGCGCCGTCTCGGCATCGACCTGCCGCCCGGACGCGCGGGCGCGGCGCTCTCCACCGCCGAGCAGCAGCTTGTCGAGATCGCCCGCGCGACGCTGGGCCGTCCCGGGCTGCTGATCCTCGACGAGCCGACGGCCAGCCTCGCCACCCCGGATGCGGACCGGCTTCTCGGGCTGATGCGGCAGCTCCGGGCGGAGGGGACGGCGATCGTCTTCGTTTCCCACCGGCTCGACGAGGTGCTCGCGGTCGCCGACCGCGCCACCGTGCTGCGCCGCGGCCGGATCACCCACCGTTTCGAGCGGCGCGAGATGGCCGATGCCGGGACGCTGATCGCCGCGATGACCGGCGGCGCCGCGCTCCGCCGCCTGCCGGCCCCTGCCGCCCCGCCGGGGCCGGAGCTGCTGCGGCTCGAAGGGCTGGGCCGGGCGCCGGATTTCCAGGATGTCTCGCTGAGCCTGCGCGCGGGCGAGATCACCGGGCTCGCGGGCCTCGTCGGCGCCGGGCGCAGCGCGCTGGCCGAGGCGGTCTTCGGCGCCGCCCCGGCGCGCACGGGGCGGATCCTGCGGCGCGGCCGCCCGGTCGCGCCCGGCTCGCCGCGCGCCGCGCTGGCAGAGGGCATCGTGCTGGTGCCCGAGGACCGCAAGCGCGCGGGGCTGGTTCCCGGGCTTTCCAGTGCCGAGAACATGACCCTGACCCGCCGCCGCGCCGGGCTGCCGCGCTGGCGCGCGCTGCGCCGGGAGGCCGCGGAGATGGGGCAGGGGCTGGTCTTCCGCGGCCGCCTCGGCGCGCCGGTCGGGCACTGCTCGGGCGGCAACCAGCAGAAGGTCCTGCTGGGCCGCGCGCTGCTGTCGGGCGCCGAGGTCTTCCTGCTCGACGAGCCGACCCGCGGCGTCGACCCGGCCGCGCGCGCCGATATCTACCGCCGGATCCGAGACCTGGCCGATGCCGGCGCCGCCGTGCTGGTGATCTCCTCCGAGCTGCAGGAGCTGACAGGCGTCGCCGCGCGCATCCTGGTCATGTCGGGCGGGCGGATCACCGGCCGCTTCGACGGCCCCGATTACGACGAGACCGAACTTCTGGAGGCGGCCTTCGCGGGGCACCGCACCGCGCCTGCCGCCCCGGCCCAAGCTGAAGGACCCTGACAGGATGACAGTGAATACCACGGACACGCCGCCGATGCCGCGGCTCGGGATCGATGCCCGCGCGCTCTTCCGGCGCTTCGGCCTGGCGGCGGCGCTGCTGGCGATGGCGGCGGTCTTCGCCGCGCTCTCGGACGTCTTCCTGACGGCGCAGAACCTGCGCAACCTGCTCCTGCAGGCGGCGCCGCTGGCGGCGGTCGCCTTCGGCCAGGCCTTCGTCGTGCTCAATGGCGATCTCGACCTCTCGGTCGGCTCTGCGGTCGGGCTCTGCAGCGTGGTCATGGCCTCGGTCATGGCGGCGCAGGGCGTCTGGCCGGGGATCGCGGCCGGATTGGGCGCCGGGCTGCTCCTGGGGCTCGCCAATGCCGCCGCGGTCACCTGGCTGCGGGTCATGCCCTTCATCGCGACGCTGGCGATGATGTCGATCGCTCAGGGCGCGGCGCTGATGCTGAGCCACGGCACCCCGGTCGTCGGCCTGCCCGCGGGCTTCGCCGATTTCGGTTTCGCCCGCGTCCTGGGCCTGCCCGCGCCCTTCCTGCTGGCCGCCGCGCTCGGCCTCGGCGCGGCGCTCTTCCTCGCCTTCACCGTGCCCGGGCGCGATGTCTACGCGGTCGGCGGCAATGCCGCGGCGGCGCGGCTGGCGGGGATCCCGGTCCCGGCAATCCGCGTCATGTCCTTCGCCATCTGCGGGCTCTCCGCGGCGGTGGCGGCGCTGATCCTGACCGCGCGGGTCAGCTCGGGCCAGCCGACGCTGGGCGGCGCGCTGGCGCTGCAATCGGTGGCGGCGGTGGTGCTGGGCGGCGTCTCGCTCTTCGGCGGGCGCGGCAGCATCGCCGGGGTCGCGGTCGGCGTCGCCTTCGTCACCGTGCTCGGCAATGGGCTGAACCTGCTCAATGTCTCCTCCTATGCGCAGATGGTCGCGATCGGCCTGGCGCTGATCGCCGCTGTCGCGCTCGACCGGCTCCTGGCCGACGCCCGCGGCTGATCCCGCGCAGATGATGTCCCCGAAAGGACCGATCCCGATGACCGACACGATCCGCCGCTTCGTCAATGACGCGCCCGAGCTGGCGCCCTTCCAGGCCAAGGCCCCCTGGGCCGAGGCGGTCGAGCTGCCCGCCAATGCGCGGCTCCTCTTCCTCAGCGGCCAGGGGCCGGAGATGATCCCCGGCGCGCCCGACCCGGAGGCCATCGAAAGCCATGGCGACATGGAGCGCCAGACCTTCAGCGTGCTTTCGGTGATCCGGGCCGCGCTGGCCGCCAAGGGCTATGCGATGGCCGATATCGTCAAGATGATCGCCTATCTGCGCTGCGCCCCCGGCCAGGGCACGCTCGATCTCGAGGGCTTCGGCCGCGCCTATCGCCGCTTCTTCGGCGATGGCGGCGACCTGTGCCAGCTTCCCGCGCGCTCGCGCGTCGAGGTGGCGCGGCTGATGAATCCCGGCTGGCTGGTCGAGATCGAGGTGATCGCCGCGCGCGTTCCCTGACCCTTTTTCCAAGACCTGAAGGAGACTGACATGACAGGACCACACAAGGCGCGGCGCCTCGCCGCGGCGATTTTCTGCGCGCTCTCGACGGCCGCCGCCGTGCCCGCCGCGGCCGGGGAGACGCCCCGGATCGGCGTCTCGCTGCCGCTGCTGGCGGGCCCCTGGTACACCGCGATCCTCTACGGGCTCGAGGCCGAGGCGGACGCACGGGGGGCCAAGCTGGTCGTGACCGATGCCGGCGGCTACGGCCATATCGGCACGCAGGTCGACCAGATGGCCAATCTCGTCGCCCAGGGCGTCGACGCGATCCTGGCCGATCCGACCAACCCGGATGCGCTGAACGGCGTGGCGCGGATGGCGGGCGAGGCGGGGATCCCGCTTCTGGGCCTGGCAAGCCCGGTCGTCGCCTCGCAGGTCCCGGCCGCGGGATCGGTCTCTTCCAGCCATTGCGATCTCGGCCGGGCGATGGCCGAGGGCGCGCGGGCGCTGCTGCCCGAAGGTGGCACGGTCGGCGCGCTGGCCGGTCCCGCCGGGGCCTTCTGGGCGGGCGAGCGCTACCGCTGCTTCGCCGCGGCGCTCGCGGACAGCGACATCCGGATCGTCGCGATGCAGAATGGCGACCAGGACACGGCGCTGGCCATGTCGACCGCCGCGGACATGCTGCAGCGCTTCCCGGATCTGTCGCTGCTCTACGGCGCGGATGACAGCTATGGCGTCGGCGCGGCCCGCGCGGTCGAGCAGATCGGCGGCTGCGGCAAGGTCAAGGTGCTGATGGCGGTGCTGGGCGAGGCGGCCGAGGACATGATGCGCCGCGGCTGCGCCGACTACGTCGTCGCGCAGAAGCCGGTGCTGATCGCGCGCCAGGCGCTGGCCATGGCGCTGGAGCTCGCCGCCGGCGCGACACCGGAGGCGCAGGAGATCGTGGTGCCGGTGGTGCCGGTAACCGCGGCCTCGTTGCAGGACGTCGATCTCGGCGAGATCCGCCAGCCCGCGGGGTGGCAGCCGTGAGCGCGGAGGAGACCGCGATGGCGGAGGCGGCCGCGCAGGACGGCCGGGACCGGACCGGACCGCTGAAAGTGGCGATCGGCGGCTATGGCGCGATCGGGCGGCGGGTGGCGCAGGCGCTCGACCGCGGCATCCCGGGGCTGGAGCTGGCCGCCGTCTCGGCCCGCGATCCGGCGGCCGCGCGGCAGCGGATGGCCGGCGAGCTCTCCCGCCCGCGCCCGGTCCTGCCGCTCGGCGCGCTGGCGCGGCAGGCCGATATCGTCGTCGAATGCTGCCCGGCGGCCGAGTTCCGCAGTCTGGCGGAGCCCGCCATCGCCGCCGGCAGGACGCTGGTCGTCATCAGCTCGGGCGCGCTCTACGCCAATTTCGACCTGGTCGAGCGGGCGCGGCAGACCGGCGCGCGGATCGTGCTGCCCTCGGGCGCGCTTCTCGGGCTCGACGCGGTGCGCGCAGCCGCCGAGGGCGAGGTGCACCATGTCCGGATGGTCACCCGCAAGCCGCCGCGCGGGCTCGTTGGCGCGCCGCATGTGGCGCAGTCCGGGCTCGATCTGGAGGCGCTGACCGAGCCGCTGCTCCTCTTCCGCGGCAGCGCGGCCGAGGCGATCTCGGGCTTTCCGGCCAATCTCAATGTCGCGGTCTCGCTGGGGCTCGCGGGGATCGGGCCGGAGCGCACCGAGCTGGAGATCTGGGCCTCGCCCGAGGTCACGCGCAACACCCACGAGATCCATGTCAGCTCCGACAGCGCCGAGCTGACGCTGAAGATCGAGAACGTGCCCTCGCCGGAGAACCCCAAGACCGGGCTGATCACGCCCCTGAGCGTGATCGCCGCCCTGCGCCGGCTCTCAGCGCCACTGGCGGTCGGCTAGGCGCTGCTTCGCGGCCTCTTCGCCCAGCCATTTGCGGAAGCTGCGGACCTTGGGCAGGGACCATTGGTGGTCGCGCCCGAGCACGTGATAGGCGCCTGCGCTGCGCACGCTGCGGCGCAGCGCAGGCACCAGCCGGCCGGTCGCCAGATCCTCTTCGACCAGCACGCTCGGGGCGATGGCAATGCCGTCGCCCCGTCGCGCTGCGGCCAGCTCCATGAAGAAATGCCCGAATTGCGGCTCCTCGGGCGAGACCTCGATCTCGATCCCCATGGCGCGGAACCAGTCCGGCCAGGCATGGATGCGCGTCCCCAGATGCAAGAGCGGATAGGCCAGCACGTCGGCCGGCTCGCGGATCGCGGGCCCCTCGCGCAGGAGCCCGGGCGCGGCCAGCGGCACCAGCTCGTCCTCCATCAGCTTCTCGCTGCGCAGGTTCTCCCAGTCCTGGGTCATCCGCAGGTCGATCCGCGGCGCGCCGCCCTCGGGCGCCTCCGCCCCGGGCGTGCCGACGCGGATCGCCAGGTCGACATCCTCGCGGGCGAAATCCACCGCGCCGATGGTGGTGACGATGCGCACCTCGATCTCGGGATGCTGGCGCACGAAATCGTCGAGCCGCGGCATCAGCCAGTTCATCGCCAGCGTCGGCAGCACGCTGACCGTGATCACCCCGCTGGTCTGGCGCTGGTCGACCCTGGCGACGCTGCGCGACAGCTCGTCAAGCGCGCTGCGCAGCCCGGGATAGAGCGTCTCGCCGTCGCGGGTCAGCTCCAGCCGCCGGATGTGGCGGATGAACAGCGCCGTGCCCAGCTCCTCCTCCAGCGCCTTGACCTGGCGCGAGACCGCGCCCTGGGTGACATGCAGCTCGGCCGCGGCCTCGGTGAAGCTCATGTGCCGCGCCGCCGCCTCGAAGACCCGCAGCGCATTCAGCGATGGCAGCCTGCGGCGCATGGCCTGCTCCTTCCATAAATGATCCGGGCTCATCCTATCGGGGCGGAAACCTCGTTTGTCCAGCGGGTTCACTCTGCCTAGTCTGCGGATAACTCATGGAATTGCGAGGATGACGACATGCTGAACGAACCCGGGCGCTTTGCCTATTCCGCCATCACCCGGCGGCCGGATTTCGACTGGCCCGGCGGGCGCAGGCTGGCGGTGCACCTGTGCCTGAACCTGGAGCATTTCGCCTTCAACGAGGGGCTCGGGCTCAGCTACTCGCCCGGGCTGCCGCATCCGAACAGCTACAACTGGGGCTGGCGCGAATACGGCAACCGGGTCGGGGTCTGGCGGCTGATGGAGCTCTTCGACAGCCTGGATTTTCCGGTCTCGGTGCTGCTCAACAGCGAGATCTACGACCACTGCCCCGAGGTGATGGAGGCGATCCGCGCCCGCGGCTACGAGATCGTCGGCCATGGCCGGACGAATTCCGAGCACCAGAACGATTTCGAAGAGGCGGGCGAGGCGCAGCTGATCGCCGAGGCCACCTCGGCCATCGCCGCCGCCGAAGGGGTGCCGCCCAGGGGCTGGCTCAGCCCGGGGGTGAACCCGTCCGAGGCGACGCCGGATCTGCTGTCCGAGGCGGGCTACGGCTACATCCTCGACTGGCCGATCGACGACCAGCCGGTCTGGATGCGGACCCGGCACAAGCCGATCCTCTCGGTCCCCTATCCGCACGAAATCAACGACATCCCCTTCATCGCGCTGCATCACGGCCAGCCCGGCGCCTTTGCCGCGGCGATCACCGATGCCTTCGACGAGATGCTGGTCCAGAGCCGGGCGCAGCCGCTCGTCTACGGCATCTCGATCCACGCCTTCCTGATGGGCCAGCCGCACCGGCTGGTCCATCTGCGGCGGGCGCTGGCGCATGTCGCCGCGCAGCGCGACCGCGTCTGGCTAGCCACGACCGGCGAGATCGCCGCGCATTACGCCGGGCTCTTCCCTGCGCCCGCGGAGATGCAGCCGTGACCGAGACCGTGCCCTTCTGCAGCCGGCTGCCCGCCGCCCGCGCCGCGCCCTGGCTGGAGGCCTTCGCCCGCGCCGGGCCCGGTATCCGCGTGGTGCCGCGCGCCGAGCTGAGCGCGGCAGAGGCGCAGGCCGCGCGGGTCGCCATCGTCGCCGATCCCGATCCGGCCGATCTCGACGGGCTGCCCGCGCTCGACTGGGTGCAGAGCCTCTGGGCCGGGGTGGAGGGGCTGATGCCCGCCCTCGCGCCGCGCGGCCTGCATGTGGTGCGGATGGTCGATCCGGCGCTGGCGGACAGCATGGCGGAGGCGGTGCTGGGCCATGTGCTCTATCTCCACCGGCGCCTGCCCGAATACCTGGCGCAGCAGCGCGCGGGGCTCTGGCAGCAGCTCCCCCATGTGCCGGCGGGACAGCGGCGCGTCGCGATGCTGGGGCTCGGCGCGCTCGGGCGCGCGGCGGCTGGGCTGCTCGCGGCGCAGGGCTTCGCGGTGACCGGCTGGTCGCGCCGTCCGCACGCGCTGCCCGGCATCGACTGCCGCCATGGCGAGGCGGCGCTGGCGGAGGTGCTGAGCGGCGCCGATATCGCCGTGCTGCTCCTGCCCGCGACCCCGGCGACGCGGCATCTGCTCGACGCGGAGCGGCTGGCGCAGTGCAGGCCCGGCATCCGGATCGTCAATGTCGCCCGCGGCGCGCTGATCGACGAGGCGGCGCTGCTCGGCGCGCTCGACCGCGGGCAGGTCGGGCATGCGGTGCTCGACGTCGTCTCGCAGGAGCCGCTGCCCGCGACATCGCCGCTCTGGCGGCACCCGTCGGTGACGCTGCTGCCGCATGTCGCCGCGCTGACCGATCCGGACAGCGCCGGGCAGATCGTGCTGGAGAACCTCGCGCGCTATTTCGACCATGGCCAGCGCCCCGGCGGGGTGGACCGCGCCGCCGGCTACTGACTGTCGGGCCGCGGATCGCATGGCGGCTTGCACTCCCTAAGTGTTATACTATAACACTACGTCGAAAGGGAGCCAGGCCATGCAGGGACGAAACCGGGCGCCGGGAGGCGCGCAGACCGAGACGGAAGCGGCGCGGAGCTGCGCCTGCCATGCGTTGCGCGTCCCGCCGATGCGCCAGACCCGGATCCCGGGGCGCCGGACGGGCAGGCCCGTGCCGCCAGATGCAAGCTGCCGCGCCGCCGTCCCGCGGCCAAAGCGCCGCCGCGCCGTCGTCCCGGCGGGGCCCCATGGCGAAGCGGGGCAGGGAACGGCCCGCCGGGCCGGGGCCGCGCGCGCGCCGGTCCCCTGCGCCGCCCGCCGCCCCGCCGGAGCGGCGCCATGACCGGGCCGGTCCCCGTCACCCTGCTGACCGGCTTCCTCGGCAGCGGAAAGACCACCGTCCTCAACCGCCTGCTGCGCGATCCGGCCTTCGGCAGCACCGCGGTGATAGTCAACGAATTCGGCGAGATCGGGCTGGATCACGAGCTGGTCGTCTCCAGCTCGGACAGCATGGTGCTCCTGCAGTCGGGCTGCCTCTGCTGCTCGCTGCGCGGCGACCTGCTCGAGACCCTGGCCGACCTGGCAGAGCGGCGCGAGGCAGGCGAGCTCGGCTTCGACCGGGTTGCCATCGAGACCACCGGGCTGGCCGATCCCGCGCCGATCCTGCACACGCTGCTGACCAGCCGGGCGCTGTCCGACGAGTATGCGGTCGACGGGGTGGTGACGACGCTCGACGCCGCGGCCGGGGCCGGCACGCTGGAGCGCCACGAGGAGGCGCGGCGCCAGGCGGCCGTGGCCGACCTGATCCTGCTGACCAAGACCGACCTGCCCGAAGCGCAGGAGGCGGCGGTGCGCGCCGCACTGGCGGAGCTGAACCCGGCCGCGCCGGTCCTGAAGGTCACTGGCGGGCAGGTCGATCCCGCGGCGCTGACCGGGCTCGGCCATTTCGACCCCCAGATGAAGCCCGCCGCCGTGGCCGGCTGGCTGCGCGAGGCGGCGGTGCCCGTGCCGACGCGCAAGGGACTCGCCGCGCAGCGCCATCTCGACGAGATCCGCGCGGTCTCCTGGGTGGTCGAGGCGCCGGTCACCGCCGACCAGTTCGACCTCTGGATGGAGCTCCTGATGATCCGCCGCGGCGCCGACATCCTGCGGCTGAAGGCGCTCGTCCATCTCGAGGACGTGCCGCATCCCTTCGTCGTCCATGGCGTGCAGCACATCTTCCACCCGCCGGTCCTGCTGAAGGACTGGCAGGGCAGCGACCGGCGCACGAAATTCGTGCTGATCGTCCGCGACTTCACCGATCCCGAGCTGGAGGAGCTCTTCGCCGGGCTCGCCGCGCTCAGGGTGGCGCCGCATGGCCGTCCGGGCGGCTACCTCGCGGCGGAGACGGCCGAGTGACCCGACCCGCCGCCCATCGCAATCCCGCCAGAAATTCCGCCAGACATTCCGCCAGACATTCCGTCAGACAGGGGGCCTGATGCCGCTTCTCCTCACCAACAGCCTCGGCGGCCGCAAGCAGGTCTTCGAGCCGCGCGTCCCGGACCACGTGAAGATGTATGTCTGCGGGCCGACCGTCTACAATTTCGCCCATATCGGCAATGCCCGGCCGGGCGTGGTCTTCGACCTCCTGCGCAGCGTGCTGGAGCGGCGCTTCGGCCGCGTCACCTATGCCCGCAACCTCACCGACGTGGATGACAAGATCAGCGCCGCCGCGGCGGAGGCGGGCGTGCCGATCTCGGCCGTAGCCGGGCGCTACGCCGCGGCCTACCGCGCCGACATGGCCGCGCTCGGGGTGCGCCCGCCGACGGTCGAGCCGAAGGTCACTCAGAGCATGGCGCAGATCATCGACCTGGCCGGACGGCTGATCGCCCGGGGCCATGCCTACTGCGCCGAGGGCCACGTACTCTTCCACGTGCCGTCCTTTGCGGCCTATGGCCGTCTTTCGCGGCGGAACCGCGGCGAGATGATCGCCGGCGCCAGGGTCGAGGTCGCGCCCTTCAAGCGCGATCCGGCGGATTTCGTGCTGTGGAAGCCCTCGGCGCCGGATCAGCCCGGCTGGGACAGCCCCTGGGGGCGCGGGCGGCCCGGCTGGCATATCGAGTGTTCGGCGATGATCGAAGAGCATCTGGGCAATCCGATCGACATCCATGGCGGCGGGATGGACCTGAAATTCCCCCATCACGAGAACGAGATCGCCCAGGGCACGCAGGCGCGCTTCTGGATCCATAACGGCTTTGTCACCGTCGAGGGGCGCAAGATGTCGAAATCGCTCGGCAATGTGCTGCTGGCGCGCGACCTGCTGGCGGAGGCGCCGGGCGAGGCGGTGCGTCTGGCGCTGCTCTCGGCGCAGTACCGCCAGCCGCTGGGCTGGAGCTCGGCGACGCTGCCGCGGGCGACCCGCACGCTTTCCCGGCTCTATGCGGCGCTCGGCGAGGACGACGCCGCCGTGACGCCGGACGATCCGGCGCTCGGCGCGCTGCACGCGGCGCTCGATGACGACCTGAACACCCCCGCGGCGCTGGCCGAGCTCTACCGGCTGGGGGAGGAGGCGCGCCGCTCGGGGCCCGCCGGGCGCGGCACGCGGCGCGCGGCGCTGCGCGGGGCAGGGGCGGCGCTCGGGCTCCTGCGGCTGCCGCGGGCGGGCTGGGCGGAGGCGCTCGGCCGGATCGCCCGGCCGGAGCCCGGGGACACCGCCGGCATCGCCGCGCTGCGCCGCGCCCGCGCGGCCGCCCGCGCCAGGCGCGACTTCGCCACCGCCGACCGCCTCCGCGACCAGCTGGCAGAGCTCGGGGCCGGCACGGCCGACGGCCCCGCCTGAGCGCCTGCCCCGCAGCACATTCCAGGAGACAGTCATGATCCGCATCACCCTTCCCGACGGCGCCATGCGCAGCTTCGAGACGCCGCCGACCGGGGCCGAGCTTGCCGCCGCCATCGCGCCGTCGCTGCGCCGCCGGGCCGCCGCCGCCGCCATCGACGGCCGCATCGCCGATCTCTCGGCGCCAATCGCCGCGGACGCGCAGGCCGAGATCCTGACCCGCGGCGACCCGCGCCTGCTGCCGCTGATCCGCCATGGCTGCGCCCATGTGCTGGCCGAGGCGGTGCAGGCGCTCTTTCCGGGGACCCGGGCGGCAATCGGCCCGGCGACCGGAACCGGCTTCTACTACGATTTCGCCGCCGAGCGGCCCTTCACCCCCGAAGATCTGCCCGCGATCGAGGCGAAGATGCGCGAGATCATCGCCCGCAACGCGCCCTTCGTGCGCGAGGACTGGAGCCGCGAGCGGGCGCATGCCCACTTCGCCGGGCAGGGCGCGGACTACAAGCAGGCGCTGATCGACGCCATTCCCGGCGACGGGCCGGTCGGGATCTACAGCCAGGGCGCGTGGCGCGATCTCTGCCGCGGGCCGCACCTGGCCTCGACCGGCCAGATCGGCGGCGCCTTCCGGCTGACCCGCGTGGCCGGGGCCTACTGGCGGGGCGATGCGTCGAACGAGATGCTCTCGCGCATCTACGGGGTGGCCTTTGCCAGCCAGGCCGAGCTGGACGCGCATATGGCCATGCTGGCCGAGGCCGAAAAGCGCGACCACCGCCGGCTGGCCCGCGAGATGGATCTCTGCCACTTCCAGGAGGAAGCGCCGGGCGCGGTCTTCTGGCATCCGAAGGGCTGGCAGCTCTTCCAGCGGCTGATCGGCTACATGCGCGACACCCAGGCGGCGGCCGGCTACGAGGAGGTCAACACGCCCGACATCCTCGACCGCGGCCTGTGGGAGACCTCGGGGCACTGGCAGACCTACCGCGAAAACATGTTCTTCACCCGCACCCGGGACGCGCGCGACTTCGCGCTGAAGCCGATGAACTGCCCCGGCCACATGCTGCTCTACCGCCACGAGAGCCGCAGCTACCGCGACCTGCCGATGAAGATCGCCGAATTCGGCAAGGTCCACCGCTACGAGCCCTCGGGCGCGCTGCACGGGCTGATGCGGGTGCGCTCCTTCACCCAGGACGACGCGCATGTCTTCTGCATGCCGGCGCAGCTGACCGCGGAATGCGTCAAGATCAACGACCTGATCCTGTCGATCTACCGCGATTTCGGCTTCTCCGGCATCCGCATCAAGCTTTCCACCCGGCCCGGGAACCGGATCGGATCGGACGAGAGCTGGGACCGCGCCGAGGAGGCGCTGCGCGAGGCGCTGGCAGTGGCGGGCCAGCCGCACGAGATCTTCGAGGGCGAGGGCGCCTTCTACGGGCCGAAGCTGGAATACGTGCTGCGCGACGCGATCGGCCGGGACTGGCAATGCGGCACGCTGCAGGTCGATTTCAACCTGCCCGAACGCTTCGGCGCGACCTATGTCGCCGCCAGCGGCGCGCGCGAGGTGCCGGTGCTGCTGCACCGGGCGATGTTCGGCTCGCTGGAGCGCTTCACCGGCATCCTGATCGAGCATTTCGCCGGTCATCTGCCGCTCTGGCTGGCGCCGCGCCAGGCGGTGGTCGCGACCGTCACCGCAGAGGCCGATGCCTGGGCGGGCGAGGTGCTGGCGGCGCTGGAGGCGCAGGGCCTGCGCGCCGCGGCGGATCTGCGCAACGACACCATCGCCTACAAGGTGCGGGCGCATTCGCTGCAGAAGACGCCGCTGGTGCTGGCGGTCGGGGCGCGCGAGGCGGCGGAGGGCACGGTGTCGCTGCGGCGGCTCGGGCAGAAGGGCAGCCGCGCGATGCCTCTGGCCGAGGCGGTGGCGATGATCGCGGCGGAGGCGGCCGGGCCCCGCGCGGCCGACGCCCTGCGCGAGAGCGAACCGGCATGACAGCAGGTCCAATATTCAGCCATGTCATCCTCGGCGCCCGCGATCTGGAGCGGTTGGCCGCCTTCTGTGCCAAGGTGCTCGCGCCCGTCGAGCTGGTGCGGCGCGCGGCGGAGAATGGCGGGCCTTTGGGCCGCGATTGGCCGCAAATCTGGCTGAAGCGGCTCCAGAACGGCGCGGCGGCCAGCACCGGAAACGGCAGCCAGGCGGGTTTCGATGCGCCCTGGCAGGCGGCGGTCCAAACGGGCGGGACGGACAAGGGCCCTCCCGGACCGCGCCCGCATCACGCCCCGGATGATTGCGGCGCCGATTGCCGCGATCCCGAAGGCAGCAAGCCGTGCTTCGTCCTTGCCGCGGGTTTCGCCGCCCGCGGCAAGGACACCGACAGAGAAGGAGCGACCCCATGAGCCCATCCCTCCCCCAGACCCCGGTCTTCCTGCTGACCGGCTTCCTCGGCGCCGGCAAGACCACGCTGCTCAACCGCCTGCTGGAGGACCCGGCCCTGGCCGACACCGCGCTGGTCATCAACGAATTCGGCCTGGTGGCGGTCGATCACGACCTGGTCCGCAAGGGCAGCGAGCGCGCCTCGGTCACCACGACGGGCTGCATCTGCTGCAGCGCGGGCAGCGACCTGCGCTCCTCGCTGGACGAATTGCTGGCGCTGCGCCGCAAGGGCGGGCTGCCGCCCTTCTCGCGGGTGATCGTCGAGACGACCGGGCTCGCCGATCCCGCGCCGATCGTCAACAGCCTGATCCCCGGCGGGATCCCGGCGCGGTCGCTGTCGGACCATGCGGTGGCGCGGGCCTTCCGGCTCTCGGGCGTGATCGCGGTGGTCGATGCCGAGGGGATCGAGGCGGCTCTTGCCGCCCATCCCGAGAGCCTGCGCCAGATCGCCTTCGCCGACCAGGCGGTGGTGACGCGCGCCCGGGGACAGGACTGGACGGCACGGCTCCGCGCGCTCAATCCCGGCATCGCGGTCCATGACGCCGGCGATCCGGGCTTCGATCCGGCGGCGCTGCTGGCGCCGGGCAGCTATTCGGCCTTCGGCAAGGGCGAGGGGGTGGAGGCCTGGCTGGAGACCGAGACCGCCCGCGGTCCCGGGGCCCATGGCGGGCACATGCATGACCTGAACCGCCATGGCGCGGTGCAGGCGGTGCCGCTGGTGGCCGAGGCGCCGCTCGATCCCGATGCGCTGCAGGGCTTCCTCGCCGGGCTGGCCGCGGCGCCGGAGAGCGGGCTGCTGCGGATCAAGGGGCTGGCGGCGCTGGCCGACGATCCCGCGCGCCCGGCCGTGATCCATGCGGTGCAGCACCGGCTCTATCCACTGCTGCGGCTCGAAGGCTGGCCGCCGGGACAGGCGGCCAGCCGGATCGTGGTGATCGGCACCCGGCTCGACGAGCGCGGCCTGCGCCGCCGCTTCGCCGCGCTCGGCGCCGCGGCGGCGTCCCGCGCGCCCTTCCTGGCCTGAGCGCCGGGCTCAGCCCGGCAGGATGATGCCGGGCAGGGTATTGACCCGCATCGTGTCATCGGGGCGGAAATGGATCACCGAGCGGATCGACTTGCCGGCATGGAGCAGATCGAAGGCGGTGTTGATCTGCTCATGCGCCATGTTGTGGGTGATATAGGGATCGACGTCGAAATCGCCCCGCAGCCACTCGTCGACCATGCCCGGCAGCTGGCTGCGCCCCAGCACCCCGCCGAAGGCCGAGCCGCGCCAGACCCGCCCGGTGACCAGCTGGAAGGGCCGCGTGGCGATCTCCTCGCCCGCTCCGGCCACGCCGATCACGGTGCATTCGCCCCAGCCCTTGTGGCAGCATTCCAGTGCCGCGCGCATGACATTCACATTGCCGATGCATTCGAAGGAATAGTCGACCCCGCCATTGGTCATCTCGACGATCACCTGCTGGACCGGCTGGGCGAAATCGGCGGGATTGAAGCATTCGGTGGCGCCGAGGCTCCGGGCCAGCGGGAACTTGGCCGGATTGGTGTCGATGCCGATGATCCGAGACGCGCCGATCATCTTCGCCCCCTGGATCACCGCCATGCCGACCGCGCCCAGACCGAAGACCGCGACGGTGGAGCCCGGCTCCACCTTGGCGGTGTTGCGCACCGCGCCCATGCCGGTCGGCACGGCGCAGCCCATGACGCTGGCCTTGGCCAGCGGCGCCTCCTTCGAGATCTTCGCCACCGCGATCTCGGGCAGAACGGTGTATTCCGAGAAGGTCGAGGTGCCCATGTAGTGGTGGATCATCC
The DNA here is from genome assembly GCF_005870025.1 of Poseidonocella sp. HB161398. Lineage (GTDB taxonomy): Bacteria > Pseudomonadota > Alphaproteobacteria > Rhodobacterales > Rhodobacteraceae > Mangrovicoccus. The sequence continues at coordinate 131,173 of NZ_VATA01000007.1, forward strand.
GGCCCTTGTAGGAGAAGCGCGAGGTGCCGTCGGGCATCACGCCGCGGCCCTGCGTCTCGCGGATGGTCTGGCAGAGATTGGTCTTGCCCGAGCGGATATAGGGGCAGTCCGGGTCTTCGGGCGTATAGAGCGGGATCACGTGGTCGCCGGGCACGACGGAGGTCACGCCGCGGCCGGTCTCCTCGACGATGCCGACGCCCTCATGGCCCAGAACGGCCGGGAAAAGCCCCTCGGGGTCGCGGCCCGACAGGGTGAACATGTCGGTGTGGCAGAGGCTCGTCGTGACGATGCGCACCAGCACCTCGCCCTCCTTCGGACCCTCCAGGTCGATCTCCTCGATTTCCAGCGGGCGGTTCGGCTCCCAGGCGATGGCTGCGCGGGTCTTCATGCTTGGCTCCATGCATTGCAGGTCGTGATGTGACGTTATACCATCTCATTTCCGGAGCGGGGCGGCGGAAAGCGGCCGGATCCGGACAAGCTTGACGGCAATGGAGCAGGGGCATGGACGAGGGCAGGGCGGCGGGGCAGGCAGGCGCGGCAGGGGCGCTGCCGGTGCTCCTGGTGATCTATCCCGGCTTCAAGGCGATGGAGGCGGTCGGCCCGGCCAGCGTGCTCGCCGCCGCCAACCGCCATCTCGAAAGCCGCGGCGATCCCAGGCGCTACGCGGTGACGCTGGCCGCGCCCGAGGCGGGGCCTGTGCCGTCGGAGGCAGGCCTGGCGCTGGAGGCCGCCCTGCCGCTGCCCGGCGACGGCGACCTCGACACCGTGATCGTCGCGGGCGCCGCCGATATCGAGGCGGCGCTTTCTGCCGAGCCCGGGCTGGTCGAGTGGTGCCGCCGCCGCGCGCCGCAGGCCCGGCGCTTCGCCGCGCTCTGCACCGGCTCCTTCTTCCTCGCCGCGGCGGGGCTGCTGGACCGCCGCCGCGCCGCCACCCACTGGGCGCATGCCGCGCTGCTGGAGCGGCGCTTTCCGCGGGTGCGGGTCGATGCCGACGCGATCTTCGTGCAGGACGGCGCTCTCTGGACCTCGGCCGGGGTGACCGCCGCGATCGACCTGGCGCTGGCCTTCGTCGAGCAGGATTTCGGCCGCGACCTGGCGCTGGAAGTCGCCCGCGACATGGTCATCTACCTCAAGCGCCCCGGCGGGCAGTCGCAATTCTCCGCCGCGCTGACCTCGCAGATGACCGGCTCGCCCGGCATGCGCGACCTGCAGGCCTGGATCATGGCCAATCTCGCGCGGCCGCTGAAGCTGGGGGACATGGCGGCGCAGGCGGGGATGAGCCCGCGCCACGTCACCCGCGCCTTCTCGGCCGAGCTGGGCATGACGCCCACCGCCTATCTGGAGCTCGCCCGCAGCGAGCGCGCCAAGGCGCTGCTCCTCGACACCGCGCTGCCGATGAAAAGCGTCGCCTTCCGCGCGGGGTTCAGCTCGGACGCGCAGATGCGCAAGGTCTTCGCCCGCCGCTATGCGCTGACCCCGCGCGCCTATCGCGAGCGGTTCCGCACCGCCGGGGGCTGAGCGGCGCTCAGCCGGGCGCGACCGGCATGGCGAAGCCGGTCTTCACCCGGTCCATCACCGCGCTGGTGCGGAAGCGCTGCACATTCTCCTCAGCGAAGAACTCGCGGCGGGTGAAGGCCTCGTATTCTGCCATGTCGCGTGCCGAGACCAGCAGGACGAAATCGGCATTCCCGGTGACGTAGTAGCACTGCATCACCTCTTCCGCCGCCTGCATCCGCGCCTTGAACCCGTCGAGATCCTGCGTCCGCTCGTTGAGCAGCGTGACCTCGACGACCAGCATCAGCCCGCGGCCGATCCGGCCGGGATCAAGCACCGCGATCTCTGCCTCGATCACGCCGGAGCTGCGCAGCCGCGCCAGCCGCTTGCGGCAGGCATCGGCCGAGAGCCCGACCTCCGCCGAAAGCGCCTCGGCGGTCTGGCGGGCATTCTTCTGGAGCGCGGCAAGCAGGAGGGCGTCGAATCTGTCCATGGCCCCAGAATGGCGCAGAACCCGCCTTGGGCGAAGCCATGGAAGGACGATGGTCCGGAAAACCGCGGTCTTTGTCCCTATCAGGCCGGAAACAGGACCATCCGTCCCGGAAGTATCCGGGAAAGCGGCGCCCGGCCGCGCTAAGCTGGGCGGCAGAGACGGGAAAGGAACCGGGCATGCCGCAGATGCTGGAGAACCCCTGGCGCGGGACGGGGATGGCGCTCGACGCGCCCTGGCCGCTGGCGGATGCTTCCGGGGCGGGGGCGCTGCTGGCGCGCTGCCCGGCCCATGCGGCGACGCCGCTCGTCGAGCTGCCCGCGCTCGCCGCGCGCTTCGGTGTCGCCCGGCTCGTCGTGAAGGACGAGCGCGGCCGGATGGGGCTCGGCAGCTTCAAGGCGCTCGGCGCCGCCCATGCCATCGCGCGCGAGGCCGCCGCAACCCGCGCCGCCGATCTGCGCCGGGCGCTGGCCGGGCGGGTCTATGTCACCGCCAGCGCGGGCAATCACGGGCTTTCCGTCGCTGCCGGGGCGCGGCTCTTCGGGGCGCGGGCGGTGATCTACCTCGCCGAGGACGTGCCCGCGGGCTTCGCCCGGCGGCTCGCCGCCAAGGGGGCCGAGGTGGTCCGCGCAGGCCGCAGCTACGAGGCCAGCATGGCGGCGGCCGCCGCGGCGGCGGAGGCGCAGGGCTGGACGCTCCTCTCCGACAGCTCCTGGCCGGGCTACGCGGAACTGCCGCTGCGGGTGATGGAGGGATATCTCCAGCTCGCCGCCGAGACCGTGGCCGGAATCGGCCGGCCGCCCAGCCATGTCTTCGTGCAGGCGGGGGTCGGCGGGCTCGCCGCCGCGCTCGCCGCACAGGTCCGCCGCGCCTGGGGGGAGGCGCCGCAGATCGCCGTGGTCGAGCCCGAAGCCGCTCCGGCCCTGACCGAGAGCATCCGCGCGGGCCGGATCGCCGAGACCGCCGGCCCGGCCTCCTCGATGGGGCGGCTCGACTGCAAGACGCCCTCGGTGATCGCGCTCAAGGGCCTCTCCCGCGATGCCGACCTTTTCGTCACCGTCAGCGAGGCCGAGGGGCAGGCGGCCGCCGCGCTTGCCGCCGAGGCGGGCCTGCCGACGACGCCCTCGGGTGCGGCCGGACTGGCGCCGCTGGCCGCCGGGATGGTCCTGCCCCCCGGGGCGGAGGTGCTGGCGGTGATCAGCGAGGGGCCCGAGGATGGCTGAGCGCTCGCTGATCTTCCCGGCCGGGGAATGCCGCGGCCGGACCGCGCGGCTGCAGGCCGGGATGGCCGCCGCGGGGCTCGACGCGCTCCTCCTGACAGGCGCCGCGGACATCTTCTAGGTCACCGGCTTTCTCACCCGCTTCCGGGAGAGCGCCGCGCGGCCCTGGGTCGTCGCGCTGCCCGCCGCGGGCCCTCGGGTGGCGGTGATCCCGTCGATCTGCGCCGCGCTGACGGGCCGGACCTGGCTGGAGGACATCCGCAGCCGGGACGCGCCCGACCCGCGCGACGACGGCATCGGCCTTCTCGCCGAAACCCTGTCCGGCATGGTGCCCGAACGCGGCCGGTTCGGCCTGTCGATGGGGGCGGAGACGCAACTGCGCATGCCGCCCGGCGATTTCGCGGCGCTCCGCGCGCGGCTCGACCCGCGCCGCTTCGAGGACGCCACCGCCTGCCTCCAGCGGGTGCGGGAGATCAAGTCCGAAGCCGAGATCGCCCGCCTCCGCACGGCCTGCGCGATTGCCGGGCGCGCCTTTGTCCGCGTGCCGGGCTTCGCCCTGCCGGGCCGGCCGCTCGACGCGGTGTTCAGCGACTTCCAGATCGCGCTTCTCGAGGAGGGCGCCGACTGGGCGAGCTGTGTCGCGGGCGGCGCGGCGCCGGACGGCTATGGCGACGTGATCTCGCCTGCCGGGCCGGACCCGCTCGCGCCGGGGGACATCCTGATGCTCGATACCTGCGCGGTAAAAGACGGATATTTCGGCGATTTCGACCGCAATTTAGCGATCGGCCCGGCCTCGGAGACCGCGCGGCGGGCGCTGGCCGCCCTCTGGGAGGCGACGGAGGAGACGATGGCTGCGCTGAGCCCGGGCCTTCGCGCCTGCGATCTCCACGCGATGCTGGCCGAGGGGATCCGGCGCCGCGGGCAGGGCCCCCGGGCGAGCGGCTGGGCCACGGGCTGGGGATCGCGCTGACCGAATGGCCCTCGCTGGCCCCGCGCGACACGACGCTGCTGCGGGCGGGGATGGTGCTGGCGCTGGAGCCCGGCTACGCGACCCGCGACGGGCGGCTCCTGGTGCATGAGGAGAACATCGTGCTGCGCGGGACCGGCGCCGAGTTCCCATCGCCGCGCGCGCATCGCGACCTGCCGGAGCCCGGCTGATGGCGGGCTTTCCCCATGATCTGGAGGCGCCGCGGCCGGGGCTCGTGGTGCTGCAGATGGACGAGACCATCGAGAATGATTTCCGCCACCTCTTCGCCCCCGGCACCGCGCGGCTGCAGGTCAGCCGTGTGCCCTCGGGCGCCAAACTGACGCCCGCCGCCATGGACTCTGCGCTGTCCGTGGCGACCGGTTCGACGCGCTCGGCTATGGCTGCACCTCGGGCACGGCGCTGATCGGCGCGGGGCGGGTGCATGGGCTCTTGACCGGCGCGGTGCAGGCGCGGGCGGCGACCGATCCGCTGAGCGCCGCGCTGATTGCCTGCCGCGCGCTGGGGCTGCGCCGGATCGGCCTGCTCTCGCCCTATATCCCGCCGGTCGCAGGGCCGTTCCGCGCGGCCTTCCAAGCGGGCGGCATCGCGGTGCCCGAAACGCTTTCCTTCGGCGAGGCGGAGGAGGCCCGCGCCGCCCGCATCGCCCCGGCCTCGATCGCGCGGGCGGCCTCGGCGCTGGCCGGTCGCGGCGGGATCGACGGGGTCTTCCTGTCCTGCACCAACCTGCGCACGCTCGGCATCATCGCCCCGCTCGAAGCGGCGCTCGGCCTGCCGGTGCTCAGCTCCAACCTGGTGCTCGGCTGGCACATGGCACAGCTCTCTGGCGCCCCGCTCGCCCCCGGCATCACGTGCCGGCTGGCAAGGACGCGCTGACCCAAGGCCCCCGGACGGCGAGGCCGACCCCCGGGGCAGTGCATCTGCCGGTCTGCACGCCCGGCAGCATTCCGGGATGCGGCAAGCGCCCGGCGCTGCATGGCGGCCGCCATTGGCTGATCGAGCGCGCGGGCGCGGGTGCCGGACCGAGGGCAGCAGCCCGTCTGCGGATTCATGGTTCGGAAAGGCCGCAGCGGCCAGCCCAGTCCGCCGCTTTTCCGCTTCCTGCACACGCCCGGCGTTGCATCCCGGCCGACGATGGCTGATGGCGCACCTTGTCTCCGCGGGCGGACAGCCCCGGATCGAGTTCAGCGCCGAACCGCCAAAGCGCGGGCCGGCCCGGCCACCACAGTCAGCCCATTCCACGGCATCCCGGAGAGTGGCTGGCGCCCGGCGCAGGGCCCCGGACGATTATCGCGGGAAGGCGGCAACCCCCGGAGCCCGGGGCCGAGGGCTGGACTGAAATCGACGCCCCCTCTGCCGATGCGGAATTCGGCACGGCCGCAGCCGACAACCCCGGCCGCAGCACTTCGGCGAGGGGCGCGCGCCCGGCGTCACATCCCGGCCGGCAATGGCTGACGGCATGCAGCAGACGTGGATGCGGACCGTCCGGATGGACGCCCGCGCCGAAGAACCGGACCGTGACCCGGCGGGGCACCCGACCGGCCCGGGCCGTCGCTACCCGGCTCCCGGCAGGGCGTGCCGCGGGGGGGATGGCGGCGTCCACCGCGGCCTAGGAGGTTGCACGGGCGGCCGGATCGGCAGCAGAGCCCGGACCGCCGATCCCGGCGCGGTCCGGCTCGCGCCGGCCAGCCCGTTCTGCAGGTCTCGGGCAACGCGCAGCGCGTCCAGAAAAGGGGGCTGCGCGCTGCCCGAAACCTGCGGAGCCCCGTCTGGACGGACGGATCGCGGCCGCCGAACCACGGCACGGCAAGGCGCCCTCCGCCCGCGCGGAGGCGCCCCGGAGCCGGCAGCGTTCCGCGGCGCCATGGCAGGCCGGGGACGCGCCGCTGCGGCCTCAGGCGCGGACGATCAGGATGTCGCTCGGGGCGTTGCGGATCAGGGTCTCGGTGAAGCTGCCGAGGATCGTCGGGGCGAACAGGCCGCGGGCATGGGCGCCCACCGCGATCAGATCCGGCGCCTGCGCCTCGCGCGCCCGCAGGAAAGCCTCGGAGACCGCGGCTGCCTCGGGCTCGGGCACCGGCAGCTGTGCGGGCAGCTCCTCCTCCGCCCACCATTCCGCGATCCGCTCGCGCGCCTCGGCGAGGAAGGGCGCCACCGCCTCGGGCCGCCCGCCCGGCGCGATCCAGCCGCGGAAGGGCACATGCAGCGCGTGGAAGCTGCGGAACTCGGCCGCGGGTGCCAGCGCCGCCGCCCAGCGGGCCGCGGCCGCGCAGCTGTGGGAGAGGTCGACGCCGCAGAGCACCCGGGCATAGTCGTCCTCGACCGCCTGGCTGACCAGCAGCACAGGGCGGGGGGTGGCGCGCACGATCCGCTCTACCGTGGTGCCGGCATACATGTCCCAGATCGGCCGCGCGCGGTGGACGCCCATGACGACGAGGTCGGGCTGGACCTCCTCGATCACCTGGGCGAGCTTCTCCACCGGTTCGCCGATCTCGACGCGGATCTCGGTCTCGCAGCCACCCGCGGACTGGCGCGACAGCTCCTCGCGCGCCTCTTCCATGATCGCGCCCGACATCTGCTTCGGCAGGTCGTCATCGACGACGGTGCAGACGACGAGCTTCGCGCCATGGGCCGCGGCGAGACGCTCCGCCCGCCGCCGGGCGCGCTCGGAGCGCAGGGAAAGATCGGAGCCAAGCAGAATCGTCTTCACGCGGATAGTCCTTCTCTTCTGGAAGGCCCGCGGACCGGTCCGCCGCCTTCGGAACCAAGATATGCAGATTTGTCGTGATTCCAAGCACTCCGCCCCGGACCGCGGCATGGCGGCACGGGGGATCAGCGCAGGAACCTGCGGAACTGCCGCAGCGTCGGTAGGAACAGCGCGCCTCCGATCGCGGCCAGCGCGGCAAGTGGCGGCCAGACCGTCGCCAGCCCCGCGCCGCGGAACCCGATCGCCTGCGAGAGGATGACGAAATGGATGTTCGGCGCAGTTGGCATCACCGCCTGGATCGCCTCGGGCCTGTTCTCGCGCGGGGCCATGCCGTCCGAGAGCATCTGCAGGAGCAAAAGCAGGAGCATCGGGAGAGGGCCGAAATGCGGCACCGAGCCCGCCACCGTCGCCGGGGAGAGCCCGAGCGAGGTGGTGGCGAAGGGCATCAGCGCCGCGGCCGCCGCGAAGAGCCAGACAGAGCCGCCGAGCAGCATGCCGGTGACGGCGTGCAGGCCGGCCATGGCGGCGGCGAAGACCACCGCGCCCATCGGGCAGACCTTCGGCAGCAGAATCTCCACCCCGCTGACTGGCATGACGAGGAGTGCTCCACCGCGCCATGCTCCTTGCCGGGGATCAGCGCTGCGCCGACGAGGGTGATCGAGAGCATGGAGATGTTGTCGATCACCTGGCTGACGGTACCGAACCGGGCCGGGTTGAGGCGGTTGCGCAGCCCCGGCACGGGACCGGCCTCCTCCGTGCCGCGGTGCCCAGCCAGAAATTCGGCGATCTCGGCCGAGGCGATCTGGCCGATATGGCCCGCGCCGTTGACGGCCTGGCTCGACCGGATGGCGTCGACATTCAGCTGCATTCCGGGGCTGCGCCCGGTCGGCAGGTCGCGCTCGAAGGAGGGCGGGATGGCCAGCGCGAAGGTGCCTCGCCCGGTCTCCATCGGCGCGTCCATCTCCTCCGCTCGAGGGAATTGGGCGCGTAGAGGGCCTGGCCCCGCCGCACGGAAAGCTGCGAGCGGTCCTCGTCCACGATGCCGATGGCGGCGCGGTTGGGCGACATGGCGAAGGCCGAGGCCGGCATGCAGATCGACAGCATGAAGGAACTGCGCGGTGTCGCGGCCGGGCCCGCGCCGTTTCTTCACCCAGAGAAGCCAGACATGGCGCCGCTTCATCGCCTGGCGCTCCCGCTTGCGCAGCCGCAAGAGCCCCGCCGCCAGCACCGGCAGGGCCAGCGCGAGGGTCAGGAATGCGCTGCCCAGATCGGCAAGGCCGAGCCTCCTGGAATAGGGGCCCCGCGATAGTGATGACATGCGTGGCCGGCAGCAGCTCGCAGATCGCCCGCGCCCCGCCGTCGAGCGCCGAGACCGGATCGGTCAGCCCCGAGAAAAGCGAGGCGGGCACCATGCTCGGCAGCACCGTAGCGAAGATCGCCGCGATCCGGCTCGGGAGGACGGAGGAGATCCCGAGCCGGATCCCGGTGACGGTCGGCACGCAGAGCCCCGCCGCCAGCGCGCCGAAGCCGAGGACCGTGACCGCCGGCAGGATGAAGAAATTCGCCAGCGCCAGGAGGGCACAACGCAGCTCCTTGCCGAAGAGAAACCCGGCCCGCGTCACCGGCGTCAGGTAGAAACTGGTGATCGCGCCTGGGGCCATCGCGACGATGCGGTCGATATTGGGGTTGCAGCGGAAGCGGGTGTCCAGCGGGAAGCCGGCCGCCGCGCTGCTGCCGGCCATCCGCGCGCGCTCCTTTGCATGGCCCTGCACCGTTTCGGCCAGCGAGGGGGCGCGCCGTCGATCCAGGCGCCGATCTCGACGCGGCGGCCACGCGCCTGGTCGCGGGCGAAATCCGGCGGGAGCTCGATTGCCGGGCCGGGCGCCGCGTCGCGCATCCGCCGGTCCAGATCGGCATGCTCGGCCAGCGGCGGCGCCTCGGTGAAATGGGCCGGGCCCGCGATGCCGGGGACCAGGCTGAGGCTGGCGGCGGTCTGGTCGCGGTCGAGCACGGCAAAGGAAGGGTCCTCCGCATCCATGCTCGTGCCATAGGCGGTCACCGCCAGGAGCAGCAGCGTCCCGGCCAGCGCCATGGTCGCGCATCAGCTGCAGCGCCTCGAGAAGCGCACAGATCCTGATCCTCGCCGGCGTGAAGCCGCGGCCGGGCGCGGGCGCCGCGGATCCGGGCTCCGCCAGCAGGACGGCGCCGCCGGGCCGGCCGCCTCCTCGAGATAGGCGATGACGGCCTCCTCCAGCCGCGCCGCGCCTTCGCCTGCTTCAGCGCGGCGGCGGAGTCGCGGACCCAGAACCCGCCCGGCAGGCATCAGCGAGATGCGGTCGCAGGGCGCGGCCTCGTTCATGAAATGGGTCGAGACGAAGATCGTCCCCCGTCCCGCCGCAAGAGCTCGCCGAGGAGGCGCCGGACCCCGTCGCGAGCGACCGGATCGACGCCCGGGGCCGGCTCGTCCGGGATCAGGATCTCGGGCCGGTGGATCACCGCGACCGCCAGCGCCAGCGGCTGTCGCCATCAGCGCGCCGCCATCTCCGCCACCCGCGTGCGATCCCCGCCTCGGCGATGCCGAAGAGCCGGGCCTGCAGCTCCAGGTTCTGCCGCTTGGACAGCATGGAATAGAGCGGGAAGGCCGGGGTCATGAAACCGGCGCGGCGGCGCGCCTCCATGTCTGCGGGGTCGAACTTGCCGAAGAGCCGGGTCCCGCCCTCGCCGGGCTCCAGCAGCCCCGTCGGCATCTTCATCGTCCCGGTCGTGCCGCAGCCATTCCAGCCGAGGAAGCCGTGGATCTCGCCGCGCTCGATGCGGAAGCCGACATTCCCGACCGCGGTGGAAGCTGCCGAAGAGGCGGGTCGCCCCTTCGCCTTGACGGCGGTCCCGGCCATGCCGGCGGGGCGGTCCCGGCGCCGGTCGCGGCCGCGAGCAGCGCGACGAAGGCCCGGTCGAGATCGCGCTGCCCGGTGCGGTTCAGCAGCTCGGCCGGTACCCGCACCGCCGACATCGCCACCAGCAAGTCAAAGCCCGCGGCCTTTTCCATGCGGGCGGTCGAGACCGGCACGTTCATCCCCGGCCGCTCGGCGCGGATGCGGCCGATCAGGTCCCGGAACCGCCGCCGCGACAGCGGATCGACGTCGGTGGCCGGCGCGTCGAGGATCAGTGCGCAGCACGGGCCGAGCTTCTGCTTCATCCCGCCCGAGAGCTCGCCCGCGGGCCGGTCGAGAAAGGGCAGCTTGCCGGTTGCGCCCAGCAGGCGGAGGATCCCGCGGCCGCGCCCGGCCCGGTCATGGCCGAGGAAGTGCCTTGGCCACCGGACCCCGGCCGAGGCTTTCCGCGAGCAACTCGCCAGGCTAATCTGAACCCGAACCGGTGTCGCAACCGGGTAAGAGCTTACCGAGCGTCGGGCAGAGGTTGCGGCCAGCCCCCGCGGCATGACGGCGATGGACGGAGCCATCCCGCGCCGCGCCGCCGGATCGGAGATGCCGCGGCCCGTCACCCCGAGCCGCTCCTCCTGCAGCGCCAGCGCGCCGGAGACCCGCGAGATCAGGGGCGACCGGCCCGGCCATGCGCCCGGCCGGGATTTCCAGGCTCAGACGGTCGAGCGCCGGCTTGCGGCCATGGCGCCGGGTCAGGTCCCGGGCCCGCAGGATCGCGTCTATCGCCCGGTCACTCCCCGGTCAGCGGCGCAGGGGGGCGAACTGGTCGCCACGGCCGGCCAGTCGAGCCCGGGCTCGAGCCGCAGATAGGCCATGCCGGGCAGGCCGGTCTTCATATCGGCGCCGTACCGCTCCGGCAGCTCGGGCGGGATGCGGGCGCGGAGGCAGACGCGAAACATCAGCTTGACCCGCTCCTGCTGCGTCTCGACGCTGCCCGGGGTGAATTGCGCGACATCGGCAATGAAGGTGACGGCCGCGGGAATGGCGCAATGCGGCGCGGCTTCGAGCACCTGGCGAACCTCGCCGCCAAGCTGCATCCGGCCGGTCTCGGCGGCGGCGAGGACGAAGGTCATGCAGACGTCGCTCAGCGGCACCAGCATCAGGAAACGGCTGCCCGCGCCGACGACCTTGCCCTCCCGGGCGACGAGATACTGCACCCGCCCGTCGACCGGCACCACCGGAACGCCATCCTCGAGCGAGACCTGGATCGCCTCGATCTCGGCGGCGGCGGCATCGACCTGGGCGGCCGCCGCGGCGCTGGCCCCGGCCTCGGCGGCCGCCAGCTGCGCTTCGGCGGCGGCCTGTCTAGCGGCGGAAATACTTTCCTCCAGTTCCTGCTGCGAGACGGTCGGGCTGACCGCGAGCGTGCCAGGCGCCGCCCGGTGGCGGTCAGCCCGGCGCGGGCGCGCGCCACTTCGGCTCAGGGCGCGTGAAGCTCGGCCCGGGCCCGGGGCACGCGGCTCTGCGCGGTGACAACGCCGATCTCGGCCCGGCGCAGCTGCCCCTCGAGCTGGCCGGGAGTCATCCGCACCAGCGCGTCCCCGGCCTCGACGTACTGGCCCTCCCGCGCTGAGATCCGCCCGGCCGAGAGCGGCGAGATGCCGACCTCGGTCGCCCCGATCCGGCCATTGTCGGCCGCCATGCCCTCGGGCAGGCCCAGGCGGAGGACGGCAAGGACGCCGGGGACAGCCAGCCCGCAAGGGCGGCCAGACGGCGCTTCGACGTCGCTCGCGCCATGCCAAATGCATTCCCGTTCAGTCACCTCTGCCAAGGTTGGAAAGCCCCGGCGCGGCCGGTCGACGCCTGCCCCGGCGCAAGCCACCCGGTTCGGCCGGGCCCTGCGCCTGCAGGGCAGGCGCGGCGCGCCCGCGGCGGAGCCCCGCCCTACGACATCCCGGAGCCACGGAAACCGCCGCCGCGCCATTCACCGCCCCGCGATCACCCCGAGCGCCGCCGCGCCGATCTCGCGCAGCGCCGCGTTGCGGGTGGCGAAGTCGCGGCCCGGCGCCTCGAGATACATCGCCAGCACCCAGGGATCGCGGCCCGGAGGCGTGACGAGCGCCACGAGGTTGCGGGTCTGCGCCCCGGCGCCCGACTTGTCGGCGATCTGCCAGCCCGCCGGCGCCTCGGCCCTGACGAGCGCGCCGGTCACGCCGCCATGGCTCATCCAGCCGGCAAGCTGCGCGCGGGAGGCGGGCGAGAGCGCGTCGCCGAGGAAGAGCGCCTGCAGGCTCGCCGCCATCGCCGCCGGGGTCGTCGTGTCCTGCAGCTCGCCCGGCGGGACGTCGTTCAGCGCGGGCTCGCGCCGGTCCAGACGGCTGACCGGATCGCCGAGCGCGCGCAGGAAGGCGGACACCGCCTGCGGCCCGCCGAGCCGGTCGATCAGCAGGTTGGCGGCGGTGTTGTCGCTCATGTCGAGCGCGGCGAGGCAGAGATCGCCGATCGCCATGCCGCCGCCCGCCGCCTTTTCCGTCACCGGCGCATAGTCGAGGATTTCCTCTTCGGGCACCGGCAGGACGTCGTCGAGCGCCAGGCTGCCATGCTCGGCCCGCTCGAGGATCGCGCCGCAGACCGGCACCTTGACCGTGCTGTTCATCGCGAAGCGCTCCTGCGCGCGGTAGCCCCAGCGGCGGCCGGTGGCGGTATCGACGAGCACGACGCCGGCGCGGGCGCCGAGCCGCTCCTCCAGCGAGGCGAGGGTGGCGCCGAGCCGGGCGCCCGGATCTTCGGCCAGGGCGGGGACGGCAAGGGACAGGCCGAGGGCGAGCCCTGCCGCGAGGCGCGGCAGGGAGAAGGGACGGGCAGTCATGTCGGGATCCTCCGTGAGGGCTGGCCGGGTCGTCCCGGCAGAACATCAGCTGATGTCATGCGGGAACTATAGATCCCCTTGAAATGGCCCATCAAACGACAAATCTTATGGCCACCCATTAGAAGAATTCATACCCATGGACCGACCGGATCTTCCCCTAAACGCGCTGCGCACCTTCGAGGTGGCGCTGCGCCAGGGCAGCTTCACCAAAGCCGCGGCCGAGCTGCGCGTCACCCAGGCGGCGGTCAGCCACCAGATCGCGCGGCTCGAGGATCTGCTGGGCGCGGCACTCTTCCTGCGGACCTCGGCCGGGCTGGTGCCCACCGACGAGGGGCGGCTGCTGTTTCCGGTGCTGGAGCACGGCTTCGACGCGATCTCGCGCAGCCTCGACCGGATCAGCGGCCGCCGCGATGCCGAGATCCTGAAAGTGGGGGTCAACACGACCTTCGCGCTCGGCTGGCTGATGCCGCGGCTGGCGGGGTTCCAGCGCGCCCATCCCGAGATCGACCTGCGGATCTCGACCAACAACAACCGGGTGGAGATCCTGCGCGAGGGGCTCGACATGGCGATCCGCTTCGGCAGCGGCGCCTGGACCGGCAGCGAGTCCGTCCCGCTGGCCGAGACGCCGCTCTCGGTGCTCTGCGCGCCGGAGCTGGCGGCCGGGCTGTCGCAGCCTGCCGATCTGGGGCGGGTCGTGCTCTTGCGCAGCTACCGCAGCGCCGAATGGCCGGGCTGGTTCGAGGCCGCCGGGACGCCGTGCCCGCCGGTCACCGGCCCGGTCTTCGATTCCTCGGTCGCCCTGGCGGAACTGGCCGCGGAGGGGGCGGGGGCGGCGCTCCTGCCGGTGGCGATGTTCGCCCGCCAGATCGGAGCCGGGCGGCTGGTCCGGCCCTTCGCCGCCGAGGTCGATGCCGGGGGGTACCACCTGACCTGGCCCTCGGACCGGCCGCAGACCGCCGCGATGGCGCGCTTCGCCGCCTGGATCGAGGCGGAATGCGCCGGGGCAGGCGGCTGAGCCGCCCCGGCGGACAGGATCAGGCGGCGCCCTCCGTGCCGGGTTTGAAAGGCGCGCCAGTCAAGGGCCGGAACGGGCGGACCGCCCGTCCCGGCGCCCTTCCAGCTCAGCCGAGGCCGAGCTTCGCCTCGAGGGTCGAGAGATCCTCGGCCAGCGTGTTGACCTTGGCCGAGAGGAGCGCGCGGTCGCTGCCCGAGAGCTCTTCGTAGGAGGCGAAGCCGCCATCCTCGGTGCGGTACTTGGCCAGCACCTCCTCGACCGTGCCGAAATTGCCGTCGACCTTGGCGGTGAAGGCGCTGTCGCCCTCGGCCAGGAGCGGCTTCAGCAGCTCGTAGATCTCCTTGGCGCCGGCGAAATTGGCGTCGAAATCCCACAGGTCGGTGCGGCTGTAGCGGTCTTCCTCGCCCGAGATCTTGGTCGCCGCGACCTCTTCCATCAGCGCGGCGGCGCCGCCGACGACGGCATCCGGCGGGAAGGTCAGCGCGGCGATGCGGCTGTCGAGATCGGTGACATCGGCCAGCAGACCGTCGGCATAGTCCTGGATCCCGTCGGTCGAGCCCTCGACCCAGAGCCCGTACTCGATCCGGTGGAAGCCGGTGAAGGCGGGATCCGCCTCGCCCTTCTCGTAGTCATCGGCCCGCGCGTCGATCGAGACATCGAGATCGGCGAAGAGCTCGGCGATCGGCTCGATCTTCTCGTAGCTGGTGCGGGTGGCGGCGAAAAGCGCCTTGGCGCCCTCGACATCGCCCGCCTTGATCGCGTCGACCAGGCCGGTCGTGTCGGCGACGAGCTGCGCGGTGTTCTCGGCGACGTAGATCTTGTAGTCGGCCAGCGGCGCGACGAGTTCCAGCGAGGGCGAGGCGGCCAGGGCGGAGAGGCCCCAGCCCGCGAGTCCCGCGGCCAGCACAGTGGTCTTCAGGAAGTTGCCGGTCATTCTTCTTCTCCTTCGGATGGGCCGGGCTGGCTGGCACTCAGGCGTGGCGGACGGCGTCTAGCAGGGTGGCGCCGAGATGGTCCCCGGCGTCGCGGATGCCCGGAAGGACGAAGAAATACCCCCCTCCGAACGGTTTGAGATATTCCTCGAGCGGCTCGCCGTTCAGCCGGGTCTGGACGGTGATGAACCCCGCCTCGAGATCGGCCTGGTAGCAGATGAACAGGAGCCCCTGGTCGAGCTGCCCATTGGCGCTGACGCCGCGGGAATAGTTGAAGGGGCGGCGCAGGATCAGGTTCGCTTCGCTGCCCTTGCTGCGCGGATTGGCGCGGCGGATATGCGAGTCGAGCGGCGTCGCCAGCCCGTCGGGATCGGCGGCATAGTCCGGCACGTCGCGCTCGGTGGCGGCCTCTCCGCCGTCGAGCGGCGCGCCCGAGACCTTGCGGCGGCCGAAGATCGCCTCCTGCTCGGCAAGCGCGGAGCGGTCCCAGCGCTCGACGAAGTTGCGGATCAGCCGCACCGCCTGGTAGCTGCCGCCCTGCGCCCAGCCCGGCTCGCCGGCGGCGTGGGTCCAGACCAGCCGGTCCATCGCCGCGGCGTCGTTCGAGTCGGGATTGGCCGAGCCGTCGCGGAAGCCCAGGAAGTTGCGCGCCGACTGGGTCTCGCCCGACGGGGCGGGCACGACCGGCGGCACGCTGCCCTCCATCGTCCAGCGCAGCACCAGGAATTCCGACAGCGATTTCACGATGTCGCGCAGGGCGTGGATGTTCGTGTCGGGCAGGCCGGCGCAGAACTGGATCGACAGGTCGCCATGGCACATCGCCGGATCGAGCGCGTCATTGGGGAATTCGGCCATCCGCGCGAGATGCACCGGCGCGAGCCCCGAAAGCCAGTCGCGCCCGTCGAAGAAGGAGCGGCCGAGCCCGACGGTGACGGTCAGGCTGTCGGGGGAGACGACCGGGCCGAGCATGCCCGAATCCGCCGGCGGCAGGCGCGGGTCGCGGCCGGGCACCTCGCCGCCCTGGGTCAGGAAGGCGATCCGCTCCGTCAGGGTCTTCAGCATCCGCTCGACCTCGTCGGGGCTGAAGGCGACCACGTCGAAGGCGGCGACCAGCCCGGCCTCGGGGCGGGGCGTGACGATCCCGGCCTGGTGGCGGCCCAGATAGGGCACGCGGCGCGCGGCCGCCTCGGCCGAGGCATCGGGGGCGTCATTGACCTGTGGCGCCGCGGCGGTCCCGGCCTGCGCGGCCATCGCGCCGATCCCGCCCGCGCCCAGTCCCAGAAGCACGCTGCGGCGGCTGGGCCCGAAGGGGCAGCCGCGGCCCCCGTGATCTGCCTTGCTCATCTCAATTCATCCCGATTGCCGGTTCAATCCTGTCGAACCCCGCCTGCAGCGCGGCCATGTCCCGGGCCAGCGCGTCGCGCGCCTCCTGCGGGACGCTGCCATAGGGGGGATAGCCGCCATCGGCGCCGCGAAGCTTGGCCAGCCCCGCCTCGGCCCGGCCGAGCGCATCGCCGATCTCGGTCCCGAGCGCCGGATCGGCGCCTTCGAGCATCGGCCCGAGCAGCCCGGCGATCTTGCGGATGCCCTCGAGGCTGGCGGCGAATTCCGGCAGGTCGTCCCCGGCATAGGCGTCCTCGCCCGCCGGGATCTGCGCCTCGGCCAGCTGTCCGGCCATCGCCCCCGGCAGCGACATCAGCAGCTCCGGCGTCAGCGTCATTTCCTTCAGCCGCGCGCCCAGGGTCTCCAGATCGGCCACCAACTGGTCGGCGGCGGGGGCGAGCCCCTGGGTGCTCTCTTCGGCGAAGAGGCCGTATTCGATCCGGTGGTAGCCGGTGAAGCCCGGATCGGCCTCGCGCCCGGCCAGATAGGCGGCGGAGGGGTCGATGGCGTTCTCCAGATCCGAAAGCCGGTAGGCCAGCGGCTCGACATGGCGGTAGGGCAGTCGCGCCGCGCGCCAGGCCGCCTGCGCCGCGGGCAGGTCGTTCGCCGCGATCGCCGCGCGCAGCGCCTCGGCCGCCTGCACCGCCTTGCGGCTCTCGAGCACCAGGTAGACGCGGTATTCCGAGAGCGGGCCGAGGAAATCCTTCAGCGTGACGTTCGCCGCGGCGGCGCTCGCCTCCTCGGAGACGGTGACATGCAGATGCCCGCGCGGGTTCGACAAGAGGCCGCAGGTGATGTCGTAGTCGCCGGGCTGGAGCGGCACCTCCATCTGCTGGTGGAAGCCCGGCGCGATGTTCTCGCGCTCGGCCACGACCATAACGCCATCGAGGATTTCCCATTCGATCGGCCGGTCCGAGGCGTTGACGATCTCGAACCGGCGGGTCCCGCCCGGCAGAGTCAGCGTGTTCGGCGTGCAGGCCCCGGCGCTGACCGTGACCCGGGTGGCGGCGGCGGCGGGCCGGTCCGCGGTCTGCTGCACCGCGTACCAGAAGGCCCCGCCGCCCGCGGCCGCGAGAAGCGCGGATCCGGCCACGCAGAGATTGAGCAGCGTGCGGTTCGTCCGGGCCATGTCAGTTCCGCCCCTCGATCGCGGCGCCGCCCCGGCGCAGCCCTTGGCGGGCAGGCGGGCGCAGGAAGGCCCAGAGCGCCAGGACCAGGAAGCCGACATAGGCGATCACCTCGCCCAGGACCGGCGTGTCGCGATAGCCGAGGAGCCCGCCGAGCACGGTGCCGAGCGGCCCCGATTCCGGCAGTTCCGCGCTAAGATCCCACACGACGCCCTGCAGCCCGTTCCAGAGCCCGGCCTCGTGCAGCGCCTTGACCGAGCCCGCCAGCAGGCCCGCGGCGACGAAGATCAGGAAGACGCCGGTCCAGCGGAAGAACCGCGCCAGGTCGATGCGCAGGGCGCCCGCATAGATCGCCCAGCCCGCCAGGGCGGAGAGGGCGAGCCCGAGCAGCGCGCCCAGCGGCGCCAGCGCGTCCTGGCTCTGCTGCAGGATGGCGAGCAGGAAGAACACGGATTCGAGCCCCTCGCGCGCCACCGCGAAGAAGACCATGCCGATCAGCGCCAGCGTCGCCATGCGGCCCGCGCCGAGCGCCGTGTCGATCGAGGCCTGCAGGTCGGCGCGCATCGAGCGCGCGGCGCGGCGCATCCAGAAGACCATCGACATCAGCACGGCAACAGCGAGAAGGCCGATCGCCGCCTCGAAGAGCTCCTGCGCCTTCTGCGGGAATCCGGTGCTGGCCAGCTGCAGCGCGGCCCCGGCGAAAAGCGCGGCGGCCAGGGCCAGGAAGACGCCGATCCAGATGGCGGGCAGCCAGTCGCGGCGGCCGGTCTGGCGCAGGTATCCGGCGATGATCCCGACGATCAGGGCGGCTTCCAGCCCTTCGCGCAGCATGATGAGAAATGGTGCGAGCATCCCGTGTCTCCTCGGCTCTGTCGTGGCATGTCCGGGCGGGCGGCCCGGGCTGGGAATGTCGCGGCAAAGACAGCGGTCTTGGTTTCGGTCTGGCGGCATCTAGAGGGCGGGATGGTGCCTTGTCAAAATCCGATTGAATTAATCGGAATTAGCGGGCGTCAAAAAAACGTGAGCTTGCATGGCGTTGCCCGCGCGCGGCGGCGAAGGGCGTATTGGCACGCGGTTCCTGGAAGGGCTGCAACCAGGTCTGAAGATGCAGCGCCTGTCGTTCGGGGCCTGTCGTTCGGGTCCTGTCCGGTCCGGCAGACCCGATGCGCGCAGGATGGCGATGCGGTCCATCCGGAGCCTCGGAAAGCGCTGCCGCCGTCCTCGCGAAGCCTCTCGGCACCGACGGCCGCAACACAAGCGGGCAAGACCCGGCAATCGCCCGAAGGACGGCGTCTGCAGCTGCCGTCCTCTTCGCTCCTGTCTCCGGACCGGGCGCCGGACCTGCCCTCGATCCCGTCGCCGGGCTGGTGCCATCCCCGGCCGGAGAGGGCCTCTTCGCTGGCCGGAACCGCTCCGATCGCCGCTGCATTGCCATCGCCCGAGGAGGACGTGCCAGTCCGGAGCCTTGCCCTCGCCGCAGGCGGCCGGGTCGGCAGCCCGCTTCCGCCCATTTCCGGGTCGCGCCAAAGCCATTTCGATCGACGTCCGGGGCAATGCCCCGGAGCCGGGATCGCTGCCCACGGCACGGTGCCGATATGCGGCCTCCCGCCAGTCGCCGGACCCGGTCGCGGCACGTGCCATTCGGCCGATGTCCCCGGCCACCGCGTTTCCGCTGGCGGGAGAGGCAATCGGGAAATGTCCGGGCGGTTGCCGAGCGCATGACGGCATGGGGCGCCCGGGTGCATGGCGACCCGGCACAGCCGATCTTCCGCGTTGCGGGAATAGTCATCGGGCGCTGCCGCGCGAAGATGGCAGGACCCTACCTTGCGCGGGGCCCGCATGCCGGGCTTTCGCCACGGTTCCCGCGGAAGAGGCCGGGCTATCGGCTCCGTCCTGTGCCAGACCGGATCCGACCGGCCATCCCGACGCACCAGACCCGCATTTGCCAGGCGATATGCCTGCGGCTGCAAGTGGCGGCACGATTGGGCCCGACCTTGGACCCGAAGATGAACCGCCGTCATTTTCCGGGCTTGAGGGCAAAGCGCGAAGGCTGCGCCGTCGAGACCGTCCAACGGCGGCTTCTCGGCGAACGGACATGCGGGCTGTTCCGGGCGGAGCTTCGCCTTGCCGGAGGCTGGCCTTGCCGTACCGGCCCTCGCCGGCGACAAAACCGGTCTGCTTCCCGGCGGCATTTCCCGGGTCGCGCCGACATTTCTCGCGAGGGACGATGCGGTACCGCTCTGCGATCGCGTCGGCCCCTCATCCACGATAGCGGAGCTCGTGACGATCTCGCCGGCGCACCCGTTTTCCGGCCCGCCAGGAGCACCGGCACTGCCGCGGTTCGTGGCGTGCATCTGCTGCAGCAAGACACGGACCTGCCCGTTTCAGCCGAGGCCGGGCTGAACGCGCCCCTGTCGCATGAGCACCCGGCGGCAGCCTCCGCTGCGATCGGACCCGTCGCGCGAGAGGTCTCCGGACATCGCCGTGTCCGAGGCGCGAAGATGATGCCGACCACCATGCCAGCGCGCAGATCGGCCATGGGGTGCAGCTGGAAGAGGTCGTGGACCGCAGCCGTTCCGAAGACATGGCCGGCGCCGCGCGCGACGTCGTCCGGGCAGGCGCAGCCCAGTTGGCGGAAGCCGGGCGCGCTGTTGCACGGACGGACGCCAGCGGCGGCCATGTCGCGCGGTGCCCGCCCCGCTGCGCCTCCGCCGAGACCGGCCCGGCAGTTGAAATGGCCCAGAGGCCGCGCCCCCTGCGCCAAGGAGAGGGCCAGCCTGCCTGCTTGCTGTGTGGCGGCAATGACCGGGCCGCGAAGATGCGGGTCCCGGCGCGCTTGGCTGCATGCCCGTCGACGCGGCCGGCCCGGAGCGGATCACGCATCCTCGGCGCGCGGAGGCGATGGCCGCCTCTCTTGCCGCCGCGGGGCCTCCGTCCCGGCGCAAGTCCCGGCCAGGCGGCAAGCTCCTGCCATGCCCGCGACCCGCCCGGTGGCCAGCCGCCGCGGCCGGCTGTTGGCGGGGGCGGGACCCTGCCTCGGAAAAGGGGGGATCTGAAGGGGCCCGATATCGATCGAAGCGATCCTGGCCGGGGACATCAGCGTCGCAGGGCCGGCCAGCGCGCGGATCGCGCGACCGCTCCCGGCAAGTGCCGGGACGGAGAAACGTCCAGACGGGCTGGCGCGTCGGCGGGGCAGGCCAGCCTTCGCGCGGCTCATGTCCCGATGGACGACCCGGGCCGGAGCCCGAGGACCATCAGCAGGGCGTCCGCCCCATCTTGCGCAGTCGATGCCTTGCCGACGCTGCGGGCGGACCCGACGGGATACGGCGATGGAGCGCGGCTCGGGACCTCAATTGCAGCAGAAGGACCCGAGCTTCGCACTGCCCATCAGCCGGTCGAAGTGATGGCCCTTCATGTGGACGAGCGAACGGTGATCGCCGGCCTCGAACCATATTTCGTCCAGCCCGTACATCTCCCGGTCGAGCACCGTCGGGATGCCGTAGGCGTCGCCCACCGGCGGCGCTGCGCCGAAATCGCAATCGTCGAACACCTCCGCCAGTTCATGTTCGCCGGCGAGCCCGAGACGGCTTTCCAGCATCACCTGAAGCCGGTGCAGATCGACCATGTGGCAACTTGGAACCACCGCGAGGATGGGCGTCCTCTCCGAGTGGATCAGGATGGACTTGGCGAGATGGTCACCGGGAATATGAGCGCTCGCGGCCGTTCCGCTGGAAGTTGCGGAATAGGCGTGGGCAAGCATGTCGTAGGGCAGGCGCCTTGCATCGAGATGATGCTTGAGACGGGATGAAATGGCCATTCTATCCTCCTGTGACGGAGGCGCCGCGGCTGCCCGATCACCTGCCATGTCGAGAGACGCAACCGAGGCGCCGGAAGCATTGGGCAGGTGCCTCCGATCATGCCACCCGCAACCCTGGCCATGCAAGGCCGACTGCATGTCAATTCGAAGTTGTGACCTGCCTCCGGGTTTCGCATATCCGCACGTGGGTCGGGGAGAGGCACCCGTGGATCCTTTCGGGTCTCCTCTGGAGGCGGATGATGAAGCTGTTCCGGTCGGCCGGGGCCCAGATGGATCGCATCGGTCCGCCTGGCCGGAAAACAGTTAGAGGGGAGCCGCTGAAGACGCCGCTCTGACGCGGTTCACTGGTCTGAGGACAATGGCAGCAGCCGGCGCAGGGGCACAAGCCGCGCAGCCTGCGCGAACTTTTCGTCACGGGGGCCCTTGCAGCCCTATGGCCGACCACCAAGTTCCCGCGCGGGTTGAACTGCCCGGCTTTCCCGGAGAGCGCTTGGTTCAGCGCCGCGCGCCATCTCGCCCGCGGCGCTGCCGGCTTCGCGGCATCGGCCGCCGGCCCCGGCTCGCGGCACCCGCCAGACGGCCAGTCCGCCCAGAACACGTTTTTCACGCGACGTCCCTGGCCATCTGGCGGGCGCCGCGCTTCTGGAAGACCACGGGCTTGAACAGGCCCCAAAAAGGTTCGGCCAGTCCATTGGCCGCGTCATGAGCGCCCCCGACGGCTCCCGAGGGGGTAATCGCGGCATCGGCCAGCCGGCCGGCGCACCTTGTCGGAAGAGGCTGCCACGGTGCGACCGACCGCGCGAGCGCCTCGCGGGATGTGCGCCTCCCGGAACCGGTCCGGCGGGCCGCTTCAGCGCTGAACGGGCGCGCCACTGCGCCCCGACTGCCACCGTGCCTGCAACGATCTGGTCCGGACCATGCTGCAGGTTTCGGAACGACGGTCCTGCTGCATCCTCGGACAGCCCTGGCCATCCCGCGGAGGTGCCGCCCAGGATGAGCGGACGGCAGACATCACCGCGCTGACCCGCAAGCGCGGGCCACATGGGCACCGACGCAACGCCGCTCTCATCCGGGAAACCGGGCGGGCAGCGAACGCAAAGCGGGCCGAATGCATCTGGCGGCGGGACCGAAGAGGACCAGGACGCGATCCGCGAGATCGCATCCCCGGCGAAGTGCGACATGCGCGCAAGCCAGCCGAAGAAAATACGGCCCTGGCTGAAGTTCAAGCGACCGTGGCACCTGTGGCACCGCGAAGGCCTGCATGTCATGCGTCCGCCTCCGGCCGGAGCGCCCGGACCACGTCTGGTCCTGCGGCTGCGTCGAGGGCCTGACAGCCGCCCTCTGAACCCGGGTCTGCGGTCTTGCCTTCCTGCGACGGCAGCTTACCTGCGCAACGGTGTCTGGCCCCGGAGCCCCCTGAATCCAGTGACATGTCCCGGGCATCGCATTCCGGACGGCCGAAGGTCAGTCCGGACCCCGCGACGGCCCTTGGCCACCTCTTCCCGGAGCTCGGCGAAGGGTCCGCGGGTCTCGCCCCGGCGCCGGTCCGCGGCAATGACCATCTGGCAGAGACGCCACGGCGCGCACCGATGAGGGATGTGAGCCGCCGCCTGTGCCTCTGGAAAGCGGACATTCCCCGTGTCCTTCGCGATCTGTCTTCCGGACCTCCCCTTGATGGTCGAGTGCCGGTGGCATGCGTCAGGCAGCGCTTGCGACCGGCAGGACAGGTGCCCGCCAGGTTGACACGGACCGTCGCAGGGCCTGCCGTCCGGGCCGGTTCCGAGAGCCTCGCCGGACAGGCCCCGGCGAACTCCCCGAACACCTCCGCTTGCCACAGGTGCGGGCTATCCCCGCGCTGCAGTCTTGCGCCACCGGCTGGCGCTGGCCGGCGACGTCTGCGGCAAGTCCCGAGCGGCTGGTTTCGGTGCCTCCGCAGCCCCGCAGCCCGGCCCGAAGTACGGCCGGACCGGGAGGCGATGGCCGAGCCAGGCGCCGGGCAGGACCAGATTGCCGCCAGCCGGAAACTGCGCTCTTCGCCGGATGGACCGGCCCGGCGAATGGCCGGAGGGAAATACCTTCACTCGCATCAGGCAGCCAGGACGAGCACAGGCGCGAGAGTTGGTCCGCGAAGCTTCGCGCCCGCATTGCCTGTTCGCTCGGTTCCGGGATTTCGGATTGTCCGCCGACCCCGTCCGCGACTCGGCTTCATTTCATTCCGTCGAAGTAGCGCGCCGGGGCCGGGACCCATGGGTATCCGCAAACCCTCCATCTGCTTCAGCAGCGGCGCCTTTGCCTGTGCCAAAGCGCTGGTCGAGCGCCACGAGGCCGCGCGATCGGGACCGGGCGCCGTTCGAAGCGGAATTGCGCCGCCGTCTTGAAACGACGCTGGACCAGCGGGTGCGCGCGGGCAGCAAGACCGCGCTTGAGCTGCGAATGTGCGGCGACTTTCATTCGCGCCAATCCCCGGCAACACCCAGCTCGTGTCCGGTCGCGTCAGGAGCCGCACCGGCCTCTACATAGAGCGTATCGAGCGCTGCCAAGTGGACCAGCTGGCCCAGCGGCAATGTTTCCGCCGCCCGAGCGCGGCCAGGGAGGGCGCGGGCGCTCCTAGAGAGCGACGCTGCCGATCCTGGATCCGGGTCGGCAAGACACTGCCGGGCTGGCAAGCCAGCCATGGCGGGAAGGACCGGCGCTTCACGGCGGCGTATCGCCACGCGACCGAGGACGATCTTCTCTGCTCGGCAATGGCGGCCTCCGGCGGACAGGACTAGGTGACGCTGTCCGGGGCAGGGTCGGCGCATTTCGAGACCAGGTGAAGTCGTCGGCCACCGCAAGTCGCGACACCGGTTCCGGGTCAGGTTGGCTTGGCGAGTTCCTCGCGGAGAGCGAGGCCGGGATCGGCGGCAAAGCCATGGGCGATCGAGCCGTAGCATCCGTTCAGCTCGTGCTCGGCCTCGAAGCGGCAGCAGTTCCGCTTGAGGTCGCGGCAGATCGTGGAGCGGTGGCGGCTGACCTGCTGCGCGAGCCCGGCCATGCGCATGCTCTGGCCGGAAAGCGTCTGGATGATCCGGCGTTCCCGGTGGCCGAGCTCGACATGCGCCATCGGGCAATCTCCTGTTTTCCCGAAGAATAGTGGAGATGTCGCAAGCCAGGATAGAATGTACCCGAACTGCCTTTCCCGTTTTCGATAAGCGACATTATGGAAATAATTCCGCTCTGCCGGACGCTCCGCCCGGTGGCAGCAAGGGCCCGACTCGGCCGCCCGCAGGACAGAGTCCCGGCCGCAGCCGGATCGGGCCAGCCTGCAGGTCCGGGCCGCCGTCTGCGGGGACCGGGACGTGGCCGGAGGCGCGGATGTCCGGCGGCCGGGATGGAGGGAGAAGATAGAGCGGCGGCCCAGGGAGGAGGACGGGCCGCCGCTCAAATCCCGGGGTTCAGGGAGGAGGAGGAACCGCGGGAAACCGTTGAATTCGGTAGCGCTAACCTAGTGGTGGCGCTGCGGCGCAGCAACCCGGGACGCGCGCAACCCCGCCTTGTGGCGCGTGCATGGCCCCGGAGGCGCGGCGTGCGCGCGACCCCGCCGAACCGGCAGCAATGGCAGCCTGTTTGCCAGCCCTCCGGCGGGCGCGCCTGCCGGGCCGTTTTCGCGTTTGCAGCATGGCCCAATGAGGGATCCGTCATCTGCGGGGCGCACGGGACTGAGCGATTTTGAGGGATTATTGGCAATGGTAATTGCAACATTTTGACCGGAAGAACATTCCGTGCGATCCCGGAAGGCGGGCGGAACAGCGCCCGGTCCGCGGAAGGAGCCGCGGGCAGAGCCGCACAGGACGGCCGGGACGAACCGGCCGCGATGCATACTCGACATCAGGGAGGAGCGCATGACCATCAGGGACATGCTGGCCGGCATTTCGCTGTCGGCCGCGATCGCCATGGCCGGACCCGCCATGGCCGCAGACAGCGACAACGACTGGAGCGGGATCGACATTCTCGTGCTGCACTGGTCGCAATCCTCGAACCCGTTCTTCGGGCCGGTCAATGCCGGGGCCGAGGACGCCGCCGAGGACCAGGGAGTGCGGATCGACATCCAGTTCGGCGAGGAGGACCCGGTCGTCACCTCGAACATCCTGGAGACCGCCATCGCCAACGGCGTCGACGCGATCGCGCTGGGGATCGCCGATGACGATGCCTATGACGGCATCCTGTGCCGCGCCGCAGAGGCCGGCATCGTCGTCGTCAGCATGAATATCGACGACAGCCAGGGCCGTGAGGGCACCTGCCGGCTGGCCTTCATGGGGCAGGATTTCGTCTCGGCGGGCTATGTGCTGGGCCAGCGGATGATCGCCGAGCACGGGCTGGGCGAGGGCGACCTGGTCTTCACCCCGGTCGAGGCGCCCGAGGGCACCTATGCGGTGCTGCGCCACCGGGGCGTGGCGCAGGCGATGGAGGAGGTCGGCGCCACCACCGAGATGCTGGCCACCACCAATGACCATGGCACGGCGCTGAACCTGATGACCCAGTACCTGCTGGGCCATCCCGACACCAAGGCGGTGATCGGGCTCGGCCAGACGCCGACCAGCCAGGCCGGACAGGCGATCCGCGATGCCGGGCTCGACATCCCGGCGGGCGGCTTCGACATCTCGGAATCGATCCTCGCCGATATCCGCGACGGCGTGCTGACCGCGGCGGTCGACCAGCAGCCCTACAGCCAGGGCTACTACGCGGTGACCCAGGCGGCGCTGGCGGTGAAATACGGGCTCTTCCCCTCGGAGATGGACACAGGCGGCATGGGGCTGGTCGACAAGGCCAATTTCGCCTCCGCCGTCGAATGGTCCGGCCGGACGCGCTGAGCGTGCCGCCCGTCCCGGGGCGCGGCCCAGGCCGCCCCCGGCTCGCAACTCCAAGCCGGGAAACCTTGCCATGTCCATGACCCAGGGCGACACTGCCGCCTCTTCCGACCATATCCGCAGGGCCGTCGACCTGCGCAACCAGCGCGGCGGCCTCGTCAAGCTGCGCGACTGGATCACCTCGCGCCCCGAGGGCGGCATCGCCGTGCTCTTCGCCGCCGTGCAGATCGTGGTGATCGCCGCGGCGCTGGCCAATCCGCAGTTCCGCTATCTCTCGGACGCCAATATCGCCGTCATGCTGAAGGCGATCGCGCCCTTGGGCATCATGGCGCTCGGCGTCGGCGTGCTGATGATCGCGGGGGAATTCGACCTCTCGGTCGGCTCGCTCTATTCCTTCTGCGCCATCGTCACCGCCACGCTCTCGGCGCAATGGGGCGGCGATGCGGGCGGCGATGCGGTCGCCTGGGCGCCCTTCGCGGCTGCGGCCATCGGGCTGGCGGTCGGCACCGGGGCCGGGCTGCTCAACGGCTATGTCACGCTGAAATTCAATATCCCCTCTTTCATCACCACGCTCGGCGCGATGCTGATGTGGAAGGGCGTCACCCTGCTCTATCACGGCGCGACCTCGCTGAGGTTCAAGCCGTCGGAGCCCTTCGCCACGCTCTTCGGCGGCTCGGTCGGGATCGTGCATGCCTCGATCATCTGGTTCCTGATCGCCGCCGTGCTGTTCTGGGCGATGCTGCACCACCACCGCATCGGCAACCATTTCTTCGCCGTCGGCGGCAACCGCCAGGCCGCGGTGGCGATCGGCATCAACCCGGTGAAGACCAAGCTGATCGCCTTCGGGCTGACCGGCTTCATGGCGGCCTTCGCGGGCATCATCGCAGGCACCCGGGTCAGCTCGATCCAGCCGGGCGGCGGCCAGGGGCTGGAGCTCGTCGCCATCGCCGCCTGCGTGATCGGCGGGCATGCGCTGATGGGCGGGCGCGGCTCGATCCTCGGCATCGTGCTGGGCACCGCGCTGATGTTCACGATCCAGGACGTGCTGCTGCTGATGCGCGCGCCGGGCTTCTATTTCGAAATGTTCGTGGGCGCGCTGATCGTCGTCGCCGTGATCATGAACATGGCCATCCGCCGCCGCGGCTGAGGGAGGACAGCATGAACGCCATCGAACCCATCGCCCCGTCGGAACCCCCGGTCAAGGGCACCGCCCCCGCGGGCACGCCGCTTCTGGAGATGCGCGACATCGTCAAGCGCTATGGCAGCTTCACCGCGCTCGACGGCATGGACTTCCATGTCGGCAAGGCCGAGGTGGTCGCGCTCCTCGGCGACAACGGCGCGGGGAAATCGACCCTCGTCAAGATGATGTCGGGGATCAACCCGCCGACCTCCGGGCAGATCCTGGCGAACGGCAAGGCGGTGCAGTTCCGCTGCCGCGCCGACAGCGAGGCGGCCGGGGTGGAAACGATCTACCAGGACATCGCGCTGGTCGATGCCATGTCGATCACCCGCAACATCTTCCTCGGCCGCGAGATCGTGAAGCCCGGCGGCTTCCTCGACCACCGCGCGATGGAGGAGAAGACCATCGAGATCCTCGGCTCCGCCGTGCAGATTTCGGGGATCGACGACCCGGAGAAGGAGGTGGGCTTCCTCTCCGGCGGGCAGAAGCAGGCCGTCGCCATCGCCCGCGCGGTGCATTTCAAGCGCAACATCCTGCTGCTCGACGAGCCGACCTCGGCGCTGTCGGTGCGCGAGACCGAGCATCTGCTGGCCTATCTGCGCGAGCTGCGCGGCCAGGGGACCTCCTCGGTGCTCGTCACCCACAACATCTACCATGCCTTCCAGGTCTGCGACCGCTTCGTGGTCATGAGCCATGGCCAGAAGGTCTTCGAGGCCGCGAAGGCCGACACCTCGATCGACGAGGTGACCTATCACGTGATCCGCACCTGAAAGGACCTGACAGATGGGATTCAGTGCAACCGCAAATCTCCGCCATCCGCCCCTGGGACGCCGCCTGCGGCTGGGCTTCGTCGGCGGCGGCCGCGGCGGGCTGGTGGGCGAATGGCATGCCTCGGGCGCGCGGCTGTCGAACCACTGGGACATCGTCGCGGGGGCGCTCAGCTCGGACCCGGCCAATGCCGCGGCCTCGGCGCGCGACTGGTGCATCGCCGAGGACCGCTCCTACGGCACCTACGGCGCCATGGCCGCGGCCGAGACCGCGCGCGCGGACGGCATCGAGGCGGTGACGATCTGCACGCCGAACTGGACGCATTTCGACATGGCAGAGACCTTCCTGAAGGCCGGGATCGACGTCATCCTCGACAAGCCGATGGTCAACACGCTGGAGGATGCCCGCGCGCTGGTGAAGCTCCAGCGCGAGACCGGTCTGGTCCTGGCGATGACCTATCCCTACACCTACCACCCGATGGTGCGGCAGGCGAAGCTGATGGTCGCGGCAGGCATGATCGGCAAGGTGCGCCAGGTCCATGTCGAATACGTCCAGGACTGGGCGACCGGCCCCGCGGATCCGGCCTTCAAGGGCGCGGCCTGGCGGCGGGACACCGCCAAGGTCGGGCGCGCCTCGGCCACCGGCGATATCGGCACCCATGCCTATCACATCCTCAAATACGTCACCGGCGAGGACGTCGCGCGGCTGCGCGCCGATTTCCATGTCTGCGGCGCCGAGAAGGCGCTGGAGGACACGGCCTTCGTCAATCTGGCGCTCGCCAACGGCGCGCCGGGGCTGCTGTGGGTCACGCAGGCGGCGCCGGGGAATTTCTGCGGGCTGCGGCTGCGCGTCTTCGGCGAGACCGGCGCGCTGGAATGGGACCAGGAGACGCCGGAAGAGCTGCGCTTCGCCCCGCTGGATGCGCCGGTGCAGATCCTGACCCGCGGCGCGGGCGCGGGCATGCTGCCCGAGGCGGAGAAGCTGATCGTGCTGCCGCGCGGCCATGGCGAGGCGCTCAGCGATGCCTGGGCCAATCTCTATGCCGAGATCGGGCTGGCCGTCGCCGCGCGCCGCACGGGCCAGCGGCCGAACGACATGGGGCTGCACCTGACCGACGTGGCCGAGGGCGCCAGGGGGGTGGCCTTCGTCCATGCCTGCGCCGACAGCCACGAGGCCGGCGGCACCTGGGTCGACCTGGACGCGGAGGTCTGAGCCGATGGCCTTCACCTTCGCGCTGAACCGCACCTGCGCGCCGCAGCTGCCCTGGGGAGAGTTCCTCGCGCTGGCCCGCCAGACCGGCGCGGCAGGGGTCGAGATCCGCAACGACATGGGCGGCGAGCTCGGCGGCGGCGTGCCGCTGGCGCAGATCCGCGCCTCGCTCGATGCCGCGGGGCTGCGCTGTGCCTCGCTGAACGCGCTGCAGCGCTTCAACGACTGGAGCCCGGCGCGCGCCGCCGAGGCGCAGGCGCTGATCGCGGCGGCGCAGGCGCTCGGCGCGCCGGGGATCGTGCTCTGCCCGGTGGTCGATCCCGCGCTAGACTGGTCGCCCGCCGAGGCGCAGGCGCGGATCTGCGAGGGGCTGGCCGCGCTACGCCCGCTTTTCGAGGGGACCGGCGTCAAGGGGCTGGTCGAGCCCCTGGGCATGGCCGGCTCGACGCTGAAGCACCAGCTGATGGCGGTGGCGGCGGTCGAGGCCTCGGGCGGCTGGCGGAACTTCGCGCTCTGCCACGACACGTTCCAGTTCTGGCGCTGCGGCGACACGCAGATGTTCCCCGAGCATTTCGGCATGGTCCATGTCTCGGGCATCTCGCGCGCAGGCCCCGCCCCCGAGGCGCTGTCCGAGCCCGACCGCGGGCTGATCTTCCCCGGCGACCGGGCGGGCAATGTCGCCCAGCTGCGCCGCATCCTGGCGGCGGGCTACGAGGGCGCGGTGTCCTTCGAGCCCTTCGCCGAAGAGGTGCAGCGCGACCCGCGCCTGGCCAGCCATCTGGCCGCCAGCATCGACTATGTCCGGCTCACCGTGCCGGACCCGGCGCTGGCGGCGTCCTGAAACCGCCGGGGGCCGCGCCCCCGGACATGACCCCACGAGAGGAGGAGGCTCATGGACGAGACCCGTTTCGGCACGCGCGACCGGCGCGGCCACTATGTCCCCAAGGACCCGATCGCATCCCCCCCGGTCTACGCGATGCCGCCGCGCCCGAAGCGGGTGCTCTCCTGGCTGGTCGGCCATGACGGCTACCTGTTCCCCTGGAACGCGGTGCTCTTTGCCATCGCCGCCGGGATCTGGGTGCTGCTGACCCCGCCGATGGAGACCATGGCGACGCTGTCGCCGGGATGGATCCTCTACCTGCTGGCGCGCAATGCCGTGCTGATCACGCTGTTCTTCGGCGCCTTCCACCTGCGGCTCTACATGAAGCAGAAGCAGGGCAGCGCCTTCAAGTACAACCCGAAATTCCCCGAGAAGGCCGGCCAGCGGGGATTCCTCTTCGGCAGCCAGACCCGCGAGAACGTGTTCTGGACGCTGTGCAGCGGCGTGCCGATCTGGACCGCCTACGAGGTGGTTATGCTCTGGCTCTTCGCCTCCGGCAAGCTGCCCTGGCTGAGCTTCGCCGACAGCCCGGTCTGGTTCGTGCTCTTCATGGCGCTGATCCCGATCTGGCGGGAGTTCCACTTCTACTGCATCCACCGCCTGATCCACTGGGGCCCGTTCTACCGCTGGATCCACAAGCTGCACCACAACAACGTCAATCCCGGCCCCTGGTCGAGCCTGTCGATGCATCCGGTGGAACATGCGCTCTATTTCTCGGTGGTGCTGATCCACGTGATCCTGCCCAGCCATCCGCTGCATGCGCTCTATTCGCTGCACCATGCCGCCTTCGGCTCGCTGATCGGCCATATCGGCTTTGACAAGGTGGTCACCGGCGACCGCTCGGCGATGGATACGCATGCCTATGCCCACTACCTGCACCACAAGTTCTTCGAGGTGAATTACGGCGACGGGCTGGTCCCCCTGGACCGCGTCTTCGGCACTTTCCATGACGGCACGCCCGAGGGCGACCGGGCGATGGATGCGCGCCGCCGCCGCCGGATGCAGAGCCAGCGCCAGGCCGGCTGACCCCTTTCCTCCCGCCCGCGGCCCCCTCCGGCTGCGGGCATTTTCCGCTCAAGGACGCGTCCCATGCCCCAGACCCGACCCACCGTTGCCGATATCCGCGCGCTCAAGGGCGTGCGGCAGCTCAGCATGCTCTATGTCGAGACCCCCGAGGAAGCCGCCGCCGCCGCCGCGGCCGGGATCGACATGCTCTCGATTATCGCCCCGTTCTGGAGCGATGAGATGCGCGCTGCCGCCGGACCCTGCTTCGTGCAGGTGGGGCTGCTCTATGGCGAGCTCGTCACCACGGAGGACTACCTGCGCGCGGGCTTCGCGGCGCTGAAGACCGGCGGCGACGCCTTCTACTGCGCCGCGGGGCTGCCCACCGTGCGCGCCATGGCCGAAGAGGGCCTGCCGGTGGTCGGCCATCTGGGGCTGATCCCCTCGCGCTGCACCTGGACCGGCGGGTTCCGCGCGGTCGGCAAGACCGCCGATGCCGCGATGCAGATCTGGGCGCAGGCGCAGGCGCTGGAAGAGGCCGGGGCCTTCGGCGCCGAGCTCGAGGTCGTGCCCGACCGGGTGGCCGCCGAGCTGACCCGCCGCTCGCCGCTGATCATGCTCGGCATGGGCGCCGGGTCCGGCGCGGATGCGCAGTACCTCTTCGCCGAGGACGTGCTCGGCTGCACCCGCGGCCACCGGCCCCGCCATGCCCGCAGCTATCGCGACTTCTCCGCCGAATACGCGCGGCTGCAGAAGGAGCGCATCGCCGCCTTCTCGGAATTCCGCGCCGATGTCGCCGCGGGGGCCTATCCCGGGCCCGAACACACCGTCGCCATCGCCGACGAGGAATTCGACGCCTTCCTCGCCCGGCTCGACCCGCTGGCCCCGGCTCAGAAGCTCTCCGGCAGATAGAGCTGCATCGGCAGGAATTTCTGCCCGACCGTCTCCGCCGGGCCGGTCCGCAGCGCCTCTTCCGCCATCCGGAAGAAGCTCTGGGCCAGCTGCTCCACCGGCGAATGGATCACCATCGAGACGACGCCGTCGGCCATCGCCCGCCGCGTCGCCTCGGTGAATTCATTCGCCACCACCTCGATCCGGGTCTTAGGCCGCTCGTCGCGCAGCGCCTGGATCAGCCCCTCGCGCCCGCCGCCGGCGCAGTAGATGCCCGCCAGCCGCGGATGGCGCGACAGCAGCGACAGGGTCGCCTCGTAGGTCAGCTTGGCCGTGTCGAGATTGACCTGGGTCTCCAGCACGCGGAGATCGGGCCGGTTCAGCCGGAACCAGGTGCGGAAGCCGGTCTCGCGCAGCTCGTGACCGTGCCAGCGGTAGCCGCCGACGAACAGCGCCACCTCGCGCGGCGGATCGCTCTCGGGCAGCGCCCGCGCCAGCATCGAGGCCGCCGTCCGCCCGACCTTCAGGTTGTTGGTGCCGATATAGGCGGCGCGCACGCCCTGGGCGAAATCCGACAGGATCGAGAAGACCGGGATGCCGGCATCGCGCAGCCGCGCCACCTCCTCGGTGATGCGCGGATGGTCGATCGAGACCAGCCCGATCGCCTGCACCTTGCCTGCCATGTCCCTCAGCGCGGAAATGATGTCATCGGGCACTGCCGAGGGCAGGTAGCCGGTCACCAGCCGCAGCCGCGGCGACTGGCTGGCCCGCGCCGCCTCCTCGGCCACCTCGAAGAAATGCGAGTAGAATTCCTCGTCCGTCGACAAGAGCAGCAGCCCAAGCGTCAGCACCGGCACCCGCCCGGCAATGCGCTGTTTCAAAAGGGGCGTCGCGTGATAGCCGATCCGCCGCGCTGCCTCCAGCACGCGCAGCGCGGTGCCCTCGCGCACCGGCTGGCGGCCGTTCAGCACCCGGTCCACCGTCGCCACGGACACGCCGCTTTCCTCCGCCAGATCGCGGATCGTCGGTCGCTTGCCCATCCTCTCCTCCCTCATCTCCCCTCAGCATCCTTTCCCCAGGATGAGGTGTTTTGCAATATTTGATGCGAAGATTTTCACCCGGCAATTGCCTATGCGCGCCCCCTGCCCCTAGCTGGACCCCGAGGAGGCCCGTCCCGCCCCGTGGCAGGACGGCAGACGACAGGAGGAGACGCGCGATGCCGCAATGCAGCCGCGACTACGCCCTGCTGGGCCGCGATGCCCGGCTGGCAGAGGAAATCGGCCTGGTCTCGGCCCGGTGGTACCATACCGACGTGCCGCGCAAGGAGATGAAGGCGCTGATGCAGCGCCATGACGGGCCCGCAATCCGCGATACCGCGATCCTTTTCGCGGCAATGATCGCCTCGGCGGCCGGGGGGATCGCCTTCTGGCCGGGCTGGGCCTCGGTGCCGTTCTGGGCCGTCTACGGCGTGCTCTACGCCTCGGCGATGGACAGCCGCTGGCATGAATGCGGCCATGGCACCGCCTTCCGCACCCGCTGGATGAACGACGCGCTCTACCAGCTGGCCTGCTTCTGCATGATGCGCAACCCGGTGCTCTGGCGCTGGAGCCACACCCGCCACCACACCGACACGATCATCGTCGGCCACGACCCCGAGATCATCGCCATGCGCCCCGCCGTGGTCGCCCGGCTGGTGCTGAACCTCTTCGGCATCTTCGAATTCGCCGGCAATGCGCGGGCCATGCTGAGCCTCGCCGCCGGGCGGATGTCCGAGGAGGACCGCTCCTTCGTGCCCGAGAGCGAACGCCCCGCGGCCTACCGCATCGCCCGGATCTGGCTGGCGATCTATGCCGGCGTCGCCGCGATCGCGCTCGCCACCGGCTCGGTCCTGCCCTTCATGCTGGTCGGGCTGCCGGTCTTCTACGGCTCCTGGCACATGGTGCTGACCGGCTACATGCAGCATCTGGGGCTCGCCGAGAACGTGCTCGACCACCGGCTGAACTCGCGCACCGTGCTGATCAACCCGGTCAGCCGCTTCATCTACTGGAACATGAACTACCATGTGGAGCACCACATGTTCCCGATGGTCCCCTATCACCGGCTGAAGGACCTGCACGAACGGATCCGCCACGACCTGCCGCCCGCGCATCCCTCGATGCTCTCGGCCTATCGCGAGATCCTGCCCGCGCTGGCGCGGCAGTTCTCCGATCCCGACTGGTTCGTGAAGCGCGCGCTGCCGCCCACCGCCAAGCCCTACCGGCCGGAATTCCACGGCGATCTGGAGCCCGGACAGCCCACCCCCGGCATCGGCGGCTATGCCGCCCCGCCCCCCGGCGCGGCCCTGCCCGCCGAGTGACCCCCATTCCCGAGACGACGACAAGGAAAGGAGCATCCCATGCCCTGGATCAAGGCCTGTGCCGCCAGCGAGATCGACGAAGAGGATCTGGTCCGCTTCGACCATGCCGGGCGCAGCTTCGCGGTCTATCACAGCCCCGATGGCGAGTTCTTCTGCACCGACGGGCTGTGCACCCACGAGGACGTGCATCTCGCCGACGGGCTGGTGATCGACTACGTGATCGAATGCCCCAAGCATAACGGCCAGTTCGACTACCGCACCGGCGAGGCGATGCGCGCGCCGGTCTGCAAGGACCTGGGCACCTATCCGGTCAAGGTGGAGAATGGCGACGTCCTGATCGAGGTCCCGGCATGAGCGCGCCCGGCATGGCCATCATCGGCGCGGGCGAGGCCGGCGTGCGCGCCGCCTTCGCGCTGCGCGAGCAGGGCTATGGCGGGCCGGTCCGGCTCTATTCCGAGGAGGAGAGCCTGCCCTACGAGCGTCCGCCCCTGTCGAAGACGGATGGCGCGGCGCGGCCGATCATGCCGGGCGAGGCCTATGCCGGACAGGGGATCGAGCTGCGGCTCGGCACGAAGGTCGAGGGCATCGACCTCGACGGCCGCGCGCTCGAGACATCCGCGGGCAGCGAGCGCTACGACCGGCTGCTGATCGCCACCGGCGCCGAGGCGCGGCGGCTCGCGGGCTGTCCCGAAGCGCTCTACCTGCGCCGCGACAGCGATGCCGCGCGGATCCTGCCCCGGCTGGAGCCGGGGCTGCGGCTGGCGGTGATCGGCGCCGGGCTGATCGGGCTGGAGCTGGCCGCCACCGCCCGTGCGAAGGGCGCCGAGGTCACGGTGATCGAGACGGCGCCGCGCATCCTCGGCCGCGCGGTCCTGCCCGAGCTCGCGCAGCTGCTGGCCGAGCGCCATGCCGCCGAGGGCGTGCGCCTGGTCACCGGCCAGGGCGCGGTTCCCGTTCCGGGCGGGCTGAGGCTCGAGGATGGCGGGATGGTCGCGGCCGACATGATCGTCGCCGGGATCGGCGCCGCGCCGCGGACCGATCTGGCCGAGGCGGCGGGGCTGGAGGTCGCCGACGGCATCCTCGTCGATGCCGGGCACCGGAGCTCGGCCGAGCATGTCTTTGCCGCCGGCGATTGCTGCGCGATCCGCCAGGACGGGCGCAGCCTGCGGCTGGAAAGCTGGCGGATGGCCCGCGACCAGGGCGAGCGCGCCGCCGCCGCGATGCTCGGCGCCGCGGCGATGGCCGCGCCCCTGCCCTATTTCTGGTCCGACCAGTACGATCTGTGCCTGCAGGTCGCGGGGCTGCCCGATCCCGCCGCCCCTTCGGTCGCCCGGACGCTGCCCGGCGGGCGCCT
The DNA here is from genome assembly GCF_005870025.1 of Poseidonocella sp. HB161398. Classification (GTDB taxonomy): domain Bacteria; phylum Pseudomonadota; class Alphaproteobacteria; order Rhodobacterales; family Rhodobacteraceae; genus Mangrovicoccus. The sequence continues at coordinate 166,581 of NZ_VATA01000007.1, forward strand.
GCTGTTCCAGACCGCCCCCGACGGCCGGCTCGCCTCGGTCTCGGGGCTGGGCACGGGCACGGCACTGTCGAAGGACATCAAGCTGGCCGAGCGGCTGATCCTGCGCGGCGCCCGCCCCGCGCCCGAAGCGCTCGCCGATCCCGCGCAATCCCTCAAGAGGCTCTGAGCCATGACCGACACCCTCGCCGAAGCCCCCCGCCCCGCCGCCGCCCGCAGCGGCAGCGCATCCGCGCCGAGCTACTGCCTGACCGTGACCTGCCCCGCGCAGCGCGGCATCGTTGCCGCCATCGCCGGCTTCCTGGCCGAGGCGGGCTGCAACATCACCGACAGCGCGCAGTTCGACGATCCCGGCACCGGGCGCTTCTTCATGCGCATCTCCTTCGCCCCGGGGGACGGCGCCAGCCCCGAGTCCCTCTCCCGCAGCTTCGCCGCAACCGCCGCGCGCTTCCGCATGGAGGCGCGGATCCATGACGAGGCGCAGCCGGTCCGGGTGCTGCTGATGGTGTCGAATTTCGGCCATTGCCTGAACGACCTGCTTTACCGCTGGCGGATCGGCGCGCTGCCGGTCGAGATCGCCGGGGTGGTGTCGAACCACATGACCTACCAGAAGCTGGTCGTGAACCACGACATCCCCTTCCACCATGTCGAGGTGACGAAGGCCGACAAGCCGCGCGCCGAGGCGCGGATCATGGAGATCGCCGAGCGCGCGGGCACCGAGCTGATCGTGCTGGCGCGCTACATGCAGATCCTCTCGGACGAGATGTGCCGGACGATGTCGGGGCGCATCATCAACATCCATCACAGCTTCCTGCCGAGCTTCAAGGGCGCGAACCCCTACCGGCAGGCCTTCGAGAAGGGCGTGAAGCTGATCGGCGCGACCTCGCATTACGTCACCGCCGATCTCGACGAGGGGCCGATCATCGAGCAGGACACCGTGCGCGTCACCCATGCGCAATCGGCGGCGGACTATGTCTCGCTCGGCCGCGATGTCGAGGCGCAGGTGCTGGCCCGCGCGGTCCATGCCCATGCCCGGCGCCGGGTGTTCCTCAACGGCTCGAAAACGGTGGTCTTCCCCGCCTCGCCCGGCTCATACGCCTCGGCCCGCATGGGCTGAGCGCCCCTGCCCCGGCCCTTGCCCCGGCGCCCGGTTTCCGCGGGCCCGCAGCCGTTCCGGCGCTGCGGGCCCGCCGGCATGGCCGGGTCTGCAACGCACGGCAATGATCGGCAATAAAAATTGTCATTTTTCAATTGACGCAAATCGAGTTCTGAACCTAGTATCCCGGCAACGGCACCGCGTGGAGGGCGGCGCCGGGCATCAGGGAGGAAGACCGATGAAGGATCTCGCTGCGTCCTGCCGGACGGAGGCGTTCCGCGATCTGGTGGCGACGGAGACCCGGCCCGAGGACTGCCCCTCGGCAATCGCCATCGAAAAGGGCATCCCGCTCTATGACGGCGCCGCGGCCGGGCCGGAACTGGCAGAGGAATGGGCCGCGGTGATCGGCCAGGGGCCGGGCGTCTTCGTGGTCAAGCGCGCCTTCGCCGATCTTTCGGCGATCGACGCCGCCACGGAGGTGTTCCGCGACATCATCGCCCGCGAGCGCGCCACGAAGGGCCCGGGCGCCGACCATTTCGCCGCCGCGGGCGCCAATGACCGCATCTGGAACTCGCTGCAGAAGCTCTGCCTCGCCGCGCCCGGGGTCTATGCCCGCTACATGGCAAATCCGGTGATCGACCTGGCCTGCCGCGCCTGGCTGGGCCCGGGCTACCAGATCGCCACCCAGGTCAACCAGGTCCGCCCCGGCGGCAAGGCGCAGGCGCCGCATCGCGACTACCATCTGGGCTTCATGAGCGCCGAGCAGATGGCGGACTACCCCGCGCATATCCACACCATGGCCCCGGCGCTGGTCCTGCAGGGCGGCGTCGCCCATAGCGACATGCCGGTGGAAAGCGGCACGACCAAGCTGCTGCCCCATTCGCAGAAATTCGCGGAAGGCTACATCGCCGCGACCCTGCCGGAATTCCGCGCGATCTTCGAGGAACGCTGCGTGCAGCTGCCGCTGGAGAAGGGCGACGCGATCTTCTTCAGCCCCGCGCTCTTCCATGCCGCGGGCGAGAACACGACGCGCGACGTGACGCGGATGGTCAACCTGATCCAGACCGCCCATGCCTTCGCCCGCTCGATGGAGAGCCTCGACCGGCGCGCGATGTGCAAGGCGGTCTATCCGCATCTGGCCGCCCTCGGCGCAGAGGCGCGCCAGGCGGTGATCGCGGCCACGGCGGAGGGCTATCCCTTCCCGACCAATCTCGACACGGACCCGCCCGCGGGCGGGCTGGCGCCCGCGACACAGGCCGACCTGATGGCCCGCGCCCTGGAGGAGGGCTGGGACGCAGAGCGGCTGGACGGCGAACTCGACCGGCGGTCAGAGGCGCAGCGCCCCTGACCGCGACCGGCCGCGGGTCCCCGGCGGCCAGAAGAACAGACGGGGGCATAGGGAGGAACTCCATGAGGAAACTACTGAAATCCGCGGCCATGGCGGCCGTCTTGGGCTGCATGGCGGCGACCGGTCACGCGCAGGGCGACGACCTGTCCTTCGTCTGGATCAGCCACGGGCCGGACAGCGACAGCTGGTTCAACGTCATCAAGAACGCGATCCGCGAGGCGGACCGGCAGATGGACACCCAGACCGAGTACCGCAACCCGCCGACCGGCGATCTCGCCGACATGGCGCGCATCGTCCAGCAATCGGCCGCGGCGGGCGTCGACGGGATCATCGTCACCATCGCCGATTACGACGTGCTCGAGGGCCCTATCAAGGACGCGGTCGCGGCGGGCATCCCGGTCATCACCGTCAATTCAGGCACCGTGGAGCAGAGCAAGCAGCTCGGCGCGCTGCTGCATGTCGGCCAGCCGGAATACGAGGCGGGCTTCGGCGCGGGCGAGCGGGCGAAGGCCGAGGCCGGGGTCACGTCGTTTCTCTGCGTGAACCACTACATCTCGAACCCGCAATCGGTCGAGCGCTGCCGCGGCTTCGCCGACGCGATCGGCGCCGAGCTCGGCAGCCAGATGATCGACAGCGGCATGGACCCGTCGGAGATCGAGAACAAGGTCGAGGCCTACCTGACCGCCAATCCCGATACCGGCGCTGTGCTGACGCTGGGGCCGAACTCGGCGGCGCCGACGGTCAAGGCGGTGAAGGATCTGGGGCTCGACGGGGCGATCTATTTCGGCACCTTCGACCTCTCCCCCGAGATCTCGGCCGGGATCAAGGAGGGCGTGATCAACTTCGCCATCGACCAGCAGCCCTATCTGCAGGGCGCGATGCCGGTGATGATCCTGGCCAACTACGTCCGCTACGGCGTGGCGCCCGCCAATTCGGTCTTCACCGGCCCGGGCTTCGTCACCAAGGACAATATCGAGATGGTCGAGTCGCTCGCGGGCGAGTTCCGCTGAGCGCCGCCCCGGCCGGGTCCCGCTCCCGGGCCCGGCCGCCCTTTCCAGATACCAAGGAGTTCCAGACCCATGACGGATGTCTCCGCACCAGCGCCCAGGGATGAGCGCGTCAAGGATGTCTCCGCGCTGCACCGCATGCTCGTGCGGCCCGAGCTGGGCGGCATCTGCGGCACGATCCTGGTCTTCGCGCTGTTCTTCTCCATCGCCGGCGACAGCGGCATGTTCAGCCTGCAGGGGGTGATGAACTGGACCACCGTCTCGGCGCAGTTCATGATCATCGCCGTCGGCGCGTGCCTGTTGATGATCGCGGGCGAATTCGACCTTTCGGTCGGCTCGATGATCGGCTTCGCGGGCATGCTGATGGCGGTCTTCTCGGTGCAGCTCGGCCTGCCGATGTGGGCCTCGCTGGTCTTCACCTTCGCGATCTGCACCGCCATCGGCGGGCTGAACGGCTGGCTCGTCATCAAGACCGGGCTGCCCTCCTTCATCGTCACGCTGGCCTCGCTCTACATCCTGCGCGGCGCGACGATCTGGGGCGCGATCTACTTCACCCGCCAGACGATCATCTCGGGCGTCGGCGAGAAGGCCCAGGGCGACTGGCTGGCCTGGCTCTTCGGCGGCAAGATCCTGACCGGCGCCTTCCGCTGGATGGGCGAGCAGGGCTGGATCGAGGTCTTCACCCGCGGCAACCGCGCCGGCCAGCCGGTGGTCGACGGCATCCCGATGCTGGTGGTCTGGGCGCTGGGGCTCGCCGTCTTCGGCCACTGGCTGCTGACCCGCACCAAGTTCGGCAACTGGATCTACGCCTCGGGCGGCGACCGCCAGGCGGCGCGCTATGTCGGCGTGCCGGTGACGAGGGTCAAGATCCTGATGTTCATGTTCGCGGCCTTCTGCGCCACCGTCTTCGCCGCCTGCCAGGTGATGGAGTTCGGCTCCGCCGCTGCCGACCGCGGACTGCTGAAGGAATTCGAGGCGATCATCTGCGTGGTGATCGGCGGCGCGCTGCTGACCGGGGGCTACGGCTCTGTGATCGGCGCGGCGCTTGGCGCGGTGATCTTCGGCGTGGTGCAGCAGGGGCTGTTCTTCGCCAATGCCGAAAGCTCGCTCTTCCGGGTCTTCCTGGGCGTCATCCTGCTCGTGGCGGTGATCATGAACACCTATATCCGCCGCATCATCACCGGAGAACGCTGATGTCCGCCGACACGACCTACCACCATGGCGGCCCCGCCACGGGCGCGCCGATCGTCGAGATGAAGAACATCAAGAAGCATTTCGGCCATGTCATCGCGCTCAACGGCGTCAGCTTCGACATCCGCGCGGGCGAATGCCACTGCCTGCTGGGCGACAACGGCGCGGGGAAATCGACCTTCATCAAGACCATGTCGGGCGTCCACAAGCCGAGCGACGGCGAGATGCGGGTCGAGGGAAAGGTGGTCCGCTTCGAGAGCCCGCGCGACGCGATGAATGCCGGGATCGCCACCGTCTACCAGGACCTGGCGATGATCCCGCTGATGTCTGTGGTGCGCAATTTCTGGATGGGGCGCGAGCCCGAGAAGGGCATCTTCCCCTTCCGCCAGCTCGACATGGCCGCGGCCAGCCAGGTCACCATGGAGGAGATGTCGAAGATGGGCATCAACCTGCGCGGCCCCGACCAGGCGGTCGGCACGCTTTCGGGCGGCGAGCGCCAGACGGTCGCCATCGCGCGGGCGGTCTATTTCGGCGCCAAGGTGCTGATCCTCGACGAGCCGACCTCGGCGCTCGGCGTGCGCCAGACCTCGAACGTGCTGGCCACGATCGACAAGGTCCGCAAGCAGGGCGTCGGCGTCGTCTTCATCAGCCACAATGTCCGCCATGCACTGGCCGTGGGCGACCGCTTCACCGTGCTCAACCGCGGCCAGACGCTGGGCACCGCGCGGCGCGGCGAGGTCGACGCGGCCGAGCTGCAGGACCTGATGGCCGGCGGGCGCGAGCTGGCCGAGCTGGAGGGCTCGCTCGGCGGCACGATCTGACGCGGCGGGCGGCCCGGCATGACCGCGGGCCGCCTTGCAATTTTCGTTGCATGGCATAAGTTCGGGTGCGAAAGCTTGTTCCGGCCACCGCCATGGCCAAGAGCCAGGAGAGATGACCGATGGCCGAGCTGCCGACGACCCCAGGCGCCCCCAGGGACTACGAGACGCTGATCCGGCTGATCCACGACCGCCACGACCAGATGAGCAAGACCTACCAGAAGATCTCGGTCTATCTCACGCAGAACCCCAATGACGTCGCCGTGCAGTCGGTGAATTCCATCGCCGAGCATTGCGGCATCCACGCCTCCTCCTTCGTGCGCTTCGCCCAGTCGCTGGGCTATACCGGCTTCAAGGATCTGCAGAAGCTCTTCCAGAAGCGCCTGGCCACTGCCGCGCCGGGCTTCGAGGCCCGCAAGCAGGCGCTGGAGCACGAGCTGGAGAACCGCGAGGACCGCTCGGAATACGGCTTCCTGCGCGAGCTCGTCGTCCGCGACATCGCCTCGCTCGAGGGGCTGCTGAACGAGATCCCGCCCGAGTCCCTGACCCGCGCCGCCGACATGATCGTCGCGGCGCGCGACGTCTACCTGGTCGGGCAGCTGCGCGCCGCGCCGGTGGTGGAGCTGCTGCGCTACGTGCTGACCATGCTGGGCAAGCGGGTCGTGCTGCTCAATCCCGGCGGCGGGCTGGCGACGCATATGGCCCATACCATGGACGAGGGCTCGCTGCTCTTCGCGGTCTCCTTCCGCTTCTACGCCAACGAGGTGGTCAATATCGTCGAGCAGACCCAGAAGCGCGGCCTGCCGATCCTGGCGATCTCCGACAGCACGCTGAGCCCCCTGGCGAAATCCGCCGACGTGCTCTTTGCCGTGCCCGAGCATGACTACACCTTCTCGCGCTCGCTGGCCGCGCCGATGTGCCTGGCGCAGGCAATCACCGTCGCGGTGGCCGCGCGGGTCCAGGAGAATGCCGAGGCGCCGCGGATCCCGACCGTCACCGGCGCCTGATCCGCCCATTTATTGCCTAATGTGAAATTTTGCAATTTATGTTGCATTAGCACCCAGCCCTGCTAGTCTTTCCCCGAGAGGGAGGACGGAATGGAGAATCCGGGGGGAGAGCCGCTGCTGGCGCTCGATGGCATCGGCCACGCGTTCGGCAGGAGCCAGGTATTGCAGAACGTGTCCCTCAGCCTCGCCGCGGGCGAGGTGCTGGGGCTGGCCGGCGAGAACGGCGCGGGCAAGTCGACCCTGATGAAGATCATCGGCGGCTATCTCGCGCCCGCGGCGGGCCGGGTCCGCTGGCGGGGCGCGCCGCTGCCCGCGGACCAGCGCGGGACCGAGGCGGCGGGCATCACGCTCGTCCACCAGGAATTCGCGCTGATCCCCGACATGAGCGTCGCCGAGAACATCCACCTGGGCCGCGAGCCGCGCCGCTTCGGCATGCTCGACCGCCGCCGGATGCACCGCCAGGCCGAGGAGGCGCTGGCGCTGCTCGACGCCGCGCTGCCGCCCGGGGCGCTGCTGCGCGACCTGCCGGTCGCCGCCTGGCAGATCACCGAGCTGGCCCGCGCCTTCGCCGGCGAGGCGCGGCTCCTGCTGATGGACGAGCCGACTGCCGTGCTCGGGCGCGACGGCGCCGCGGCGCTCTTCCGGCGCATCCGCGCCTTCACCGAGGCGGGCGGCGCGGTCATCTTCACCTCCCACCGGCTCGACGAGATGCGCGAGATCGGCGGCCGGGTGGCGGTGCTGCGCGACGGGCAGATCACCCTCGACCAGCCGGTCGCGGCGACGAGCGAGCACCGCATCGCCTCGGCCATGGTCGGGCGCGAGATGAGCGACCTCTTCCCGCCGCGCGCGCCCCGCCCCGCCGCCCCGCCGGTCCTTGAGATCGCCGGGCTCGACGTGCCGCGCGCGACCGGCGCGCCGGTCAGGGACGCGGGCTTCGCGCTGCGCCCGGGCGAGGTGCTGGGGATCGCCGGGCTGGTGGGCTCGGGCCGCACCGAGATGGCCGAGGCGATCGCCGGGCTGCGCCCCGCCACCGCCCGGCAGTTCGTCCTCGACGGCCGGGCCCGGCCCCTGCCCTCGGCGCGCGAGGCCTGGCGGCTGGGCATCGCCTACCTGACCGAGGACCGCAAGGCGCGCGGGCTCCTGCTCGGGGCGGACATGGCGGTGAACCTGGCGCTGACGACCGGCGCACTCTCGGGCGGCGCACGGCTCGACCGCGCGGCCGAGCGCACCGCCTGGGAGAAGGCCCGCCGCCGCTTCGACATCCGCGCCGGACGCGCCGGCACCCGCGCCGGGCAGCTCTCGGGTGGCAACCAGCAGAAGCTGCTGATCGCCAAGACCCTGGCCCCCGCGCCGCGCATCGTGCTTTTCGACGAGCCGACCCGCGGGGTCGATATCGGCGCCAAGGCGCAAATCTACCGCATCATCGCCGATCTGGCCGCGGCAGGCACCGCGGTCGCCGTCATCTCCTCGGAGATGCCGGAGCTGATCGGCCTCGCCCATCGCATCCTGGTCATGGATCGCGGCCGCGTCGCCGGGATCCTCGAGCAGCCCGCCGGTGGACAGGTCACCGAGGAGGAGATCCTCCGCCTCGGGCTGGGCCTGGAGCCGCAGAAGGAGCACGCCGCATGAGCCTCGCCGCCGACACCCCCGTCCTGCCCGCCCTCGCGGGCGCCCGCCGCCTGGCCGCGCGGCTGGGCCCGCTGCTGGCGCTGGCGCTCCTTGCCGTGCTGGGCATGCTGGCCAGCCCCGCCTTTTTGAGCGCCGAGAACCTGATGAACGTGCTGACGCGCTCCTCCATCATCGGCATCATCGCCATCGGCGCGACCTTCGTCATCACCGCGCGCGGGCTCGACCTGTCGGTCGGCGCGATGGCGGCCTTCACCGCGGGGCTGTCGATCCTGGCGATGAACGGACTGGCCGGGATCCTGCCCGCGCTGCCTGCCGCGATCCTCGGGCTGGCCGCCGCGCTGGCCGTCGGCGCCGGGGCGGGCGCGGTCAACGGCACGCTGGTGGTCAAGGGCCGGGTCGAGGCCTTCATCGTCACGCTCGGCACGATGGGGATCATGCGCTCGCTGGTGACCTGGCTGGCCGATGGCGGCTCGATCTCGCTCGATTTCGCGCTGCGCGGCGTCGGCCGGCCGCTCTATTACGGCACGGTCCTCGGCATCCCGGTCCCGGTCCTGGTCTTCGCGCTCGTCGCCATCGCCGCCGAGATCGCGATGTCGCGCTTCCGCTTCGGCCGCCATGTCACCGCGATCGGCTCAAATGCCGATGTCGCGCGCTACTCGGCGATCCCGGTCGACCGCATCCGCATGGCCACCTACGTGCTGCAGGGCGTCTGCGTCGGGCTGGCGACGCTGATCTACGTGCCGCGGCTCGGCGCCGTCACCCCCTCGACCGGCATGCTCTGGGAGCTCGAGGCGATCGCCGCGGTGATCATCGGCGGCACTGCGCTCTCGGGCGGGCATGGCCGGGTCTGGGGCACGGTGGCCGGGGTGCTGATCCTCGGGCTCGTCTCGAACATCCTCAACCTGACGGATTTCGTCAGCCCGCATCTGAACGGCGCCTTCCAGGGCGCGATCATCGTGATTGCCGTCTTCCTGCAGCGGAAGCGCGGCTGACCCCGAACCCAAGAGGGAGGAGACCTCATGACCATCACGCGACGCAGCCTCCTGGCCGCGGCGGCCGGAACCGGCCTGGCAGCCGCCACCGGACCCGTCCGGGCGCAGGACGCCGATGACAAGGCCCGGATCGGCATCGCCATCCCGGCCGCGACCCATGGCTGGACCGGCGGGCTGAACTACCACACGGAGCGCACCATCGCCGCGATGGAGGCCGCCTTCCCGCAGCTCGAATTCCTGCTGACCACCGCAGGCGACGTGCAGTCCCAGGTCAACAACATCGAGGACCTCTCGGCGCGCGGCATCGACGCGCTGGTGATCCTGCCGATGGAAAGCGACCCGCTGACCGAGCCGGTGAAATTCGCCAAGTCGAAGGGCACCTTCATCACCGCCGTCGACCGCGGCCTTTCGGAGGAGGGGGTCGAGGACCTCTATGTCGGCGGCAACAACCCGCAATACGCGGTGGTGGCGGCGGAGTACTTCAAGGGCAAGCTGCCCCAGGGCGGCAAGATCGCGGTGATGCGCGGCATCCCGACGGCGATCGACAATATCCGCATCGAGGCCTTCCAGAAGACGCTGGAGGGTTCGGGGATCGAGATCCTCGACATGCAATACGCCAACTGGAACCCCGACAAGGGCTTCGAGGTGATGCAGGACTACCTGACGCGGTTCCCGCAGATCGACGGGGTCTGGGCCGGGGACGACGATGCCGCGCTCGGCGCCAAGGCCGCGATCGAGCAGGCCGGCCGGCAGGGCGAGATGAAGCTGCTGGGCGGCTCGGGCATGAACCGGGTCATCAAGATGGTGATGGACGGCGATCCGCTGATCGATGCCGACATCTTCTATCCGCCGACGCTGATCGTCCCGGCGATCCAGGTCACCGCGATGCGCTATGCCACCCAGGCGCCGGTCAAGGGCCGCTACGTGCTGGACAGCCCGCTGATCACCGCCGAGAACGCGGCCGAGTACTACTTCCCCGACAGCCCCTACTGATCCCCTTCGGCCCCCGGGCCAAGTCCCCCCGGGACGGCCGGTCCGCCCCGCGGCTTCCCTGGCCGCGGGGCCTTTTGCCTCCGCCGGCCAGACCGCGACCGGGGTGATCCAGGGCCGGGACGGGCTCTCGTGGCTGCCGGCCACCGCCTCGGCGAAGGCCACGCCCTTCAGCCCGTCCGCCGCCATCGGCAGGTCCCGCCCGATCGCCCCCGGCGCGGGCGCGGTTCGCCTCGGCGAAGCCCGCATGGAGATTGGCGAAGGCCTCGGGATGGCCCGGCGGGGTGCGGGTGCGCACCCGTGCCGCCTCCGAAAGCTCCGCCGCGCCGCGCCTGATGATCTGCAGCTGGCCGTCGAGCCGGGCGTGGACCAGCTCTTTCGGCGCCTCCTGCGCCCATTCCAGCGCGCCGGTCTCGCCGAAGACCCGCAGGCGGATGCCGTTGGAATTGCCGATCGCGGCCGGGCTCGACCACAGGATCCCGCGCGCCCGCCCTCGCCGCGCAGGAGCACATGGGCATTGCCGTCGAGAACCCGCCCCGGCACAAAGGCGGCCAGATCGGCGGTCAGGCTCCCCAGCCGCAGCCCGGTGACGAAGCCCGCCAGATGGCAGGCATGGGGGCCGATATCGCCGATCGCTCCGCGGCGGCCATTCTGCGCCGGATCGGTGCGCCAGGCGGCCTAAGCATTGCCCGCGGCCTCGATCGGCGCGGCCAACCATTCCAGCGGGTATTGCGCCTGCACCGTGCGGATCGCCCCAGCGCGCCCGCCGCGATGCGCGGGCGGGCCTCGTGGACCAGCGGATCGCCGCAATCGGTGTATGTCACGCCGACGAACCGTCCGGCTTTCTGGACGATACGCAGAAATTCGGCAGCATCTTCCATACTGACGGTCAGCGGCTTCTCGCAGATCACGTCGAACCCCGCCTCGATCAGCGCCCGGGCGATCGGGGAATGGGTGGCATTCGGCGTGCAGATCGCCACTGCCTCCACCCGGTCCGCGCCGTCTCGCTCGCCCGCGATCAGCTCCGCGGCGCTGCCATAGCTGCGCGCCGGGTCGAGCCCCTGGGTCGCGGCAAAGGCACGGGCCCTGCCCGGATCGGCGTCGAAGGCGCCCGACGTCAGCACCCAGTGCCCGTCGAGCCGCACGGCCAGCAGGTGGATAATGCCGATATAGGCCCCTCGCCGCCCCCGATCATGCCGAGGCGGAGCGGTCGTCGATGGCTCATGGGGGACACTCCAGGCTGGGCATGGCCCGATTGGCGGCGCGGTCGGCGCCGGATTTCACGAAATCGTCCAAGGCGCGGATGATGTGCTCCGCGATGAAGCGCGCGCCTTCGCTGGCCCCGTCCTCGGGGGTCTTCAGGAAGAATTCCCATTCCAGCACTGCCCAGCCTGCTTACCCATGGGTTGCCAGCCGGGTGAAGATGGCGCCGAAATCGACCTGGCCGTCGCTGGGGCTGCGGCACCGGCCCGCGCGCTTTGCCCAGGGCTGGAAGCCGCCATAGGCGCCGAAACTCCGCGTCCTTGACATGGAAGGCGCGGATCCGGTCGTGGCAGTGGTCGATGAAGGCGACATAGTCGAGCGCCTGCAGCACGACATGGCCGGGATCGTATATCAGGCAGGCGCGCGGGGGGTGGCAGACGCGCGCCAGGCACATTTCCCAGCTATGGCCGTCATGCAGGTCCTCGCGAGGGTAGATCTCGTAGCACAGATCGACCCCATGGGCGTCGAAATCGTCGAGGATCGGCCGGCAGCGCGCGGCGAGCTCGGCAAAGCCCTCCTCCACCAGCCCCTCGGGCCATTGCGGATAGGGGTAGAGCAGCGCGCCGGAGAAGCTGGCATGCGTCCCCAGCCCCAGCGGCCGCGAGGCCCGCGCGATCAGCCGGAGCTGCTGCTCCGCCCAGGCGCGCCGCCGGGTTGCCGCGGACCGGTTAGGGGGCGAAGCTGTCCCTGATCCGGTCATGCGCGGGATGGACGGCGACGCGCTGCCCGGTGACATGCGAGGCGGACTCGATCCGCTCGAGCCCGTGCCCGGCGAGCGTGCCGGGAAGCTCACTGCAATAGGCGTCGCTTTCGGCGGCTAGCGCGATATCGACCAGCCCCCGGTCCCAGCTGGGGATCTGCCCCCCTTGAAGCCCTTGCCCGCCGCCCAGGCCGCGAGTCCGGGCAAGCTGTCGCAGGGCGGCGCATCGGCCGCGAACTGCGCCAGGCAGACCCCGGTCCCTTGATGGTCCGTATCTCAGGGTTCCAGCGGCCCGTCGGGCGTGGGCGCCGCCCCGGCGAAGCCGCCCCAGACCGACTGGTCGAAGGGGATCACCGCGCCGGTCATCATGCCGCTATCCTCCGAGGCCAGGAACAGCACCGCGCGCGCCACCTCCGCCGGATCGAGCAGCCGCCCGAAGGGCATCCCGGCCGCGACCTTCTCCAGCCAGTCAGGATCGCCGCGCTCCGCCGCCTGCAGCGCCTTCTCGTTATCCGAGGCCATCCAGCCGATATCCAGCTGGTTCACCCGGATGCGGTTGCGCATCAGCGCGAAGGCCGAGTTGCGCGTCAGCGACGCCAGCGCCCCCTTCGAAGCGACATAGGGCGAGATGAAGGGCTGCCCGGCCAGTTCCGAGACCGAGCCGATATTGACGATGCTGCCCGCGATGCCCTCGCGGATCATCAGCCGCGCGGCCTCCTGCATCAGGAAGAACGGGCCGCGGGCATTGACCGCGAACATCCGGTCGAAGAGCTCGGGCGTGGTGTTCAGCAGGTTGCCCCGCTCGGTCAGCCCGGCGGCGTTGACCAGCACGTCGACCCGCCCGAAGGCCAGCTCGGCGGCGCGGATCACGCCGCGCGCCTCCTCGACCACGCCCAGATCGGCCGCGGCGAACTCGACCGGCGTGCCGGTCTCCGCGGCGATCCCGGCAGCGACCTTGCGGCCCTTTTCGGCGCCGCGGCCGCAGATGACGATGCCCGCCGCCCCGGCCCTGGCGAAGAGCCGGGCGATCTCGGCGCCCAGCCCCTGGGTGCCGCCGGTGACAACCGCGATCTTTCCGTCGAGCCGGTTCATGCAGCCACCGTCCCGGCCACGGTGTAGCCCGCCGCCGCCATCACCCGCAGAAGCTCCGCATGGCCCTTCTTCGCCATCTCCAGCGGCGGATTGGCCTTCGGATCCTGCTCGGCCTCGACCACGAACCAGCCCTCGTAGCCCTTTGCCGCCAGTGCCTTGACGATCGCCTCGAAATCGAGCGACCCGTCGCCCGGGACGGTGAAGGCGCCCTTCACCACCGCGTCGAGGAAGCTCTCGCGGCTGCGGTCGAGCGCGTCGATCACCGGCATCCGGACGTCCTTCACATGGACATGGTTGATGCGGGCATGGTGCTTGTCGATCACCGCAAAGAGATCGCCGCCGGCAAAGGCCAGGTGGCCCGCGTCGAAGAGGAGCGGCACCGAGGAGTGCTGCATCAGGAGGTCCAGCTCGGCCTCGGTCTCGATCGCCGCCGCCATGTGGTGGTGGTACGACAGCGGCATGCCCTGCCCCGCGCACCAGTCGGCGAAATCGCTGATCTTGCGGCCATAGGCGGCGATCTCCGCCTCGGAGAGCTTCGGCTTGCCCGCAAGCGGCGCCGAGAGCACCCCCTGGATCGAGCGCGCGGTCTCGCCATAGACGAGGCAGGGCGCGCCGGCCGCGACGAAGAACTCGAGCTGCGCCGCGACGCGGTCCTTCTCCGCCTCGAGATCGCCGTCGAGCAGCAGGCCCGAGAACCAGCCGCCGCAGACCGAGATGCCGTGGCGCGCCAGTACCGGGCCGAGCTCGGCCATGTCCATCGGGAAGCGGCGTCCGGTCTCCATCCCGGTGAAGCCCGCCTCCGCGGCCTGGCGCAGGCATTCCTCGAGCGAGACGTCGTCCGACAGCTCCTCCAAATCATCATTCCACCAGGCGATGGGGGCAATGCCAAGTTTCGCTTCCATTGTGATCACACTCCCACCCGCTGCCTGGCGCGGATCGCATCCTGGTCCGCGCGCGCCGCGCGCACGGTCTCGAATTCCGAAATCTCCGGCACGCCGACATCCCAGTCGGCATCGCCCGGCACCCAGGCGAAGGCGTCCGAGACGATGCTGAGCACCGTCGGCCCGTCATTGCCCTGCGCCCATTCCATCGCCGCCTCCAGATCGGCGAGGCTCTCGCAGTGCCGCGCCTTCGCGCCCATCGCCTCGGCGTGCTTCGCGAAATCGACATGCAGCGGATTTTCGGGGGTCTGCACCCGGCAGTCGGTCAGCAGGTTGTTGAAGCCCGGCACGCCCTTGAACTGCTGCAGCCGGTTGATGACCGCGTAGCCGCCATTGTCGCAGACCACGACGATCATCTTGTGGCCGGTCAGTGCCGCCGAATAGATGTCGGAATTCATCATCATGTAAGTGCCGTCGCCCAGCATGACGATCGGCGTGCCGCCGAGCCCGCCGGGCCCCTCCTGCGCCATGGCGCAGCCCCAGCCGGCCGCGATCTCGTAGCCCATGCAGGAGAAGCCGAATTCGCAGTCGAAGCTGTTGGGGGTCTTCACCTTCCAGTTCTTGGTGATCTCCCCCGGCGTGCCGCCGGCCGCGCCGATCAGCGTGTCCTCGGGCCGGGCGCATTTGTTCAGCACGCCGATCACCTGCGCATAGGAGGGCACCGGCGTGTTGGTGGGCGCCTGGTGCTCCTCCAGCGTGTCGTTCCACTTGGCGAAGAGCGCCCTGGCCTTCGGCATCAGATCCGCCGGGGCCGTCCAGTTGCCGAGCGCCGCGTCGAGCTCGCCCACCGTCTCCAGCGCGTCGCCGACCACCGCATGCGCGCGGTGCTTGACCGCATCGAAGCGCGCGGCATTGACCGAGACGAATTGCGCGTCCTTGGAAAACGCCGTCCACGACCCGGTGGTGAAATCCTGCAGCCGCGTGCCGATGGCGAGGATCACGTCCGCCTCGGCCGCCAGCGCATTGGCCGAGGTCGAGCCGACGATGCCGATCGGGCCGGCATGGACCGGGTGGTCATGGGTCAGCCCGCCCTTCCCGGCGATGGTCTCCACCACCGGGATGCCGCGCTTCGCCGCGAACTCGGCCACCGCCTCCTCGGCCAGCGAATAGCGCACGCCGCCGCCGGCGATGATCAGGGGCTTCGAGGCGTTGCGCAGGATCCCGGCGGCCGCCTCGACGGCCTGGCGGTCGGGGCGCGGCCGCGGGATGTGCCAGACCTTCGGGTCGAAGAAGACCTCGGGGTAGTCGAAGGCCTTTTCCTGCGTGTCCTGCGCCAGCCCGATGAAGGCCGGGCCGCAGGTCGCGGGATCCAGCATCGTCGCCACCGCCTGCGGCAGAGAGGTGATGATCTGCTCGGGCAGCGTGATCCGGTCCCAGTAGCGCACCACCGGCTTGAACGCGTCATTGACCGTCATGGTCGGGTCGCCGAAATGCTCCACCTGCTGCAGCACCGGATCCGGCAGGCGGTTGGCGAAGGTGTCCCCCGCCAGCAGCAGCACCGGCAGGCGGTTCGCCATCGCCGTGCCCGCCGCCGTCACCATATTGGCCGCGCCCGGCCCGATCGAGGTCGCCGCGATCATGATCTGCCGCCGCCGCTTGGCCTTGGCGAAGCCGATCGCGGCCAGCGCCATCGACTGCTCGTTCTGGCCGCGCCAGGTCGGCAGCCGGTCCTGCACCTGCTCCAGCGCCTCGGAAAGGCAGGTCACGTTGCCATGGCCGAAAATGCCGAAAAGACCGGCGAAGAGCGGCACGCGCTCGCCGTCGATCTCGGTGAACTGATTGCACAGGTAGCGCACCAGGGCCTGCGCCATGGTCAGCCGCACGGTGTCCCGGGTCATGTCATCTCCTCCTCTGATTTGCCGCCAGCATATGAAATGCCCATTGACACCGCAATAGGTCTGCAACAAACATTGCAGAAGAATTTGGGAGGAGAACATGCTGAGAATAGCAGTGCTCGGCGTGGGCCGTATCGGCCGCATGCATGCTGCCAACATCGCCCTGCATCCGCGGGCGGCGCTGGCCGGAGTATTCGACGTCAACGACGCCGCTGCAACGGAAATTGCGACGGCTCTCGGGACAGTGAAATTCGCCTCGGCCGAAGAGGCCGTCGCGTCGGAGGCGGTGGACGCGCTGCTGATCGCCTCCTCGACGGCGACTCACGCGGATTTCATCGAGATGGGCGTGGCCGCGGGCAAGCCCGTGCTCTGCGAGAAGCCCATCGACCTGTCGCTGGAGCGGGTGGAGACCTGCGCGGCGAAGATCGCGGGCAGCCCGGTGCCGGTGATGCTGGGCTTCGTGCGCCGCTTCGACACCGGCCACCGCGCGGTGAAGGCCGCGATCGAAGCGGGCCGGATCGGCGATCTGCACCAGCTCGCCATCACCTCGCGCGATCCCGGCCTGGCGCCCGCCGCCTATATCGAGGTCTCGGGCGGCATCTTCCGCGACATGACGATCCACGATTTCGACCTGGCGCGCTATTTCCTGGGCGAGGAGATCGCCACGGTCTCGGCCACCGGGTCGCGGCTGGTCGATCCGGCACTGATGGAGCGCTGCGATGACTACGACACCGTCACCATCACCATGGCGACGGCCGGCGGAAAACAGTGTGTCATCACCAATTCGCGCCGCGCGGTCTACGGCTACGACCAGCGGGTGGAGGCCTTCGGCTCGGGCGGCATGATCGCCACCGACAACAAGCCCCTCGACAACACCCGCTTCTCCGGGCCGGGCGCGACCGGACAGGCGCCCGCGCTGCTCGATTTCTTCATCGAGCGCTATGACGACGCCTTCGCGGCGGTGATCGGCGAATTCGTCGGTGCCGCGGAGGCCGGCCGCGCGCCGGCAGTCGGCTTCGAGGACGGGCGCCAGGCGCTGATCCTCGCCGAAGCGGCGCTTCTCTCGGTCCGCGAGGGCCGCACAGTCTCCATCAGCGATATCGGGTGACGGACATGTATGACAGCTACGGACTTTTCATCAATGGCGCCTGGATCGGCGGCGCCGCGGCCGAGGTGATCTCGCCGGTGACCGAAGCGGTGCTGGGCCGGGTCGCGCAGGCCTCGCCCGCCGACACGGTGGCGGCGATCGACGCGGCCGAGCGGGCGATGGGCCCCTTGCGCGAGATGGGCGGCTTCGCCCGCGCCGAGGCGCTGCACCGGATCGCCGACGCGATGCTGGCCCGCACCGACGAGGCGGCGCGGATGATCGCCACCGAGACCGGCAAGCCGGTCGCCCAGGCGGGGCGGGAATGGGGCCTCGCCTGCGACCAGTTCCGCTGGTACGCGGAAGAGGCGCGGCGCATCTACGGCCGGATCGTCGAGTCCCGCGTCCCCGGCGGCCGCTTCGAGGTCACGCGCGAGCCCGTCGGCATCGTCGGCGCCTTCACCGCCTGGAACTTCCCCGCGGCCCTGCCCGCGCGCAAGCTCGCTCCGGCGCTGGCGGCGGGCTGCGCCGTGGTGCTGCGGCCGTCGTCGCAGACGCCGGGCATCGCGATGCTGATGGTCGACTGCTGCCGCGCGGGCGGGCTGCCCGAGGGGGCGGTGAACCTGGTCGTTGGCACCACCGCCGCCACCTACGGACCGGTCATGGCCGACAGGCGCGTGCGCAAGGTGTCGCTGACCGGCTCCACCCGGGTCGGCCAGCAGATGATCCGCGACGCAGCCGACACGGTGAAGAAGGTCTCGATGGAGCTCGGCGGCAATGCGCCGGTCATCGTCTATGACGATGCCGACCTGGAGCTGGCGCTGGATGTCACCGTGCCGACGAAATACGCCAATTGCGGCCAGGTCTGCGTCACCCCCGACCGGTTCTTCATCCATGAAAGCCTGCATGACGCCTTCGTCGAGGGCTTCGTCGAGCGCGCCGCGAAGATCCGGCTGGGCGACGGGCTCGACCCCGACACCGGCATGGGCCCGCTGATCAATGGCGGCCGCCTGGCCGAGATCGCCGGGATCGTCGAGGACGCGACCGCGAAGGGCGCGACGCTGGCTCATGGCGGCGGCCGCCCGGCCGAGCTGAATTCCGGCTTCTTCTTCCAGCCGACCGTGCTGACCGGCGTGACCGACAACATGAAGGTCTTCGCCGAGGAGAACTTCGGGCCGCTCGCGGCGATCACCCGCTTCTCCGGCGAGGAGGAGGTGCTTGCCCGCGCCAATGCCTCGGAGATGGGGCTTTCGGCCTATGCCTTCACCCGCTCGCCCGAGCGTGCCCGCCGCACCGTCGCGGCGCTGAAGGCGGGGATGGTCGGCATCAATTCCTATGCGCTGGCCGCCAGCGAGGCGCCGTTCGGCGGCACGAATTTCTCCGGCATGGGCCGCGAGGGCGGGACCGAGGGGATCGGCGACTACCTCGACACCAAGCTGGCGCAGATCGTTTTCTGAAGGAGCAAGGCGATGAAGAAGAACAAGCTGAGGGAGATCTGGGCCGAGGGCCGCCCGGTGCTGCATGGCTGGCTGTCGATGCCCAGCCCCTTCGGCGCCGAGATCATGGCCGCGCAGGACTATGACGCGATCTCGATCGACATCCAGCACGGCGCGGTCGGCTACGAGGACGTGCTGGCGATGTTCATGGCGATGCGCGCCAGCGAGAAGGTCATCATGGCGCGCGTGCCCTGGCTCGACCCGGCCTGGATCATGAAGGTGCTCGATGCCGGCGCCTACGGCATCATCTGCCCGATGATCAACACCCGCGCGCAGGCCGAGGAATTCGTCAGCTACATGCGCTATCCGCCCCAGGGCGTGCGCAGCTTCGGACCGACCCGCGCGGTCTATCCGGCGGGCGGCAACTACGCCGCCGAGGCCAATGGCGAGATCCTCGCCTGGGCGATGATCGAGACGGCGCAGGCGATGTCGAACCTCGACGAGATCGCCGCCACCCCCGGGCTCGACGGCATCTATATCGGCCCCGCGGATCTGAGCTTCTCGCTTTCCGAGGGCCGCCTGACCCCGGCCTTCGACCGCGAGGAGCCCGAGGTGATCGAGGCGATCCTGAAGGTGCGCGACGCCTGCAAGGCCAACGGCATCAAGGCGGCGATCCATTGCGGCACGGCGGAATACGCCATCCGCGCGGTGGAATGGGGCTTCGACATGACCACGGTCTCGGGCGACACGCGCCTGCTGGCGGGGGCGGCGGCGCAGTCGGTCTCGACCTGGCGCAAGGGCGTCGAGGGCAAGGCCAGGGTGACGGCGATTAAGGGGGGCTACTGATGGTGCGGCTGCTGGTGGCGGGCAAGCTCCACCCCTCGGGCGAGGCGCGGCTGCAGGCGCTCGCGCAGGAGGGCGTCGAGGTGGACTATGTCGAGGAGGTCTCCGAACCCTCCTGCGCGGCACGGATCGCCGGGGCCGACGCGCTGGTGATCCGCACCCAGCCGCTCTCGGCGGCGACCATCGCCAGGGCGGAACGGCTGAGGGTCGTCTCGCGCCACGGGGTGGGCTACGACTCGGTCGATCTCGACGCACTCAATGCCCGCGGCATCGCGCTGGCCGTCTGCGGCGACGTCAATTCGGTCTCGGTGGCCGAGCATGCGATGATGCAGCTCCTGGCCGCCGCCAAGCGGGCGTTGAAGGGCGATGCCGCGGTGCGCGGGCCCGGCGAGTGGAGCTGGCGCAACCGGCTGGAGCCGCGCGAGATCTCGGGGCGGAACCTGCTGATCCTCGGCTATGGCCGGATCGGCCGGCACGTGGCGCGCATGGCCGGGGGCTTCGGCATGGAGATCCGCGCCTACGACCCCTTCCTCGCCCGCGCCGGCTGGCCCGAGGGCCCGGTCGCGCCGGTCGACGACCTGCAGGAGGGGCTGGGCTGGGCCGAGTTCCTGACGATCCACATCCCGCGCGGCGACCGCCCGCTCCTGGGCGCCGGGGAATTCGCGGCGATGCGCCCCGGCATCGTGATCTCGAACACCGCCCGCGGCGGCATCGTCTGCGAGGAGGCGCTGGCCGCCGCGCTGGCCTCGGGCCATGTCTCGGCCGCCGGGCTCGATGTCTTCGACGACGAGCCCCCCGCTGGCGGCAGCCCCTTCGCCGGCTGCCGGACGGCGATCCTGTCGCCCCATGTCGCGGGGCTGACCTACGAATGCAGCGAGCGGATGGCGCTCGCCTCGATCGAGAACGCGCTGCGCTATCTCGACGGCACCATCGACCCGGCGCTCGTGGTCAACCGCGCCCGCGCCTCTGCCTGAAGGACCCACGGCATGACTGCCAAACCCAAGCTCCGCATCGGCCTGATCGGCACCGGCTTCATGGGCAAGGCCCATGTCTTCGGCTTCGCCTCGGCGCCCAAGGTCTTCGACCTGCCCATGGAGATCGAGCTCGCCACCGTCGCCGACATCACCGAAGAGGCCGCCGCCGCGGCTGCCGCCGCCTTCGGCTTCGCCCGGGGCACGGCCGACTGGCGCAGCCTGGTCGCCGATCCGGAAATCGACGTGATCGACATCACCGCGCCGAATGCGCTGCACAAGGAGATGGCGCTGGCCGCGATCGCCGCGGGCAAGCATGTCTATTGCGAGAAGCCGCTGGCGCCCCTGGCGTCGGATGCGCGCGAGATGGCCGAGGCGGCGGAGGCGGCGGGCGTCACGACCCAGGTCGGCTTCAACTATCTCTGCAACCCGATGCTGGGCCTCGCGAAGGAGATGATCGAGGCGGGCGAGCTGGGCGAGATCCGCGGCTATCGCGGCCTGCATGCCGAGGATTACATGGCCGACCCGGCCGCGCCCTGGAGCTTCCGCCACGACCCGGCGGGCGGCGGCGCGCTGGCCGATATCGGCAGCCACGCGCTGGCCACGGCGGAATACCTGATGGGGCCCGTGACCGAGGTGATGGGCGATTGCGTGACGATGATCCCCGAGCGGCCCGACGGGCGCGGCGGGACGCGGCCGGTCGAGGTCGACGATATCGGCCGCGCCTTCCTGCGTTTCGCCAATGGCGCGCAGGGCTCGGTCGAGGGCAACTGGATCGCCACCGGGCGCAAGATGCAGCATGATTTCGAGATCTACGGCACCAGGGGCGCGCTGGCCTTCAGCCAGGAGCGGTTCTCCGAGCTGCATTTCTACTCCGCCCTCGACGCACCCGGCCGCCGCGGCTTCCGCCGGATCGAGGCGGGCCCCGATCACGCGCCCTATGGCCGGTTCTGCGTCGCCCCGGGCCACCAGCTGGGCTTCAACGACCTCAAGGCGATCGAGGTGGCCGGCTATGTCGGCGCCATCGCCTCGGGCGGGGCGGAGCCCTTCGGCTTCCGCAAGGGGCTGCGGATCCAGACGCTGGTCGAGACCATCCAGGAAAGCTCGCGCGCGCGCGCCTGGAGGACGGTGGCCTAGCCGTCCGGCGCCCCCCGGGCCGCGCGGCCCGCATGCGGGCGGAGGGCCGCTCCGACCGGGGATCGCGCAGCCCGGGGGGCCCTCCGCGGCCGCGCGCCGCTAGCGGCGCGGCACGGTGAAGAGCGTCCAGCCCTCGTGCTCGGCCAGAACGGCGCCGCCGGTGTCGTAGGTGAAGAGCCCGGCATCGGTGCCCGGCGGGCAGGCGACCAGATCGGCCGCGTCGCTGAGATACTGGTTGGTATAGGCGGTCTCGCCCGCGCGCAGGCAGGGATCGCCCGCCTCGGGATAGCCGTCGCCGAACAGCGCCAGCTCGGCCGGGCCGATATTGGCCGGGCCGGTCTCGGGCGGGGTGTCGCTGCAGCCGGCGAGGCCGCCGAGGACGAGGGCAAGCCCGGCAAGGGCCGGAACGGAACGGGTCATCGCAAAACCTCCTGGGTGTTCGCGGCCAGACTATCCCTTCGGGCGGGCGGGCGCAGGCGGCAGATCGCCCTACCCCGGACGCGCGGCGCATGGTCCCGCCGCAGACGGGAGTAATCTCTTGCCGATGCAGGTCCGCTCCGGCAAGTCTGCCCTTGCGGCGCACCGGCCGGGACGGTGCAGGCGGAAAAGGGGACGGCCTGGGATGAGCGGCAGATCTTCGAAGATCACGCGGCGGCGCTTCGCGGCCTCGGCCGCGGCCGCGGCGCTCACGGCAGGCTGCGCGCCGCGCGGCTCGATCTTCGTCGATCCCGCCAGCGCCAAGACCGGCAATGTCCGCGACATCCTGGTGGCCACCACCCGCGAGCCCACCGATGACGGCCGCGTGCTCTCGGGCAGCCGCGCCAGCACGCTGCGCTTCTACGATTTCGCCGTCTCGGTGCCGCCCGACCGCGAGACCGGCACGGTCCGCTTCCCGACTTCGGCGCCGCCCGATCCGCAGACCGACTTCCTGACCGTCAGGGCCCGCCAGCTCGGCGGCCCCGCCGCCTTCCGCCGCGAGATCAATGCCCGCGCCGCCATCCGCGCGCCCAAGGACCGCGAGGCGGTGGCCTTCGTGCACGGCTTCAACACCAATTTCGCCGAAGGGCTCTACCGCCACGCGCAGATCTCGCACGATTTCCGCAACCGCGCGATCTCGGTGCATTTCAGCTGGCCCTCGGCGGCCCATGTCAGCGCCTATGCCTATGACCGCGAAAGCGTCCTGGTCTCGCGCGACGGGCTGGCGGCGACGCTGGACGAGACGGCGCGCAGCAGCGTGCCCCGGATCGTGGTGATGGCGCATTCGATGGGCGCGCATCTGACGATGGAGACCCTGCGCCAGATGGCGATCCGCGGCGCGCCGCAGTTCTTCGGCAAGCTCGCCGCGATCGTGCTGATGGCGCCCGATGTCGATGTCGACGTCTTCCGCAGCCAGGTCGGCGCGCTCGGCGATATCGACGTGCCGATCTACATCTTCGTCTCCAACCGCGACCGGGCGCTGCAATTCTCCTCGCTGCTGCGCGGGCGGCGGCAGCGGCTGGGCTCGGTCACGGATGCCGGCAGCCTCTCCGACCTGCCGGTCGCGGTGATCGACATCAGCCGGGTCGGCGCGCGCTCCGATCCGCTGCAGCATTTCAAGGTCGCCAGCTCGCCGACGATGATCGACCTCTTCTCCGGGATGGGCACGGCCGGGCTCGACATGCTCCAGGGCGGCGAGACCCCGTCGGGCATCCTGGGCAGCGGCATCGAGATCCTGCAGACCCTCGCCGGCGCGGTGCCCGGGGTCTCCTCGCCGAACTAGTCACCTGGAACTAAAGTTTGTATCATTATTCTGCCTGATGCGGGAGGATGTGATGGGTGGCCGTGTTGCTGTTCCAATTGATCTCAGCGACGAGGAACGCTCATTCCTCGAAGCCCAGCTTCGCAGGCACAAGGCGGCCCGATCACTTTCGGACCGCTGCCGCATCGTCCTGCGCTGCGCCGAAGGGATGTCCAACAAGGAGATCGCCGCCTCACTCGGCCACAGCCAGCACACGGTGGGCAAATGGCGCCGCCGCTTTGCGGAGCAGAGGCTCGAGGGGCTTTCCGATGAATACCGTGAAGGCCGTCCACGCACGGTTTCGGACGAACAGGTGGCGGAGGTCATCAAGAGGACGCTGGAAAGCACGCCCCGGGACGCGACACACTGGTCGATCCGGTCGATGGCTGCG
>NZ_VATA01000070.1 GCF_005870025.1 Poseidonocella sp. HB161398
GGTCTCGGCGCAGAGCAGGATGTGCAGGTTCGCCCGGCCCATGAAGGGATGCAGGTAGGTCGCCGACATCGACACCCGCTGGTTGCCGTCCTGCACCAGCACATTGGGCAGGCCGCAGCCGCCATCGCCCTCCATCGGCGCGGCGTTGATATCCTCGACGAAGGGGATGCCGATCGCCTCGGCGCCCTTGATCAGGCCCGAGACCAGCGGGATCGGATCGTCGGGCTGCAGGATGTTCAGGAGCCCGCCCTTGCCGCGGCGATGCGGGTCGGGCGCGCCCTGCCAGTCCTCGATCATGCGGTAGATGGCCAGCGTATTCTCGTAGTTCCAGGCCTCCTCGCCCGAGGCGGCGGCCCAGTTCTCGAAGTCGTTCATATGCCCGCGCGCCCAGACCGAGCCGTTGATCGACGAGCCCCCGCCCAGCACCTTGCCCATCGGCAGCACCGGCGTGCGGCCATTGACGCCCGGCGCGGGGGCGGCCTTGTAGCCCCAGTCGCGCGAGGTGCCGATGTTCCACATCCACTGGGTGCTGTCGATCACCTGCGGCACCCGGTCGGAGCCGCCCGCCTCCAGGAGCAGCACATGGACCGACGGGTCCTCGGCGAGCCGCCGGGCGACGACGCTGCCCGAGGTGCCGCCGCCGACGACGATGAAGTCATAGCTCTCGCGGATCGTCTCTGCCGGGGTCTCGCGGTCGGGGGCGAGGTCGAGAGGGCTGTAGCTGTTCATGGGGGATCTCCTGGTCAGAGGGGTCGTCAGAAGGAGAAGGCGCGCTTGCCCATCTGGATCGTGACCCATTTCACCTCGGTCAGCTCCTCCATCGAATAGCGCCCGCCCTCGCGGCCGAAGCCCGAATTCTTGATGCCGCCGAAGGGGACATGCGGCTCGTCGGAGATGGTGCAGTCATTGACATGGACCATGCCCGCCTCCATCCGCATCGAGAAATCCATCGCCTTCTGCATGTCGTTGGTGATGACCGCCGCCGAAAGCCCGTAGCTGGTGTCATTGGCGATCCGCAGCGCCTCCTCGCTGTCCTCCGCCGCGATCAGCGACACGACGGGGCCGAAGGTCTCCTCGTGGTAGATGCGCATCTCGGGGGTGACGCCCTCGAGCACGGTCGGCACATAGGTGCGGCCGTCATGGGTGGCGCCGGTCAGGATGGTGGCGCCCTTCTCCGTCGCGTCCTCGATATGGCCGTCGATGAACTGGCACTGGCGGGCGCGGATCAGCGGGCCGATGACTGTCTCGGGGTCGCGCGGGTCGCCGACCTTGATCCCCTTTGTCTTGGCGACGAACTTCTCCTTGAAGGCCTCGAAGATATCCTTCTCGACGATCACCTTGGAATTCGCCATGCAGACCTGGCCCTGATGCAGGAAGACGCCCCAGGCGGCGGCGTCGACGGCATAGTCGATATCGGCGTCCTTCAGCACGACGAGCGGGCTTTTCCCGCCCATCTCCAGCGTGAACTTCTTCAGGTTCTTCGCCGCCTCGACCGCCAGATGGCGGCCGGTCTTCGTCGAGCCGGTGAAGGTCACCATCTTGACCCGCGGATCGGCCATCAGCCGGTCGCCGACCTCGGCAGGCACGCCCGGAATGACGTTCAGCACGCCCGCGGGCAGTCCGGCCTCGGCGCAGAGATCGGCCATGACCGCGCCCGAGACCGGGGTTTCCTCCGACGGTTTCAGGATGAAGCTGTTGCCGGCGGCGATCGCGTAGACGATCTTCTTCATCGACAGCAGGAAGGGCGAGTTGAAGGGCGCGATCCCGGCGATCACGCCCAAGGGACGGCGCACCGACATGCCGATCTGGCCCGGCATGCTCATCGGCATGGTCTCGCCCATCACGTGGCGCACGTCGCCGGCCGCGGCGCGGATGCAGTCCTGGACGTATTCGATCTCCCACAGCGCCTTGCCGTAGACCGAGCCGCATTCCTCGATCAGGAGCTCCTGGATCTCCTTCGTGCGGTCGGAGATCACCTCGTTCATGCGGCCGAGCATGATCTCGCGCTCGGCGACCATCGTCGCGCCCCAGGCCCTGGCCGCGCGGTCCGACGACGCGATCGCCTCGTCGATCTCGGTGGCGCCTGCCTGGTAGCAGCGGGCGAAGACCTCGCCATTGGCGGGGTTGATGCAGTCGAGAAGCGTGTTGCGCGAGGAGGCGCGCCACTGCCCGTCGATGAAGAGCTTGTAGTGCTTCAGCCCGTCGATCTCGTCATAGCTCTGCGGGTTCATGTGTCTTCCCTCGTCTCAGTCGCGTCCGAGTGCCGATTTCGGCAGGACGCAGTGGATGCCCTTGTTGCCGTCGACCAGCTGCGTGACGCGCATGTCGGCGGCGAGCGAGCAGAGCGTGTAGGCATCGCCCCGCTGCATCGCGTGGTCGGCTTCGAGCCAGTCGATCATCAGCCGCAGCGCGGTCTTCGCCGCGTCGTCGAGATCGGGGTCGAAGGCCATGGTCATAAGCCAGTCGGCGTGTTCGGCGCGCGGCAGGCCGAGGCGCATGTCCTTGCGCAGATGGAATTCGAAAGTGCCGGTCATGCAGGTTTCGAGCGCGGTCAGACAGACCTCGCCATCGCCCTGCACGCCATGCCCGTCGCCCACCGAGAAGAGCGCGCCCTCGTTCCAGACCGGCAGGTAGAGCGTGACGCCGGCCTTCAGCTCCTTGTTGTCCATGTTGCCGCCATGCTCGCGCGGCTCGGCGGTGCTGATCCTGCCATAGGAGGCCGGCGGCGCCACGCCGAGGATGCCGAAGAACGGGTCCAGAGGCAGCGTCTTGCCCCAGGTCGTCTTCACCGTCTTCGCGTCGAGGTCGATCGGCATGTGCAGCAGACGCCGCTCGGGGAAATCCTCGGGCAGCGTGCCGAGGAGCGGCTCGACCACGTTCCAGCCCCAGCTGGCGCGCAGCTCGCAGGCGAGGATGCGGACCTCCAGCACGTCGCCGCGTTCGGCGCCGTTGACCCAGACCGGGCCGGTCAGGAAATGCGGGCCGCGGCCGCGCGGGCACTGCGCATGGACGTCGAGATGGCCGGGCAGGATCTCCCAGCCTTCGCCCTCGGGCGGCATGTCCTCGGGTTCGCCCGAGAGCGTCTCGAAGGTGACGATGTCGCCGCTGTCGATGGCCAGCACCGCCTCGCGGGCGGCGTCGAAGCTGCCCCAGGCGACGGTCTCGGGCGTGGCGGGCAGGAAGTGTTGCGCCATGGTTCAGCCTTTCACCGCGCCCATGGTCAGGCCGCGGACGATGTGTTTCTGCAGGAAGAAGACCACCACCATCACCGGCAGCGTGCCGACCATGCCGATGATCGCCATCTCGCCCCAGCGGACGCCCTGCGTGGTGATGAGCGAGGGAATGCCAACGGGCAGCGTCTTGACGTTCTGACCGCCAAGGAGGAACGCGTACATGAATTCGTTCCAGGCGAAGATGAAGCACAGGACCGCGGTCGCGGTGATCCCCGGGCGCAGAAGCGGCAACAGCACCTTCACGAAGGCCTGGGCGCGGGAATAGCCCTCGACCCGCGCGGCCTCCTCCAGCTCCAGCGGCAGGTCGCGGCAGAAGCTCGACAGGACCCAGACATAGAAGCTGAGATTGAACGTCAGATAGGCGATGACGAGGCCCAGATAGGTGTCGAGCAGGTCGAATTTCGCGTAGATCAGGTAGTAGGGGATGACGAGGCAGACCGGCGGCGCCATCCTTGTGGCCAGCACGAAGAGGAACAGGTCGTCACGGAACTTCATGTCCCGGTAGCGGGCGAAAGCATAGGCGGCGGGCGTGCCGATGATCACGACCAGCGCCGTGGAGGCGCCGGAGACGATCAGCGAATTGACCAGATAATGGTGGTAGCCGTTCTCGATCATGTAGCCGAAATGCTCGAAGGTCGGCCGGAACAGCCAGACCGTCGGGCGGGCGAACATCTCGGCCTCGGATTTGAAGGCATAGCTCCACATCCAGAAGACCGGGAAGAGGATCAGCGCCGCATAGGCGACGGAGAGCGTGGTGAAGATCAGGCTGTTGGCGCGGGACTTGTGCATGGGGCGCCTCTCAGAACACGTTCAGCCGCCGCTTGGCGATCTGGTAGAAGACGTTGCAGAAGACGAAGAAGACCAGCCAGATCACCACGGCCAGCGCCGAGGCGGTGCCGATCTCCCAGAAATCGAAGGTGTACTTGTAGCCCAGCACCGAGGGGCTTTCCGTGGTGATGCCGGGGCCGCCATTCGTGAGGATGTAGATCGTGTCATAGACCTTGAAGGCGTCGATGGTGCGGATCAGCCCGATCACGACCAGCAGCGGCGCCAGCATCGGCAGGGTCAGGCGGAAGAAGATCTGCACCGGATTGGCGCCGTCGACCTGCGCCGCCCAGAACGGGTTGGCGGGCAGCGCCTGCATGCCGGCGAAGAAGGTCAGCACCATGAAGGGCGTCCATTCCCAGATATCGACGAAGATCAGCCCGTAGAGCGCCAGATCCGGCGAGGCGAAGACCGAGCTGCCCGACAGGATCCCGAAGCGCTCGAGGATGTTGTAGCTGAAGAAGCCCCAGCTGCCGGCCAGCATGGTCTTCCACACCAGCCCGACGATGATCGGCGCCATCATTGAGGGGATGAAGAGGAACGGGATCAGCACCGAGCGGAACTTGATCCTCTGCGACAGCACCAGCGCGCCGATCAGCCCCAGCATGAACTCGATGGGCACGGCGATGGCGACGAAGAGCCCCGCGACCTTCATCGAGTTCCAGAAGCGCGGATCGGTCAGCAGCTTCTCGAAATTGGCGAAGCCCGCGAAGGCGCCGATCTGGCCGTAGCGCGCCTCGTGCAGGCTGATCCAGCCCATGTAGAGGAAGGGCACCAGCGCCACGACCGTCAGCGTCAGCATGGTCGGCGCGATCAGCGCATAGGGGTACCAGCGGCTCTCGCGGTGATAGCTCTCCCCGGCGGCCGGTCGGTCGGCAGCGGCGGGTGCGGCGGAAATCTCGGTCATGGCTCCCTGCCCGGCATGGGATGGAAAGGGACGGCGCGGGGGCGCGCCGTCCGGGGTCGTCGGATCACTTCAGGATGCAGGGATCGCAGATCGCGGTGACTTCGGATTGCAGCGCGGCGGCGGCCTCTTCGGCCGTGGCCTGGCCGAGGCCCACCTGCTGGAAGATCCGGTTCATCACGTCCGAGATCTGGAACCAGCGCGGCGCCTTCGGGGTCGCCTCGACGCCCGCCAGGCTGGCCTTCATCGCGTCATAGAGCCCGTTGAGCTGGTTGCCCTCGGTCATCAGCTCCGCCCAGGAGCTGTCGCGCACCGGCACGCCGACGCCGGAGGACAGCAGCTCCGCCTGGGTCTTCTTCTCCGCCGCCCATTGCAGGAAGAGGTAGGTCGCCTCGGGGTTCTTCGAATGCGTCGAGATGAAATAGCCCGAGGGCTCGCCCGCCGCATGGTACTCGTCCCCGTCGGCATAGACCGGGGTCGGGCCGTAGACGAATTCCCCGTGAAGTGCCGAGGCGCCTTCGCGGTCGATGCCCAGCACGAAGTCGGAATAGGCGATGGACTGCGCGGCGATGCCGTTGCCCATCACGGTCGGCACGTCGATCAGCGAGTATTCCGCCTGGCCCGGAGGCGAGAACTGCCACAGGTCGCCCCAGGTCTCGAGCCCCTTGATGACCGCCGGGCTGTCGAAGGTCGGGTGGCCGTCGGCATCGAAGATGTCGCCGCCTGCGTTCTTGATGAAGACCTGCCAGACCGGGACATAGGTGCCGCCGCCATTCATGCCTTCCATGACGATGCCGTAGAAATCGCTGTCCAGCGTCTCGCCCGCCAGGGTCTCGCCCGACTTGCGGGTGAAGAACTCGGCGATGTCATGCAGCTGGTCGAAGGTCTCGGCCGGGGCCAGCGGATAGCCGTATTCCGCCTCGAAGGCCTCCATCTCGCCCGGATCGCTCAGCAGGTCGTTCCGCGCCCAGTAGACCATGTTGTAGTTCCAGTTGAGGAACGAGTACTGCTTGCCATCCAGGAAGGCGAGGCTGGAGAAGGCCGGGTCGATCAGGTCGTCCTGCGCGAAATCCGGATCGGTCAGCGCGGCATCGGCAAGGAAGCCGTCGATCGGCATCAGCACGCCCGCATCCATCAAAAGCCCGACCTGCAGGCTGTGCGCCATGACCGCGTCGTATTCGCCGCGCCCCGACAGCATGTCCGCCTGGCCGCGGTTGATCACCTCGAAATGGTTCAGCAGCTGGTAGTTGACCTTGATGCCGGTGAGCTTCTCGAATTCCGGCACGATCTCGGCGAACTGCTCCTGCAGGGGCGTCACCTCGTCGAGAATGCTGATCTGCGTGCCCGCATAGGGCGCGGCAGCCTCCTCGTAGCTCCAGGCCGAGGCCTGCGTGGCAGCGGCAAGGGCAAGGGCGCTCAGCCCCGCAGCAGATAGGGTCTTCCGTCGAAGCAGCATCGCAGCCATGATTTGCGTTTCCCTGTTCCTGTTGGAGTCATTTGTTTTTTTGTTGTCTGCCGGGGGCGCCTCACAGCGCCCTCCGGGTCGTTCCGTCAAAGAGCACCAGCCCGGCCGGGTCGATGCCGACGCCGATTTCCTGATTGGCCTCGAACCGGTCGAGCCGCGGCGTCTTCAGCCGCAGCATCGTGTCCTCGAGCATCGCGGTGATGATCGCGTGCTTGCCGAAGGGCTCCCAGGCATAGACGCGCAGCGACGCATCCGCGCCGCCGACCCGCATCGCCGAGGGCCGCAGCCCCAGCACCACGTCGCGGGCGCCGCCCGGCAGGCGCGCGGCCAGCCTGTCCGGCAGCGCCAGGTCGATGCCCTTGCCGCGGAACCCGGCCATGCCGCCCTCGCGCGCTTCCAGCCGCCCCTCGATCAGGTTCATCGCCGGGTCGCCGACCAGCCGCGCGACCTCGGTCGTGGCCGGGCTGAAATAGATCTCCTCGGGCGTGCCGAATTGCACGATCTTCCCGCCGATCATCACCGCCACGCGATCGGCGACCGACAGCGCCTCCATCGCGTCCGGCGTCGACCAGAGCGTCGGCACGGCGAGCCCGGTCTGACGGCGGCGGATCCAGCCGCGCAGCTCGTTCCTCAGCTTGGCATCCAGATGCGAGATCGGCTCGTCGAGCAGATAGACCGCGGCGTCCTGCACCAGGCAGCGGCAGAGCGCGACGCGCTGCTTCTGCCCGCCCGAGAGCGCGCCGGGCTTGCGGTCCCCCAGATGGCCGATCTGCGCGACATCGAGCAGCGCCTGCACCCGCCGCGCCAGCTCGTCCCGCCCGAGCTTCGGCTTGCCCGGCGCCAGCAGCGGGAAGGCGACGTTCTGCGCGACGCTCAGATGCGAATAGAGCGCGTAGGATTCGAACATGTGGGCGACGCCGCGGGCCTGCACCGGCAGCGATGACAGCCCCCGCCCGCCCAGCGAGATCCGCCCGGCATCGGGGCGCTCGAGCCCGCTGACCATCCGGCAGGCCGTGCTCTTGCCGGTGCCCGAGGGACCGGTCAGCGCGACGATCTCGCCGGGGCGGATGTCGAGATCGAGCGGGCCGAGCCCGGCCTCCGCCGAGAAGCGCCGGGCCAGGCCCGACAGGATCAGTCCGTCATGGCTCATGCCGCCGCCTCCTGCGCGGGGACGTCCGTTTCCAGATTGCGCCCGGTCGCCGCATCGAAGAGGCTCAGCCGCGATCCGTCGAAGCCCAGCCGCACCCGGTCGCCCTCGCGCAGCGGGCTCGGCCCCGGCACATCGGCCGAGACATGGATCTCGGCCCCGTCCGGCCCGGCCGCGTCGAGCGACACCAGAAGCACGTCGGTATCGCCGCGATGCTCGCGGAAGCGCACCTCGCCCGGCATTACGGCCCAGCCCTCGGCGGCGCCGCCCTCCACGAGATGCAGCGCCTCGGGCCGCAGCCCGGCCGCCACCGGCCCGGCCCGCAGCCCCCCATGGCGCGGCCCCAGCGGCAGGCGCCAGCCGGGCCCCGAAAGGACCGGCCCGGCCGGCCCCTGCTCCAGAGCGGCGGCAAGCAGGTTCATCGGCGGCTCGCCGATGAACTGCGCCACGAAGGTATTCGCCGGGCGGTCGTAGAGCTCCTGCGGGCTGCCGACCTGCTGCAGCTCGCCTGCATTCATCACCGCGATCACGTCGCACATGGCGATCGCCTCGGTCTGGTCATGCGTCACCAGGATCGAGGTCAGGCCCTGCAGCTGCTGCAGCCGCTTGATCTCGGTCCGCAGCTCGACCTTCTGGTCGGCATCGAGATGGCTCAGCGGCTCGTCGAAGACGATCACCTCGGGGTTCCGGACCAGCGCGCGGCCGATCGAGACCCGCTGCTGCGCCCCGCCCGAGAGCTTGCGCACCTTCTCGCCCGCGATACCGTCGAGCCGCAGGAGCTTCAGGATCGCGCCGACCTTGCCCGCGACCTCGGCCTTCGGCGTGCCGCGGACCCGCAGCGGGAAGGCGATGTTCTCGAAGACCGAGAGATGCGCGTAGAGCGCGTAATCCTCGAAGACCATGGCGATGTTGCGCGCGCCGGGCGGCAGGGCCTGGACTTCGCGGCCCGAGAACAGGATGCGCCCCGCGCTCGGCGCCTCGATCCCGGCGATCATCTTCAGCGTCGTCGACTTGCCGCAGCCCGACGGCCCGAGCAGGCCCAGCATCTGTCCCGTCGGGCAGAAGAGGTCCATCCCGCGCACCGCCTCCACCCCGCCATAGCTCTTGGCCAGGCCCTCGAGGGAGATACTCATCGTCCGTCCAGCCGGAGTCCGGCTGCTGCCCGGAGCCGCTGCAGGTCGCTGTCCATCTGGCCCACCTTCGCATGTCTCAGTGGCATGGAGGCTAGCAGCGGGAAAACGACCTGTACATACAATCAGCATACCAATTAATTATCACGAGCCAACAGAAAACGCGGATATTTGATGCATCTTGAGAACTCTGGCGGCGAATGATCCACCCGTTTAGCCCAATGCAGGCAGGAGAATAGCGCAGGCCGCGCACGGACCCCGCGCCATCCTCCGGACATCTCCGCGCGCCCGAAGGCATTCATCAGCATACGCCATAGGTGGCTTGCCGGCTCAGGCAGCATCCCGCCCGGAATAGCCGGAAGGCGGCCGCCACTGAAGATGCCGGACCCTCGGGCCTTGCCCGGGACCGGACCCTCCGGCAGCGTCCGGAACGCCCCCCGGACGAACCGCCGCCAAGCAAGGCGCGGGCCCCAATCACTGCGGGGCCGCTCTGCCCTGCCCCGCGGGAGCGTCCTCCACCGGGCGGCTTCGGGCCGGCCGGCACCGGCATCGCGGAGTCTGGATACGCGGCCCTGGACATGCACCCGCGCCCGCTCCCGGAAGGCGCCGCCCGCGGACGGGCACGGCCGGATCTCCGCCCGCCCAGCATCTCGGCTGGCAGGGCAAGAACCTTTTGCGGGACCTCCCCGCGCAAAGCCCCGCCCCGGATCGCCGCGCCTCGGCCGAGCCTGCCTCTGCAAGGCGTCCTGGCGCAGCCAAGACCGGCCCCTGCCCGGCCGACTATGCAGGTCCAGGCGGGATCGCGGCCCCAGAGCGCTCGCAGCGCCATTGCTGACAGGTCCATGCCCGAGGACCTATCCGGTATCGCACCGTCCTGCTGGCCGGGTCGGACACGGCTGGTCTGCGGATACGGCCACGCGGTCGACACCGAAAAGGTCTTCCTGTTCGCCAATCATAAGGAGGGCCAGTCGCCCTATGCGGTGACGGCCGCGCCGAAGGAGGTCCGCGACACGGCCGGGGCGGCGGGCCAGGGCTGTGTCGCCGGCATTGCGCCATCGCGAAGGCGGTGAAGCAGGGCTGGTCGTTGCTGTGGCGATCGAGCAGTTCGGCCTGGAACCCGTCCTCAGTGAGGCCGAGGATGCCGTCTCCGGCGGCTGGATGGCGGAAGCTCATCGGGTACTCCGTGCGGTTGCCGGACGCCGCCCCGCCGCCGCGGCGGAAAGCGCGCCCTGCGGACAGGGTCAGGCGCGGCTTCCCCATGAAGACGGCCGGCGGCGGGAGGGGGGCGTTGCGGTTGTCAGCCGGGGCCGGCCATGGCGGAAGGGCCGCAGCGGATCGGACCGTGCCGAAAGCAACAGGCCGCGAGGCCCGGCCCCGGGGCTGCCCGCCGGTCGGGGCGGCGCCTGCCGGGCAGCACGGGGCATGCAGCCGAGCCTGACGCGCCGCCGGCGGACATCCCGCCAAGCGGTTGCCAGGCCCTGCGACGGCGACCCCGCCCAGAGAGTGGAGGCCCGCAGGGCGCTGCGCGCCGGTTCCGGCGCAATGCCGGCGGGCCACGCCGCGCCCGAAGGGACGGACTGTGCGGGGCGCGCGCGATCCGGCGGGCCCGTCCCGCCCGCGGCGGCAGCGCCGCAAGCGCGGCCATGGCCGGAATTGATGTGGCTAAATGAGCAATCGGCTGTGCATGAATGAACGGAAGTTTCATTTTCGCACATGCCCCGGCGGGACAAATATACTTCAAGAAACTGAAATCACGCCATAATCCCGCCGGGCAGACCCCTTGGCCAGGTGAGAGGCCCGCGCACCGGATATCCGCCGCGGAGCTGCGAGACGGACCCTGCGGAATGTGCGGTTGCATCACGGCATGCAACGGCATACGCGTGCGGAGCAGTTGTATGCATACACATGTTCCACCCGAAAGGCAGGACATTCCATGACCGACATTCCCGGACTTCCGAGCCGCCGGAGCTTCCTCAAGGGCTCTGCGGCCGGGGTCGCCCTCACCGGGCTCGCCCTCTCCGCTGCCGAAGCCGAGGCCGCGCCGCCGGTGCCGCTGGACCAGTACGAGCGCGAATACCTCACCGCAGACGAATGGGCCTTCGTCATGGCCGCGACCGCGCGGCTGATCCCCTCCGACGGCGACGGCCCCGGCGCCATCGAGGCGCGCGTGCCCGTCTTCATCGACCGCCAGCTGGCGGGCGACTACGGCCGCGCCGACGACTGGTACATGGAGGGCCCGCATGACGCCTCCGCCGCGCCCGCGCGCGGCTGGCAGACGCCGCTGAGCCCGGCCGAAGTCTACCGCCAGGGCATCCCGGCCTTCGACGCCTGGTGCGAGACCACCTATGGCGCCGCGTTCGCCGCGCTCGACGCGGACCGGCAGGACGAGGCGCTGGCCGCGCTGCAGAAGGGCGAACCCGGGCTCGACCCCGAGCTGCGCGACTTCTTCACGATCCTGCTGGCCAATACCAAGGAAGGCTATTTTGCCGACCCGCTCTATGGCGGCAATCACGGCATGCAGGCCTGGGTCTATATCGGCTTCCCCGGCGCCCGCGCGGCCTATCGCGAATGGCCCGAGCGCCACAATATCGAGTACCCGCTGGGTCCGGTCTCCATCAGCGGCGAAAGGGCCTGAACATGGCACGCCAGGAACAGAAGAAAGACGTCGTCATCGTCGGCCTCGGCTGGACCGGCTCGATCGCCGGGATCGAGCTGGCGCGCGAAGGGCTCGACATCGTCGCGCTGGAGCGCGGCCATGACCAGGCCACGGTGCCGGACTTCAAGTATCCCAACCAGATCGACGAGCTGAAATACGGCGTCCGGCTGAAGATGATGCAGAAGCCGTCGCAGCAGACGCTGACCGTGCGGCGCAATGGCGGCGAGACCGCCCTGCCCTATCGCAGCCTCGGCTCCTTCCTGCCGGGCAACGGCGTCGGCGGCGCGGGCACCCACTGGAACGGCCTCAACTGGCGTCCGCAGCCCGAAGAGATGAAGCTGCGCAGCTACGTCACCGAGACCTGGGGCGAGGAGATCATCCCCGAGGGGATGAATCTGGGCGACTACCCGGTCAGCTATGACGAGCTGGAGCCGTATTTCACCCATTTCGAGAAGGTCGCGGGCATCTCCGGCAAGGCCGGGAACGTCAATGGCGAGATCCGCGAGGGCGGCAACCCGTTCGAGGGCTGGCGCTCGGAAGACTACCCGATGCCCCAGCAGAAGCGGACCTGGGACAGCCAGAAGTTCCACGATGCCTGCACCGCCGCCGGATACCACCCGTTCCAGGCGCCGGCCGGGATCGCCTCGACCGCCTACGTCAACCCCTACGGAATGCAGATGGGGCCGTGCAACTACTGCGGCTTCTGCGAGCGCTACGGCTGCTACCAGTACTCGAAATCCTCGCCGCAGACCGCGATCCTCGACGCGCTGAAGCGGATGCCGAATTTCGAGTACCGCACCCAGTCCGAGGTGCTGCGCGTCGAGCTGGCCGAGGACGGCAAGACCGCGACCGGCGTCACCTACTGGGACGAGGCCGCGCAGGAAGAGGTGTTCCAGCCCGCGGACATCGTCATCCTGTCCAGTTTCTCGCTGAACAACGTCCACCTGATGCTGCTCTCGGGGCTGGGCGAGGCCTATGACCCGCTGACCGGCACCGGCACGCTGGGCAAGAACTACGCCTACCAGATGAATGGCGGCGTCACGATGTTCTTCGAGGACGACCATTTCAACCCCTTCGTCGGCCATGGCGCCAACGGCGTGTGCATCGACGATTTCTCGGTGAACCAGAACGACTTCGGCGCGCTCGGCTTCATCGGCGGCTCCTACTGGCGCTCGGGCACGTTCAACGGCCAGCCGATCCGCAACATGCCGCTGCCCAAGGGCACGCCGAGCTGGGGCGCGGGCTGGAAGGACGGCATCGGCAAGTGGTACGGTCACGCGATGTCGATCGGCTCGCACGGCTCGCACATGTCCTATGCGAACAACCATCTGGACCTCGATCCGACCTACACGGACCGCCACGGGCGGCCGATGATGCGGATGACGTTCAACTGGCAGGACAACGACCTGCGGATGAACCAGTACCAGAAGTCGCGGATGGAACCGCTGGCGCAGTCGATGAACCCCGACCTGATGCAGTCGAGCTTCAAGGATATCGGCGCGCAATACGACGTGCGACCCTACCAGACCACGCACAATACCGGCGGCCACATCATGTCCGAGACGGCCTCCGAGGGCGCGGTCAACCGCTACTGCCAGACCTGGAAGGCGCATAACGTCTTCGCCATGGGCGCGGGCAACTTCGTGCAGAACACCCAGTACAACCCGACCGGCCTGGTCGGCGGCCTGGCCTACTGGACGGTGAACGCGATCCGCACCCAGTACCTGTCCAATCCGCGTCCGCTGGTCTGAGGAGACAGAGCATGACCAAGCTTCTCAGAATCCTCGCGGCCCTCGTCGTGCTGGGCGTCGTGGCGCTCTTGGCCTTCATCTTCGTGCCGGTCCAGCGCACCCAGCCTGCCACCGAACTGGCGGCGGACTGGCAACCCGAACCGGGCCAGGGCAAATACGTGATGGATGCCGGCGACTGCGTCGCCTGCCACACCGCGCCGGACGGCGAAGAGCTGGCCGGCGGCCGTGCCATCGCCAGCCCGATGGGCACGATCTGGTCCACCAACATCACCCCCGACCCCGAGACCGGGATCGGCGGCTGGTCCTTCGAAGACTTCCGCGCGGCGATGATCGACGGGGTGGCGCCGGACGGCACGCATCTCTATCCGGCGATGCCCTACGAGAACTACCGGATGATGACCGAGGAGGACCTGCGCGCCCTCTACGACCATCTCATGACCGAGGTGGCGCCGGTGCGGAACGCGGTCGAGGAAACCTCGCTCGACTTCCCGTTCAACCTGCGCTTCGGCATCCGCGCCTGGAACTGGCTGGCGCTGGACAAGGGCCCCGGCTTCGTCCCGGCTGGCGCGTCGGAGACCGAGGATCGCGGCCAGTACCTAGTCGAGGGCCCCGGCCACTGCGCCGCCTGCCACAGCCCGCGCAACGCCTTCATGGCGCAGGACGGCAAGACGGCCGGTGACGCGAACTTCCTCGCGGGCGGCACGATCGACGGCTGGAGCGCCCCGGCGCTGCATGGCGAGGGCTCCTCGCTGCGGGACTGGAGCACGGCCGAGATGGCCGCCTATCTGGCCACGGGCCGCAACGTCCATTCCGCCGCCAATGGCGAGATGGGGCTGGTGGTGGAGCATTCGCTGCAGCACCTGAGCGACGCCGACAACATCGCGATGGCCGCCTTCCTGAAGGGGCTCGACGGCGATGCCGGCGAGATCCCCGCGACGCTGGCCTCGAATGCCGGGCCGATGCCCGATGCTCCGGCCGATGCCGCGGGCAAGGCGACCGCCGAGATGCTGACCGAGGCGCAGCCCGGCATGCCCGAAGGCGCGCGGCTCTATCTCGACAACTGCTCGGCCTGCCATTTCGTCACCGGCAAGGGCGCGCCCGAGATCTTCCCCGAGCTCCAGGGCAATTCGCTGGTGACCGCGGCGAAGACCAAGCCGCTGATCTCGGTGATCCTGAACGGCGCCGACGTGCCCTCCACCGCCAAGCGGCCGATGCATCTGGTGATGCAGGGCTATGCCGACCGGCTGTCGGACGACGAGGTCGCCGAGCTGGCGAGCTTCCTGCGCGGCGCCTGGGGCAATGACGCACCGGCGGTCAGCGCCGCGGATGTCGCCACGGTCCGGGCTGAGGCGGCAACGCACTGACGGTCCTGCAGCAGACATGAAAACCAGGACGGGGCCCGTTGCGCGGGCCCCTTTCTTTTTCCGGCGCCGCAAGACAGGCGCGCAGCCATCGCCGCCGCGCCGTATGCGCCCCCGGCTCATCCTTCCGGCCTCCGCAGGAGGCCGGTGCCCGCCCGCGGAAGAGGGAGCGGCGATTGCCTGCAGCCCTGCGCCGGAGGGACCGGTCCTGCCCCGCCGCCGCACTGGCGGACGGCATTTCCACGGCGGTCGCCTCCGCTGCCCGGCGCCGGGCCAGCCTGCGCAAGCCACCGCGGCTTGCCACCGGCACCGGCGCCGCACGGGACATCGCCCGTTCAGCGGCCCGTCCGGACACCACTGCGCGCCTCTCCGCTACCCGCGCTGCCGCCGGGACAGGGCGGCCTTCCTCGTGCGCGCATAGAGCTTTCGCAGCCGTCCCGGCCGGTCCGCCGCCAGCTCGCCATAGAGCAGCTCGTCCACGGGACGCAGATGGCCGAGGCGCTGGTCTTCGCCGAGGCCCGGCAGGTCCTGCAGCACCTGCGAGGCCATCTGCCGCGACACGGCCAGATCTCCGGCGCGGACGCGGCGGCGCAGCCGGAAGAGCCGCAGGCGCCGCGCTATTGCGCCGCGCAGCCAGGAGGGCGCCCGCCGCTCCCTGAAGGCCGCCGCCGTCGCGATCAGGGCGGAGAGCCCCGCCAGCAGCCAGGAGCCATGGCCGATCTCCGCGACCGAGCGCCAGCCAGAGGCGGCGTTCCCGGCGAAGCTCGCATAGCCGATCGCCGCGGCGGGGATCACGGCCACGCGCGGCGCGCGCTCGCCGGTATCGAACCAGGGGATCTCGACCGGCGGAATGACCCCGGGCTCGCCGGTGACCGGCCGCAGGTGCCAGGTCCAGACCAGGGTGGAGACCGGCCCTTCCTGCGTGACCTGGAAATGGCGCTCTTCGGGCGGGGTGAAGCTGATCAGCCAGGGCTGGCGCAGCGCGGGCTGCTGCGGCAGCATCTCGGGCGTGGCCCCGAAGGCGCGCAGGACGACGCGGCGGGTCACGCTCTGCCCGTCCGCCAGCCGCGCGGGATCGGCATCCCAGCTTTCCGACAGTTCGAGCGCGCGCAGCGGCAGCCAGCGCGCCCCGCCGACCGCCGGGGACGGCTGCACCGCAAGGGCCACCGGCGCGGAGCGGACGATGACGCTGTCGCGCCGGCCATCGGGACCGGAGATTTCCAGCGCATGGGCGATCGGCGGGATCTCCAAATCGCCCGGCCTGCGCGGATAGAAGGCGATGCGCCGCTCGAAGATGCGGGCGGGCAGCCCGTCGACGCGCTCCTCGCTCCAGCGGTCGAGGCCGAGCCGGACCCAGTCGAAATCCGCCATCGGGCGCAGTTTCAGCTCTTCGCGGGCGATGTTCTGCCGGTAGGTGCCGCGCAGGGTGCCAAGCACCATCTCGCCTTCGAAGGGCGCCGCCTCGCGGGCATCGAGGACCAGCTCCAGCCGGGGGGCGTCGCGGGGATCCGCCTGCGCGGGCAGCGCGACCGCCAGCAGCAGGAGCAGGAGCCTCACCATTGGCTGTCCTCCTCGCCATGCGCCTCGCCCGCAGCGCGGCGGCGCTCCATCTCGGCGGCCAGCCGCGCCCGGAGATAGGCGCCCGGCGCGTCCTCCAGCGTGTCCAGCCAGGCGCTGTCGGCCGCGGCCGTACGCTCGCCGGTCACCGGGCGCTTGGTCTTGGTGCGCTGCAGGTCGCCCTCCCGGTCCTCGATCGGCCGTTCGGGGGCCTCGGGATCGAAGGCGGCGGTCTTCACCCCCGCCTCGGCCAGCAGCGCCTCGATCCGGCCATGCCCCATGGCCTCGCCGATGACCGGCGGCACCAGCGCCCGGACGGCATCGCGGTTGCGCCGGGCCTCCGCGTCATAGCGGTCGGCAAAGAGCACGGCGTCGAAATAGGCCACGGACAGCGCATAGTCGCCGGTCGCCGCCAGGGTCAGGCCGCGGTTGTAGGTGGCGCTGCGCCCCACCGCGGCGAAGCCCGCATCGGCCTCGGCATAGCGCCCCGCCGCATGGAGCGCCGCGGCCCTCACCGCCGGATCGCGCAGCAGCGGCACCGCCACGGCCGGAAAGCCCGCCTGCCAGGCAAGCTTCGCCCAGGCCTGCGGACCCGCGGCAATCGCGCAGGCCAGCGCCGCCAGTGCCAGATGCCGCAGCCTCATGCCCGCCTCCGCCGGAAGAGGAGCGCCAGCGGGACCAGCGCCGCCGCCGCCAGCCAGGGGCCGCGGTCGCGGTACTGCAGCGCGCGCAGCTCCGTCCCGCGCGCGCCCGTGCCGCGCCGGACCGGCAGCAGCGCGTCCACCGTACCGGCCGCGCCCGCATCGGCCATCCGCCCGCCGCCGGCCCGTGCCACGGCCTCCAGCCCCTCCGGGTCGCCGGGGGGCAGGCCGTATTGCGGCGCGCCCTGCGGCACGAAGACCGCCGAGATCCGGCTGCCCTCTTCCGCCATCTGCCGGGCGATGCCCAGGGCCTCGGGTCCCATGCCGCCGCCGTCGGAGACCAGCACCACATCGGCCTCCGGGGCCGCCGCATCCCGCAGCACGCGCTGCGCCATGGCAAGCGCCCGGTCGGGACGGCTGCCGCCGACCGGCATCGTCTCGCCGTCCGCCACCGCGATCATGCCCTGGACCGCGCCGGGATCCTCGGTGGGCAGCGCGGCGAGGAAGCTCTCTCCGGCATAGACGATAAGCCCCGTGGGCCGCGTGCCGCCGATATCGACCAGGCGGGAGACCGCCGCCTGCGCATCGTCGAGCCCGCCGCCCCGCGTGACCGAGGGCGAGAGGTCGAGCAGCACCAGCAGCAGATGGCGGTCGCGCAGCACGGGGGCGTCCGGGTCGCGGTCGGCAGGCCCGGCCAGCCCGGCGCAGAGCAGCGCCAGGGCCAGCGCCGCCAGCCAGGGCTCGGCGCCCGAATGGGACGGCGTGACATGGCCGCGGCGGCGCATCGCCTCCAGCAGGGCGGGATCGGCCACGCGGCGCCAGGCGGCCAGCCCGCCGGCATGGCGCCGCGCCAGCACGGCCGCGGCCAGGGCCAGCGGCAGGCCGGCAAGCCAGAGCGGCCGCAGCAGGATCAGCTCGGGCACCGTCATGCCGCCTCCCTCGCCTGCAGCAGCATCGCCAGGGCGAGCCCCGCCGCCGCCAGCGCCGCCGGCCAGGGCCAGAACAACCGCCAGGTCCGCACCGGCGGCCGCTCCGACGGGCTCGGCTCGAGCCGGTTCATCGCCGCGGCGACCGCCTCCAGGTCGCCGGTGGTGCGGACCCGGAAGCTCTCGCCACGCGCCGCCCCGGCGATCCGGCGCAGCGTCTCCGTGTCGACGGCCTCCCGCGCGTCGCCGGCGCCGTCCGGCTCTCCGGGACCCAGGGCGATGGTGTAGACCCGCATGCCCATCTCGCCCGCGGCCCGCGCCGCCGCCACCGGATCGACCAGCCCGGTCGTGTCCTGCCCGTCCGACAGCAGCAGGATGACGCGGCTCTCGGCCTCGCGCGCG
Organism: Poseidonocella sp. HB161398; assembly: GCF_005870025.1. Classification (GTDB taxonomy): domain Bacteria; phylum Pseudomonadota; class Alphaproteobacteria; order Rhodobacterales; family Rhodobacteraceae; genus Mangrovicoccus. Next base: position 17,999 of record NZ_VATA01000070.1, read on the forward strand.
CGCAGTCGGCGGATGGCGAGCCCCAGCCCGTCGGCGATCGCAGTGGCCTTGCCCGACACGCCGATCTGCAGCGTCCCGATCGCCTCCGCCACGGCGGCCACGTCATGGGTCGGCGCCGCGACGACATAGGCACGATCGCCGAAGACCACGAGCCCGACCCGGTCGCCGGCCCGGCCGCGGACGAATTGCGCGGCCACCGCCTGCACGGCGGCGAGGCGCGACACGGTCCTTCCGTCCAGCATGAAATCCTCCCGCTCCATGGAGCCGGAGAGGTCCAGCGCCAGGATGATGTCGCGGCCGGAGGCGGGCACGAGATCGAGCACCCGCTCCTGCCGCGGCCCGGCCAGCGCGGCGACCAGCGCGATCCAGGCGAGGCCGAGCGCGATCAGCCGGGCGTGGCGGCGGACCGGCGCCGCGGCCGCGGGGCGGAAGGCCGCGGCCAGCGCCGGCGGCAGGTAGAGCGCGCCGCTGCCGCTTTTGCGCGGCGGCAGGAGGACCGCCAGCAGGAGGGGCAGCGGCAGGAGGAGCAGGACCCAGGGGGCGGCAAGGCTCATCGCCGGGCCCTCCGCGCCTGGGCCAGGACGGCCGCCTCGAGCGGGGCGGGATCGGCCGCGGCGGCCGGGTCGTAGAGCGCGTCCCGCCCGCCCGCCGGCATCTCGCCGCCGAGCTCGCGCAGCAGTGCCGCCAGCCCGGCGATGCGCGCCTGCGGCGGCAGGGCCGCAAGCACTGCGATCCCGGCGCGGGCCCGGTCGGCGGGACGCGGCCGCGCGCGGGTCAGGCCGCGCAGCGCCAGGCACAGCAGGAGGGCGGCGAAGAGCCCCAGCGCGATCGCCGCCAGCGCGTCCTGCGGGCCGAACCGCGCGAAGGCCTCGGGCACGCGGACCGGGGCCAGCCTCTGCAGGAGCTCTTCCGGCGTCATGGCGCCACCGTCTCCGGCCGGTCCGCGCGCACGATCCGGACCGGAACCGCCTCGGCCTCCAGGTCCGCCGCGGTCTGCGACGCGCCGAAGCGTCCCCGCGCCATGCGGCCGCCGAGGCGGACCGTGAACCATCCCGCGGGCGGCTCCGCTTCGACCGCGTCTTGCACCAGCAGGATCTGGATCCGGTTGCGCCGCGCCAGCGCGGCCAGCGTCGCGGCGAAGGCGTCGCCCGGCAGATCCATCCCCGTCGCCAGCAGGATCTCCGTGCCGGAGGCGCTGCGCGCCGCCGCCTCCGGCAGAAGCCCGGCCAGCGTGGGCGACGTCCCGGCGGGCTGCGCCATCACCTCGGCATGGGTCCGCGCCAGCATCGCGGCGATCTCCAGCATGGCGGCCTCGCGGGGACGGGCCGGGAGCCAGTCGATGCCGCCGTCGCGCAGCACCGCAAGGCCCGTCCTTCCGCCTGCGAGGACCGCGCGCCAGCCTTCGAGCACTGCCGCCTCGGCCGCCGCGACCGAGCGGAACCGGCCGCGCGTGCCCCAGAGCATCGGGGAACGGAAATCGACCGCCAGCAGGGTGCAGCGTTCCACCTGCTCGTGGCGGCGGCGCAGCTGCGGGCGGCCGCTGCGCGCCGTGGCGGCGGGGTCCATCAGCCGGGGGTCGTCGCCATCGACGAAGGGCCGCAGGTCGTAGGGATCGCCGCCATCTCCGCGCCGCCGCCCGTCGATCCCCGCCCCGGCGCCGCGCGACAGGGCCCCGCCGGGCGGCTCCGCCCCGGCAAGCGCGGCGAGCGCGACCAGCCGTTCCAGCGACAGCACCGCCCCCGAAGTCACAGCGGCGCCACCGCGGCGAGGATCTCGGCCATGATCGCGCGCGAGGTCTCTCCGGCGGCCAGCGCCCGCCAGCTCGGCGCCATGCGGTGGCAGAGCACGTCCGGAGCCAGCGCCTGCACGTCTTCGGGCACCGCGTAGCTGCGGCCGTGCAGCCAGGCCCGCGCCCGGGCCGCCGCCGCCAGCGACAGGGTTCCGCGCGGGCTGACCGCATGGCGCAGCCGCTCCGTCACCGACAGCCCGTGATCCGCCTGCCGCGTCGCCATCACCAGCGCGACGATGTACTGCCGGAGCGCGGGCGACAGATGGACCTGCGCCACCTCCCGCTTCATCGCCGCAAGATCGGCAAGGCCGAGCCGCGGGATCCGCGCCCCCTCGGGCGCGCGCAGCTCGCCCTCCACCAGATCGAGAATCGCCAGCTCCGTCGCCCCGTCCGGCAGGCCGAGCAGGACATGGAAGAGGAAGCGGTCGAGCTGCGCCTCGGGCAGCGGGAAGGTGCCCTCCTGCTCCAGCGGGTTCTGCGTCGCCACGACCATGAAGGGCTCGGGCACCGGGCGGGCGGTCCCGCCGCTGGTCACCTGCCCTTCGGCCATCGCCTCGAGCAGCGCGGACTGGACCTTCGGCGGGGCGCGGTTGATCTCGTCGACCAGAAGGAGCGAATGGAAGACCGGGCCGGGCAGGAACTCCATCCTGCCGGTCTCGCGGCGCCAGATCTGCGTGCCGGTCACGTCCGAAGGCATCAGGTCGGGCGTGCACTGCACCCGGGCGAAGCTGCCCTCCACGGCATCGGCCAGCCGCCGGACGGAGCGGGTCTTGGCCAGCCCCGGCGGCCCCTCGATCAGCACATGCCCGCCGGTCAGCAGGCAGATCACCAGCCGCTCGACCAGGACCGCCTGCCCGATCAGCCCGTCTTCCAGATGGCGCACCAGCCGCCGGGCGGGCGCCGAAGCTGCCCCCGCATTCGGGCCCTCGCTCGATAGATCTTCCATGCTCTCCTCCCGCGCATGCCCCAGCATCACGCCATGACTGGCGCAGGGAGCAAGGACTTTAGCCGCAATTCGCCGAACTCCGGGCAATTTGCCCGCGACAGGCGGGCCGGATTGCCCGATCCTCGGCGCAGGGACCCGAGGGAGGAGAGGCCATGAGCCTGAGGCTGAGACTCGTTCTGACGCTGTGGCTGGTGACAGTGGCGGCCGGCGCGATCACCGTCGCCCTGGCGGCGGCCGGCGCCTACGAGACCGTCGACCGCATGACCCGCAACACGCTGACCCGCGCGGGCTACGCGCTGGAGCGCAGCTACCACATGGAGCCGCGGGCGGGCGAGCCGCTCTATGCCGAGATGACCTCGATCAAGCTCCTCGGGCTGATGGCGCCCGGCACCTGCATCAGCTTCGAGCAGCGTGCGATTTCCGAGCGGCGGCTCTGCGCCAGCTGGCAGGTCTTCGGCCCGGTCGCCCCGGCGGGCTTCCGCAAGACGGTGACGCGGGTCTTCGGTCCGATGCCGCGGCTGACCGGCGCGGGCAGCGCCTCGCAGGACGGCGTCTACGCGCTGGAGGTCGCTTTCGACCCGGTCGCCGCCGCCACGCTGGCCTGGCAGCGCGTGCGGCTGGCGCTGTGGCAGACGCTGGGCCTGGCGGCGGGGGTACTGCTGCTCGGCACGCTGGCGATCTATTCCCGGCTGGAGCCGGTCGGCGGCATCGTCCGGGGGCTCGACCGGCTGGCCAATGGCGATCTGGACGCGGGCGTGACCCCTTCGGGCGCCGCGGAGTTCCGCCGCATCGCGGACGCGGTCAACCGCCTGGCAGAGCAGTTGCGCGCCGGCACCGAGGCGCGCCGGACCCTGACCCGCCGCCTGATCGAGGTCGAGGATGTCGAGCGGCGGCAGCTGGCGCGCGACCTGCATGACGAATTCGGCCAGATGCTGACGGCGACCGCGGCGCTTGCCGCCTCGATCAGCCTGGCCGCCCAGCCCGCCGCCCCCGCGCTGGCGCGCGATGCCGAGGCGATCGGCGCGAATATCCGCGCGATGATGGCCTGCCTGCGCGGCGCCTTCGCGCGGCTGCGCCCGCCGGATCTGGACGAGGTCGGCCTCGCGGCCAGCCTGCGCGGCATGCTCTCCGGCTGGCAGGCCCAGAGCAGCGTGCGTCTGTCGCTGGCAAGCACGCTCGACGAGGCGGAGCTGGACGGCGCCGTGGCGCTCGACCTCTACCGCATCGTGCAGGAATGCGTGACGAACGCGATGCGCCACGGCAGGCCCTCGCGGGTCGATGTCGCGCTCTGCCACGAGGCCGGCGGCATCGCGCTGAGCGTCGAGGATGACGGCGGCGGCCGGGCGGATGCGGGCACGCCGGGCCACGGCCTTCTCGGCATGGCGGAGCGCACCGAGGCGATGGGCGGCACGCTCTCGCTGCAGGAGACCGGCCGCGGGCTGCGCATCCGCGTGACGCTGCCCGACCCGCAGGGGCGCTGCGCGGCATGACGGAGTGCAGCGTTCTCATCGTCGACGACCATCCGGTGGTCCGCGAGGGCTACCGCCGGCTGATCGACCTGCAGCCGGGGCTGAAGATCGTCGGCGAGGCCGAGGATGCGAGGACCGCCTATGCGCGGTTCCGCGACTTGCAGCCCGATGTGGTGGTCATGGATGTCACCCTGCCCGGCGCCAGCGGCATCGAGGCGATCCGCCATATCCGCCAGTATGACGGCCAGGCGCGCATCGTCGTCTTCACCATGCATCTCAGCGCGGCCTTCGCGCTGAAGGCCGTGCAGGCCGGCGCCACAAGCTATGTCACCAAGAGCAGCGACCCGCGGCTGCTGGTCGAGGCGATTTTCGGCACGCTGCGCGGCCGCACGGTGATCTCTCCGGACGTGATCGCCGAGATCGCGCGGGACCGCATTTCGGGCGCGGGCACCGGCCTCGGCGATCTCAGCCCGCGCCAGACCGAGATCCTGTGCCTTCTGGCCCGCGGCTGGCCGGTCGAGCGCGTCGCGGAGGAACTGGCGATCAGCCAGAAGACGGTGCGCAACAACCACTACCAGATCAAGGGCGTGCTCGGGCTGGAAACCGATGCCCAGCTGGTCTGGTTCGCGCTGGAGAACGGGCTGTTGCAGACCGCCTCCTGATCCGGCCTGCAGGGCCTTTGGCGCAAGGCGCTCCGGCCCGCAGGTGACGCTCCCTTCGCCGCATTGGCCGCCGGGTGCCCATGGCGCAGCCTGCCGGCAGCGCTGCCTTCGGGATGACTGGCAGCCGGACACTGGCGAAAGGCCGCATCGCGGACGCTGTCGGAAAGGGCGGATCGGCATGGGATGCAGCCACGCGGACCGGGCCGGAGAGACCACGGCGCCACCCGTCCGGCCCTGCCGGAACGATGGCGCCGACAGGGCCCCGCACGGCCCGCCGTCACTGTCAGGGCGCCGCCTCTCCCCGCAGATGCTGCCCTTCCCGGCCTGCCGCCAGCGCCCGGACCCACCAGCCGTCCGCGCCGCCTTCCCGTCGGCCAGGCGGCCTTGCGGCAGCGACAGGCCCGTCCGCGCCGGCACCTCTGCCCCGGCAGGATCACGGCGGGATGCGCCGATCCGGGACCGCGCGGGCGCCGGAACCGGGCTTCGCCCTCTTGTCCCGCCGTCTGCGGCACGGCCCTCCCGCCATGCTAGGATCAGTCCCGCCCGCCGTCGCATGCATATTGCCCGCAGACGTCTGCCGGCCGCCCCCGCGGATCGCGCGGCGCCTACGCTCAGGGCGATGGCGGCGGCCGGGGCTGTCCGGACAACCATGGGACGCGTGCCCGTCCCGGCCGGGCCCTTCGCGCTGGATCTCCCGGCGATGCCGAGCGGCAGCCGGACCCGACGGAACGGGCCCGATGCGACGCGGCTCTGCCGGCCCCAGCCCGGCATGGTCGCCGCCCGCGCCGCAAGGCCGGACGACATCCTGCGCCCGCCGCCGCCCCGACCTTCCGGCGCCATTCCCCACCGTCGATGCGTCGGGCCCATGCCTGCCGTCTCCGGCCCCTGCCTGCGCGTCCTGCCCCGGCCCTGCGGACCCGTCCCCAGCCGCCGCCCATCCGGGCCCGGCGGAACGAGGCTGCGCGGCCGCGCACGCGAATGCGAATGCGAGGCCGCCTGCGGGAACCGCGGACCCCGCCCGGCGTTGTCCCCCCGATAGCAACGCGAAAGGAGAGACCCATGAACTGGGATATCGTCGAAGGCAACTGGAACCAGTGGAAAGGCAAGGTCATGCAGGAGTGGGGCGAGCTCACCGAGGATGACATGACCCGCGCCAAGGGCGACCGCGAGGAGCTCAAGGGCCTTCTGCAGGAGAAATACGGCTTGGCCAAGGACGAGGCGGAGTCGAAGATCGACGAGTTCCTCAAGAAGGCCTCCTGACGGAGCGCCATCAGCGGGACGCACTGCAAAGGGCGCGGAACCGGGCGGTTCCGCGCCCTTCCCTTGCGCGCTCGGGGCGATGCGCGGGTCCCGGGCGGATAAGGAGCCGATGCCGGTCCGCGCCACCATCCGTCCGGCCAATTCCGTGCGGAACCCCGCCATGCCCGACGCCCCGTGCCCGAACGCGCCCCCGGGCCGGTCCCGAACCACGAAGCGGGCCATGCTCCCGGCGCATCCCGTCCGGACGCTGCTGCCGGCATCGCGGCCACGGCAGTGCCGGGCCCGGTCCGGCGGGCGCTCCATACCGTGCGAGAGCATGCGATGAAGACCCGTCCCGAATTATCCACACGCGGAAACCGATTAGTTGACTGTTTTAGTCGATTGAACTAACCGGGTCCCCGGGGAGGACGTGCAAGACCAGGACGTGACATGCAGCTCCTCCGCCCCCTCGCAGCAGGCCTTCTCCTTTGCGCGAGCTCGGCATTGGCCGACCCGATCACCATCTCCGACGGCAGCCATGTGCTCGAGCTGCCCGGCACGCCGGAACGGGTGGTGGCCCTGGAATTCTCCTTCGTCGACGCGCTCGCCTCGGTCGGCGTGTCGCCGGTGGGCGTGGCCGACGACAATGACGCCAGCCGCCTGCCCCCGGAAGTGCGCGAGGTGACCGGCGACTGGACCTCGGTCGGCACCCGCGCGCAGCCCGCGACGGAGACCATCGCCGCGCTGAAGCCCGATCTGATCATCGCCGATCTCGACCGGCATGCGGCCAGCTACGAGACGCTGTCTGCCATCGCGCCGACGCTGCTCCTGCCCTCGCGCGGCGAGAGCTACGAAGAGAGCCTGGCATCGGCGGAGATCGTCGGCCATGCGGTCGGGCGCGACGCCGAAATGGCCGCCCGGCTGGAGCTCCATCACGAGCGGATGGCGGACTACGCCGCCAAGGCGAAGGCGGTACTGCCCGGCGGGGCGACCGTGATCTTTGGCGCAGCGCGCGAGGACAGCCTGTCGCTGCACGGGCCAGACAGCTATTCCGGCGGGGTGCTGCAGAGCCTCGGCCTGACCGTGCCCGAGATCCGCGAGGGCGGCGACGCCTATGAATTCGTCTCGATCGAGCAGCTCCTGGCGCTTGATCCCGGCTACCTGCTGGTCGGGCACTACCGCCGCCCCTCGATCGTCGACACCTGGCAGGACGGGCCGCTCTGGAGCGTGCTCGGCGCGGCGCAGCAGGGCCATGTGGTCGCCGTCGACAGCAATGTCTGGGCGCGCAACCGCGGCATCATCGCCGCCGAGAAGATCGCCCGGACGACGATCGAGATCCTCGACGGCAGCTACGCCGCCCCGCAGGAGTGACGGCTTGGCGCGCACCGTCTTCTGGCTGGCCGGCAGCCTCGCCCTGGTGGCGGGGCTGTTCCTGTGGTCGCTCTGGGCCTTCTCGGCCTTCCCCCTCGGGCTGGCGGATGCCGCGCCGCTCTGGACCGGCGGAGCGCGCAGCACGATGACCGAGATCATCGCCCGGGTCCGCCTGCCGCGGGCGATGGTCTGCGTGCTGATCGGGGCGATGATGGGGCTGACCGGCGGGCTGATGCAGGGGGTGACGCGCAACCGGCTGGCCTCGCCGTCGCTGCTGGGGGTAACTGGCGGGGCGAGCCTCGGCCTGGCGATCGTCAGCAGCGGCCTGGCCGGGGCGTCGGTGCCGGGCCCGGTGGCGGCCACGCTGGGCGGCGCGGCGGCCTGGACGCTGGTGATGCTGCTCGGCTCGGCCTTCTCGGCGGAGGCCTCGCGCATCCGGCTGGTGCTGGCGGGGATGACGATGGCGGCGCTCTGCGCCGGGCTGACCCGGCTCGTCGTGCTCCTGGCCGAGGAGCGCGCCCTCGGCGTGCTGAACTGGCTGGCCGGGTCGCTGGCCAATACCGGTTTCGGGGATGTCCGGCTGCTGGCCCCCGTGCTGCTGGCCGCCGGGCTGGCGGCCGGGGCCTTTGCCAAGCCGCTCAACCTGATCGCGCTCGGCGACGAGGCGGCGCTGGCGCTCGGCGTGCGGATCGGGCGCCTGCGGGCCCTGGTCTTCCTGCTGGGCTGCGTGATGACCGGCGCGACGGTGGCCGTGGCCGGGCCGATCGCCTTTCTCGGCCTGATCGCGCCGAACCTGGCCTATGCGCTGGTCGGCACGGATCTGCGCCGGGCGCTGCCGCTCGCCGCGCTTCTGGGTGCCGCGCTGCTGCTGGCCTCCGACATCCTGTCGCGGGCGGTGGCCTTCCCGTCCGAGACGCCCGCCGGAGCCGTCACCGCGCTGATCGGCGCGCCGGCGTTCCTCCTGCTGGCGCGGAGGGCGGCATGAACCGCGCCGTGCCGCTCGCGGGCCTTCTGGTCCTGCTCTTCGCCGCCGCGCTCTGCCTCGGCACCAGCTGGGTGGCGCCGGGCGAGGCACTGCGGCTCGGCTGGGCGCGCGACGCGCAGGATTTCGTCATCTGGAACCACCGGCTGCCGCGCGCTCTGACCGCCGCGGCCGTCGGCGGGGCACTGGGAATGGCAGGAGCGCTGGTCCAGGCGGTGATCCGCAATCCGCTGGCCTCGCCGGACATCCTCGGGGTGACGCAGGGCGCCGGGCTGTCGCTGGCCCTCGGGCTCCTGGTCTTTCCCGGGCTCGATCCGGCCTGGCTGCCGGTGCTGGCCGTGTCCGGCGGCGCGGCCGGGGCCGCGATCCTGCTGGCCTGCAATGCCGGCGTCTTCTCGCCACTGAAATTCGCCCTCTCGGGCATCGCCCTCTCCGCCGCGCTGGCCGGCGCGACCGAGTTCCTCCTGCTGACCCATCCGGTCGAGATCAACACCGCGCTGCTGGCGCTGACCGGATCGCTCTGGGCGAGCGGCTGGAGCAAGATGCCCCTGATCGCGCCGCTGCTGCCGCTGGCGCTGGCCGCGCTGCCCCTGGCGAAGTCCCTGGATCTCGTCGCGCTCGGCGAAGAGAGCGCCCGCGCCCTCGGGGTCCGCACCGGGCGGGTGCAGGCCGCGGCGCTGGCGCTCGCGGTGGCGATGACCGGGCTCGCCGTCGCGATTGCCGGGCCGGTCGGCTTCGTCGGGCTCGTCGCGCCGCATGTCGCGCGCCTGCTGCAGCCCGGCCGCATGCTGGCCACGCTGCCCGCGGCCGCGGCCACGGGCGCGGCAATCGTCCTGGCCGCCGACACGCTCGGCCGCGCCATCGCCCCGCCCGCCGAGATCCCGGTCGGCATCATGACCGCGGTGATCGGCGCGCCGTACTTCCTCTGGCTGCTCTACAGGATGCGATAATGGACGCTGCCTTGACCTTCGACGGGCTCACCCTCGGCTATGGCCGCAGGACCGTGATCGACGGGCTCAGCGTGTCGCTGCCGCGCGGCCGCTTCACCGCGCTGATCGGGCCGAATGGCTGCGGCAAGTCCACCATCCTCAAGGCCCTAACCCGCGTGCTGCCGGTCGCCGCGGGCCGCGTGAGCGTGGAGGGCACCCGCCTGCAGGACCTCTCCGCCCGCGACCTGGCCCGGCGCATCTCGATGCTGCCGCAATCCCTGGCCGCGCCCGACGGGGTCACGGTGCGGCAGCTCGCCAGCTACGGCCGCAGCCCGCATTCGAATATCTGGGGCGCACTGCGCGGCGGCGACCGCGACATCGTCGAGGCGGCACTGCGGCGGCTGGGCGTGGCAGAGCTTGGCGGCCAGCCGGTCGCCGCGCTCTCGGGCGGGCAGCAGCAGCGCGCCTGGCTGGCGATGGTGCTTGCCCAGCGGACGCCGATCGTCCTTCTCGACGAGCCGACGACCTATCTCGACATCGCCCATCAGGTCGAGGTGCTGGAGCTCTGCCGCGAGCTTGCCGCCGAGGGCCGCACCGTGGTCGCCGTGCTGCACGATCTCAACCAGGCCTTCCGCTATGCCGACCATGTCGTCGTGCTGCGCGAGGGCGGGCTGGTCGCCAGCGGCGCGCCCGCCGCGGTCGCCGACAGCGCAACGCTGCGCCGGGCCTTCGACATCGACGCGCGCATCCTCGCCGATCCCGAGGCCGGAACCCCGATGATGGTCATCCGCGAGACCGCCGAGCGCGCGGGCCGCTCTGTCTCCGCGCCCCTGCCCTGCCTCGTGACCGGCCGCTGAGCGCGCAGTGCCTGCAGTCCGGGCGGTGCGGCACGGATGGCGGCATGGATGGCGACATGGCGGCACGCCGCGCGGAAAGACCGCATTCGGGCCGTCAGGCAGACGCGCAGCGGCGGCAGTGCCATCCGTCGGCGACTGCGAAGGGCTGCAGAAGCGCGGGCGCCCTTCCCTGCGTCGCCAGCGCGGCCGGGCCTGAATCTCCCCGCCGAGCCGGAGGCCCCGCAAGACGGAGGCGGCGGGCTCAGCGGAAATTTTCGAGATTGACGCCCTCGCCGCAGAGCTGCAGCAGCTTCTCGCGGTCGGTGACCCGGATGCGGCGATAGGCCTGTTCGCTGCAGCACAGGTCGCTGAGCCGCTTCCGCATGCGCTGCAAGGTCGGCTCGGACAGGGCGACGAGCTCGGCCAGGCTGGATTGCGACAGGTTCACATGGCCCTGCGGGTCGGGCGCGCGCTCGAGCTGCAGGAGCAGCCGCAGCGCCACGCGGGCGTCGGAGGAGACCAGCGAGATGTTCGACATCAGGAAGAAGGTCGTCGAGAAGTTCATGTAGCTCAGCCGGTAGAAATCCCGGTAGAGCACCGGATGCTCCTGCAGCAGCGCCGCGATATCCGCCGCCCGCAGGAAAAGGAGCACCACCTCCGTCGCCGCCCGGACCGAGACCAGCCGCCTGGCCTCCGACATCACCGCCAGATCGCCGATCCAGAAGCCGCTCTCGGCGCGGTGAAAGGTGAATTCGGTGCCGTCCGGACGGGGCACCGAAATGTCGGGCCCGCCGGAGACGAGACCGTAGAGCCCGTCCGCCGGATCGCCCTGCAGATAGACGACATTGCCGGGCGAAAAGCGCTGCAGCCGGGCCAGCGGCGCCAGCAGGGCGCGGGTCTCTTCGGGGCAGTCGGCGAACCAGCCCTGCAGGGACACCTGGTCGAGCGCGCTGGCAAGGTCGGCACTCCGCCGTGCCGTTCCGGCAATTTTCATCGGGATCTCCTCACGTGAGGTATTGGGTACCGGAACTCTGGCCTAGGCGCTGTTGACAAAAGGGATTCACAGTCAGGCGCTTCCGTGATGAAAGATCACCGTTGCGACGGAGGTGATCTTGGCGCGCAATCTGATGTCCGATGCGGAATGGCGGTTCTTCGATCATTTCATCGCCGCGGCCTTGTTGCACAAATCGGGGGCTGAGCGCGGTTCCCCTTTCCCCGGACGGACTTATCCTACGGCCACAGTGACGGGTATGCCGAGCGCGGT
>NZ_VATA01000071.1 GCF_005870025.1 Poseidonocella sp. HB161398
CCCCGATCGCGATGGAAGAGAAGCTGCGCTTCGCCATCCGTGAAGGCGGCCGCACCGTCGGCGCAGGCGTCGTCTCCAAGATCATCGAGTGATCTGAGGCACTTCCGGTCCCCAGGGACCGGCCGAGTTCAGGAAAGGCCCCGGGTGATCCCGGGGCCTTTTTCCGTTCCGGACCGGGGCAGCGCCGGGATGGCTACAATTCAAGGTAAATTTCCGCGCCCGGGCATCCGCGTTGGGCGGCATCTTAAGAAAAGTCGCGCCAACGTCTTCCCGTCCACGGAAAGGAGTCGCACATGGCGCAGGCGCAGTACCTGGCGGTGTTCCAGCAGCCGGTAGCCCCGGATCTGCCGGTCGATCTGATCCATATGGAGGCCGGGCTCTTCGGCTATGCCGACGGCACGCGCTCGGTGCGGATCGAGGGGCAGTTCAGCTACCAGTATTTCACCGGCTACGTGCTGCCGGTCGGCACCGCGACCCGCGTCACGGTCTACGAGAACGGGCGCGAGATCTATTCGGTCACCGGCAGCTTCGTCGATTCCTTCGGCTTCGGATACCGGCCGGTCCACGACCATGGCGGCCTGGGCATGCTGCAGGTGCTGGAAGAGTACCTGTTCCGCGATGCCGACGAGATCACCGGCACGCCGTCGGCCGACCTGCTGCAGGGGTTCGGCGGCGACGACTGGATGCATTCCAGGGCGGGCGACGACTCCCTGCTCGGCGGCATCGGCCAGGACTCGCTCTTTGGCGGCGAGGGGCAGGACGCGCTCGATGGCGGGCGCGGCGACGACCTGCTCCATGGCGAGAAGGGGCTCGACACGCTGGCCGGCGGCGAGGGGAACGACACGCTCTATGGCGGGCAGGGGGCGGACTGGATGGATGGCGGCGCGGGCGACGACGTGCTGCATGGCGACATGGGCGCGGACCGGATGAAGGGCGGCGACGGCGACGACCGGCTGCTTGGCGGCTTCCGTTCGGATGTGCTCAGCGGCGAGGCGGGCAATGACCATATCCGCGCCGGGCTCGGATCCGATCTTCTGTCAGGCGACGAGGGCGACGATTTCCTCTTCGGCTTCAACGGCTGGGACACGCTCTTCGGCGGGGACGGCAATGACACGCTGCTGGGCGGCATGGGCTGGGATTCGCTCAACGGCGGCGCGGGCGAGGACGAGATCGTCGGAGGCAGCGGCCGCGACAGCGTCCGCGGCGGCGAGGACGACGACTGGATCTACGGCCGCCGCGGCGACGACACGCTTGCCGGCGAGGCGGGCGACGACCGGGTCTATGGCGGCTCGGGCAATGACCTGATCCTGGCCGGCGAAGGCGATGACATCATCGGCGGCGGCATCGGCTCGGACACGCTGAGCTACCGCTTCGCGACCGAGGGCATCGCCTTCGACCTCGGCGGTCCGGCCGGGCAGCGCACGGGCATCTACGGTCGCGACACGGTCGAATCGATCGAGAACCTGACCGGCGGCACCGGCGACGACACGCTGACCGGCGATGGCGGCGCAAATGTGCTCGACGGCGGCGGCGGCGACGACCGCATCCTCGGCGACGACGGGGATGACAGCCTGCTGGCGGGCCATGGCAGCGACACGGTGGATGGCGGGGCGGGCAACGACACGCTGCGCGCCGTCAGCGGCTTCGGCGACGACCTGCTGCGCGGCGGCGAGGGCGACGACCTGATCGTGGCCGCGGAAATGGGGCAGGTCGCCCATATCGACGGCTTCGACATCCTCGATGGCGGAGCGGGCGACGACACGCTGGCGGCCGGCTACAATGCGCGGCTGACGGGGGGCGAGGGCGCGGACGTCTTCATCTTCGCCATTCCCGTGACCCAAGACGGCACCATGACGGTCGTCGATTTCGAGGGCGGGACCGACCGGCTCGACCTGTCGCAGCTGCCCGAGGGCGCCACCGTCGATGTCTCGCCCGACTGGGGCGTCGAGATCGGCTATGGCGGCTTCACGGTCGAGCTGCGGCTGGGCGATGCCGAGCTGCAGAATGGCGACGTGATCCTCGACAGCGGCGATGCGGTCCTGATCGGCTGAGCGCCCGCGCCGCCCTCAATGCGCGGGGGCGGGGGCGCGGTCCTTCGGCTTCTGCATCAGCAGCGTCATCACCGCCAGCGCGAGGAACATCGCGGTGAACAGCGCGAAGACGTCGATGAAGGACATCACCCCGGCCTGCTCCACCACGATCCCGCGCATCTGGCTCAGCGCCGCGGTCGAGGCATCGAGCCCGTGGGCGGCGTTGTTCGCGGTCATCGACTGCAGCTGCGACAGCGCCTCGGGATTCGACCAGGTGACATGCTCGGAGAGCCGCTCGTAATGGAAGGCGCGGCGGTGGCTCAGCACGGTGTTGATGATCGCCAGCCCGACCGCCCCGCCGAGGTTGCGGGTCAGGTTGAAGAGGCCCGAGGCGCTTTTCAGCCTGTCGGGGGGCAGCGTGCCGAGCGCGAGGTTGTTGATCGGCACCATGCAGAGCATCAGCGAGACGCCGCGCAGGATCTGCGGCAGCAGGAGCTCGTTGAAGTCCCATTCCGAGGTCATGCCGGTCAGCAGCCAGGAGCTGAGCGCGAAGCCGGCGAAGCCGATCCCCATCAGCACCCGCAGGTCGAGCTTGGTCGACAGCACCCCGGCGATCGGCGCGGTCAGGAACATCGCCAGCCCCGAGACGAACACCGCCTCGCCGATCATCAGGCTGTCATAGCCGCGGATCTGGGCGAGATAGAGCGGATAGAGATAGGTCATCCCGTAGAGCCCGGTCCCCATCACGAAGGAGAAGATCGAGCCCATGGCGAAGTTGCGGTCGCCGAAGGAGGAGAGGTCGACCACCGGCTCCTCGCGGGTCAGCGCGCGCCAGAAGAACAGCACCCCGCCAAGCGTCATCATCACCACGGCGCCGAGCACGACCTCGTCCTGCAGCCAGTCGTTGGAGGGCCCCTCCTCCAGCGCGAATTCCATCGCGCCGAGGAAGGCCGCCATAGCCAGGAGCCCGGTCCAGTCGAAGCGGCGGAAGAGCTTCCAGTCGGGCTCGTCGAAATCCACCAGCGAGAAGGTCGCCACCGCCACGCAGATGCCGGGGATGACGTTGATCAGGAACAGCCAGTGCCAGGAGAACGTGTCGGAGAGATAGCCGCCAACGGTCGGGCCGACGGTCGGCGCCAGCGTGGCGATCAGGCCGATCAGGGGCGAGGTGATCGCGCGCTTCGAGGGCGGGAAGATCGTGTAGGCGGCCGCGAAGACCGAGGGGATCATGCCGCCGCCGATGAAGCCCTGGGCGGCGCGGTAGACGATCATCTGCTCGATATTCGCCGCGGTGGCGCAGAGGAAGCTGGTCGCCGCGAAGCCGAGCGCCGAGACGGTGAAGAGGATCCGCGTCGACATCACCCGCCCGAGGAAGCCCGAGAGCGGGATCATGATCACTTCGGCGATCAGGTAGGAGGTCTGCACCCAGGAGATCTCGTCCGCCGAGGCGCCGAGCCCGGCCTGGATCTCGCTCAGCGAGGCGGCGACGATCTGGATGTCGAGGATCGCCATGAACATGCCGAAGACCATCGCCACGAAGGCGAAGATCCGGCGCGGCGGGATATGCTCGCCGATCTGGTCTGCGGCAGCGGCCATCTGGC
This sequence comes from Poseidonocella sp. HB161398, assembly GCF_005870025.1. Taxonomy (GTDB): domain Bacteria; phylum Pseudomonadota; class Alphaproteobacteria; order Rhodobacterales; family Rhodobacteraceae; genus Mangrovicoccus. The sequence continues at coordinate 3,632 of NZ_VATA01000071.1, forward strand.
TCAGGACCCGGTGCTGCCGCCGGTGCGGGTATCGACGGAGACGATGGTGGAGAGCCCGGCGCGCAGCCGTCCGTCCTCCAGCGCTTCGGGCGGCAGGGCGATGCGCACCGGAACGCGCTGGACGACCTTGGTGAAGTTGCCGGTGGCGTTCTCCGGCGGCAGCAGCGAGAAGAGCGCGCCGGTCGCCGGGGCCAGCGACTGCACCTCGCCATCGACCTCCAGCCCGGGCAGCATGTCGAAGCTCAGCCGCGCGGTCGCGCCGGGGCGGATCTCGCCCAGCTGGGTCTCCTTGAAATTCGCCTCGACATAGAGCCCGCCATCGGGAACCACGGCGGCCAGCAGCGTGCCGGGGCTGACCAGCTCGCCGGTCTCGCCCGAGATATTGGCGACCACCCCGTCATAGGGCGCGCGCAGCACCGTGCGGTCGAGATCGCGCTGCGCCTGGTCGACCGCCAGGTCGAGCGAGCGGCTCTGGGTCTCGGCCTCGGCATATTGCGCCTTGAGCACGGCGACATTGGCATTGGCCGAGCGCACCGAGGCCTCGGCATTGGCGGCCTGCGCCTCGGCCTCTTCCAGCGCCGCGGTGGCGTCGTCGAGCGAGGCCTGGCTGGCGAAGCTCGAGGAATTCAGGTTGCGGACCCGCTCCGCCGTGCTGCGGGCGTTCTTCAGCGCCGCCTCGGCAGAGCGCTGGGTCGCCTCCGCCTGGGCCACGGCGGCGACCGAGGCATCGATCTGCGCCGAGATCCGCGCCAGCGTCTGCTTTTGCGTCGCGACCTCGGCCCGGGCCTTGTCGAGCGCGATACGGTAGTCGCCGTCATCGATGCGGAACAGCACGTCCCCGGCCTTCACCGCCTGGTTGCCGGTCACGGCCACCTCGGTGATGTTGCCGGTCACTTCCGGCGAGATCTCTGATATGTCGGCCTGCAGATAGGCGTCGTCGGTGGTTTCCATGAACCGCCCTGTGGTCCACCACCCATAGCCTTGCATGCCGCCATAGCCGAGCCCGGCGAGGATCACCGCGCCGAGCACGAGCCTTTTCAGCGGCCGCTTCCGCGGCGCCCCGTCAGCGGCGTCGCCCTGCGGCGCTCCGGCCCCGCTCTGCGCTCCGCGGGAGTCGTCGTCGGAAGTGTCGAATGCCATGCCCATCTCCAAAAAGAATCGAACCGATCGGTTCGATGTTGCTTGTTGACATGGGGGAATGCCCCGGGCAGATCAACTCCAATTCGAACCGATCAGTTCGATTTCTCGCGAGGAGGTGAATATGCGCGACCCTGCCGACACGCCGATGCCGCGCCGCCGCCGCCGCAAGCCGGCCGCCGGAGAGGACCCGGCGAAGCGCGCGCAGATCCTCGACGGCGCCCGCGAGGTCTTTGCCCGGCTGGGATTCGACGCGGCCTCGATGAATGACATCACCCGCGAATCCGGTGTCTCGAAAAGCACGATCTACGTCTATTTCGCCTCCAAGGAGGACCTCTTCGAGGCGCTGCTGGCGCAGACGCGGGAACGGCTGCTGGGCGAGATCACGGCCGAGCTCGACCGGCCGGGCAGCGTGGCGGAGGTGCTGGGCCGCTATGGCCGGCATCTGGCGCGGACGATTTGCTCGGAAAACGTGATCTCGGCGCATCGCACGGTGATCGGCGTGACCGAGCGGCGGCCCGAGCTTGGCCGCCGCTTCTACCAGGATGGCGGGCGGCGCGGGATGGAGGCGCTGCGCAGCTACCTTCTGCGCCAGATCGCGGCCGGGACGCTCAGCATCGGCGATCCCGAGCTGGCGGCCTACCAGTTCGTCGAGCTCAGCATGGCCGGGCTTTTCCGCCGCCGGGTGATGGCCCATATGGACCGCGAGCCCGAGGACGCGGAGATCGATCGCACGGTCGACGCGGCCGTGGCGATGTTCCTGGCCAGCTACGGCACCGGCAAGGGCGCGGGCGGGGCCGAGATCTGAGAGGCGAGATCGGCCAGCATCCCGGCGAGGATGCGGTATTCGGCATCGCGCGGGCTGGAGCGGCGCCAGGCCAGCGCCACGGTCCGGGTGCGCTGCGGCCCGGCGAAGGTGCGCACCGCCACCCGGTCATGCTGCGCCTCGCTCTGCGCCGCCATTTCCGGGATCAGCGTCACCCCCAGCCCGTGCGCCACCATCTGCACCAGCGTCGACAGGCTGGAGGCGGCGAGGGTGTCGACCTCGTCGGCGACGGTCAGGCCGCAGGCTGCCAGCGCGTGGTCGCGGAAGCAGTGGCCCTCTTCCAGCAGCAGCAGCGGGTGCCGCGCCAGAACCTCCTCGTCGGGCAGGCTCGCCGGAGTGCCGGGCGGCGCGATCAGCATGAAGCGCTCGGAGAAGACCGGATGGGTCTCGATCTCGGCATGAAGAAGCGGCAGCGCGGCGATCACCAGGTCGAGCGTGCCCTGCGCCAGCTCCGACAGCAGCGTCTGGGTCACGGTCTCGCGCACCTTCACCTCGGCGCCGGGATGGCGGCGGCCGATCTCGCGCAGGAGCCCGGGCAGCAGATAGGGCGCCACGGTCGGGATCACCCCCAGCCGCAGCGGGCCCGCCAGCCCGTCCGAATGCAGCCCCGCTGCCTCGACCAGGTCGCGCACCGACTGGCCGATCTCGCCCGCGCGCCGCGCCACTTCCTGCCCGGCTGCGGTCAGGGTCACGCCGCGCGGCCGCCGCTCCACCAGCGCGACGCCAAGCTGTGATTCCAGCTCCGCCACCTGCATCGACAGCGCCGGCTGTGTGACGTGGCAGAGCGCCGCCGCCCGGCCGAAATGGCCGGTGCGGGCGAGGGCCTCGAAATAGGCCAGCTGCTTCAGGGTGACATGTGCCATCAGGCGATCTTATCGGATCGTGCGTGATCCGCAAGATGGGCTGAGGTCAAGACGGAAGCCAGGGCTCCGGCTGCCGGGTATAGGGCAGGTAGAGCGGATGCTTGGGATGCCCGGCCTTCGACAGGCCCAGATGGTAGGGCGTGACGCCGGTGGCGCGGATCAGCGCCTCGACCGCGGCGCCGCGGTCGAGAAAGGCGCCATGCGTTCCCCAGGCGCAGATCACCCGGTCCGCCCAGAGGCAGGCTTCGGCGATGGCGGCGTCGTTCTCCGGCCCGACCGGCTCGGGCGCGGCACGCATCGCCTTCGGGTCGGTGTCGCGCCAGGCGAAGATGTTGGTCACCCGGAAGGCGCCGAAGCCCAGCGTCCGCGCCCGCCGCTCGCAGCGCTCGACCGTCGGGTCGTTCTGCACCTCGGTCGCGGTCGAGGGGTTCAGCATGACGAAAGCGGCCTTCAGCCCGGCCGGATCCCAGACCCGGGTCAGCGTGTAGCGGTAGCGTTCGCAGGGCGAATAGACGGCGACCGAGGCGGCATCGCCCTTCTGGTGGGTGCGGGTAATCATGGAGGCGATGTGCGGGATTGCCCGGCGGAGCGCAAGCCCGGCTTCATGCTTCGGCAAGGGATCATGGCTAAGACGGAGGGCAAGGAGGATCCGCGATGGACACTGCCGCGCGTCGCGCTCATGGTTTCGGCACTATGATCCTGGCCGCCCTGGCGGCCGGGCTGGCGACCTGCCTGACGATGCTGTGGCTGTCGGAGGCGGGAAATCCGCTGCGCCGCGCGCTCGGCGTGCCGGAGCTGCAGCTGTTGCCGGTCTGCGCGACCGAAACCGCGGCACCGCCGCCCGCGGCCATCCCGCCGCCCGATGCCGAACGGGCGGGATATGCCTTCACGCGGCCGAAACCTCTCGATCTCGGCCCGCGCGGCGCGTTCATTCGCCTAGATTGAAAACCCGGCTGGGATGCAGCATCCCGGCCTTGTAGATGCCGACCGCGACCGGGCGGCCCTGATGCACGGCCCAGGCCTCTTCGCCGAACTCGGCCTCCGAGGACAGGACCTCGCCGGGATTGCCGTTCGACAGCCGTGCCGCGCCATGGGCGGAGACGACGACTTTCGGCAGATCGGTCAGCCCGGCCTCCAGCGGCAGGAGCAGGCGGTCGAGCGCCGGATCCTTGGCCTCGGCCTCGATATCGGCCAGGCTCACCCCGTCCTCGTCGGCCTCGAACGGGCCGGACCAGACGCGGCGCAGCCATTCGACATGGCCCGTGCAGCCCAGGCTCTCGCCCAGGTCGCGGGCGATGGCGCGGACATAGCCGCCCTTGCCGCAGACCATCTCCAGCTCGACATGGTCGTCATCGGGCCGGCCGGACAGGGTCAGGCTCTCGACAAACAGCGGCCGCGCCGACAGCTGCGGATCCTCGCCGTCGCGGGCCAGCGCATAGGCGCGCTCGCCGTCGATCTTCACTGCGGAAAATTTTGGCGGGACCTGCATGATATCGCCGGTGAACTGCGCCAGCGCGGCCTCGATCTCGGCCGTGGCGGGACGCAGCGGCGACTCGGCGATCACCTCGCCCTCGGCATCGTCGGTATTGGTCGCCTGGCCGAGCCGCACCGAGAAGCGGTAGCATTTCAGCGCGTCGGTGATGAAGGGCACCGTCTTGGTCGCCTCGCCGAGCGCGATCGCCAGAACCCCGGTTGCCGCCGGGTCCAGCGTGCCGGCATGCCCGGCCTTCTTCGCGTCGAAGGCCCAGCGGACCTTGTTCACCACCGCAGTCGAGGTCAGCCCGGCGGGCTTGTCCACGACCAGCCAGCCGTGAACCTCGCGCCCCTTGCGCTTGCGTCCCATTGTCAGTCGTCCTGTTCGAAATCCGCGTCGTCATCGCCGTGATCGAGGTCGCGGCGCACATTTTCCTGCGAGAACAGCCGCCGCGTTTCGTCGATCCGGTCGAAGGTCTCGTCGATGCGGAACCGAAGCTCGGGCGCGAATTTCAGCTTCACCGCCTTGCCGACGGCGCGGCGCAGCTCGCTGCGGTTGCGGTTCAGCGCCTCGATCGCCGCCTCGGCGCCCTGGCCGCCGAGCGGCATGACGAAGGCGGTGGCGACCTTCAGGTCGGGGGAGGAGCGGACCTCGCCGACGGTGATCGACATCCGGTTGAGGTCGGGATCGTGGATCTCGCCGCGATTGAGCACCTCGGACAGGGTCCGGCGGATGAGTTCGCCCACCCGCAGCTGGCGCTGCGACGGGCCGGAAAGAGCGTCGTGATGCTTGTGGCGTGCCATGGCCGGCATGTAAGGCATCGCAGGAGCGCCCGCAACAGGACTCTGGCAAGAATGTCGCAGGCGCGGGCTGAGCAGATGAAGGAAGAGGCGATGACGGAGCTGCCGGGAATTGTGATCACAGGCGCTGCCGGCCGGATGGGCCGCATGCTGGTGCAGGCCGTGGCCGAGAGCGACAAGGCGCGGCTGGCCGGGGCCGTGGTGCGGCCGGGCCATGCCTGGATCGGCCAGGATATCGGCACGGCGATGGGCGGCAGCGCGCTCGGCGTCACCGTGACCTCCGACCTGCTGGAGCCGATGGCGACCGCCCGGGCGGTGATCGATTTCACCACGCCGGAGCTGTCGGTCGAGGTCGCGGCGATCGCCGCCCAGGCGCGTGCGGTGCATGTCATCGGCACGACCGGATTCGAGCCCGCGCATCTGGAGAAGATCGCCGCCGCCGCGCGCCATGCCGTGGTGGTCCGGGCCGGGAACATGAGCCTCGGCGTCAACCTGCTGACCGGGCTGACCCGCCGCGTGGCTGCCGCGCTGGGGACCGACTGGGACATCGAGGTGGTCGAGGCGCATCACCGCCACAAGGTCGACGCGCCTTCGGGCACCGCGCTGATGCTGGGCGAGGCCGCCGCCGAGGGCCGCGGCCGGACGCTCGGGGGGCTGCAGGACATGGAGCGGATGCAGCGCCGCGGCGCGCGGACCGAGGGCTCGATCGGCTTCTCGGCGATCCGCGGCGGCGACGTGGTGGGCGAGCATGACGTGATCTTCGCCAGCCCCGGCGAGCGCGTGGTGCTGCGTCATCTGGCCACTGACCGGGGCATCTTCGCCCGCGGCGCGCTGACCGCAGCGCTCTGGGGCCAGGACCGGGCGCCCGGCGAGTACGACATGATGGACGTGCTCGGGCTAGACTGATCCGGACGGCCGCCGCCTGCGTATCCCCGGGGGACAGGCAAAGCGGAGGCTGGCATGAAGGCAATCACGGCAGTGGCGCTTCTCGTCCTGGCAGGGGCCGGGGCGGGAGAGGCGCGGGCGCAGTTCCGGCAGGTCGGGACCGAATCCGAATTCCGGGCCCTGACCGAAGGGCATATCCTCGAACGCACGGGCATCCGGCTTGCGGTGCGGCATGACGGGGCCATCGTCGGCAGCGCCTTCGGGCGCGAGGTCAGCGGCAGCTGGCGCTGGAAGGATGGCTGGTTCTGCCGCGACCTCGCCTGGGGCGCGCGCCAATTCCCCTATAACTGCCAGGAGGTTGCGGTCGATGGCGACCGGCTGCGCTTTGCCTCGGACCAGGGCCGCGGCCGCAGCGCCGTGCTGGAGCTGCATTCCCCGGCGGATCGCTAAACTTCATCTCAAACGCCGTGCAATTTCGGCAGGCGGGCCGGGCCGGGCTCAGCCGCTGGTAAGGTTTTGGCGCCTAGGTTGCCCCGAGCGCGCAACGGCGAGGTGGAACATGAACCTGGACTCTTCGGAACAGCCTTTCGGCCTGCTGGTGACGGTCGGTGATTCCCGGATCGACGCATCGGTGGCCATCCAGTTCAAGGACCGGATGCGCGAGCTGACCGCCGGCCGGCCCGGGCGGATCCTGCTGGATCTGTCCCAGGTCGATTTCGTCGACAGCAGCGGGCTGGGCGCCATCGTTGCCGCGCTGAAGCAGCTGGAGGCGGACCAGACTCTGGAACTGGCGGCACTGTCGCCGACCGTCTCCAAGGTGTTCCGGCTGACCCGCATGGACAAGGTCTTTCCGATTCACGAGACGCTGGAGCAGGCCACCGGGCCTCGCGCGAATGCCTCCTGACGCAGAGGAGTGCATCGAGATGGCCGCCAGCGACGGGGCAGAGCCGCAATTGCGGCTGTCCTTCCCGGCCGGTCCGGAGGAGGTGCGCGCGGCGCTCCTGTGCCTGCGGCGCGACCTGCCGCGGCTGGGGCTCGACGCGGCCGAGATCTTCCGGGCGGAGCTGCTGCTGGCGGAACTGCTGAACAATATCGTCGAACATGCCTATTGTGCCGAGCGGCCCGGACCGGGCGCCGGCGCGATCGAGCTGGACTGCCGCCGCAAGGGCAGCGCGCTGATCGTCACCCTGCGCGACCGCGGTCGGCCGATGCCGGGCGGCGGGCTGCCGGAGAAGGGGCTTGCCGCGCTCGATGTCGGGCGGCAGGATCTGCCGGAGGGCGGCTTCGGCCTCCACCTGGTCCGGGAGCTGGCGGACGAGCTGAGCTATGCCCGCCGGGACGGGACGAATATCCTCCGCGTCGGGCTGGGCCTGGGCCGGCCGCCGGCGGAGGCATGACCCGACAGCCGCCCCGGACTGCCGGACAAGGGAGAGAACTAGCCCGTGAGAAATTTCCACCTGCCGGGGCGTTCGCCCGTCTTCGCCGCCAACGGAATCTGCGCGACGTCCCATCCGCTGGCCTCGCATACGGCCGTCGCCATCCTGGAGGCCGGGGGCAGCGCCGTCGACGCCGCCATCGCTGCGGCCACGGTTCTGGGACTGGCAGAGCCGCAGATGGCCGGGCTGGGCGGCGACTGCTTCGCGCTGGTCAAGCCGCCGGGCACCGAAGAGGTGATCGCGCTGAACGGATCGGGCCGGGCCCCGGCCGGGCTCTCGGCCGAAGCGCTGCGCGCGGCCGGGCATCGCAGCATGCCGCTCCATGATGCCGCCTCCGTGACGGTGCCGGGCGCAGTCGACGCCTTCTGCCACATGCACGACGCCTGGGGCAAACTGGAGCTCGGCGCCGTGCTCGCCCCGGCCATCCGCTATGCCGAGGAAGGCATTCCGGTGGCCCCGCGGGTGGCGCATGACTGGGGGCTCGACGGCGGCGTGCTGCAGGGGGTCGCGCGCGATCTCTACCTGCCGGACGGCACGGCCCCGCCGACCGGGCGGATCTTCCGCGCGCCGCGCCAGGCGGAGCTCCTGCGCCGGATCGCGGCCCATGGCCGGGACGCCTTCTACACAGGCGAGGTCGCCGAGGACATGGTCGCCGCCCTGCGCGCCGCGGGCGGCTGCCACGTGCTGGAGGATTTCGCCGCGACCAAGACCAGCCGCAGCGTTCCGATCTCCGGCCGCTACTGGGATGTCGAGCTGCTGGAGCACGCGCCGAACGGCCAGGGCGCCACCGCGATCCTGATGACCAATATCCTCAACCGCTTCGATCTGGCGGAGAATGACCCGCTCGACCCCTGGCGCGCGCATCTGGAAGTGGAGGCGACCAAGCTGGCCTATGACGCGCGCGACCGCTTCCTGGCCGATCCCGACCATGTCCGCCGGCTGGAGCACATGCTGTCGGACGAGACCGCCGGGCGGCTGGCCGGGCTGATCGACGAGGAGAAGGCCAATCCGATGGCGCTCGAGCAGGCCGGGGCGGTGCATCGCGACACGGTCTATCTCTGCGTGGTCGACCGCGACCTGATGGCGGTGTCGCTGATCTTCTCGATCTTCCACAGCTTCGGCTCGGGCATCGCCTCGCCGGAATTCGGCATCCTGTTCCAGAACCGCGGCGCGGGCTTCAGCCTGGAGCCGGGCCATCCGAACGAGGCGGCGGGCGGCAAGCGGCCGATGCACACGATCATCCCGGCGATGCTGCGCGAGGGCGGGCGGCTGAGCACGGTCTTCGGCGTGATGGGCGGCGCCTACCAGCCGGTCGGCCATGTCCGCTTCCTGACCAACCTGACCGATTTCGGCATGCCGCTGCAGGCGGCGATCGACGCGCCCCGCTGCTTCTGGGAGAACGGCAAGGTGATGCTGGAGGACGGCTATCCCCGCGGCGTCGGCATGGAGCTGGGCTACATGGGCCACGAGGTGGGCTATCGCGAGCGGCCGCTCGGCGGCGCGCAGGCGATCCGGATCGACTATGCCAAGGGGGTGTTCGAGGGCGCCTCGGACCCGCGGAAGGACGGCTGCGCGCTCGGCTGGTAGCCGTCGCGCACCGCTCAGTTCATCTGCGCGTGCAGCTCGTAGGCGCCGTCGGTGTAGTCGCCGAACATCTCGACCACATCGGGATGGTCGACCGGCTCGCCGCTATGGTCCGGCTCCAGGTTCTGCTCGGAGACATAGGCCACGTAGTAGCTCTGATCGTTTTCGGCGAGCAGGTGGTAGAACGGCTGGTCCTTCGACGGGCGGCTGTCTTCGGGAATCGCGTCATACCACTCCTCGGTATTCGAGAAGATGGCATCGACATCGAAGACCACGCCGCGGAACGGGTGCTTGCGATGGCGGACAACCTGTCCCAGTCTGTACTTGGCCTGAGTTTTCAGCATGACCTTGCACCCCGTTGCGACATAGAACCGGCCCGGGCGGCCGCGTTCGAGACCGCGTCATGTCATATTTTTGCCGCGGAGGCCAGAGCGCGTGGAATTGTTCCTCAAAGTCCTGGAAGTCGTCACACCGGTCATCGTGCTCGGAATCGTGGGCTTTGCCTGGGTCCGGATGGGCCTGGAATACAGCGTCCAGTTCGTCACCCGGCTGACCATGACCCTGGGCGTCCCCTGCCTGATCTTCACCGCGCTGATGAATACCGAGATCGATCCGGCGGCGATCCGGTCGCTGACCCTGGCCTCGATCGCCGCCTACGGCATCCTGACGGCAGGCATCGCGGTGCTGCTCCGGCTGGGGCGGCTTAGCCAGCGGACCTACCTGAACCCGCTGATCTTCGGCAATACCGGCAATATCGGCCTGCCGCTGGCGCTTTTCGCCTTCGGTCCGGCGGGATTCGACTATGCGGTGGTCGTCTTTGCGGTGATGATCCTGTGGTCCTTCACCTTCGGCGTCTGGATCGTCGCGGGCGGCGGCGGGCTGGGCAAGGTCGCGAAGGAGCCGATCGTCGCCGCCACGGCCCTTGGCGCGGTCTTCCTCTGGCAGGGCTGGACGTTGCCCTCCGCGATCTCCAACACGCTGGAGCTGACCGGGCAGATGGCGATTCCGCTGATGCTGATCACGCTCGGCGTCGCGGTGGCGCGGCTGCGTCCGGGCGGGGTGAAGCTGGCGATTCTGCTCTCGGCGCTGAAACTCGCCGCCTGCGCCGCGCTCGGCTGGGGGCTGGGCGCGCTCTTCGGCCTCGATCCGGTGGCCCAGGCGGTGCTGGTGGTGCAGCTCGCGACGCCGATCGCGGTCACCTCCTACATGCTGGCGGAGAAATACGGCGCCGACGCCCATGCGGTGGCCGGGCTGGTGGTGGTCTCGACGACGATGTCGATCCTGGCACTGCCGCTGCTCCTTGCGCTCGTGCTCTGAGAGCCGCGCCGCGCTGCCCACCCCGCGTTTTGCCGTTCCCGTCCGGCGAAATCTGCGATACGGTTGCGTCAAAGAAAGCAAGAATGAAGCACGAGGCAGAGATGAGCAGTCGTCTGATCGCGCTCGGGTTGTGTCTGGGACTTGCAGCCTGCGGCGGAAAGACTCCGCCGCGGAATCTGGACAATGCCTGCAGCATCGCCAGCCAGAGATCCGATATCTACAGGGCCATGAAGAAGACCGAGCGCAAATGGGGCGTGCCGGTTCATGTGCAGATGGCCACGATTCACCAGGAGAGCCGCTTCGACGACGATGCGCGCACGCCCTACCAATGGGGCCTCGGGGTGATTCCGCTGGGCCGGGCGTCCTCCGCCTACGGCTATGCCCAGGCGCTGGACGCGACCTGGGACGAGTACCGCAAGGGGCCGGGGCGCAACCGGGCGAAACGCACGAATATCAAGGACGCGACGGATTTCATCGGCTGGTACATGGATGCCAGCTGGCGGACGCTGGGCATTCCGAAATCCGATGCCAAGCGGCAGTACCTGGCCTATCACGAGGGCCGCGGCGGCTATGCGCGCGGCAGCTACAACTCGAAGCCCTGGCTCCTGAGCGTCGCCTCGAGCGTCGAGAGCCGCGCGACGTCCTACAAGCAGCAGCTCAAGGCCTGTGGCAAGTGACGGACAGCGCAGCGCCGGGCGCAGGGAATCTGCAGCGCGCCCGGCTGATGCGTGTTGTCCTTCACAAACCGGTCATATAAACGGAGATACAGTCGCCAGGCGCGGCCCTTCCGGGCGGCGTCGGCAAGGGATGGCTGGCCATCCTCGCCCCTATAGCTCAGCTGGTAGAGCAACTGATTTGTAATCAGTGGGTCCGCGGTTCGAGTCCGTGTGGGGGCACCAAATTTTCTTGCAAATACAATGTGATATCCATGGGGTGCGTGGATGCCGTGGCGAGGTCGCGTGGTTTTTCCGGACTATTTCCGGACAGCTGCGAAGGGAACTCGCCTAGGTCCGCCACCCTTTGGCCAGCGGCCCAAGGTTTGTGAGTGGCAGCGACAAGCGCTGCCACCCTTGCCTAGCTCAGCTGTTCTTGGGCGACACCAGGCGTTCAGCCCGGAATCGGTCCGCTTCAGCTAGATACTGCTGCCAACGTGTCGGCGCTCCCTCTGCACCCTCGACGCGTTGCCAATCCTCGATCTGGGCGCTGACAGCCATGGATGCAATTACTTGAGCGAAGGCCGACGGGTCGTTCTGCTTGGTCATCAGGTGCATCGCGTCCTGCAAGTACAGCGCGAATGTGTCGAGGTCTGACACCGTCTCCTCATCGTCAAAGTCGAGAGGCGGTCGGGCGTCGAACATGAGGGCGTTCACGATGAAGAACGCCAGCGGGTAGTTCCCGTCAGCGTCGTCCCCGGCATCCTCTTCGGAGTCGTCGGTCGGCGGATCCATGTTCACGCCGGTCAGGACCTTTATCGCTGACACCTCCTCTGGGGTGAGGTCGCGCGTGCTGAGGTAGACCTCCGAGTTGAAGCCATCCTCGTCGTCGTAGTGGGTCGTCATGTCTTGTACCTTTGTCGTGCCGCCGGACCGGGCGGTTCGGGGCAAGGCTGAAGCTGCCATTGCCGGAAGCTCTAAGGTCCTTCGGACTGCGCGTGCGGCGCGTGGGCTGAACGCACATGACGCCCTGGCGCGTGGGCAAGCACGTGCGCGTGGGGCCATGGTGACGGCCGCAGCGGCGGCATGGGGGGCGGTGGAGGCCATCCCGCCGATGAGCCCCCACGGCCGAAGGCGACTCCCTGCCTGCGAGCGCCCGGGGTGGAGCAGCGCGCTTTCAAGGCAAATGCAGGAGCACCAGGTTGACCCTAGGACTGCGCTCACACCTGTACTCTGATGCCGCCCGGATGATGGGGGATGCTGCGAGCACGGACGTTCAGGTCGTCCGGGCGTGAGCCGGGTGTTGACGCGGCACCAGAGAGGCAGCTTCCAGCAGGGAGCGAGCACAGCGGGCGGCGGAGCGCGGGCATCCCCAGACGTCCGCGTTCCGCAGTGGAGCCGGGCAGCGAGGGGAACCAACGGGCCGCCGGAAAGGCGGCCCTTTCCGCGCACTTGTCCCGCAAAGTCGTTTGCCTTCCCGGCGCGACGCGCCCTATGTTACCAACAACTTGATTTTCATGAGCTATCCATGACCCGCATGCGCCTAACCGAGCAGGACATCTGCAACAAGCTCATCACGCCAGCGCTGCAATCCGCCGGATGGGACCTCCATGGGCAGATCTTCCAGGAGAAGTACCTGACCGACGGGCGGATCACCGTCCGGGGCAAGATGACTTCGCGGGGGAAGCGGAAGCGGGCCGACTACGTACTCTACCTCAAGCCGAACATCCCGATTGCCGTGGTCGAGGCCAAGGATGGCGGCCATGCTGTGGGGGACGGGATGCAGCAGGCGCTGGAATATGCCGCGATGCTGAAGGTGCCCTTCGCCTTCTCCTCCAACGGCTCCGACTTCGTGTTCCACGACCGGACAGGCCAGTCGGCTGACCTGGAAACCACGCTGCCGATGGACGGGTTCCCGTCACCGGCCGAGCTGGAGCGGAAATTCCGGCAGTGGAAGGGCCTCTCCGACGCCGAGGCGGAGGTGGTTCTCCAGAGCTACTACGACGACGGCAAGGAGCCCCGCTACTACCAGATGAACGCGGTCAACAGCGCCGTGGAGGCCATCGCCAAGGGGCAGGATCGCGTCCTCTTGGTGATGGCCACGGGCACCGGGAAGACCTTCACGGCCTTCCAGATCATCTGGCGGCTGTGGAAATCCTCCTGGCGGCAGGGATCGAAGAAGCGCATCCTGTTCCTCGCCGACCGGAACGTGCTGGTCGACCAGACCATGGTCAACGATTTCCGCCCCTTCGAGGGCGCGATGGCCAAGCTCTCGGCCAACTCCAAGACCATCGAGCGGGCGGACGGATCGAAGGTCGGCCTGACCCTCGCCATGGACAGGAAGCGGCGGATCAACACCGCCTACGAGATCTATCTCGGGCTCTACCAGTCGCTCACCGGGCCGGAGGAGCACCAGAAGATCTACAAGGACCTGTCCGCGGACTTCTTCGACCTGATCATCATCGACGAGTGCCATCGCGGCAGCGCGGCCGAGGATTCCGCCTGGAGGGAAATTCTTGCCCACTTCTCCAGCGCCACCCAGATCGGCCTGACGGCGACCCCGAAGGAGACGGAGTATGTCTCCAACATCAGCTACTTCGGAGAGCCGGTCTACACCTACTCGCTGAGGGAAGGCATCGAGGACGGCTTCCTCGCGCCCTACAAGGTGATCAAGGCGCATATCGATCGGGACATCGAGGGCTACCGGCCGGAGCGTGGTCAGACGGATCGCGACGGCAACGAGGTCGAGGACCGGATCTACAACACCCGCGACTTCGACCGGACCCTGGTGCTGGACGACCGCACGAAGATCATCGCCCGCCGGGTGACCGAGTTCCTGAAGCAGAGCGGCGACCGCATGCAGAAGACGATCGTGTTCTGCGTGGACCAGGAACACGCCGCCCGCATGCGCCAGGCGCTGATCAACGAGAATGCCGACCTCGCCCAGGAGAACCCGCGCTACGTCATGCGCATCACCGGCAACGACAAGGAGGGTCTGGCCGAGCTCGCCAACTTCATCGACCCCGAGGTGCGCTACCCCGTCCTCGTGACGACCTCGCGGCTGCTCAGCACGGGCGTGGACGCCCAGACTTGCCGCCTGATCGTGCTCGACCGCGAGGTCGGCTCGATGACCGAATTCAAGCAGATCGTCGGGCGGGGCACGCGCGTGCACAAGGACACGGGCAAGCTCTACTTCACCCTGATGGATTTCCGCGGGGCCACCAGCCATTTCGCCGATCCCGACTTCGATGGCGATCCGGTGCAGATCTACGCGCCCGGCGAGGATGACCCGATCACGCCGGAGGAGGATGCACCAACGGACGGGACCGACGCCATGGACGGCGAAGACCAGTCCCCCGAGCCGCGGGACGAGCGCCCCGGCAGGGACGGCCCCACAGAGCCTCTGCGCAAGATCTACGTGGACGGCGTCGGCGCGGTGATCGTCCGCGAGCGTGTCGAATACCTCGACGCCAATGGCCGCCTCATCACCGAGAGCCTGCGCGACTTCACCCGCAAGCACCTGACCCGCCGCTACGCCACCATGGACGACTTCCTGCGCCGCTGGAACGCCGAGGAGCGCAAGCAGGTCATCCTGGAGGAGCTGGCCGAGGAAGGGCTCGACCTGGCTCTCATCGGTGCCGAGCTGGGCCAGGACCTCGACCCGTTCGACCTTGTGCTGCACATCGCCTTCGGGGCCAAGCCTCTGACCCGGAAGGAGCGGGCCGAGAACGTCCGCAAGCGCGACGTCTTCAACCGCTACGGCGAACAGGCCCGCGCCGTGCTCGACGCGCTTCTCGACAAGTATGCTGACGGTGGCTTAACAGACTTTGAAGATACAAAAATCCTTCACATAAACCCCTTTTCGGGTATGGGTATGCCTGTTGAACTTATGCGCGCCTTCGGAAAGAAATCAGACTACTTGCGAGCAATGCAGGATTTGCAGACCGCGTTGTACAGCGAGGCGTCCTGATGGCAATTAATATTAACGATACCGTTTATCTGCCACGAGATATTTTAGGGCTGGATCCAAATAATGCATCCCCATTTTTTCAGACTACGGTCAGGGAAAAGCAGGGAAAATCGGTTCGTGTAGATCATCCCGATGGGAGCCTTTCTGACTTTATTGGCACAAAGCGCATTTGGAAGAATTTTGGAATTCTAATAATTCGAATTGGTGATTTCCAAGAGGACTACCTTCTCGAACCACTTGCTAAATCCATCCTCAATTACTCTCGGATGCTGCTTCCCCCTGACGCAGTTAGGTTAGTCGAGCTGCGAACAGTGCTGGAGTTTTCGAAGCTTTGGGAGAAATTCCATGGGATGTGTCAACAAGTCGTAATTGTTGGTCATGGCTCAAAGAAGGGCATATTCTTTGGGGATGACGAGATCGCTGCGGCTGATTTCATCAAGCTCTTCGAAGCGCCCAATCCTCAGCCGAAGGAGTTAGTGAGTCTTGCCTGCAATACGGGCTATGCCGGGTTTGGACAACTGGTCTCAAATTCTAAAAAGATAAGCCACTGTATCGCGCCATTTCATCAAGTCCATGGCTGTGTTGGGTCTTTATTTGCGGCGACTTATCTTCACGAAAGGATGTTGGCCTTCCAATCTCCAAAGATTGCATTTAAGCACGCTCGGAAAGACCTTGTCGGAGCCACGAGCTTTCGTCTTTGGGAAAATGGAAAACTTACTGCGGGGCCAATTTAAATGTCCATGAGAAACCTCGTCAAGACCATCCAGGACGTAATGCGCAAGGATGTGGGCGTCGACGGCGACGCGCAGCGCCTGTCCCAGCTCGTCTGGATGTTCTTCCTCAAGATCATCGACGACCAGGACGAGGCGCTGGAATTCGAGCGTGACGACTACACCTCCCCCATCCCGGCGGACCTGCAGTGGCGCGCCTGGGCAGGGGACCCCGAGGGCATGACCGGCGACGCGCTCCTCGGCTTCGTCAACGACACGCTCTTCCCCACGCTCAAGGAACTCCCCGCGACGCGGCCGCGGGCGCGCGTGGTCCGCTCGGTCTTCGAGGACGCCTACAACTACATGAAGTCCGGCCACCTGATGCGGCAGGTGATCAACAAGATCAACGAGGTCGACTTCAACTCGCTCAGCGAGCGCCAGCACTTCGGCGACATCTACGAACAGCTGCTGAACGACCTTCAGAATGCCGGGAACGCGGGCGAGTACTACACGCCACGCGCCGTCACCTCCTTCATGGTCCAGCAGATCGACCCGCAGCCGGGCGAGATCCTCATGGACCCGGCCTGCGGCACCGGCGGCTTCCTCACCTGCGCCATGCGCCACATGCGCGACCGCCACATCCGCCGCCCCGAGGACGAGGCGCTGATGCAGGCCTCCCTCCGCGCCGTGGAGAAGAAGCCGCTGCCGCACATGCTCTGCACCACCAACATGCTGCTCCACAATGTCGAGAAGCCGTCATGGGTGCGCCACGACAACACCCTGGCCCGCCCGCTGGCCAGCTGGGCGAAGGACGAGCGCGTCGACATCATCCTCACCAACCCGCCCTTCGGCGGCAAGGAGGAGGACGGGATCGAGGGCAACTTCCCGCAGTTCCGCACCCGCGAGACCGCCGACCTGTTCCTCGCCCTCATCATCCGCCTGCTCAAGGACGGGGGCCGTGCGGCGGTGGTCCTGCCCGACGGCTCGCTCTTCGGCGAGGGCATCAAGACCCGCCTCAAGGAGCATCTGCTGGCCGAGTGCAACCTGCACACCATCGTCCGCCTGCCGAACTCGGTCTTCAAGCCCTACGCCTCCATCGGCACCAACCTGCTCTTCTTCGAGAAGGGCGTGCCCACGCAGGACATCTGGTACTGGGAACACCGCGTCCCCGAGACCCAGAAGGCCTATTCCATGACCCGCCCGATCCGGCTGGAGCATCTCGACGACTGCGCCGCCTGGTGGGGCGGGGCAGCGCGCGAGGGCCGCGAGGAAGGCGAGCGTGCCTGGAAGGTCTCCATCGCCGAGATCCGCGAGCGGAACTTCAACCTCGACATCAGGAACCCCCATGTCGTGGCCGAGGACTGGGGCGACCCCGAGACCCTGCTGAACGAGCTGTCCAAGGCCGAGACCTCCGTGGAAAGCCTGCGGGCCGAGCTGAAATCCATTCTCGAAGAGGCGCTGGCGCGATGAACGCGGAACAGTTGCTGGCAGCCTACGAGCGGATCAGCGAGGCCCCGGACGCCATCGCGCGGCTGCGGCGCTTCGTGCTGGATCTGGCGGTGCGGGGGAAGCTGGTGGAGCAGGACCCGGCGGATGAACCTGCGTCGGTGCTGCTGAAAAAGATTGACGCGGAAAAGGCGATAATCCTCAAGGCGACCGGCATGCGCAAGCCTCGGCAAGCGCCGGAGATGAACCCAAGCGACATACCGTTCTCGCTTCCGCGCGGTTGGTCGTGGACGCAAATTTCTGACTTGGGGTTCATTTCTCCAAGAAATGATGCGCCTGATGCCGAGATGGCTTCCTTCGTGCCCATGCCTATGATTTCGGCCGAGTATGGGATTGCGAACGAACACGAGCCCCGATCGTGGGGGGAGATCAAGAAAGGCTACACGCACTTCGCGGAAGGCGACGTAGGTCTCGCGAAGATCACACCCTGCTTCGAGAATGGGAAATCCACGGTTTTCAGGGGATTGACCGGCGGCTTTGGCAGCGGCACGACCGAGTTGCACATCCTTCGGCCTGTACAGGTGTGCCCCGACTTCGTGGTCCTGTTCCTGAAGAGCCCCCACTACATTGAGACGGGGATTCCTCGGATGACGGGCACCGCGGGTCAGAAGCGGGTGCCCACCGAGTACTTCACAAGCTCGCCCTTCCCGCTCCCACCCCTCGCCGAGCAGCACCGGATCGTGGCCAAGGTCGATGAGCTCATGGCGCTCTGTGACCGGCTGGAGGAGGCCCGCAAGACCCGGGAGGAGACGCGCGACAGACTCGCCGCCGCCAGCCTCGCCCGCCTGACCGCGCCGGACACCACGGCCGAGGACTTCCCCGCCCACGCCCGCTTCGCCCTCGAAGCCCTCCCGTCCCTGACCACCCGCCCCGACCAGATCAAGCCCCTCCGCCAGACCATCCTCAACCTCGCGGTCCGGGGCAAGCTGGTGGCGCAGGACCCGGAGGAGGAACCGGCGTCCGAATTGCTGAACAAGATCCAAGCACTCAGAAAGGCACTCGCAGCGAACGAAGGTGTGCGAAAAAAGAAACCAGTCGAGCTACTCGCGGATATGGACGCGCTCGGCCTCCCGGTTAACTGGGCAGCTGATGCTTTCGCGAACCTGATCGATCCGAGAGCCACCATCTCTTATGGCGTGCTTGTTCCGGGGCCGGATGTCGAAGAAGGCATCCCGTTTGTGCGGGCCCAAGACCTGATGCTCGATGGTCACCCAGATAGGCCCAGCAAAACAATCGCACCCGAGGTCGAAGAGAAATACCTGCGTACGCGGTTGAGCGGCGGCGAAATCCTTTTGTGTGTAGTTGGCAGTATAGGCAAGCTTGGCGTTGCTCCGTCACATTGGGCGGGAGCGAACATTGCTCGCGCCGTAGCCCGGATTTCGCCAGTTGACCTCGTACATAGAGGATATCTTCTTCTTTTCCTGAGGTCTGACCTTGCACAAGGCTATTTCGAGGAGGCTACCAGAACTCTCGCACAGCCTACCTTGAATGTCGGCCTGATCGAAAAGCTGCCGGTTCCGCTTCCACCTCTCGCCGAACAACACCGCATCGTGGCAAAGGTCGACGCCCTCATGGCCCTCTGCGACCGGCTGGAGGCCGCCCTGGAGAGCGCCGACACCACCCGCACCCGCCTCCTCGAAGCCCTCCTCCACGACGCCCTCGCCCCCGCCCAGGACACCCTGGAGGCCGCCGAATGACGCTCGCTCCGAAAGATGCCGAAGCCGCGCTCTTGGCTCGGTATGGGGGGCCTGCGAAAGTTGCGACCAAAAAGGTGATTGGCTTTCGGACACCGGTAGGGCGCCTCCTTGCCTTCGACCTGCTCGCGAAGAAGACCCGCATCTGGTTCCAGCCACCGGCGCCTCCGCCGCTAGATGGTGTCCAGCTGTTGCCGAAGCCCGATAACGGACACTCGAACCTCGATCCCTTCAAGCCGCTGAAGCATCCCGGAACACAGAGGGTTTTGATCGACTCTCTGGAGGCGCTACTTAGGTTCGTGGACTGGTACGATGGCAAGCCGACCGCCGCTGCAATTGCTCCGGCGCTGGTTTCAGCACCCGTGGCGACGGCCAGATCTCCCGGGCCTAGCGCCAGCGACGCGACACCGACGGATGACGAGGACGAACAAGCCTATTCTCCCTCCCGTGGTTTTCCGGGCTCGGAGGGTACGTATACTGCCACCCGGAAGGATGGGGATACCTTCCTGTACCTCGCGAAGTACGAAGGTGACGGAAACTGCCTTCTGAGCCGGGCCAAGCTTCCCGGCAACGGCTACTCAGTCCTAAAGATTGGCGTCTCGAACGATCTTCAGAGGCGTCTTAAGGAAATCAACCTAGGCTTCCCTCCGGCTGCCAAAAAACGCTGGGCCATCGCGCATGCGGTGACCTTCGAGAACCGGAAGGCTGCCGAAGATGCGGAGCAGGCGTTCAAGGACAACAGCGCCCCCAAGCTGGAAAGTCTTGGAGACGAGTACTTCTGGGGCGAGGAAAGCGACGCATTGCAGATCTGGGCGAGGATTGCGGGGGTTGTACAGCCATAGGCCTGTAGCGAGGTCTGCGCCTTATGCTGATTAGCGCCCGCCGGGGTCATCTCCTCCGGCGGGCAGGATGCACCTTCACTCGGCCATGATGGTCTCGGGCGCAGGGCCGCCGTCGAGCCAGGCCTCCAGCGGGGTCATCGGGTCGAGGGAGGACCAGTTCACGCCCTCCGGTCCCGGCAGGATGCCGCAATGGTCGAGCCCCGGGATCATGAAGAGCTTCACGCTCTCGTTCAGCGCCGCCTCGGTCCCTGCCTTCTCGGCCGCCTTCCGGTACCAGTCGACCGTCTTGTAGGGCGTCACGATCGCGTCGGCCCAGCCGTGATAGACGATCATCTTGCCGCCCGCCGCGCGGAAGGCCGAAAGGTCCGCGCTGTCGCCGTTATAGGTCGCGGCCGCCGCCGCCATCCGTGCCGGATCGGTCTCGAAGTCGAAATCGAGCGGCGCGTAGTCCGCGCCCGGGTCCGGATCGAAGGCCATATGGCGGGTGAAGCCGGTCGCGAAGCCCTCTGCCAGGCTGGCCGCGCCGTCCTTGCCGGTCAGCCAGAGCCACCAGAACGGCTCGGACCCCTCGGGGATGCCGCCGGGATAGAGCTGCTCTCCGGTGGCGTTCCGCGGTCCCTGCCGCCATTTGGCGAGCGTCGCGAGCTGCGCCTCGCTGAGACCCAGGCCGGAATAGTCGACCTCGCAGGCGCGCGGGTCTTCGATCCTTCCGTCCTCGGTGCCGTCCGCGGCATCGCATTGCGCGATCACCGCGTCGCCGATCAGCTTCGCCTCCTCCGGGCCGAGGATGCGGCTGCCGTCGGGCGCGGTGTTGGCCTGCAGCACCCAGGACATCGCGGTGCCGACGAGGCCCGGATAGTCCATGGCGGGTGCGCCGGAGATGATGCCGTCGAACATCCCGGGATAGCGCTCGGCGGCGACATGGGCCATCCGCCCGCCGGTCGAGCAGCCCTGGAAGATCGCGCGGGTTTCCGGCGCGCCGTAGAAGGCCTCGACCAGGAGGTTGGCGACGCGGTTGGTCTCGCCGATCGAGCGCCAGCCCCAGTCGCGCTCGGCCCCCGGATTGGCCTCGGCCCAGCTCGCATCCGTCACCGAGAGACCGAGATGGCCGCTGTCCGAAGTGGCGGTGGCGTAGCCGCGCTCCAGTCCCGGGCGCATCGCGTTGACCCAGGACGCGCCGCCTTCGGCGCGGCCGAGGATGCCGCAGAATCCGCCGCAGCCCGCCTGGTAGAGGCCGCCGTTCCAGCCCTGCAGCGGCAGGCGGACCTCGATCGAGATGGCGGGTAGCGCGGTGGCGCGCACTTCGCAATAGGGCGGCAAGCCTTCGGGGGCGAGGGCGCGGGCCGAGGTGACATGGCCGCCCGGAAACACGGTGTCGCGGAGCGCGGCGCAGGCCTCGGGCGACGTGTCGGCGAAAAGGGGGGATGCGCTGGCCAGCAGGACCAGCGTTGCCGCCGTGATCTTCATGGAAATTCTCCCTGGTTCTCCCGCCCGCAGGATTGCCCGGGCGCGGAGTCGCCTCAAGCTTCTTGTGGGGTAAGGAATGCCCTGCCGCAGCGTCGGACGGCGCGCGCGTGGCGTCAGCCCTGAGCGTGGAAGACGACGGCAACCCGGTCGAGAATGCCGGGATCGGCCTCCGCGCTCTCCTCCAGCGCGTGACGGTACATGGCGTCCAGGCGGGCACGAGTGAGCTCGACCAGTGCCTTGGGCTGTTTCAGGAAGCCGGTGACCACGTCGGCGAGGCCGAGATAGTCGGGGATGCTCTTGCCCGCCCGGGAGCGCTCCGCAAGCTTGCGCTTGGCCTCGATCCAGAACGGGTCAAGCTCGGCGGCCCAGGCCTCGGCCAGCCGCTCCAGCGCCGGGAGCGGCAGCATGCCGAACAGCGCGTGGCCCTCGTCGGCGATCTCGCCGCCGGTCAGGAATTCCGCGAGGGTGGAGAGCAGCGAGAAGACGCGCGCAGGCCGGATGTCCCACGGCCGGAGACTGTCGAGGATATCGCCCAGGTCCGTCAGCGCAGCACTGAACTCGTCCATCGTCGGCCGGTGCTGGTGGCGGCCACGCCGGACGGTCTCCCGCCAGGCACGCCAGAGAAGCTGCGCAATGACGACCTGGTCGCCGATGATCTCGCGCTGCCCTTCCCGCTCCAGCACCGCGAGCAGGCGCGGCGGCTCGCTCCTTGCGTCGGTCGTGCTCGGGAGGCGGCTGCCGAGCACCAGCACGGTCAGCGGCATGTCGGTGGCCAGGAGGCAGAGCTCGGAGCCCCAGAGGGTCTTGGGGCTAGCCCGGCGGATCTCGTCCAGCAGCCCGTGCGGCAAGGCGCGAGCAAGCTCTTCCAGCCGGTCATACATGTTGTCCCGGCGGAGCGGGCGCTTCGAGCGCGCCTGCTCCAGCACGAGGTCCGTGAGATCACCGGCGGCAAATTCCTTGAGCTCGGTCGGCAGTTCCTCGGCACCGACGCCGGACAGCATGGCGATGCCCTCGATCCGGTCTCGCGCCTTCAGGTCCGAGCTCAGCACGAGGCCGGGAAGGTCGAAGGTGTAGTAGTGGACACGCGCGTGCGGGCTGTCGATCCGGTCGATGCGGCCGAGGCCCTGGATGAGGCTCTTGATGTCCGAGGTCACGCCCAGGATCCCGAGTGCGGAAGCCATCTGCAGGTTTATGCCCTCGGCCATCTGGAAGGTCATGAAGAGAGCGCGCTTGCGCCCGCGGTCGGCCTTGCCACCGTCCCGCCCGAAAAAGTCCTGTGCCTCCTCGCCCCGGCGCAGCCGGTGAATGCCGGGTGGCGTGCCATGGGCCGCGCCGACGGCCAGCAGGAAGATGTCGGTGTCCTTGCCGCTCCGGTTCCGCAGGAGGCGGGCATAGCGTTCCAGAACCCCGATGCGCTCGGCCAGGAAGATTGCCTGGCCATGGTCCGCGACGATGCGGGCCATCTCGTCGGCGCGGGCCTCGTCGACACGGTCGAGGTCTGGCCGATCCAGAAGCGCGCCGATGCGGTCGCAGATCGGGGTCGTGCTGTCTGGCGGTGCTGTCTCTCCTGCCAGCGCTCCTTCGGGGACCGGCAGGCGGCCGCTGTTCTGGCGCTCTGCCCGGCGCAGGCTCTCGCCGATACCCGCCCGGCCGCGCTGGTCGCTCTCGGGATCGCGCTCGCGCTGCCATTCCTCGCGCGCGAATCCGGGCGAGGCCCGCAGCAAGGCGAGGAAGTTGCGGATGTGGATGCGGGACTTGTCGTGAAACCGGATCTCGCTGATCTGGGCGCGCTTGGGCTCGGCCGAAACCAGCGTCGTGCCTGTCACGATGGCTTCAGCAAGGCGGCGGATGCGCTGGATGATCTCCGCCTGCTCCTGGCTTAGTTCGGTGTCGCGGCGGTGGTTCTCGACCGGCGGGTAGGCAAGGCGCGTGCGGTCGGCGCTCTCGCCGATGCAGTCGCGCTGCCGCCGCACGACATAGGGGGCAAGCGCGGCCGAGAGATCGGCCTGGATGTCGTGGGAGGTGAGCTTGCGCTCGGCCATCTCGGCTTCGCGCTTGGCCTTCTCCGCGGCCAGCCAGTCGGGCGTCTGGAACAGGTCCTGCTGGACATGGCTGCGGGCCATGCCGTCGCTGATGCGGGAGATTTCGTCGAGCAGCCCGGCGCGCTCGGTGACCTTTCCCATGGCAGCGTTGATCTTGCCGGTGATCTGCGGCGGCACGTAGATGGAGGCGCGCTTCTCGTGAAAGGCGAGCAGACCGTCGAGGCCTTGGTTGCCCATCAGCGTCGCGGACAGGCAGGCGGTCCAGATGGCCGGGCTCTGCTCGAAGACGGTCGCCCGTGTGGAGGGTGCCAGGTAGCGCGAGCTGAGCCGGTGGCTCTCGTCGACGATCAGTGCGGAGGCTGCGCGCACGACGCTGTTCACCTCCTCCAGCTCGGCCTCCGCCTCGCGCTTCTTCGACAGATGGCTGTGCTTCACGAGTTCCAGATGCGGCGGCTTGGAGGCCTTCCAGTTGCCGAGGACGCTGGCCGGGATGAGCGCAAGCGCCCCCTGCCGCATATCGCCGATCCGGGTCTCGCCCTGTCCGACCGCGCCCCTGTGCAGCTCGGGCAGGACGGTGGCAAGATGCTTGCCGATGTCGGTCTTGCCCGCTCCGGTCGGCGCCTCGATGAAGGCGAAGCCGTGCTCGTAGATCGTCCCCGCCGCCTCGTAGACCAGATCGGCCTGATAGGGTTGCGGCACCCGCCCGGTGATCCTGTTCTCCTCCACGCGCCAGAGCCGGTGCGCAGTCATCTCGTGCACGGTGCGCGCCACCGCTTCCTCAGGGCTGACCATCCGGATCAGCCCGCGCAGGATGGCAAGCGCCTCCTCGGTCCAGTCGCTGCCGAGCTCCCAGAACCGCTCGGCCGCCTCGCGCCGGGGCGTGGAAAGCGCAGGATGCGCGGTGGCATCGTCGACGAATTCGAGGTTCTGCGCGAGCCCGCCGCGCGAGAAGTTGGCGCTGCCCGAGAGCACGAAGTCCTCGCCGACGAAGAGCTTGGCATGCAGCATCGGCGGCGCGCGCCCGATGGCGGCACGCGCCCGCTCGCGGTCGAAGATGCGCAGCGCGATGATGCCGCGCTCGATCGCGTCCATCGTGAGCACCGCGTTGAGCTCGGACATGTCGGCGAGGGAGAGGCCGCGCGCGCCGAGATAGTGGGCGCGGGCCTCCTCGCTGACCGGGCGCGTGTCGCCGCCGATCCTGCGCGTGGCCTCGCTGTTCGAGCCGAAGACGATGCGGATCGACCCCGGGGGCCGCGCGTGGAGGTCCGGCACGCTGCGCGTGATCAGCGTCATGGCGGACAGGAAGTCCTGGTAGCCGGTGACGACAAGGCAGGCAGGAGACCTCAGGCAGCGCGCGACCAGCCGCTCGACCGGCTCGCCGCAATTGTCTGCCCAGCTGGACATGGCGCTGGCCGGACCCGGCTCGGCCTCGCCGGACTTGCGGGCGAGGAACCGCGAGAGAAAGGATCTGCTGCTCATGTGCCCGCCCGGAACGTCTTGCCGCAAAATTCTTTCTCCCAGCTAACGATGCTCCGGGCCTTGGCTCAAGCGCTCCGTTGGGAGAGGTGCGCGTGCGTGGCCGGATGAACGCGCGTAGCGCGAGGCGATGCCGGGCTGGCCGCCGCACCGGGACGAAAGCGCGGTGGCAATGGGCTAGGGTTAGCCCACCGGATTTCCATGGAGGAACACGTCGTGCCGAGGGCTGACATCGAGAAGCGGACCGAGTTTGCGCTTGCCTATGCCGAGCTTGGCAACGCCACCCAGGCCGCGCTCAGGGCGGGCGTGCCACGCTCCTCAGCGCACAGCATGGGCTACAGGTGGCTGCGCGACGACCGTGTCGTGGCGATGATCCGTGACGCGATCGACGAGCGGCTGAAGGCGCTCGGTCCGCTGGCGCTGCGCGTGATCGAGGACATCCTGCGGAGCGAGAGCGCGTCGCCGCAGAGTATTCATCCGGCGAGGGCCGCCTGACGGGTTTGGCGCTTCGGTGATAGGTCCGACCTTATGCGCGACCTTATATTCGAACCCAAGATTGAAGTCCTGTCAGCGGCGGACGGCGTTCGCCGACGGCATTGGGACGACGCGGACAAGGTCCGCATCGTCGAGGAGAGCTTGCGT
>NZ_VATA01000072.1 GCF_005870025.1 Poseidonocella sp. HB161398
GCGCCGCGCAAACAGGCCGGACACACGTCTGCTTCTGACCAGTGCAAAATCTATCTCAGAAAAGTCTTGCTATGCAGGAGCCATCCACACAGGTCATAGGGGCTG
This sequence comes from Poseidonocella sp. HB161398, assembly GCF_005870025.1. Lineage (GTDB taxonomy): Bacteria > Pseudomonadota > Alphaproteobacteria > Rhodobacterales > Rhodobacteraceae > Mangrovicoccus. The sequence goes on from NZ_VATA01000072.1 coordinate 106, forward strand.
TCATCGGCACGCCACTCGGCGGCGATGAAGGCGCCGAGCGCATTCGCGATATCGGTGAAACCGACCGGGCCGTCCCCCTGCAGCGCGGCAAAGCGGTCGCGGTAGTCCGGGATCGCCGCCACCCGCGCCGTGATCCGCGCCCAGGCCCCGTCCTCTCCGGTCAGGAGCCCCTGGCGCACCGCCGTCGAGACCTCGTTCTCGCCGTAATGCCCGGACATCTCGTCCTGGCTCAGCACCGGGAACATCGTCTGCGCCGCCAGCACCCCGTCGAACCCCGCCACCATCTCGGCGCCCAGCGGCGTGCGGATCCCGCCCGGCTGGGCCGGATCCTCCTCCAGCCGCCCGTCATGGAACATCACCCGGAATTCCGGATAGCCCAGGTTGAACAGCGCCGTGGCATTCCGCGGCACGCGCCGCTCGGGCAGGTTCTCCGGATCAGGCCGCCGCTCGGGCCCCAGCCCGGCGCCGCCATCGCCGATGCCCAGGCTCACCCCGTCCGAGGTCCCGAAGCGCGGATGGTGGCAGGTGGCGCAGGCGACCTCGCGATTGCCCGACAGCACCGGGTCGTAGAACAGGAGCTGCCCCAGCTTCACCTCGTCCGGATCGAAATGCGGAAACTCCTCCGCCCCCGCCGGCAGGGCGAGCAGCAGCGCCGCCAGGACCGCGGCGCCCCGGGCTCGACCCGGGGCCTCCCCCGGGCCGCGCCCAGATCTCAGACGAAGCGATTCACCCAATTCTCCAGGATCTCCTGCCGTCCCGATTTCGGTTCAGGGTTGCAGCCGCGGTCAAGCGCCGCCGCCGCGATCTCCTCCAGCGGCTGGGCCAGCATCGCCGTGGCCCCCGGCTCCTTCCAGCCGGCATAGCGCGTGGCCAGCTCCGCCTCGAGCCCGCCATCCTCCAGCATCGCCGCCGCCGCCTTCAGCCCGCGCGCGCAGACATCCATGCCGCCGATATGCGCCGCGACCAGATCCGCCGGGTCGAGCGACTGGCGCCGGATGCGCGCGTCGAAATTCGTGCCGCCGGTGCCCAGCCCGCCCGCGCGCAGGATGACGTAATAGGCCAGCGCCACTTCCGGCACGTTGTTCGGGAACTGGTCGGTGTCCCAGCCCGACTGGTAGTCGTTGCGGTTCATGTCGACCGAGCCCAGCATGCCGTCCGCCGCCGCGACCGCCAGCTCGTGCTCGAAGCTGTGCCCGGCCAGGATCGCATGCCCCTGCTCCAGGTTCAGCTTCACCTCGTTCTCCAGCCCGTACTTGCGCAGGAAGCCGATGCAAGTCGCCGCGTCGAAATCGTACTGGTGCTTCGAGGGCTCCTGCGGCTTCGGCTCCACCAGGATCGTGCCCTTGAAGCCGATCTTGTGCTTGTATTCGACGACCTTCGACAGGAAGGCGCCCATATGGTCGAGCTCCTGGCCGAGATCGGTGTTCAGGAGCGTCTCGTAGCCCTCGCGCCCGCCCCAGAGCACGTAGTTCTCGCCGCCCAGCCGGTGGGTCGCGTCCATCGCCGCCTTCACCGTGGCCGCGGCATAGGCGAAGACCTCCGGATCGGGGTTGGTCGAAGCGCCCGCCATCCAGCGCCGCGCCGAGAACATGTTGGCCGTGCCCCAGAGCAGCTTCGTGCCGGTCTCTTCCATCTTCCCGGCGAAGACATCCGTGATCCGCTCCAGATTGGCGATCGACTCCGCCAGCGAGGCGCCTTCGGGCCGCACATCGGCATCGTGGAAGCAGAAATAGGGCTGGCCGAGCAGGCGGAAGAGCTCGAAGGCGGCCTCCGCCTTGGCCTCCGCCTGTTCCATGTCGGCCGCCGCCTGCCAGGGGCGCAGGAAGGTCGGGCCGCCGAACGGGTCGCCGCCCTCGTAGGCCAGGCTGTGCCAGTAGGCGACGGCAAAGCGCAGATGCTCCTCCATCCGCTTGCCCATGACCATCTCGTCCGGGTCGTAGTGGCGGAAGGCCAGCGGGTTGGCGCTGTCGGGGCCCTCGTAGCGGACGGGCTCCAGCCCGGCGAAGAATTCCTTGGTCATGTCAGCACCTTCAGGCTGGGATAGAGAGCGCGCCAGGCGGCATAGGCATCGTCATAGGCCGGGATCAGACCGGCCCGCGGCATCACCGTCTCGCCGATCTCGGGGCGGGTCATCACCGTGTCGGGATCGGCGCCGGTCACGCCGCAGATCGCCAGCCGCGCCGCGCCGAGCGCCGCGCCGAATTCGCCCTTCGCGGGCAGGTCGAGCGGCTGGTTCAGCACCGTGGCCAGCAGCTCCACCCAGTAGCGCGAGCGGGTGCCGCCGCCGATCGCCAGGCACTGCTCCAGCGCCGTGCCGGTCGCCATCAGCGCCTGCTGGCAGTCGCGCAGCGCGAAGCTGACGCCCTCGATCACCGCCCGCGCCAGATCCTGCGGCCCGTCGGCGATGTCGAGCCCGGTAAAGCCCGCGCGGATCACGCTGTCATTATGCGGGGTGCGCTCGCCCGAGAGGTAGGGCGCGAAGCGCACCTTGCCGGGGGCCTCCAGCGCGCCCAGCCCCGAGAGCAGCTCGGCCGGCCCCTGCCCGGTGATGCGCGACAGCCAGTTGAGGCTGTCCGTCGCCGCGAGGATCACCCCCATCTGGTACCAGCGCCCCGGCACCGCGTGGCAGAAGCTGTGCACCGCCGAGGCCGGATCCGCGCCGAAATCGTCCCGCGCGGCCAGGAGCACGCCCGAAGTGCCGAGCGAGACGAAGCCCTGCCCCGCCTTCAGCGCGCCGACCCCGCAGGCCGAGACCGCATTGTCCGCGCCGCCCGCGACCACCTGCACGCCCGCGGGCAGGCCCAGTTCGGCGGCCAGTTCCGGGCGCAGCGTGCCCACGACCTCGGAGCCCTCGACCAGGTCCGGCATCTGCTCTGCCCGCATCCCCGACGCCTCGAGCGCCGCCTCGGACCAGCGCCGCGCAGCGACGTCGAGCCAGCTCGTCCCGGCCGCGTCCGACATGTCGGTCACCCGGCGGCCCGTCATCCACAGCAGCAGGAAGTCCTTGGGCAGCATCACCGTCGCCGTGCGCGCGAAGATCTCCGGCTCGTGGATCTTCACCCAGGCCAGCTTCGGCGCGGTGAAACCCGGGAAGACCGCATTGGCCGAGGCCTCGCGCATCACCGGCATCGCATCGAGCGCCGCGGCCTCGAGATGCGAGCGGGTGTCGTTCCACAGGATGCAGGGCCTCAGCGGCGCCCCGGCCGCGTCGAGCAGCACCGCGCCATGCATATGGCCCGAGAAGCCGATGCCCTTCAGCGCGGCCAACTCTGCCGCATGGCTCGTGCGGAGCTCCGCCAGCGCGGCCGTCACCGCCTCGATCCAGCCCTGCGGATCCTGCTCGCTCCAGCCGGGATGCGGATGGGCGACGCTGCAGGGCGCCTCTGCCGCGGCAATGACGCGCTGCGCCCCGTCGGTCAGCAGAAGCCGCGCCCCGGACGTGCCGAGGTCGATTCCGAGATACACGCGATGTCCTCCCTTCGCGCGGTCCGATGGCTGGCAGGACCGGCACGCCGCCCGCGCCCGTTCCTCTGGACGGGAACCCGGCGGACGAGTCGGCCCGGCCCCGGACCGCTCTCACGCCCGGAAGGGACCACGCTTTACTTCGGCTGTCAAATTATATCTGGCCGCCGCGGTCAGAGCGCCATTTCGAGGATCGTCTCGAGCTGCGCCTGGCTCAGCTCCACCGGATTGGCCTTCATCGAGGAGGAGCCCCGCGCCGCCTCGGCCACGCCCGGGATGTCGACGGGATCGAGCCCCATCTCGCCGAGCCGCGGCAGCCCCTGCGCACTGGCCCATTGCTCCAGATTGGCGCCGGTGGCGCCGAGCTTCAGCCCCTGGCCGATCCAGCGCGTCACCCGGTCGATGCGCTGGTCCGCCGGCGCGGGCAGGCCGACGCGCATATGGGTCCAGAGCACGGGCTGCAGCAGCCGCCCGCAGATCGCGCCATGCGCCCCGCCGGTGACACCGCCCAGGGGCCCCGCCAGCCCGTGCACCGCGCCGAGCCCGGCATTCGCCAGCGCGATCCCGCCGGCCAGCGAGGTCCAGGCCAGCGCGTCGCGCGCCTCCGGGTCGTCGCGTTCCATCAGCGTGGCCAGCGCCGCCAGCCCGGCCGGGATCGCCTTCTCGCAGAGCGCATCGGTGACGACGCTGGCCTTCGGCGACAGATAGGGCTCGATCACCTGCACGACTGCGTCGAGACCAGAGGCCAGCGTCACGGATTTCGGGCAGCCATCGGTCAGGGACGGATCGACGATCGCCAGCTGCGCCAGCATCCGGTCATCGCGCAGCGACACCTTGCGGCGATGCGCGGGCACGCCGATCACCGCGTTCTTCGTCACTTCCGCACCGGTTCCGGCCGTGGTCGGGATGGCAATGAAGGGCAGGAGCGGGCCGGCGAGCTTGCGTCCGGTGCCGACCAGTTCCAGGTATTCCGCCGGCGGATGCGCCTCGGCCGCCAGCGCCGCGACCGCCTTGCCCAGATCAAGCGCCGCGCCGCCGCCGCAGGCAACCACGGCCCCGGCGCCGAAGTCGCGCGCCGCGGCCACGGCGGCCTCCAGCATCGGCAGATCGGGCTCGCCCGGCGCGGCCAGGCCCAGCACCTCGGCGCCCTGGCGGCGCAGTCCTTCGGTCAGCCAGCCGGCCCGGTGGCCGTCGCGGCCATGGATCACCAGGATCCGCTCCGCCATCGCGGCGATCCCGGGCAGCGCCTCGGACGCCTTGCCGCGGCCGAAGCGGATATCGCCCGGCAGGCGCAGGCCGAAGGGCGCGATCATGCCGTCTGCACCGCGGCAATCGCCCGCTGCCAGGCGCCGTATTTCGCCTCGCGGGTCTCCGCCGCCATCGCTGGCTCGAAGCGGCGCTCCAGCGCCCAGCCCTTGGCGAAATCCTCCTGGCCCGGATAGACCCCGGCCTTCATCCCCGCCAGCCAGGCAACGCCGAGCGCGGTCGTCTCGGTCACCTCCGGCCGGTCGACCGGCGCGTCGAGGATGTCGGCGAGGAACTGCATCGTCCAGTCGCTGACCACCATGCCGCCATCGACGCGCAGCACCGGATCGGTCTCCTTCGCGGGCAGGTCGGCATGCATCGCCTCCAGCAGGTCGCGGGTCTGGTAGCCGACGCTTTCCAGCGCCGCGCGGGCGAATTCCGCAGGACCCGAGTTGCGCGTCAGCCCGAAGACCGCGCCGCGCACATCCGGGTTCCAGTAGGGCGCGCCGAGCCCGGTGAAGGCCGGGACGAGGACCAGCGACTGGTGCGGATCGGCCTCCTCGGCCATGGCCTGGGTCTGGCCCGCGCTGTCGATGATCTTCAGCCCGTCGCGCAGCCACTGCACCACCGCGCCAGCGACGAAGATCGAGCCTTCGAGCGCATAGGTCGGCTTGCCGTCGAACTGGTAGGCGATGGTGGTCAGCAGCCGGTGGCCGGATTTCACCGGCTCCTCGCCGGTGTTAAGAAGCGCGAAGCAGCCGGTGCCATAGGTCGATTTCAGCATGCCCGGCTCGAAGCAGGCCTGGCCGATCGTCGCCGCCTGCTGGTCGCCCGCGACGCCGAGGATCGGCACGGCGGCGCCGAAGACCTCGGGATCGGTGGTGCCGAACTCGGCCGCGCTGTCGAGGACCTCGGGCAGCATGGCCATCGGGATGCGCAGGAGCTCGCAGAGCGAAGTCGACCAGCCGCCCTTGTAGATGTCGTAGAGCATCGTCCGGCAGGCATTGGTCGCATCGGTGACATGGGCGCGGCCGCCGGTGAGCTTCCAGATCAGGAAGGTGTCGACCGTGCCGAACAGGAGCTCGCCGGCCTCGGCGCGGGCGCGGGCGCCGTCGACATTGTCGAGGATCCACGCGAGCTTGGTCGAGGAAAAATACGGATCGAGCAGAAGCCCGGTCTTCTCGGCGACCAGCGCCTCGTGCCCGGCCTCGCGCAGCTCGTGGCACCAGCGCGCGGTGCGGCGGTCCTGCCAGACGATGGCGTTGCAGAGCGGCGCGCCGGTGGCCCGGTCCCAGACCACCACGGTCTCGCGCTGGTTGGTGATGCCGATCGCCGTCACTTCGCCGGGGGCGAGCCCGCCTTTCTCCAGCGCCGAGGTGCAGGTCGTGGTCACGGTGGCCCAGATGTCGGCGGGGTCATGCTCCACCCAGCCATTGTCCGGATAGTGCTGGGCGAACTCCTCCTGCGCCATCGCGCCGGGGACCATGTTCCCGTCGAACAGGATGGCGCGGGTGGAGGTGGTGCCCTGGTCGATGGCGAGGATATGGGTCATGTCTGCTCTTCCGGATCCGGTTGCGTCTGCGCCGCAAATTGGTTGACCAATTGCCGCCTGGCAAGGGGCTGCGCGGATTTCACGCCCGCGAGCCCGGTTCACAGGCAAAAAAATGGCGGAGGCCGAAGCCCCCGCCAGTCACAGGCGATGGTGCAGCGGATCTTGCGCCCGCTGGCTGTCCCTCGTTTTTATTGAATAATTTCCGATAGCTACTTCATTTCCGCCCGGATCTGCTGGCGCAGCACGTCGATCGGCACCATGACGCCGTCGCGCTTGTAGGACCAGTAGGTCCAGCCGTTGCAGGAGGGCGCGCCCTCAAGCGCCGCCCCGACCTGATGGATCGAACCCTTGCAGTCCGAGGCGATCAGCGTGCCGTCGGCGCGGACCTTGGCGGTCTTGTTGCGCGGGCTGAAGAGCATTTCGCCGGGCTGCAGCATGCCGCGCTCGACGATCTGGCCGAAGGGCACGCGCGGCTCCGCCCGCTTGCCCTTGGTGACTTCCAGCGCCTCGCTGGTCGCCTTGCGCACCTTGGCGATGCGCTTGCGGGCCACCTCGGCATAGCTTTCCTCGCGGTCGATGCCGATGAAGTCGCGGCCCAGCCGCTTGGCCACCGCGCCGGTCGTGCCGGTGCCGAAGAACGGATCGAGCACCACGTCGCCGGGATTGGTCGTCGCGACAAGCACCCTGTGGAGAAGGGCCTCGGGCTTCTGGGTCGGATGGGCCTTGTTGCCCGCCTCGTCCTTCAGCCGCTCATGGCCGGTGCAGATCGGGATCACCCAGTCCGAGCGCATCTGCACGTCGTCGTTCATGGCCTTCACGGCCTCGTAGTTGAACGTGTATTTCGAGCTTTCCGATTTCGACGCCCAGATCAGCGTCTCATGCGCGTTGGTCAGGCGCTTGCCGCGGAAGTTCGGCATCGGGTTCGACTTGCGCCAGACCACGTCGTTGAGGATCCAGTAGCCCTGGTCCTGCAGCGCCGCGCCGACGCGGAAGATGTTGTGATAGCTGCCGATCACCCAGATCGCGCCGTTCGGCTTCAGGATCCGGCGCGCGGCCTCCATCCAGGCATGGGTGAACCGGTCATAGGCCGCGAATGTGTCGAAGCGGTCCCAGTGATCGTCCACCGCATCGACCTTGGAATTGTCGGGCCGGTGCAGATCGCCGCGAAGCTGCAGGTTGTAGGGGGGATCTGCGAAGATCAGATCGACGGAAGCCTCGGGCAGCCCGTTCATCAGTTCGACGCAATCGCCCAGCAGGATTTCGTTGAGCGGCAGCGTGCTGCCCTCGGTCTTGGTTCTTTTCATTGTAAGTCTGCCTCGCGGACGCGCGGTTATCCACGCTGTTATTGTGGATAACATGAGTCAGCCGCGAGTCGCAGTCAATTTCTTTTCCTCATCAAGGTGTTAGAGCCAGTCGCTATTCTGTGTCACCGCACAATATCTTGTGGACGGGGGCAAAGGATCTACGATGGTATGGTGTTATCCCCAGTGACTTCAGCGCAACAACATGCGCCTTGGTGGGATAACCCGCGTTCCGTTCCCAGCCGTAGCCGGGGAATTCGGCGGCCAGATCCGCCATGATCCGGTCGCGCGCCACCTTGGCGACGATCGACGCCGCCGCGACCGACAGGGATTTCGCGTCGCCCTTGACCAGCGGCACGGCCGGACAGGGCAGCCCGGGCGGCACGCGGTTACCGTCGATCAGAAGCTGCTCGGGTGGCTGCGCCAGCCCCGCCACCGCCCGGCGCATCGCCAGGTAAGTGGCCTGCAAGATGTTGATTTCATCTATTTCCTCGACGCTGGCATGGGCGATGCAGACATCCGCCACCTCGAGAATCGCCGCCGCCAGCGTTTCGCGCTGCGCCGGTTTCAGCGCCTTCGAATCGTTCAGCCCCGCAGGCACCCGTGCCGGGTCGAGCCGCACCGCCGCCGCGGTGACCGGGCCGGCCAGCGGGCCGCGGCCGACCTCGTCCACACCGGCGATGCGGATCAGCGCCGGGTCGCCGCAGAGCGTGCGTTCGGGATCGAAGCTGGGGACAAGTCTAGCCGGGCTGGCCATCGGCGGATCCTTTCCTGGTCGGCGCGGGCATCTAGGCCATTCCCGCTCCGGAGGCAAAGCATCCTGTGGATAAAAGCGGCCCCGGCCGTCTCCAGCCGGGGCGGGTGCGCGATCATCTGTGGCTGGTGATGGCGCGGCTCACCTGACGCTACGACAGGTTATCGCAGCTGTCGAGCCCGTTCAGCCGAGCACGCGGCGGGCGATCACCTGCGCCTGGATCTCGCCGGCGCCCTCGAAGATGTTGAGGATCCGCGCGTCGCAGAGCAGGCGGCTGATCTGGTATTCCAGCGCGAAGCCGTTGCCGCCATGGATCTGCAGACCGTTATCGGCGCAAGCCCAGGCGACGCGCGCGCCCAGCAGCTTCGCCATCCCGGCCTCCAGGTCGCAGCGATGGCCGTTATCCTTCTCCCAGGCGGAGAAATAGGTCAGCTGCCGCGCGATCATGATTTCCACAGCCATCATGGCGAGCTTTCCGGCCACGCGCGGGAAGTCGATCAGCGACTTGCCGAACTGCTTGCGGTCGATCGCGTACTGCATCGAGACGTCCATCGCCGACTGCGCCACGCCGATCGCGCGGGCCGCGGTCTGGATGCGGGCCGACTCGAAGGTCTCCATCAGCTGCTTGAAGCCCTGGCCCTCGACCCCGCCCAGCAGGTTCTCGCCCTTGACCTTGAACCCGTCGAAGCCGAGCTCGTATTCCTTCATGCCGCGATAGCCCAGCACCTCGATCTCGCCGCCGGTCATGCCGGGGGTCGGGAACGGGTCCTCGTCGGTGCCCGGGGTCTTCTCGGCGATGAACATCGAGAGGCCCTTGTAGTTGTCGGTCGCCGGATCGGTCCGCGCCAGCAGCGTCATCACATGGGTTCGCGCCGCATGGGTGATCCAGGTCTTGTTGCCGGTGACGGTCCAGTCGCCATCCTCGCCCTTCACCGCGCGGGTGCGCAGCGACCCCAGGTCGGACCCGGTATTCGGCTCGGTGAAGACGGCGGTCGGCAGCGTCTCGCCCGAGGCGAGCTGCGGCAGCCATTTCTCCTTCTGGTCCTCGGTGCCGCCGCAGAGGATCAGCTCTGCCGCGATTTCCGAGCGGGTGCCGAGGGAGCCCACGCCGATATAGCCGCGCGACAGCTCCTCGGAGACGACGCACATCGAGGCCTTGGACAGGCCGAAGCCGCCGTATTCCTCGGGGATGGTCAGGCCGAAGACGCCCATCTCGGCAAGCTCCTCGATGATCTCCATCGGGATCAGCTCGTCCTTGAGATGCCAGTCATGCGCGTTGGGGATGACCTTGTCGAGCGCATAGCGGCGGAACTGCTCGCGGATCATCTCGAGCTCTTCCTCGAGGCCGCAATTGCCCAGCGTGGTGTTCGCGGACTGCTCCTGCATCAGCTCGACCAGGCGGACCCGCGCGGCGGTGGTGTTGCCGCCGGCCATCAGCGTGCGGACCGGCTCGGTGGCGAATCCCGCGGCCGAGAGGCCCAGGTCGCGCAGCCGGAAGAACTCGGCCTGCCACATCGGGATGCCGCCCTCGATCTGCGACAGGTACTCGCCGAAGCCGATCTGCAGGATCAGCTGCTCGATCTCACCGAACTTGCCCTCTTCCGAGAGCCGGCCCGCCCAGGCGCGCATCTGGCGCAGCGCTTCGACATAGGTGGCCAGCCAGGCGAGCCCGTGGGCCGAGGACTGGTGCTGTTCGAGGAGCTTCCCGGAAATGCGGCCCTCCTCGGTGACGCGCGCCTTCAGCGCGTCCTTGGCCTGTTCCAGCGCGGCGGCGGCCGGAGCGATCGCCGCCTCGGTCAGGCTCAGAAGGTCGGGGAGGATCGTGGACACGTCCGCGGGCAGGCTCTGTCCGTCATGGGGCATCTGTCGGTTCCTTCGCTGTTCTGTCAGGGCCGTCTAAACACTTTGCACCCGCAGCGCAAGATATATTCAATTGTAGGTGTCAAAATGAACGAAAATGACTTTTCTATTTTGCGATGCGGTGGCCGTCCGATCCGGATAAGGCTGAGTCCGAAAGGACGTTCCATGGATCTTACACTATTCTGGCCCACCGGTCCCGGCGGCGCGATTGCTGCAGTTGCAATCACCATTCTCGCTGCGTTCGTGAAGGGCGCGACCGGATTCGCCATGCCGATGATCATGATCTCGGGGCTGGCCACCTTCCTGCCCGGCGAGTTCGCGCTGGCGCTGCTGATCATCCCGACGCTGGTGACGAACGTGATCCAGGCCTTCGGCGGCGGGCTCGACCATGCGCTCGACGCGGCAAAGCGCTACTGGCGCTACATCGCCATCGTGCTGGCCTGCATCGCGGTCTCGGCGCAGCTCGTCTCGGTGATGCCGCAGGCGGTGCTGTTCCTGTCGCTCGGCGTGGCGATCTCGGGCTTCGCGCTCTGGCAACTGACCGGGCGGCGCATCACCGTGCCGCCGCATCTGAAGGTGCGGGTGGAGATCATGGTCGGGGCGGTGGCCGGGCTGATCGGCGGGCTCTCGGGCGTCTGGGGCCCGCCCACGGTCGCCTATCTCTCGGCCAGCGGCGCCACCAAGAACGAGTCGGTCCGCGTGCAGGGCGTGGTCTATTTCGCCGGTGCCTGCGTCCTGGCACTGGCGCATCTGCGCTCGGGCGTGCTGAACGCCCAGACCCTGCCCCTGAGCGCGGCGATGGTCCTGCCCGCGCTGGCCGGGCTGGCCATCGGCATGCAGGCCCGCGGCAGGATGGACGAGCAGCTTTTCCGCCGCTGCACGCTGGTCGTGCTGATCGTGGCCGGGCTGAACCTGGTCCGGCGCGGCCTCGCCGGTTTCTAGCGCCTCGGCGCTAGCAGAAGATCGCCCGCCGCCGTCCCTCCGGATCCCGTTCCGGCGGATCCGGCAGGGTGAAGGCCCCGCCCCCGAAGATGCGGTCGGCCGTCAGCGCCAGCACGCAGGCGTCGAGCACGTCGTCCAGGCCGGCGCCCGCCAGCGCCCCGGCCTCCTCCGCCAGGCCGGCAAAACGAAGGCCCTGCGCCTCCAGCAGGCCGATCCGCTGCAGGGCGCCCGCGGCGCTTTTCTTCCGCCGCAGGGTCCTGCCTGCAAGGAAGGCGAAGGAGACCTCGGGATGCGCCTCGTAGACCGGGGCCGCGGGGCGGGCGGCGCAGAGATCGTCGATCTCGCGGATCTTGGGGCAGATTTCGTAGCACTGCTTCGAGAGCTTCGGCACGCCCGGCACTGCGCCGGCCAGGTCATGATAGCCCGCCCCGCTGCGCAGCGCGTCGAGATGGGGGCGTGTCGGCGCCGGAAAGACGCGGCTCGCCACGCCCGCAACGCCGTCGAGATTGCGCCCGGAAAGATAGTCCCGCGCCAGGACATCCGCCCGCCGCCTTGGCGCCTCTCCGGCGGATTGCAGGCCGATGGGGATGTCGATGGCCATGGCCGCGACCCCGGGCAGCAGCGCGTCGCAGGTGGCCGCGAAACGCAATGATGCCGCGCCGGGGTCCCCGGGCGGCATCATGATCGCGATCCAGCCGGCGGGGCAGCCATCCACCCCGCAGACGAGAGGTCCGTCAGCCGATGGCAACGGCCTTCACGTCCTCGTCGATATGCGCCAGGTACTGCTCGAAGTTGTCCGAGAACATCTTCACCAGCTTCTTGGCGTTGGCGTCGTAGCCGTCCTTGTCTTCCCAGGTCGAACGCGGGTCCAGGAGGCCGGCATCCACGCCCGGCACGGTGACCGGAACGTCGAAGCCGAAATTCGGATCCTTGCGGAAGGTGGCTTCGTTCAGCGAGCCGTCGAGCGCGGCGGTCAGCAGCGCGCGGGTCGCCTTGATCGGCATGCGCGAGCCGGTGCCGTAGGCGCCGCCGGTCCAGCCGGTATTGACCAGCCAGCAGGTCGCGCCGTGCTTGGCGATCTTGTCGCGCAGCAGGTTGCCGTAGACTTCCGGACGGCGCGGCATGAAGGGCGCGCCGAAGCAGGTCGAGAAGACCGGCTGCGGCTCGGTCACGCCGCGCTCGGTGCCGGCCATCTTCGAGGTGAAGCCCGACAGGAAGTGGTACATCGCCTGTGCCGGGGTCAGCCGCGCGATCGGCGGCAGCACGCCGAAGGCGTCGCAGGTCAGCATGATGATGTTCTTCGGATGGCCGCCCAGGCCGGTCTCGCTGGCATTCGAGATGTAGTCCAGCGGATAGGCGCAGCGCATGTTCGGCGTCAGGCTGTCATCCTCGAAATCCAGCGCCTTGGTCTCGGGATCGTAGACCATGTTCTCGATCACGGTCGCGAATTTCGAGGTGGTGGCGTAGATTTCCGGCTCCGCCTCGGGCGAGAGCGAGATGGTCTTGGCGTAGCAGCCGCCTTCGAAGTTGAAGGTTCCGCGCTCGGACCAGCCATGCTCGTCATCGCCGATCAGGATGCGCTCGGGATCGGCCGACAGCGTGGTCTTGCCGGTGCCGGAGAGGCCGAAGAAGATCGCCGCGTCGACCGGGTTGCCCTTGGCGTGGTTCGCCGAGCAGTGCATCGGCATCACGCCCTTCTCGGGCAGGATGTAGTTCAGCAGCGTGAAGACCGACTTCTTGTTCTCGCCGGCATATTCGGTGCCGCCGATCAGGATCAGCTTCTTGTCGAAGTTGAGCGCGATCACGGTTTCCGACTTGCAGTCGTGCTTCGCCGGGTCGGCCTTGAAGGACGGCACGTTGATGATGGTGAATTCCGGCACGAAGCCGTCCAGCTCCTCGCGCGACGGACGGCGCAGGAGGTGGCGGATGAAGAGGTTGTGCCAGGCCAGCTCGGTGACCATGCGGACGTCCAGGCGATGCTCGGGATCGGCGCCGCCGAAGAGGTCCTGGACGAACATCTCCTTGCCCTTCATGTGCTCCAGCATGTCGGCATGCAGCGTGTCGAACCCCTCGGGGGACATCTCGGCATTGGCGTCCCACCAGATGGTGTCCGCCACGGCCGGCGTCTTGACGACATGCTTGTCCTTGGGCGAGCGGCCGGTGAACTTGCCGGTGGACACGAGGAACGTGCCGCCCTGCCCCAGCTCGCCCTCGCCCCGCTTCACCGCTGCCTCGACCAGTGCCGGCTCCATCAGGTTGTAGTAAACGGTGCCGAGACCGGTAATGCCCTGGTCTTCCAGCTTGTGCGCCGGGTTCACACGTCCGATGTCCATCTCGTAGCTCCTGAGTTCCGCAAACCGCGGGTGAAACGCGTTACGCGCTGGCCGGCCCATGCGAATGGGACCGCAGAATTGACGTGCAGGTCGTATAACATGACCTAAAAACCGGTGAATAGGACGGATTTTATCAGTTAGCGCAACCAAATTCATGTTTGCGCAACCATGCTTAACGCCTGCCCTGGTTAGCATTTCGTTTGCAACCCGCGAAGTAGAAAGACCGCGGTGGGAACAGCGAATCGATAGTTGTCTATTGGGGGTGAAACATGGCCGGAACGGCGACAGGACCGGTTATCCGTCCGCAGGAAATCCAGCCCGCGATCCGCGCGGCGGTGGTCGAGGACGACCCGTCGATCCTGCGGACCGTCAGCCTGATGCTGGAGGCGGAGGGCTATGTCGTCGACGCCTATCCCGACGGACTCTCGGCCTATGAGGGGGTCTCCTGCACGCAGCCCGACATCGCGCTGGTCGATCTGGTGATGCCCGGCATGGACGGGATGGAGCTGGTCCGCCGCATCCGCGCGAACTGGGATTTCCCGATCATCATGGTGACCGGCCGCGACGACGAGATCGACGAGGCCCTGGGCCTCCGGCTCGGCGCCGACGACTACGTGCACAAGCCCTTCGCCCAGCGGCTGCTGCTGGAACGCATCCGCGCCAACCTGCGCCGCGCCCGCCGCACCATGGCGGCGGCCGCGCCCGCCGCGGCCCTGCCCGCCGCGGCGGAGCCGGCCGTGGACCCTGGCGAGGGCATGGTCCGCGGTGCGCTCTGCATGGATTCCGAGCGCCATTCCGTCACCTGGCGCGGCGCATCCGTCAGCCTGACCGCCACCGAGTTCCAGCTGCTCGCGGCGCTGGCGCAGCGCCCGGGCGTGGTGAAGTCGCGCGACCAGCTGATGGATGTCGCCTATGACGACAACATCTATGTCGACGACCGCACCATCGACAGCCATATCAAGCGGCTGCGCAAGAAACTGCGCGCCGTCGACCCGGAGTTCAGCGCGATCGAAACGCTCTACGGCATCGGCTACCGCTACTCGCCCCGCGAGGTGGCGGCCAGCTGATTCCGGCTCCCCGTCCAAGTCCGGCCGCGCCGCGTTCTGCGGGGCGGACACCGGATCCGCCGCAGAAACGTGGCCCCTAACGCCCGTTCCGCAACCGCCGCGGCCCTGTCTCCGCGGCCCGAGGCAGGATCCGCAGCCGATGAACAAGCACAGCCCGCTCTCACCCGCCCCCGGCCTTCTCGCCGCGGCCGCCGATGCGCTAGAGCTGCGGACCCGCGGCCTTCGGGACCTTGCCCATGACCTGCGCAGCCCGCTCACTGCCCTGCAGCTCGGCACCGAGACCCTGCTCGACGGCGCCGGCGACGGGTTCGAGCGGATGCTGCTCGAACAGATGCTCTCGGACGTCGAACGGCTGGCCGACATCCTGCGGGCGGCGACGCCGCCGGCGCTCTGCGGGCTGCCGCTGCTCCTCGAGCGCGAGATGGAGCTGGCCGCGGCGGCGGCCCGCGGCCGTGGCGTGGCGGTGGAGCTGGACCTGCCGGTGCTGCCCCTCGACGCACGGCCCTTCGATCCGCCCCGGAGCGCGGCGATGGCGCGGATGGCCTGGGCGGCGGCGGCCACGGTGGGCGATGACGCCCGGCTCTGCCTGCAACTGGACGCGGCCGGACCGGAAATCTTCGGGGAAATCGCCATTTCCGGAGCCGATGAAGCCGGAAAGGACGCGTCGGCCATTGACAGCATCCTCGCCTCGGGCGGAGGCTGGGAGGACGGGGAGGAGACCGGACAGCCGGGGCACCCCGCCGACCGCCTCTACCGCCTTAGACTGACGCAAGGACCGGATGCTGCCCGCCGACGCTGACCTATCCGAAACCCGGCACGCCTCTGCCGTCGCCATCGACGGCCGCGCCGTACTGATCCTGGGACCGTCCGGGAGCGGGAAATCCGCGCTTGCGCTCGCGCTGATGGGCTACGGCGCGGAACTCATTGCCGACGACGTCACGCTGCTGTGGCGCGAAGACGCCCGGGTGATGGCCGGCGCGCCGCCGACGCTGCCCCGGGCCATCGAATGCCGCGGCATCGGCCTGATCCGCGCGGCACTGGCCCGGCCCGCCCCGGTCGCGCTAATGGTGAATCTGAATGTCACCGAAACGCAACGCCTGCCGGAGCCCGCTCAGGCCGACCTGCTTGGAACCGCGCTGCCAGTGCTACATAGGGTAGATGCCGCCCATTTCCCGGCCGGCGTGCTTCAATACGTGAAGGGACAGGGGACGATACCGGCATGAGCGCAGTGCCAGCCAGCACCGGAACCAGCGGACACCAGCGGGTGATCTTCGTCACCGGCCCCTCGGGTGCCGGACGCTCCACCGCGATCCGCGCGCTGGAGGACATGGGCTGCGAGACGATCGACAACCTGCCGCTGAGCCTCGTGCCCGCGCTGATCGGCGGCGCGCCGAAGGGCCCGCCGCTGGTGCTGGGGCTCGACGTGCGCAACCGGGATTTCAGCGTCGCCGCGCTGATCGAGATAATCTCGTCCCTGTCCGCCGAGCCCGATGTCTCGCTGGAGCTGATCTACCTCGATTCCCGCGCCGACATCCTGGTCCGCCGCTATTCCGAGACCCGCCGCCGCCACCCGCTGGCCCCGGCGGAGACCGCCGCCGAAGGGGTGGAGCGCGAGCTGGACCTGATGCGGCCGATCCAGTCGCGCGCGGATATCCTGATCGACACCTCCGACCTGACCCCGCACGAGCTGCGCGCCGAGCTGGAGCGCTGGTTCGGCGGCAGCGCGGCGCAGCGGCTGGCGCTGTCGGTGCATTCCTTCAGCTACAAGCGCGGCCTGCCGCGCGGCATCGACATGGTCTTCGACGTCCGTTTCCTGCGGAATCCCTACTGGTCGGCCGGTCTCAGGGCGCTCGACGGCCGCTCCGACGCGGTTTCGGCGTATATTTCCGAAGATCCGCGCTTTCCGGCCTTCTTCGAGAAGGTGGCAGATCTGGCGGAATTCCTCCTGCCTGCCTATCTGGAAGAGGGAAAGTCCCATCTGTCGCTGGGCTTCGGATGCACCGGAGGCCAGCACCGCTCGGTTGCGCTCGCAGAAAAATTGGCGGCCGCGCTTGCAGCGAAAGGCTGGGGCGTGTCTATTCGACATCATGAGCTGGAGCGGCGCGGCATGGTCGCCGCAGCAGCAAGAACCGGGTGACGCAGCTTGATTGGCATCGTTATTGTCGCACATGGGGGCCTCGCGCGCGAATATCTCGCAGCGCTTGAGCATATTCTCGGGCCCCAGACCGGCATCATGCCCATTTCCATCGCCGCCGAAGACAACCGCGAAGCCAAGATGGCCGAGATCATCGCCGCCGCCGACGCGGTCGACCAGGGCGACGGGGTCGTGGTGGTGACGGACATGTTCGGCGGCTCGCCCTCCAACCTGTCGATGCCCGCCTGCGTCCAGGACAAGCGCAAGATCCTTGCCGGAGCCAACCTGCCGATGCTGATCAAGCTGGCGAAGCTTCGCGGCCAGCCGGTGGCGCTGGCGGTTGAATCTTCCCTCGCGGCAGGCAAGAAATACATAAACAGCTTTGACGGAGCGCCGCTTGACGATCACGCCCATGCCGCAACAAGTACGGCGGACCCTCGAAATCATTAACGAAAAGGGCTTGCATGCCCGCGCCTCGGCGAAGCTTGCCGAGGTGGTCGAAACGCATGATGCCAGGGCCACCGTGTCCCGGGAGGGACTCAGTGCCTCGGGCGACAGCATCATGGGGCTTTTGATGTTGGCAGCTTCAAAAGGAACCACTATTGAGGTTGAGACCTGCGGACCGGAGGCTGCAAAGCTGGCCCAGGCCTTGGAAGATCTGGTTGCAAACCGGTTCGGGGAAGATTTCTGACCTCCCGGTCGCCGGGCTTCCGGACGGACAGGATGGATGGACAGGAAGTGGTTGAGAGTTATCAGGACGCCACGGTCGAGGGCCCCGAGTATGTGCCGTATGACAAGCGAAAGCTGTCATATGCGACCACTTTCGACAGCCCCCTGAAGGCCAATTCCATCCGCAGCCTGGAATGGATGACGGGCAAGATCACCCTGCTGCGGCTGATTCGCGAGTTCGAGCGCTCGGGCGTGCCCGAGGGCCAGGCCTTCTGGCGGCGCGCGCTCGACATCATGGGCATCGCCCTGCACACGCCGCGCGAGCAGATCGAGCGCATCCCCCGCACCGGCCCGCTGATCGTCGTCGCCAACCACCCCCACGGGCTGGTCGACGGGATGATCCTGGGCGAGCTGATCGGCCGGGTGCGCCAGGACTACAGGATCCTGACCCGCTCGCTGCTGACCGGGGTGGACGAGATCAAGCGCTTCATGCTGCCGGTCCCGTTCCCGCATGAATCCGACGCGCTGCAGCAGAACCTGGAGATGCGCCGCAAGGCGATGGAGCATCTCGGCCAGGGCGGCGCCATCGTGCTCTTCCCCTCGGGCGTGGTCGCCTCGTCGCAGACCTGGTTCGGCCCGGCGCTGGAAGCCGCCTGGAATCCCTTCACCGCGAAGATGATCCAGCGCAGCGGCGCCACCGTGCTGCCGATCCGCTTCCCCGGGCAGAACAGCCGCTGGTACCAGATTGCCAACCAGATCTCGCCGACTCTGCGCCAGGGGCTGCTGATCCACGAGGTCGTCGCCGCGCTGAACAAGCCGCAGGCGCCGATTGTCGGCGATCCGATCGCCCCCGAGGAAAGCCGCGGATGGGCCAGCGATCCCAGGGGGTTCGTCGCCTGGCTGCGCGAGAGGACCCTGGCGCTCTAGCCCGGCGGCTTAACGGTTCCTGAACCGCGCGCCCGTCCGGGTCAGGCTTTGCACAGCACGGCCCCCTAGCTTCTCCGGCCATGCAGGAACCGGTGGAGCCGACATGACCCAGCCTATCACGTCTTCCGAATTCGAGGCCGAGCTCGGCCCAGCCCCAGGCCCGAAGCAGAACCTCGCGGCGCTCGAGACCGGGCCGATGCTGGCCAGCGACATACCGTCGGTGAATATCAACGAGCAGGTGCCAGCGGTCGAACTGGTCGGCCATGACGCCGCCAGCATGGCCTCGCCCTATCTCTATGTCCCGGCGCTGAACCAGCCGGCGCATCCGCTGCGCAAGCGCAGCAAGAACGGCAAGTGGTTCGAGCTGGCCCAGACGGTCGACCTGCGCCATTTCGGCAAGGTGGTCGACAACCGCGGCGCGGATATCGGCCCGGCGCTGCGCAATTTCATGGACTTCGCGCGCGAGAAGGGCGGCGGCGCGATCGTCATCCCGCCCGGCATCTTCTCGCTGGAAAGCCCGTTCGACGAGTCGGTCGACCTGCCCAACGACAATATCGGCATCGGCATCTACGGCATGGGCACCGAGGTCAGCCGCCTCGTGGTCGACGGGGCGAGCGTGTCGCACGGGCTGCTCTTCTCCTCCACCAATCGCGCGCCCTATTTCCATTTCGAGCGCTTCGCCATCCTTGCCGACGGACGGGTGGACGGCCGCCCGCTGGCGGCGACGCTGCCGCTGAACGGCGGCGCGCGGCGCAACTGCTCGCATGTCATCCGCGACCTGCTGGTGCAGGGCTACGACACGCATGTCACCTCGGGCTATCCCTATGACGACCATTTCACCAAGGGGCTCGACTTCACCGGTGCCTGGCGGATGGTCTGCGAGAACTGCCACATCTCCGGCCCGATCGTGCCGAACGTCAAGCAGCTGAACGACTGGACCGACAGTTCGGTCATCTGGCGGATGGAGGACGGGCTGGTGATCGACGGCGCCTATGCGCCGATCATCCGCGACATCCAGTTCTACTTCGTCGCCCGCCCGGTGATCTGCCGCGGCCATCCCGACGGCGCGCAGGATCCGGGCGTCATCGAGGCCGAGCGCGCGCTGTTCCACAATGTCCGCTGCCCGACCTGCAAGATCGGCATCGAGTGGTTCCGCACCGGCGCCGAGCCCGAGCTGGTCATCAGCGACTGCTTCTTCGACTTCCGCGACCACGGGGTGAAGATCAAGGGCTCGCGGCTGGGCCAGATCCACCGCAACGCCTTCTTCCAGAAGACCAACACCAACACGGCCTGGAGCGCGCCGGCGGATATCTACCTGGACCACTGCATCGACTTCAACATCGACCACAACATGCATCACGAGCAGGGCGACACCCGCCGCGTCGGCGTGCGCATGGTCGATACCGGCACCACCGCGGGCCATGTCACCGACCGGATCGAGATCCGCAAGAACCGGGTCACCGCCGTCTCGGTGATGCAGACCTACTTCAAGAAGGGCGCGGGCACCGGGCAGGCGGTCTACGAGCCGGGCGCCTTCCAGGGTTCGGTCGCGGTCGAGGTCGATGACGACGAGGCGGACGAGAAGGCCTCGCTGACCCTGCGCGAGCCCTACGGCCTGTCGCTTTCGCTCGATGCGCCCGGGCAGAGCCTGGCGGATGACAGCTGGGAAACCCTGGCCTGGACGACGAAGCTTTCGGCGCATGACCGGGTGGACGATGCCTGGGACGCGGCCGCGCCGGGGCAGATCGTGGTGCCGCCCAACCATGCGATCACCCGGGTGCGGCTGCGGGCGACGGCGGAATTCGCCCAGGGCGAGGCCGGGCTGCGGCGGCTGCAGGTGGTGCTGAACGGGGTGCCGCGGTCCGACCTGGACATCGCGGTCCCGGCGCTGGCCGGGCAGCCTGCGGTGCTCTCGGGGTCGACCGACTGGGTCGAGGTCGGCGGCGGCGACATCCTCGAGCTGCGCGTCCTGCAATCCAGCGGCGCGGCCCTCGGCACCGGCGCCTCGACCACCCTGACCGCCTCCTTCCGCTGATCCCGCTGCAGCCGCGGCAGGCGGCAACCGTTGCCAGAATACAGGCGTCCGGAGATTTCCGGGCGCCTTTTCAATTGCCTCGGTTCAGAGAGACCTACGTTGCATGCTATCACGACTCAGTGACTAGGAGGTCCCCCGTGCTGAACGCGA
Source organism: Poseidonocella sp. HB161398 (assembly GCF_005870025.1). Lineage (GTDB taxonomy): Bacteria > Pseudomonadota > Alphaproteobacteria > Rhodobacterales > Rhodobacteraceae > Mangrovicoccus. The sequence continues at coordinate 20,537 of NZ_VATA01000072.1, forward strand.
TCAAGATTGCCTGGCGCTTCATCGCCAATATGCAGGCCCGCATCGACGAGGCGAACCTGCCGCTGGTGGCAGCCGGGGGCGCGTTCTTCGCGATGCTCTCGGTCTTTCCGGCGATTGCCGCGGTGGTGGCGCTGATGGGCTTCATCGCCGATCCAAAGGTGGTCGAGGAGCAGATGCTGCTGCTCCAGGATTTCATTCCGCCGGACGCCTTCTCGATCCTCAATAGCCAGGTCCACCGGATGATCCTGACCTCGAACAGCACGCTGGGCTGGGCGACCACGATCAGCACGCTGGCGGCGCTCTGGTCGGCGCGCAAGGGCACGGACGCGCTGATCCGCGGGCTGAACGCAGTGCATCACGGACCGGCCCGGGCCGGCTGGCACGCGATGGCGCTGTCCTTCGCCATGACCCTGGCGCTGAGCGTGGTGGCCGTGGTCGCGATCCTGGCGCTGGTCGTGGTGCCGATCATCTCGACCATCCTCAACCTGCCCTTCTTCGCCGAGAACCTGCCGCCGACGCTCCTGTCCTGGGTCAATGGCGTGCTCCTGCAGATCGCGCGCTGGGGCATCTCGCTGGGGCTGGTCTTCACCGGGGTCTGGCTGCTCTACCGCTTCGCGCCGAACGTGAAGGACCGGATGAAGGGGTACTTCACCCCGGGCTCGGTGCTGTCGATCCTGGTCTGGGGCGCTGCCACCTTCGGCTTCAGCTACTACCTGGCCAATTTCGCCAATTACAGCCAGGTCTACGGCTCGATCGGGGCGGTCGTGGCGCTGCTGATGTTCCTCTACATCACGATCTATGTCGTGCTGCTCGGCGCGGCGCTGAATGCGGAACTGGTCCGCTACCACCGGATCCGGCAGGAGAAGGCCGAAGCCGAGGCCTATATCGAGTCGGAACCCGAGGACGAGGAAGAGGTGGAGGCGCGCGAAGCGCCCGCCGCCGGGGCCTGATCAGGCCTTCATCTTGCCCGCGCCGTCCTTCAGGACGGCGTATTGCCCGTCGGTGCGGAAGCGCCAGAGATATTCCGGCAGGATCGCCCCCATCGCCGCCGGCTCGATGCCCAGATCGGCAAAGCCGCGCGCGCCTTCGGAGACCACGTTGTCCCGGCCCAGCGACTTCAGCTGGTCGCGGGTCAGCATGTGGTTGACCAGGAGCCCGCCGGTCGCCTTCTGCGCCATGTCGAAGCTCCAGGCCATCGCCTGTGCCGCGAAGCCCGGCATCGAGACCACCGCGCGGCGCTTGCGGATCACGCCCAGCATCTCCTGCATCAGCCCGGCGAAGGTCTTCACCTCCGGGCCGCCGAGCTCGTAGATGCCGCCCGGCGCCTTGCCGAGCAGGTAGCGTTCCGCGGCGGCGGCGACGTCGTCGACATAGACCGGCTGGAATTTCGTCTTGCCCGCCGCGATCGGCAGGACCGGACCGAATTTCGCCATCCCGGCGAACCGGTTGAAGAAGCTGTCGCCGGGGCCGAAGATCACCGAGGGGCGCAGGATCATCGCATCGGGCAGCGCGGCCAGAACCGCCGCCTCGCCCGCGGCCTTGGAGCGGGCATAGGCGCTCTCGCTCTCGGGGTCGGCGCCGATCGCCGAGATCTGCACCATGCGCGAGATCCCCAGCTCTGCCGCGATCCGCGCGACCCGGCCCGCGCCTTCGGCCTGCACCGCCTCGAAGCCGTTCTTGCCGCTTTCGACCAGCACGCCGACGCAGTTCACCACCGCGTCCGCGCCGGTCAGCACCTCGCGCACCGAGATGTCGTCGCGGATGTTGCAGAAGACCGGCTCCACCTGGCCGACGACGCCGTAGGGCTTCACATGCATCGCGAGATTCGGCTTGCGCACCGCCACCCGCACGCGCCAGCCGTCCTTGGCCATGCGCCGGGCGATATGCCGTCCGACGAAACCCGATCCGCCGAAGATCGTCACTAGTTTAGCCATGGCTCGCCTCCCAGCTCGGTACAGTCCGGAAATAGCCCTGTCACGCAGGTCCGACAAGGTGCAACTGGTCGCGCTGGTACCCCGTGCAGGATGGAGGCGCCGTTAACGCGGCCGGGCCGTCCGCCGGTGGCTGCGAAAAAATCGAGGCAGACGTTGCGGAAGGCGCCAAATCCGTGTTGACACTCCCCGCCGGCCTGCGTAGAAGCCCGCCTCACGACATCGGCCCAGATGGCGGAATTGGTAGACGCGCTAGCTTCAGGTGCTAGTGTCCGTAAGGACGTGGAGGTTCGAGTCCTCTTCTGGGCACCATTTCCCACCGGGGAAATGGACGCGCTGGTCCGGTGTCGTACCCCCCCTGAAAATCAAGCCGCTTCCGCAGGATGGCCGCTTTGCGTGCGCCGCGATCCGCCGGGTTCCGCCCGCCGGAGATCACCGCGAAGCAGGCGAAGAATGTCTGCCGGACCCCATTGACACCCCCCGGCATTGGCCATAGAAGCCCGCCTCACGACATCGGCCCAGATGGCGGAATTGGTAGACGCGCTAGCTTCAGGTGCTAGTGTCCGTAAGGACGTGGAGGTTCGAGTCCTCTTCTGGGCACCATCCCCCCCTGCATATCCTGGATCTTGCACAGCCGTTGCCTTCGGCAGCATAACCGCTTGCAGGGCCGCGGCCGCGCCGCCCGCTGACCAGGCCCGCTGACCAGGATGGACCATGCCCAGGACCTATGCCCTTGCCGCTGCCCTTGCCGCCGCTGCCGTCCTTCCCGGATGCGCGACGATGACCCGGGGACTGAGCGACGTGATGGTGATCGAGACCGAGCCGGCCGGCGCGCAGGTCACCACCTCCAAGGGGCATACCTGCAGCACGCCCTGCGTCTTCAGCGTCAGCCGCAAATCGGAATTCGACGTCGACATCACGCTCGAGGGCTATCGCGACGTCCGGGTCCATGTCTCGCCGCGGATCACTTCGAAGGCGACGGCCGCGCTGGCCGGGAACCTCTATACCGGGCTGGTGGTCGGCGCCGGGATCGATGCCGGGACCGGCGCGATCCTCGACCTCTATCCCAACCCGCTGCGGGTCACGATGCGCGAGAAGTGATGCCTGCGGGCCGTGCAGGCGGGAATCCCCCGGATTGCCGGCATCACTGGAACATGGCGCGCGAAGCGGTCATAAGGATGGGACCCTCCCAGAGGCCATCGGAACGAGGACGAGGAACCGGGTTTTGGAACATCACGTGCATGTCGGGGATCTGCCCGACGGTCTGGATCTGGGCCCGGTCGTGGCCATCGACTGCGAGAGCATGGGGCTGATTCCCGGCCGCGACCGGCTCTGCGTGGTGCAGATGTCCGCAGGCGACGGCACGGCCCATCTGGTGCAGGTCGCGAAGGGCCAGACCGCGGCGCCGAACCTGGCGCGCATGCTGAAGGATCCCACGGTGCTGAAGCTGTTCCATTACGGCCGCTTCGACATCGCCATGATGTACCACACCTTCGGGGCGCTGGCCGCGCCGGTCTACTGCACCAAGATCGCCTCGCGGCTGGTGCGCACCTATACCGACCGCCACGGGCTGAAGAACCTGGTCTCCGAGCTGCTGGGCGAGGACATCTCAAAGCAGCAGCAGTCCAGCGACTGGGGCGCCGAGACGCTGACCGAGGCGCAGATCGCCTATGCCGCCTCGGACGTGCTGTTCCTGCACCGGCTGCGCGAGAAGCTCGACCAGCGGCTGGCGCGCGAAGGCCGCACCAAGCTGGCGCAGAAGTGCTTCGACTTCCTGCCCACCCGGGCCCTCCTCGATCTCGAGGGCTGGCCCGATACCGACATCTTTGCACATTCGTGAGCGACATGACCGATACAGAGATCCTCCTGTCCGCCGGACGCCGCGTCATCGAAACCGAGGCCGAGGCGCTCGGCACCCTGGCCGGCGCGCTCGATGCCAGCTTCGCCGAGGCCGTGGCGCTGATCCTCGGCGCCAAGGGGCGCGTGATCGTCTCGGGCATGGGCAAGTCGGGCCATATCGCCCGCAAGATCGCCGCGACCCTGGCCTCGACCGGCACGCCGGCGCATTTCGTGCATCCCGCCGAGGCGAGCCATGGCGACCTGGGCATGCTGGCCGCGGGCGACGTGGTGATGATGCTGTCGAATTCCGGCGAGACGCCGGAGCTGGCCGACATGATCGCCCATACCCGCCGCTTCGCCATCCCGCTGATCGGCGTGGCGAGCCGGGCCGACTCGACGCTCCTGCGCCAGGCCGACGTGGCGCTGGTCCTGCCCAAGGCCCCCGAGGCCTGCGGCACCGGCATCGTGCCCACCACCTCGACGACGATGACGCTCGCCCTCGGCGACGCGCTGGCCGTCGCACTGATGGAGCACCGCCAGTTCACGCCCGAGAACTTCCGCCAGTTCCACCCGGGCGGCAAGCTGGGCGCGCAGCTCTCCAAGGTCGGCGACCTGATGCATGGCGGCGAGGAGCTGCCGCTGGTCGGTCTGGAAACGGCGATGGGCGAGGCGCTGATCGTGATGAGCCAGAAGGGCTTCGGCGTGGTCGGCGTGACCTCCGACTCGGGGCTGCTCGTCGGCATCATCACCGATGGCGACCTGCGGCGGAACATGGTCAACCTGCTCGACAAGACCGCGGGCGACGTGATGACCGGCGACCCCAAGACCATCGCGCCCGACCAGCTGGCCGAGAAGGCGGTGGCGCTGATGGACCGGCTGAAGATCACCAGCCTCTTCGCCGTCGACCCCGACGGCCCGCGGATCGCGCGCGGCATCATCACCATCCATGACTGCCTGCGAGCCGGGGTGGTCTGACCGTGCCACGGTTCGATAACGCCTATTCGCGCGCTATCGCCGTCGTCAAAGTCGTCCTGCCGCTGGTGGCGCTCGGCATCCTGTCGACGCTGTTCCTGCTGTCGCGGAACGGCCAGCAGGGCGAGCCCCTGCCCTGGACCGATGCCGAGCTGGGCGAGATGGCCCGGGAGGAGCGGCTGGGCAATGCCGTCTATGCCGGGATCACCGAGGACGGGGCCGAGCTGCGGCTGACCGCCGGGCAGATCACCCCGGACCGCAGCCAGGACGGCGTCGCCCATGGCGAGGTCCTGGCCGCGCGGCTGGCCCGTCCGGACGGAATCACCCTCGATATCGCGGCCCCGGCCGGGCAGATCGACCAGAAGGCGCATCGCGCCGAGCTGACCGGCGGCGTCGAGATCCGCAGCGCCGACGGCTATGTCGCCACCATGCCCGGGGTGCAGATCCGCACCAATCTGAGCTACCTGCAGAGCCTCGGCCCGGTCGAGGCCGAAGGCCCCGCGGGCACGCTCAGCGCCGGCGGGCTGACCGTCACCGCCGAGCCCGGCGGGGCAAGCGGCACCGTGGCGCTGTTCACCGGCGGCGTTCACCTGATATATCGGCCACAAGCGACGGAGGCCGAATGAAATATCCCCTGTTCCTAGCCCTGATCCTGGCCCTGCCGGTTCCCGCCCTTGCCCAGGGCACGGGGGTGACGCTGGGCAGCGTGCCCGATGGCGGCAGCAACGAGCCGGTGGAGATCACCTCCGACCAGCTGGAGCTGAACCAGACCGAGGGAACGGCGCTCTTCACCGGCGACGTGCTGGTGGTGCAGGGGGAGATCCGCCTGGCCGCGCCGCGCATCCTGGTCGAATATGTGGTCCTGCCCGATGGCAGCCTCGGCAATGACGTCGAGCGGATCACCGCCACCGGCGGCGTGACCATGGTGACGCCGACCGAGGCCGCGGAATCCGACGAGGCGGTCTATTCGCCGCTGAACGAAGAGGTGGTGATGACCGGCGACGTGCTGCTGACCCAGGGGCCGAACACGCTGAACGGCCAGAGGCTGGTGATCAACCTGGCCACCGGCACCGGCCGCATGGACGGGCGCGTGCGCACCGTCATCACCCCGGGAAGCAGCCCCGAATGACCCGCGGCGACCTCAACACCCCGCCCCTGGAGAAGACCGGCGGCCTGCAGGTGCACGGCCTGCGCAAGAGCTACCGCAAGCGGCCGATCATCCGCGACGTCTCGCTGGAGCTGGAGCGCGGCGAAGTCGTGGCGCTGCTCGGCCCGAACGGCTCGGGCAAGACGACGACCTTCTACGCCATTGCCGGGCTGATCCATGCCGAGGGCGGCGAGGTCCGGCTTGACGGGCGCGACGTGACCACGCTGCCGATGTACCGCCGCGCCAAGCTCGGCATCGGCTACCTGCCGCAGGAGGTCTCGATCTTCCGCGGCCTCTCGGTCGAGGACAACATCCTCGCGATTCTGGAGATCTCCGAGCCCGACCCGCATACCCGCCGCGAGCGGCTGGAGGAGCTGCTGTCGGAATTCTCCGTCACCCATCTGCGCCGCTCGCGCGCGCTGGCGCTCTCGGGCGGCGAGCGGCGCCGGGTGGAGATCGCCCGCTGCCTGGCCGCCAAGCCCCGCTACGTGCTGATGGACGAGCCCTTCGCCGGCGTCGACCCGATCGCCGTGGGCGACATCCGCGCGCTGGTGGCGGATCTGAAGACCCGGGGAATCGGGGTGCTGATCACCGATCACAATGTCCACGAGACGCTGCAGATCGTCGACCGCGCCTATATCCTGCACGAAGGCACCGTCCTGATGAGCGGTTCCGCTGAAGAGGTGATCAGCAACGAAAACGTGCGCCGGGTCTATCTGGGCCAGGGATTCCGCATGTCCTGAGCACTTTATTGCAAGAGAAACACACAGTTTAATCGCATCTTAATGTTTCCGATTGCACTTGCTCTTCCCATGGATGCGTGGATAGAGTTGACATCCAAGAGTGAGGTGGAGCCAAATGGCTGCATGTTCGTCGATGCCGATGTCCTCCAATCGTCCCACGGCGCTGCCTACGTGGTCGCAGCGGAATACCGCTCCCCTAGGCGCTATCCATCCCCCGGTCCCAAAGCCAGAAACGTGACAGCAAGACCGGTCAACAGCCCCAAGTATAAGGAGGTGTTATGAGATACCAAATCAGCGGGAAGCAAATCGATGTCGGTGACGCCCTGCAGACTCATGTCCAGGACGCTCTCAACGAGGTCATGGGCAAGTATTCTCAGCGACCCACCGAAGCGATCGTGACCTTCTCTCGCGACGCCCATGAATACGTGTGCGAAGCGACGATGCATCTCTCCACCGGGCTGACCTCGCAGGCGAAGGCCCGCGGCACCGAGATCTACGGCGCATTCGAGGCCTGCCTTGAAAAGCTCGACAAGCAGCTGCGCCGGTACAAGCGGCGCCTGAAAGATCATCATGTGAAGCGCTCGGAGCCGGTTGAAGCTTTCGGTGCTTCGTCGTATGTGATCGCCGCCGAAGCAGATGGCGAGAATCTGGACGAACCCACTTCGCTCCAGCCTGTCATCATTGCTGAAATGGAAACGCGGATCCCGTCCATCTCGGTCGGGGAAGCGGTCATGCAGATGGAACTTGTCGGAGCGCCGATCCTGGTGTTCCGCAACGAGGGCACGAGCGGAGTGAACGTGGTGTATCGGCGTGACGATGGCAACATCGGCTGGATCGATCCCAGCAACACGGTGTGATTGTCGCGGAGACCGCGAGAAAGTGGATCTATGGAACTTGCATCCTTACTGACGCCCGCCGCGGTGAAATCCATCGGCGGGATGACCAGCAAGAAGCGTTTGCTGCAGGAACTCGCCGAAATTGCCGCCGACTGCTACGGCATCAATGCGGATGACGCTGTCGAAGCGCTTCAGGATCGCGAATCCATCGGTCCGACCGGTGTGGGAGAGGGCGTCGCCCTCCCCCATGCCCGCCTGGGCGAGCTGAGCAAGGTCTCGGGCGTGTTCCTGCGCCTGGAACGGCCGCTGCCCTTCGATTCGATCGACCGCCAGCCGGTCGACCTGGTCTTCGCGCTCTTCGCGCCGGACGACTGCGGCGTGGCCCATCTGAAGGCCCTGGCCGCGGTGTCGCGGGTGATGCGCAATGCCTCCACCTGCGCGAAGCTGCGCGCCAATGACGACCCCGACACGCTCTACACGATCCTGACCGACCTTCAGAACACCAAGGCCGCCTGACGCCGTCCCTCCGCCCTGCCCCTGGCACGACGGCCCTCGCCTCGCGCCCTCGCCCGCCGGAGTCTCCCCGCCCTGCACACCGCCCGCGCCGTCCAGCAACCGGGCACCGCCTGAACCCCGTCTCTCTTCCGGGGCTGCGCCGCATCTTCTATGCTCCGCGGCCTCGGGCCGCCGGACTCCGGAGTCTCGATGACGGGCTGGCGGCGCCATCGGCAGAGAGGATGGCGACCGGGACGCTGTCTCCGATGGCGCTGCGGGGATGATCTTCGTTGCCGTGCCCACGCCATCCTTCCAGCTTTTCAGCGGCATCTTCTTCGCTCATGCGATCATCCATGTTGATACCCCCTATTTTCACGCTGACTGATTCTCAGATCCAGTTCGCTGATGATGTGATTTCGAAGGTTCCGCACGCCGTC
>NZ_VATA01000073.1 GCF_005870025.1 Poseidonocella sp. HB161398
TCGCTGGCACAAGTCCGCAGACGAAATTCTCGCCTCAGTGAAGCGCTTCTGCCAAAAGACCGTATGTCAGGGACTTTAGATTCAGGTGACTAGCTGTCTACAAGAAGACTATTCTGCTCGATCCGGGTTCCGGCCTGAACCGAAGTGGACCCGCCACGGGAACATGATTTTTTACGTTATATCAGATATGTATGAATTATATAGGATCGCAGTTTGATGCCGATCTACAGCTGAAACAGCGCCGCCTGCCGTGGGCCTGCCCGTTGCAGACCCACGAGGATGACGGCATCTGCCTTTTCCCGGCTTTCCCTCCATGCCGGCGGGCCGCGCCGTCATCGCGGGGCGGCCCTGCTCAGGTTTCCGCCAGGAGCGACCGGGCGGCCGCGGCGACGGCCGCGGCGGTGAAGCCGAAATGCGCCATCAGCTCGCTCGCCGGACCGGATTCGCCGAAGCGGTCGAGCCCGATCGCCTTGCCCCGGCGGCCGACATAGCGCTCCCAGCCGAGCGTGGACTGCGCCTCGACCGAGACTGCCACCGACTTGTCCGGGCAGAGGACGGCGTCGCGGTAGTCCCGCGGCTGGGCGTCGAAGAGCGACCAGCAGGGCAGCGACACGACGGCGGCGCCAATGCCCTCGGCTTCGAGCATCTCCCGCGCGGCGACGGCGTACTGCACTTCCGAGCCGGTGGCGATCAGCGTCACCTGGCGCGTGCCCGTCGCCTCGCGCAGCACGTAGCCGCCGCGCGCCGCGCCCGCCGAGCCGTCCCGCGCGCCGCGCAGCGGCGGCAGCGGGTTGCGCGACAGGCACATCACCGCGGGCCTGTCCGCCTTGGCAAGGGCGAGCTTCCAGCACTCGTAGGCCTCGATCATGTCGCAGGGCCGGTAGACGTCGAGACCGGGCGTCGCACGCAGCCCGGCGAGATGCTCGACCGGCTGGTGGGTGGGCCCGTCCTCGCCGACCGTGACCGCGTCATGGGTCATGACATAGAGCGCGCGCAGCCCCATCAGCGCCGACAGCCGCAGCGCGGGGCGGGCATAGTCGATGAAGCACAGGAAGGTCCCGCCATAGGGAAGGAAGCCGCCATGCAGCGAAAGGCCGTTCATGATCGCCGCCATCGCATGCTCGCGCACGCCGAAGGGGATGTAGCGCCCGGCCGGGTTGTCCGCGCTCTGGACCTCGAAGCCCGCGGGCCAGGTCTGGGTCGATCCGGCGAGATCGGCCGAGCCGCCGACCAGCTCGGGCAGGGGACCGGCCAGCGCTTCGAGCACCCGGCCGGTCGACATGCGCGTCGCGGCGGCGGCGCCGTTCTCGGCCGCGATCAGCGCGTCGATCTCCGCCTCCCAGCCATCGGGCAGGCGGCCCTCCATGCGGCGCTCGAACTCGGCGCGGCGTCCGGCGGGCAGCGCGGCAAGCCGGGCGGTCCAGTCCAGCCGCGCCTGTCCGGACCGGATCCCGGCTGCGCGCCAGGCCTCGAGCACATCGGCGGGCACATCGAAGGCGGCCGCCTCCCAGCCGAGGGTCTCGCGCATCCGGCGGTCGTCTTCCGGGGAGAGCGCGCCGAAATGGGCGGCGGGCTTCCCGGCCTTCAGCTCGGAGCCGTAGCCGATCACCGTCTTGCAGGCGATCAGCGAGGGCGCCGCCGCCGCCTTGGCCGCGCGGATCGCCTGGGCGATCTGGGCATGGTCGTGGCCGTCGATGACGCGCACGTCCCAGCCCGCGGCCTGGAAGCGGGCCAGCTGGTTCTCGCCGGTGGCGTGGTCGGTCATCCCGTCTATGGTCACGGCATTGTCGTCGAAGAAGCAGATCAGCCGGTCGAGCTTCTGGTGGGCGGCGAAACTCAGCGCCTCCTGGCTGAGGCCCTCCATCAGGCAGCCGTCCCCGGCCATGACATAGGTGTAGTGGTCCACGGTATCGGCTCCGAAAGCCGCGCGCATCATCCGCTCTGCGAGGGCCATGCCCACTGCAGTCGCGAAGCCCTGGCCGAGCGGGCCGGTGGTGGCCTCGATCCCGGCGAGATTGCCGTATTCGGGATGCCCGGCCGTCTTCGAGCCGAGCTTGCGGAACGCCTTGAGGTCCTCGAGCGTGATGTCGGCATAGCCTGTGAGGTACTGCAGCGCGTAGAGCAGCATCGAGCCATGCCCGGCCGACAGCACGAACCGGTCGCGGTCATGCCAGCGCGGCGCCTGCGGATCGTGGCGCAGGAAGCGAGTGAAGAGCACGGTGGCGACATCCGCCATGCCCATCGGCATCCCGGGATGGCCGGACTGCGCCGCGGCCACGGCATCGACGGTGAGGAAGCGCAGCGCATGGGCCATGCGCTCGGGAGCGGCGGCCGGGGCGGTTTCCGGGCGTTCCTGGGTGAGGGTAGCCATGAGAATGTCCTTTTGCGGAGTCAGGCTCAGTTCAGCCCGGCAAGGGCCGGCAGGAAGAGCACGAGGGAAGGGACGAAGGAGATCAGCAGCAGTACGCCGATGCTGACCAGCAGGAAGGGCCAGATCTCGCGCGAGATCGATCCGACGGTGCAGTTGGTGATCGCCACGCCGGCGAAGATGCACAGCCCGTAGGGCGGGGTCATCAGCCCGATCATCAGGTTGAAGACCATGACCACGCCGAACTGCACCGGATCGATCCCCAGCGCCACGGCCATCGGGGTCAGGACCGGCCCGAGGATCAGGATCGCGGGGGCAGCGTCCATGAACATCCCCCAGCACAGCAGCAGCACGTTCACCAGCAGGAGGAACAGCACCGGATTGAGCGACATCGCCGAGATCATGTCGGCCGCCTTCTGCGGGATCTGCGCCGAGGCGAGGATCCAGCCGAAGATGCCGGCCGTGCCGATCAGGAAGAAGATCGCGGCCGTGTCGCGCGCCACCCGGGCGCCGATCATGACGAGGGCCTGGAAGGACAGGTTGCGGTAGACGGCCAGCCCGAGGATCAGCGCGTAGCCCACCGCGACGGCGGCCGCCTCGGTGGGGGTGAAGGTCCCGCTGAGGATGCCGCCCATCAGCAGGACCGGCATCAGCACGGCGGGCACGGCCTCCTTCAGGATAGCCAGGACGCGGGCGCGGGTATAGCGGGTCTCCGCCGCGCGGTAGTTGCGGCGGCGGGCGATGGCGTAGACCAGCCCCATCTGCGCCAGTCCCAGAAGCACGCCCGGCACCGCGCCGCCGACCAGCAGCGCGCCGGTGGAGATCTGCGCGACCGAGGCGAAGATCACCATCGGGATCGACGGCGGGATGATCGGCCCCTGCACCGAGGAGGCGACGGTCACGGCGGTGGAGAAGTCCTCGGAATAGCCGTTCCTCTTCATCGCCGGGACCAGCACGGAGCCGAGCCCCGCGACATCGGCCAGCGCCGAGCCGGAGCAGCCGCCGAACATCATGCTGGCCAGGATGTTGACCTGGGCGAGCCCGCCGCGGAACCGCCCTACGGCCAGGTTGGCGAGGTTGATGATGCCGTCGGTGATCTTGCAGGCGGCCATGACATGGCCGGTCATGACGAAGAGCGGCACGGCGAGCAGCACGAAGGAGTCGATGCTGGTGAAGAACTGGTGGACGATGGTCCTCAGCGACATCTCCGCGGCAAGGAAATAGGCCAGCGCGGCAATGCCCGTCGCGAAGGAGAGCGGCACGCCGAGAATGGCGAGTGCCGCGAACAGGAACAGCATGAGCGGCAGGGCGAGGCTCATTCGGGATACTCCTCGGCAGCGTCGTCGATGCCGCGCGGCAGGGCGGGGACATTGAGCCCCATCAGCCAGCTGCGGCGGTGGAAGAGGATGTCGAGACTGTCGAGGGCCAGCACGACCAGCACGCAGGCCGCGCCGATCGGGATCCCCATGAAGGGCCAGTAGAACGACACCTGGAGGCCGGGAGAGGTGATCCAGGAATTGGACTCGGCATAGCCGTAGCCCACCTTGACCAGCACGCCGAGCAGCACCGCGACCGGCACGCGCAGCGCCAGCTCGTACCAGAGCCGCCCGGGTTCGCCGAAGCGGTGGTAGAGGATGGTCAGCCGCGGATGGCCTTCGCGGTGATAGGCGATCGCGGCGCCGATCATCGTGACATAGATCATCATGTACTTCGCCAGCTCCTCGACCCAGTAGAGCGGCAGGTTGAAGACATAGCGGGACAGGACCTGCAGCAGCAGGATGGCGAAGATCGCGAAGATCAGCGCGCTCATGAGGTAGTCGAGGACTTGGCAGAAGCGGATCAGGCACCGCTCCAGGCCATTGAAGCCGGCAAGCTTGGCCATGGCAGGGTTCCAGCAAGAAGGAAGGGAGGGGGGGCGGCGCCGCGGGACTGCGGCGGCCGCGCTCCGGCAGACGGGACACCGTCCGCCGGCGGGAAGTTGGCGCCTAGTACTTGAGGGCCTTGAAGCTCTCCTGGATGCGCGCGATCTCGGCCTCGAGATCGGCGAGCACCTGGTCGCCGCCGTCGATGTTCTTCTCGAACCATTCGAAGGCCGGAGGCTGCATGACCGCCTTGAACTCGGCGATCTCCTCCGGGGTCGGCTGGTAGATCTCGGTCCCGTTCTCGGCCAGCCATTTCATGTTGATGATGTCGTAGAGCGGCGCGATCGCCTCGGCGCCGACGCTGGCCTCCTGGCCTGCTTTCAGCACGGCGAGCTGGATGTCCTCGGGCAGCCCCTCGAACCAGTCGACATTGTAGGTCACGGCGCCGACCAGATGCACATGCGAGGTCAGCGTGATGTAGTCCTGGACCTCGTTGAAATTCGAGGAGCGGATCGTGGCCAGCGGGTTCTCCTGGCCGTCGGCGACTCCGGTCTGCAGGCTGGAATAGACCTCGAGCCACGGGATCGGCGTGGCGCGGGCGCCGGTGGCGTTGAACATCTCGATATGGGGCCGGACCTGCATGGTGCGGATCTTGAGCCCTTCCAGATCGGCGACGGTCTTCACCTGGGTGCCTTTGGTGGTGAGCTGCCGGTAGGCCTGCGGCGAGAAGAACAGCACGCCGACGCCGGTCGTGTCCTCCATCTCGGAGAGGATCTGCTTCATGAAGGGGTTGTCGCGGCGGTAGAGCTGCTGCGCGACGGCCATGTCGGGCATGACATAGGGCAGGTCGGTGAAGGTGATCTTGGGAAAGAGGTTGCCCAGGACGCCCATCGCCAGCTCGCTGCCCTGCAATTCGCCGGACTTGACCTGCTGCAGCCCCGAGAGCTGGTCGCCGAGCTGGCCGTCGGGGAAGACCTGCACGTCGAGACGGCCGCCGGTATATTCCTCGGCCTTGGCCTCGAAGATCGCCAGCGAGGCCGAGGCCGGCAGTGCCATCGGATCGGCCGGGGTGCCGGACGCGATCTTCATGGTGAATTCAGCGGCGTGCAGCGGCAGGGCGCACCCCACCAGCGCCGCGGCCGCAAGCGCGGCGCGGTTGAAACGACAGGTCATCTGATTCCTCCCTGGCACGGCAGAGCGGCTCCATCCTCGCGCCCTGGCGTGCGTTTGTCAGGTCGACTCGCGCCGACTGCTCTCGTATGAAAAATTCTATTCAATCCAGCAAGTGAAAAATTTCATTCACGGCTCCGCACAGGCCGGCTAGGGTCGCCTCAAAGGGAGCACCAGATGAAGATGGACAATCAGAGGGATGTGCGGGACTTCGCCTCGCTCAGGACGCGGATCGTCGAGCGCTATCCGAAAATGAGCAAGCAATTGCAGGCGATTGCCGAATTCGCTCTGAACAATCCCGAGGTCATGGCCGTTGAGACGGTCAGCCGCCTGTCCGAGCAGCTGTCGCTGCCGCCCTCGACCTTCGTGCGCTTCGCGCAGGCGATGGACTATTCCGGCTTCTCGGAGATGAAGCGCGACTTCTCCAACTACCTGATGTTCCGCATGCGCGAGCTCGACAATGCCGAGGCCCCGCCGGCGGGCGATGAGGGCGATCCGCTGTCGCTCTTCATGGCGGCGGCGCAGACCGAGCTGGCCGATCTCGGCGGCTCGGTCGACCGCGCGGATTTCGACCGCGTCGCGGCGGAGCTGAAGGCGGCGCAGACGATCTTCGTTACTGCCCAGCACCTGTCCTATCCGCTTGCGGCGCTCTTCGCTTGGTCGCTCCTGCAGGAGGGGCGCCAATGCGTGCTGCTCGACAATACCGGCGGCTTCGCCCTGCGCCAGTCCCAGCTCGCCGGGCCCGGCGATGTCACGGTCGCGATCAGCTTCGCACCCTACCAGCCCTCGGTGGTCCAGCAGGCCCATGCCCATATCGAGCGCGGCGGCACGGTGATCGCCATTTCCGACAGCGATCTCAGCCCGCTGGCCGCGGCCGCGACGCACCGGCTGACACTCAGGGGGCTGGTGCCGAACCGCCGCGGCGCCCTGGCCGGAGCCACCTGCCTGCTTCGGGCGCTGGCCTTCGCGGCGCTCGAGGAGGCATAGCTGGAGGCGGTGCCCTGGCCTGTCGGGTTGCGCCCTGGCGACGTCCCCGCTGTCGAGTTCACCTACAGTCGGCAAGGCTATAGTCCGATTCTGCCGGTGTTGCCGTCGCAGATCCCGACCGTGAGGCTGCCGAAACTCAAATCTGCATCACCGCCATGGACGCCTGCTCGGCCCAGGGAAGGGCCGAGATCGAAAGTCGTCGCTTGAAGCTGGCGGAGAAAAAGGCGGTGCACGGTCAGTCTCCAATCGGCACATCAAGGCCCTTCGCTGTGGATCAGCATCAAACCGTGACCCTGCCCATTCGGCTTGCAACCAGCTGTTTATGCCGAGACTTTTCTGCTCGAGCCGGGTCCCAATCGGCGCCGATCGGGTCCCGCTACGAGAATGGATTTATTACATAAAGACAGATAGTTATCTGTTAATCAGACAGGGTCACGGTTTGGTGCCAATCCACATCCGATGAGCCATCGGCGCCAGCGCCAGGCTTCCGCGCCGCCGCAAGGCCGTTGAGAGCCCCCATCGCCGAATACTGGAACTAGCACGAATGGCAGTGCCCGCAATGCCGACTCATCATTTCAACGCCATTCTCAAAACCTTGATCGTCCGCCTGATCCGTTCCTGATGGCGCTGCGAGTTATGGGTCACAGACCAGATCTCGCGGACGAGAAGTGGTTCACCTGATCCCACCAGCGTCAGTTCGTCCTTGTCTACCGCCAGGAAATCGGGAAGCGCCGCGATGCCGCCCTTGGCCAAGACCGCCGCCAGCTGCAGATCGAGGTCGTCCGCATAGCAGGCAAACCTCCCGTCAGCGATCCGGTTGAGCGCAACTTGTTGCGGCATGGCGTTCCGAACGTCGCCCTGACCGATATACCGCCGGTCCTCCTCGGAGGTATCCGCGATGTACTCGCGATGCGCGTATAGACGAAACGCGATGGAGCCGAGTTTGGAGACCGCCAGATCACCCGTCTGCGGCCGCGACAGGCGCACCGCAATATCGGCCTCACCGCGTGGCAGCGAGGCGAACTCGATTTCTCCGGCGAGCTTTATCTCCAGCTCAGGGTATTCCCGGCCGAGTGACAGGAGCGGACCGATTAGCCGGGCTCTGGCCAAGGCGGGCGGGGCGGAGATCGTGACCCGGCCGCTCATGCCGGGTCGCATCCCCGCCGCGCATCTCGCCGCCAGATGGGCGGCCTCCATCATCGGCCGGGTCGCATCGGCAAAATCGCGCCCCGCCGCGGTCAGAGCCAATTGCCGTCCGCGCCGGTCGAACAGGGCAAGACCAGTCTCGCTTTCGAGTGCCTGCATCCGCCGGGTAACCGTGGTTCGTTCGACGCCCAATTCGCGCGCGGCAGAAGCGGTACTGCCGGTTTCGACCAAGGCAATGAAGAAGCGAATGTTTTCCCAATCCATGCACCGCACCGTTTCGAAATGCATTTCTGCATCAATCAAGTGTACGATCTATGCATTCCATGCAGCCCAGATGTCACGAATATTCCGTCTCGTCAGATCGGAAAGAGGTACATCATGACGCATGTCGTCGAGCTATCCGCCCCCGGTGGGGTGCAGAAATTATCGTTTGTCTCGCGTGACATCGGCAATCCCGGCCCTGGAGAAATCCGTTTGCGTCAGACTGGTGCAGGCGTGAATTTCATCGACATCTATCAACGGAGAGGAATTTACCCTCTTTCCATGCCTGCCGTACTCGGGGTGGAAGGCGCGGGCGTGGTGGAAGCCGTCGGCGAAGGTGTCGCCCAAATCGCGGTGGGGGATCGTATCGGCTACGCAGGGGCCGTGGGAGGATATGCCGAAACGCGGCTCTTGCCCGCCTGGCGCGCGATAAAGCTTCCCGATGATGTTTCCAGCGAGCTCGCCGCCAGCAGCCTGCTGAGAGCCTGCACGGCGCATATGCTGCTTCGCAAGGTCCACTAGGTGACGCCGGGCACGACGATCCTGATCCATGCCGGTGCAGGTGGGCTGGCCAGCATCGTCATACCTTGGGCCAAGCGGCTGCGCGCTCGGATCATGGCCACGGCGAGCACCGATGCGAAGGCTGAATTTGCCCTGGCGCACGGTGCTGACCAGGTCGTCATCGGCCGGAACGCGGACATCGCGGGGGAAGCTCGAAAATGGACCGATGGCCAGGGCGTGGATTTCACCATAGATGGCATCGGGGAGCCGACCTTCAGGGCCTCTCTAGAGGCGACCGCAAAGTTCGGTACCTTCGCAAGCGTCGGCCAAGCGGGCGGCGAGCTTGGCTCGCTCTCGGCGAAGGATCTGGGCCCGCAGAGAAGCCTTGCGTTTCATATGCCAAGCGTGATGGCCTATCTCGCGGACCCTGCCCGCTACGAAAGGGTTGCAACCGAGGCAATGACCGCCTTGAGCGCCGGGCCAGGGAGACCAGAGGGGCCGCAATTTGCGCTTTCCGACGCCAGCGCGGCACACACTTTCCTCGAGAATGGCGCCACGACAGGCACGCCACTCCTCGCGATCTGAGCGAGAACGAAAGCCGCCGTCCGCACCTCGGCCGATCAGTATGACGAGAAAGCTGCGGGCCGGGCCGATCTGCTGCTTCGGTGTGGATCGGCATCAAACCGTGACCCTGCCCATCCGGCTTGCAACCAGCTGTTTATACCGAGATTTTTCTGCTCGAGCCCGGTCACGATCGGCACTGATCGAAACCAGTAACGAGCATGAATTTATTACATAAAGGCAGATAGTTACCTATTGGTCGGACAGGGTTACGGTTTGGTGACGATCCACAGCAAATGCCGCGACGCGTTCAGGATACAGGCCCAGCCCTCAGCAGCGCGCCGCTGAAAAAGACATGCGGCAATACGATGTAGCGGCGGCCTCAACGCAGAACGCTGGCTCCGCCACGCCTGAATGCGTCCAGCCAGGACGCGCGGGGAGAGCAAGATCGCTCCCAGGGCTGCGGCCACGGCGGAGAGAATCCAGGGGCCCGGGACACGGGGGGTGCGATCGGTACTTGACCAAGGCGAGTGGGGAGCGTCCCGGGACAAGATCAGGAATTCTTGCCGAGACTAGCTCCGATGACCGATATCTTCATTGCATTCTCCTTTTGCTGCGATATCTCGAGATTATCGCCATGGGGGCGAAGGGAGCGCGGTGCCGAAAGCCACCTCTGCAAGCGATGGACCGCTTTGAGGTAGGGGTTTAATTCGCCTGCAAGGTGTCGGCCGACGCCCGGACCCTCAGTTCGGGGTCAGGCCAGTTGGCAGCACCGGGCTAGGATAGGCAGAAGCAGGAGCCATGTTGGGAGTTGGGTGGGTTGACGGCGACGGACGTTACCGGGCTCACCATGGCCGCATTGGCGACGGCAGGCGTGATCCTGCGTCCCTTTGGCTGGCCCGACTGGGTATTTGCCGCAGTTGGCGCTGTCGCGGTCGTTTGCGCCGACGCCCTGCCGCCATCGGCCGCAATGGCTGCCGTCGGGGATGCAAGGGAGGTCTGCTTCTTCCTTGTCGGCATGATGCTGCTCGCCGAGGTTGCCGGACGCGAAGGTCTATTCGACTACCTCGCCGCGCATGCTGTCCGGATGGCTTCCGGTTCAGCGCAGCGCCTATTCCTGATGTTGTACCTGGTCGGTGCGGGAGTGACAGCCTTCCTCTCAAACGACACGACCGTGGTTGTGCTCACGCCCGCCGTTTTCGCGGCCGCCCGCCATGCGAAGGTGCCACCGATGCCATATCTCTTCGGTTGTGCGATCGTCGCCAACGCGGCCAGTTTTGTCCTGCCGATTTCCAACCCCGCGAATCTCGTTATCTACCACGGCGCACTGCCGGATCTTGAGGAATGGCTCGCCAGGCTTTTCCTTCCTGCCCTCGCTGCCATTCTTGTCAGCTATCTTGCCCTGCGTCGGGTGATGCAACGGGAGCTGGAAGCGCAGCCGTCCAACGCAGAGATGCCCGCGCTTTCTTGCGGCGGTCGGATTGCGGCAGCAGGACTCGGTCTTTCGGCTGTGCTCCTGCTTTCGGTATCGGGACTTGGCGGTGACCTGGGGCTGCCCACATTGGGAGCTGGAATAGCAGTGGTGTCGGCAGTGGCCCTGGCGACCCGCCGATCGCCAATGCCGCTGCTAGGGCATATCGCTTGGGGCGTCCTGCCGTTGGTCGCCGGGCTATTCGTCCTGGTCGACATGCTGGACCGGCAGGGGGTGCTGACGGATCTGGGCCGATGGCTCGGGCAGATGTCGGCCATGTCTCCGCAGGTAGCGGCGGGACTGACCGGACTGGCGGTCGGGGTCGCGACAAATCTGGCCAATAACCTTCCTGTCGGCCTGGCGTCCGCCGCGGTGGCCACGGCGGGAGGGCTCGGAGATCTGATGAGGGACTGCATGCTGATCGGTGTGGATCTCGGTCCGAACCTGTCGGTCACTGGCTCCCTCGCCACGCTCCTGTGGCTCGCGGCACTGCGCCGGGCAGGGCTTGGCGTCACGGCGGGACAATTCCTGAGGATCGGACTGCGCGTCATGCCGCCTGCATTTCTGGCTGCCCTCTTCGTCCGCCTTTGCCTGCAGGCATGAAGACCGGCACTTGGGAACAGTGAATGGTCCGCTGCCGCTGGCCTTCCGAGATGAGCCAGAGGCCAAGTGATCTGGAAGGAACATGCCAAAATGAAAGGTTCTGCAAAGGCGGAGGCACCAGCCCGGAAAGTCATATTGTTCGTGCAGAAATCGCGAGGTAACCGGGCTGGACTGCTGACCGGACATCCCGCAGGGTTCGGATGCTCCGGCAGCGCATGCAAACTGACTTCCGGCCATGCGGAGCTGTGATGCTCTGCACTGCACCTCCGCGGGGCGTGCTGTCCGGAAGGCATTGACCGGAAGGACAAGCGATGAACAGGCGAGAGGCGCTTTTTTCCCTCGGCGCGCTGACCGCGGCCGGAACCGTCGCGAGTAGGGGCGCTGCCGCGGAGATGAGCGGATATCCGGCGGACATGGCGCTGGACCGGGGCTTCCTGCCGCGCGCCGTCATCCCCGGCGGCCAGATGCAGGTGCTGACGGATGACCGCCAGAGGGCCACAGTGACTGCGGTCTTCGACCGGCTCATCCCGGCCGACGACCTCGGGCCGTCTGCCTCGGAGGCGGGCTGCATCGAGTTCCTGGATGCCCAGCTGGCCGGCCGCTACGGCGCGGGCGCGGCGCTCTACCGCGAGGGTCCGAAGATGGCCGGCGAGGACGCGCTGAGCCAGTCGCCGCAGTTCATCGCCACACCGAGCGAACGGTATGAAGCCGGGCTGAACGCTCTGGAGGCCTGGGCGCAGAAGACCGACGGGGCGTCCTTTGCCGACCTGCAGCCCGACCGCAAGGACGAGATCCTCAAGGGCATGGAAGACGGCTCGGTCGAGCTGTCGTCCGAGGTGAACACGAAGGCCTTCTTCGAGCTGCTGCTGGCCAATGTGCGCGAGGGATATTTCTCGGACCCGATCTATGGCGGGAACCGCGACATGGCGGGCTGGCGGCTGATCGGCTTTCCCGGCGCGCGCTACGACTACCGGCTCTACGCGGATCGCACCGGCGAAAAACTCGATCTCGAGCCCGTCAGCCTGATCCCGCGCGACTGAGCCCCTACGATCTTCACGAGGCAGCTATAGCATGGCAACCAACAGGAAAGCCGACGTCGTTGTCGTCGGTCTCGGCTGGGCGGGCTCGCTCATGGCCGAGGAACTCACCCGCGCGGGGCTGGAGGTCGTGGCGATCGACCGCGGCCCCTGGATGGACACCTCGACCCACACTCCGCCCGCCGTCGATCCGGACGAGCTGCGCTGGGGCATCCGGAAGGAGCTGTTCTCCCCGCCGAAAGACAACACGCTGACTTTCCGCAATACGACCGGGCAGACGGCTGTGCCCCAGCGCGACTTCGGCATTTTCGAGCTGGGCGGCGGCGTCGGAGGGGCGGGATTCCACTGGGCAGGAATGTCATGGCGGTTCGATCCCTACGATTTCGAGATCCGCTCGCAGACCATCGAGCGCTACGGCTACGCGCGGGCCGAGGACGGCGAACTGCAGCTGCAGGACTGGGGCGTCACCTATGACGAGATGGAGCCCTTCTACGACCGCTTCGAGCGGATTGCGGGCATCTCCGGAAAGGCCGGGAACCTCGAGGGCGAGATCCAGCCCGGCGGCAATCCCTTCGAAGGCTGGCGTGCGCGCGATTATCCCACGCCGGCGCTGAAGACACTGCGCTCGATGGAGGTGTTCTGCGAGGCGACCGCGCGGATGGGCTATCACCCTTTCACGATCCCGGTCGCGAACCTGAGCCAGCCCTACGTGAACCCGCTGGGCGTCAGCATGGGGGCCTGCACCTATTGCGGATTCTGCCTGGGCTATGGCTGCGGCAACTATTCGAAGTCCTCGCCGCAGGCCTGCGTCTTCCCGGTGCTGATGCGCCGCCCGAATTTCCGCGTGATCACCGAAAGCTGCGTGACAGGCCTCAACAAGGCCGCCGACGGCAGGACCGTGACCGGCGTCACCTATGTCGACGCTCAGGGAAAAGAGCACATCCAGGACGCGGCGATTGTCTGCCTGACCGCTTTCATGGTCGATTGCACGCGGCTGATGCTCACCTCGGGCATCGGCAGGCCCTATGACCCGGACACGCAGGAGGGCACGGTGGGGCGGAACTTCACCTTCCAGACCGTCTCGGGCACTGACATGTGGATCGAGGGCGAGCAGATGAACCCTTTCATCGGCGCCGGCGGTCTGGGAAGCCAGATCGACGACTTCAACGCCGACAATTTCGACCACTCCGAACTGGATTTCCTGCATGGGGCCGGCATGCTCACGCTCGCTCGCGACGGAGCGCCGATCTCGAAGGCCGGCAAGCTGCCCGAGGGCAGCCCGCGCTGGGGGACGGGCTTCAAGCAGGCCTATCGCGACAGCTACCAGACCTATACGACGATCTTCAACCAGGGCTCGTCGATGCCGGTCAAGCGCGGCTATCTCGACCTCGATCCGACCTACAGGGACAAATTCGGGCAGCCGCTGCTGCGGATCACCTACGACTATTCGCAGTCCGACCGGAACATGGCGAAATACACCATGGACCGCGCTGTGGAGATCGCGCGCGAAATGGGGGCGCAGCACATCACGCCCTTCAATTTCGCCGACAGGCCTTTCACCACCGCAGTGATCGCTTCGGATCACGTCATCGGCGGCACGCCGATGGGGGCGGACCCGCAGACCTCGGCGGTCAACCCGTTCCTGCAGAGCTGGGACTGCCACAACCTGTTCGTCTGTTCCGCATCGGTCTTTCCGATGAATTCCGGCTACAACCCGACTGCCACAGTCGGTGCGCTTGCGATCCGAGCGGCACAGGCGATCCATCAGGACTATGTCCGGAATCCCGGCCCTCTGGTGGAGGCCTGACGCGATGGCAAATTTCAAGGCATTCGCAGGCGGCGTCGCGGCCCTGGTCCTGATCGCAGCGGCTGGGGCAGGGATCTGGGCCTGGCGCACTGCCGACACGTGGCGCAACGCGGTGGCGGATGACGCCGTCGCGCTGGCCGACATCGGTGCGGCCGACCCGGAAGCGGTGGCGCGCGGGGAGTACATCATGCGCGCGGCCGACTGCGCCGCCTGCCACACGCGCGAGCAGGGCGATTTCGCCGGCGGCTACGAAATCGCCACGCCCTTCGGCACGCTGGTCTCCTCGAATATCACGCCTGACCGGGAAACCGGCATCGGTGCCATGACCGAGCGCGATTTCTTCGATGCCGTGCGGCACGGGCAGGGCCAGAAGGGGTTCCTCTACCCGGCCATGCCCTATACCGCCTATGCTAGGATTTCCGACCAGGACATGCACGACCTCTGGGCCTACATGTCCACGGTCGCGCCGGTGAGGAATTCCGTCGACGAGAATGGCGGCATGGCCTTTCCGTACAGTATCCGGCTGGCGATGCTGGGCTGGAACATGCTGTTCTTCGACGGTTCCGGTTTCGAGCCGGCCCCGGGCAATGCACAGCTGGCCCGCGGCCAGTACATGGTCGACGGCCCCGGCCATTGCTCGGCCTGCCACAGCCCGCGCAATGCGCTCGGCGCGGAGATCGGAAGCGCATATCTCCAGGGCGCTGTCGTCGATGGCTGGCTCGCGCCCGAGATCACCTCGAACCGGCATCAGGGGCTCGGCGATGTCTCTGCCGCCGACGTGGCCGAGTATCTCGGCACGGCAACCGACGGCAAGGCGATGGCCTCCGGGCCGATGGCCGAAGCAGTCGAACATTCGCTGCAGTACCTGACAGAGGATGACCGGCTGGCAATGGCGGCATGGCTCAAGTCCGTTCCGGGCTCGGATGTCGCACGCCCGGAGCAGGTCGATCCGGCCAGCCCGGAAATGCATGGAGCCGCGCTGCAATACGAGGTGAGCTGCTCGGCCTGCCATGGCACGCGGGGCGAGGGCATGGGCGACCTGGTTCCGGCCTTCGACGGCAATCACGCGCTTTTGTCGGAGAACCCGGCGAGCCTGGTCCGCGTGATGCTGGAAGGTGCGCGCGCAGGACACAGCGGCGCGAAACCCACCGGCGCGGGCATGCCGTCCTTCGCGTGGAAATATGACGACGCCCAGATCGCCGGGCTTCTGACCTATATCCGCAACGCATGGTCGAATGCGGGCATGCCGGTTGATCCGGCACAGGTTGCCGATATGCGCGGAGCGCTTGCAGCTCGGGACAAGGCCGCTTCCGGGTTCTGACGCAATCGGACGGAGCGGCCGTCTGCCGCTCTGTCAAACCGGTTGCGACGCGGGCGGAGTCGCGGATATTGCCCGGCAAGGGAGTGCACGCATGACGGGAAAATGATGTCCAACCGCCCCACGATGCAGGACGTGGCCGACCTTGCCGGGGTCAGCCTCTCGACGGTTGACCGCATCCTCAGCGGCCGCAGCAAGGTGAAGCCCGCAACCCTTCGCCATGTGCTCGAGGTTGCCGGGAGGATCGGCTTCCACGGCGTTCCGGTGATCCGCGAGCGCCTGTCAGAGACGGTGCCCGAAGCCCGCTTGGGCTTTCTGCTGAATGGCAACGAGCGTGCGCTCTATGCCGATTTCGCGCAGCGGCTGACCGAGCGCACGAGGGCCTCGTCGAAAATCCGCGGCACTGCCGAGATCCGCCATCTGCAATCGGTTGCCCCCGCGGAGGCCGCCGGAGAACTGCTTCGCCTCGGCCAGAGCTGCAGCGCGATCGCGGCGGTCGCGGTGGATGCGCCAGAGGTGCACGCAGCGGTAGCAAGCCTTGCCCTGCGCGGGATCCCGGTCTTTTCCATGCTGTCGGACATCACCTGCCCTGCGGTTGCGGGCCATGCCGGGGCGGATCCGCGCAAGATGGGGCGCGGCGCGGGCTGGATGATGCACCGGCTCTGCTGGCGGCCGGGCCGGGTCGCCCTGTTCCTCGGCTCTCGCGGCTATTCCGCCCATCGCGGCTACGAAGCCGGCTTCCGCAGCTATCTGGAAGAGCACTGCAGCCCGCTCCTGCTTCTGCCGCCAGCCGAAACCGGCGAGAGCGACGCGGCAGCCGAGGCGCTCGCGGCAGAGATCCTGCAGTCGGAACCGGAGATCGCGGCCATCCTCGTGGCGGGCGGCGGTCTGCACGGGGTGCTGCGTGCAATCGCAGCGGACGGGCGCAGCGGTCTGGTGGTGATCGGCACGGAGCTCGGGGCAACCGTTGATGCTGCCCTGTCAGAGGGCCGGGTCGACGCCGTGCTGAGCCATCCGACCCGCGAAGTCGTGGAGGCGGTCGTGGCCATGATGGAGAGCGCGGTCGTGTTCGGATCGCCGCCAGAGCGCCAGCAGCAGGGGGTGCCGGTCGAAATCCGGATCAGCGAGACGGTCTGACAAGCGGCTCGGATGCAAGGGCGAAGTTCGATCAAATTTCATCAGATTCGACCTGCCTGCACAGGTGGGATGCAGATACCTTCCAAGGCGGAGGAGCGAGGCCCGGGGCGTGCCGGGGAGGAGAAGACGCGGACGGTGCCATCCGTCCCGGCGCGCTGCGGCGTGCCTTGTCCCCGACTTTCCCGCCCTTGTGCCCGAATGGCTTCTCCGGCCCGGCTGCCGCCGCTTTCCGCCGGCACCTGGCACTGTTGGACAGCAAGTGGACAAGGGTACATGCTAGAACAGACCATGACGACCGACACGCCCCCCGACGCGGAAGGCGCTCATTCGCGGCGCCTGAACCTGATCACCGTGATCGCCTGCCTCGGCGGGCTGCTCTTCGGCTACGACACCGGCGTGATCAATGGCGCACTGGAGCCCATGAAGGCCGATCTGGCGATGAGCCCGGCCATCGAGGGCTTCACCGTCTCCATCCTGATCTTCGCCGCCGCCTTCGGCGCAGTTCTGGGCGGACGGCTGGCGGATCTCCACGGACGGCGCCACAACATCATTCTGCTGTCGGTCCTTTTCATCGCCGGAACGCTGGGCTGCGTGCTGGCACCCTCCTGGCAGGTGCTGGCGGCGTTCCGCGCGGTGCTGGGCCTGGCGGTCGGCGGGGCTTCGGCGATCGTGCCGATCTACCTGGCCGAGGTTTCACCGCACGAGCGCCGCGGCAGCCTCGTCACCCGCAACGAGGTGATGATCGTCGGCGGCCAGTTCGCCGCCTTCGTCATCAATGCGGTGATCTATTCCTTCTGGGGCGCGAGCGAGCATGTCTGGCGCTTGATGCTGGCCGTGGCAGTGCTGCCCGCCGTTGCGCTGATGATCGGCATGCTCAGGATGCCGGAAAGCCCGCGCTGGCTTGCAATGCAGGACAGGGACGACGAAGCGCTCGCGGTCCTGCGCCAGGTGCGCAGCCCGGAAGGCGCGGCGGAAGAGCTGCGCGAGGTCCGCGAGATGGCCGCCCTCGATCGCGAGGAAACGGCAGGCATCCTTGCAGAGCTCGCCAAGCCCTGGGTCAAGCGGCTGATCTGGATCGGCATCGCGCTCGGCGTGTTCCAGCAGCTGACCGGCATCAACTCGATCATGTACTACGGCTCGCAGCTCCTGCAGGATGCAGGTTTCTCCGCCCGGGCGGCCGTGATTGCCAATACGCTCTACGGCCTGGCCAGCCTCGCGGGGATCCTCGGCGGCATCGCGCTGATCAACAAGTTCGACCGGCGAACCATGCTGATCGGCGGGTTCGCGGTCACGACGGTATTCCACCTGCTGGTCGGGCTATCGGTGTTCCTGCTGCCGGATGTGGCCGCCAAGCCCTGGCTGATCCTGGGCTTCACCGTGGGGTTCGTCTTCGCAATGCAGGGCACGATCGGTCCGCTGGTCTGGCTGCTCCTGGCCGAGATCTTTCCGCTCAAGATCCGTAGCTTCGCGATGGGACTCTGCGTCTTCGCCCTGTGGATCGCGAACGCGACTGTCGCCTTCGCCTTCCCGCCGCTGGTCGCGGCGCTGGGGATCGGCGCCACCTTCTTCGTCTTCGCGGTGCTCGGCTGCGCCGCCATGGCCGTTCTCGCCGTCATCGTGCCCGAGACGCGCGGCAAGACGCTGGAGGAATTCGAGCAGGAGATGCAGGCGCGGGTCGCCTGAACCCGACATGCCAGCGGCCTCCGGACAGGGGGCCGCGCGGAAGATCGGACAGGCCGGGACGCGAGAGCCCCGGCCTGTCCGGTTTCAGAGCCCGGTTGCGGCGCGTATCATGTCGAGCGTCCGCATCATGTCGAGCGTGGCGCCCAGCGGGCGGCAGGGCGTTTCGGTCCTGCCTGCGGCGATGCATCGGGCGACCTCGGCGGCTTCGTAGCAGAGCCCCTCGAAATGCCGCCCGACCGGCTCGTCGTAATCGAGCCAGAGGGTGCCGTCGGCCGAGATCACCTGGAACGGACCTGGCAGGTTGAACTCGGAGCCGAAGCGCACGGTGCCGTCGGTTCCGACGATCACGGCGTTGGTCGGCGTCAGCCCGTAGAGCGTCGTGGACATGGTGCCCTGGTTGCCCTTTTCGTCCGCCATGATGACCGACAGCTGGCCATGCACGCCGGAGGGGTCCATCTGCTTCAGCCCAACGGCCTGCGCGGGAACGCCCATGAGCTTGGAGATCAGCGAAACCGGATAGGTGCCCAGATCGTAGAGCGGTCCGCCCGCCAGGGAGGGGTCGAAGATGCGGTGGTCGCGTGTGAAGTACTCGCCGTACTCCGTGTGGACCGACTTGATCTCGCCGAGGCAGCCGGAGTCCAGGATCTGCTGAAGCACGTCGAATTTCGGCAGGAAGTAGCTCCAGAGCGCTTCGGCGAAGAACACGCCCTTCCTGCGGGCGATGCCGGCGAGCGCGGCCGCCTCGGCATGGTCGAGCGCCAGCGGCTTTTCGCAGAAGACGTGCTTGCCCGCCTCGAGGGCCAGCTTGCAATGCTCGAAATGGCAGTTGTGCGGCGTCGCCACGTAGATCACGTCCAGAGCCGGATCGGCCACCAGCGCGGCATAGCTGCCATGGGCGGTGGCGATGTCCTGCTCGGCAGCGAAGCGCGCGGCGCTGTCACCGGTGCGCGAGCCGGCAGCGGCGATGTCCTGCCGCGTATGGGCGCGGACCGAGGCGATGAACTGCTTCGCGATCCAGCCGGTGCCGAGGATGCCCCAGCGGATGGACGGGGCCGCCATCGGGTCGGGAACGCGGCTTGCAGGCAGGGCAGCGGGGAAGCCGGGTGCGGTCATTCCGTCCATCAGATCGTTTCCAGGTTGCGGGTTGCAGGAGCCGTCGCGACGTCCTCCCAAGTGCGGGTCGCAAGGGAGCGTTCCATCGCGTCGATGATCCGAACATTCTCGAGCCCGAAGGCGAAGTCGGGGAAGCAGCCGCCGCCCATGATGCCGTGGATCAGGTCATGGACCTCGATCACCTTGACGTCGAAATAGCCCAGGCCGCCGCCGGCGAAGTCGAATCCGAAGAAGCCGCCGAACTGCTCGACCTGGCTGCCCGCCAGCAGGGTCTTGAAGCCCCGGTCGGGCTTGGGGTCGGTGAAGCGGGCGATCTTCAGTTCGTTGAAGCGCTCCCCGTCCATGACGATGGTGCCCCCGGTGCCCGAGACCTCCCAGTAGATGCCGAAGACCTTTCCGGCGGCTGCGCGGCTGGCCTCGATCGTGCCGCCGGCGCCGGAGGCGAAACGCACCATGGCCTGGATCTGGTCCTCGTTCTCGACCTCGGCACGCGGCGCATCCTGCCCGGCTTTCGCGCCGTAGCCCGAGCCGCCCTGCGGGACGGGGCGGGTGGGGAAGAAGGTCTGGGTCTGGGCGATGGTGCTCTCGACCGGGCCCATCAGGTACTGCGCGACCGAGATGACATGGCTGCCCAGATCGCCGAGCGCACCGGAGCCCGCCTCGCGCCGCGTGCAGCGCCACGAGAACGGCAGCTCTGGATCGTTGAAGAACCCCTGGTCGAACCAGCCGCGGAACCGCATCGGCGTGCCGATCTCGCCTGCCTCGATCAGCTGCTTGGCCAGCATCGCGGCGGGTGTCTTGACGTTGTTGAAGGCGACCATGGTGCGCACGCCCCCGGCCCTGGCGGCGGCAGTCATTTCCTCGGCTTCGGCCGCGGTCACCGAAAGCGGCTTCTCGCAATAGACATGCTTGCCCGCGGCGATGGCGGCCATGGCCATCTCGTGGTGCATGAGGTTCGGCGAGGTGATGTCGACGACATCGACCGCCGGGTCGCTGACCAGCTCGCGCCAGTTTCCGGTGGAGCGCTCGAAGCCGAAGCGCGCGGCCGCAGAGGCGGCCAGCTCCGGCGTGGCATCGGCCAGCATGCAAAGATGCGGCCGGGCAGGGAGATTGCGGTAGAGCATTGCGGCGCGGCGGAAGGCATCGGCATGGGCCTGGCCCATGAAGCCCGAGCCGATCAGGCCGATATTGAGCGTGCGGGTCATGCGCTGACCTCCTGGCTTGCGAAGACGGAAAGGACATGGGCGAAGGCGCGGGAGACCGCCGGGGCAGGGGGCGCCTTGGCCGGGTCCTGCTCGGCCTCGACGACCATCCAGCCCCGGTAGCCGGACGAGGCGGCAAAGCGGGCGAGCGGCGCGAAATCGACCATGCCGTCGCCGGGCACGGTGAACAGGCCGCCGCGCACGGCATCGTTGAAGCTCAGGTCGCCCGCCCGCACGGCAGCCAGTTCGGCGCGCCTCACGTCCTTCAGGTGGATATGCACGATCCGGTCGCCGAAGCGCGCGATCAGCTCCTCGTAGCCGAAGCCCGCCGCCACCGCGTGGCCGGTATCCAGAAGCAGCCCGACCTCGGGGCCGCAGAGATCGAAGAGCGCGGAGATCTCCTCCAGCGTTTCGGCCACCATCATCAGGTGGTGGTGGTAGGCGAGCGCCAGCCCGTATTCCTCCTGCAGGTGCCGTCCGAACTCGGTCAGCCGCGCGGCATAGGCGGCGACCTCGCCTGCGGGCATGATCCGGCGCGCCGACATCGGCGCGTCGAGCGGTGCGCCCGGCGCCATCATCGCGCATTCGCCATAGACCATCGCCTTGCAGCCGAGCGCCTGCAGCAGGCGCGCATGATCTGCGACGGCCCCGATCTCCGCAGCCACGCTGCGCCCGGCCAGCTCGCCGGAATGCCAGCCGGAGGCGAGCGACAGTCCTTTCTCCTGCAGAAGCGGTCCCAGAACCGCCGGATCGCGAGGATACTTGCGGCCAAGCTCGGTGCCTTCGTAGCCCGCCGCCGCGGCCTCCGACAGGCAGGTGTCGAGGCTGATGCCGGCGCCGAGATCCTCGAGCACGTCATTGGCCCAGCTCAGCGGGCTGACGGCCAGGCGGACACCCGGCGGAAGGATAGAAAGGTCATGGGTCATCGTCAGGGTCTCCAGTCAGGGGTGAGGTCCACGGGCAGGCCGGTCTCCAGCGACCGGATGGCAGCTTCGACGAGGCGCTGTGCCTCCAGCCCGTCCTTCATCGTGGCGAGCGGCGGGGTGCCGTCGGCAACGAGCCGGACGAAGGCGTCCATCTCGTCGGCATAGGCCCGGGCGAAGCGCTCGAGAAAGTAGTTCACCGGCGGCTGCAGGGTCTCGCCGTCCGGGGCCGCTACGGTCAGGGTCGACTCGCGCTGGTTGCCGACGCTCAGCACTTCCCGCGCGCAGAAGGCCTCCAGCCGCTGGTCGTAGCCCATTGGCCCGCGGCGGGAGTTCATCAGGGTGGCGATCCGCCCGGAGAGGGTGGTCAGCGCGATCATGCCGGTATCGATATCGCCGATCGCGCCCAGCTCCTCGGAGACCAGGCAGGCGCCGGTCGCATAGACCCGGGCGACCGGCTCCTCGAGCAGGTAGCGCGCCATGTCCATGTCGTGGATGGCACTGTCGCGGAAGAATCCGCCCGAGGTCCCGGCATAGGCGGCAGGCGGCGGGGACGGATCGCGCGACTGCATCAGCACCGTTTCCAGCCGCCCGGACCGGCCGCTGCCGATCCGCTCCTTGAGCGCGCGGAAGGGCGCGTCGTAGCGGCGCTGGAAGCCCAGCATCGACGGCACGCCCGATGCCTCGACATCAGCGGCGACCTCCAGGACGGTGGCGAAATCGAGGCTGATCGGCTTCTCGGCGAAGACGGCCTTGCCGGCCTCTGCGGCACCGCGGATCAGCGCGGCGTGGCTGTCGGTCGAGCTGGCGACGACGACGCCGGAAATCTCCGGGTCGGCGAAGACCTCCTCCGGCGTTGCGAGAATTGCGCCGAGCTCGGCGGCGACGGCGTCCCGGGCCTCGCTGGCGACCGGATCGGCAATGTATTTCAGGTGCACGGCAGGGTGCAGGGCGGCGTTCCGCGCATGGATCTGGCCCATGCGTCCGGCGCCGAACACGGCAAGTTCGATCATTCCATGTCTCTCCAGATGCGGCCGCCGAGGCTCCTCTTCCGTGGCAGCTTGAGCGGAGGCTAGCGCGGTGCTAGGCCTTCGGGGAACGGCACCTTTGATGTGATTTGATCAAGGAAGGCGCTATGCCACGGAAGCCTAATGCAAAAGACGTCGCGCGCGAGGCCGGTGTTTCGACGGCGACAGTCGACCGGGTGCTGAACAGCCGCGGCGGGGTTGCCGCGGAGAAGGAAGCGCGCGTGCTCGAAGCGGCGCGGCGGCTGAAGCTCGACCGGATGCTCGACCAGCGCCCGGCGCGGACGATCCGCATTGCGGTGCTGCTGCAGCCGCCCGCCAACCCTTTCCATGCCGAGCTGCAGGCCGGGTTCCAGGCGGCACGGCGCATGCATGCCGGGCTCAACATGGAGTTCCGCATCCACCACCTGGTCCCGACCGAACCGGCGAAAGTGGCCGCGCAGATCGACAGCCTCGGCGGCAGCCATGACGGGTTCGTGGTCTGCGCGCTGCATGATCCGGCGATCGCCGCCGCGCTCGACCGGCAGATCGCGCGCGGACGGGCGGTGCTGACGATCGGCACCGACATCCGGACAGAGGGAGAGCGGGTCTATGTCGGGCCGGACAATATCCGGTCCGGCCGCGTGGCGGGCGATCTCATGGGGCGGCTGATCGGTCCGCCGGGCGGCGCGGTGCTGGTGATCGCCGGGCTTCTGAGCATGATCGGCCACGAGCAGCGCGAGCAGGGCTTCCGCGCCGTTCTGGCCGAGCGCCACCCGGCCTGCAGCGTTGCGGCGGTCGTCGAGAGCCGGGAGGATAGCGGGCGGGCGGGAGAGCTGGTCTTCCGCGCGCTCCGCGACCGGCCGGACCTTCGCGGGATCTACAATGCATCGGCCGGATCTCGGGAAGTGGCCGACGCGATCCGCGCGGCCGGCAGGGCGCGCGACCTGGTCGTCATCACCCACGAACTGACCGAGGACCGCCGGAAACTCCTGCGCGAGGGGCTGATCGATGCTGTCATCGACCAGAATCCGGCGCTGGAAGTGCGCATGGCGGTCGAAGTGCTGGCCGCGCGCTTCGGGCGCCTGGACAAGGGGCCCGCGACCACGCTGACCCCGGTGCAGATCCACATGGTCGAGACCTGCTGAGCGGGGGGAGGCATACGGCCTTCCGCGCCGCCGGGGCGCGCGGAGGGCAAGCAGCGTGCCGCGCAGCCGGTCAGGCCGCGGCGGTCTCGGTCAGGCCGGCCCTGGCAGAGAGGCGCTTCAGCGTCTTCAGACCGAGATCCTGGTATTCGAACGGATTGCGCAGGGCGCTGTCCTGCTCGGCCTCGATCACGATCCAGCCCGAATAGCCCGACCTGGCAGCCTCGGCGAGGACGGGTTCGAAGTCCACGATCCCCTCGGCATCCCCCGGTACGGTGAAGGCGCCGCGGCGGACGCCCTCGAGGAAGCTCAGCCCCTCGTCGCGGACCTGGCGGGCGATGTCCGGCCGGACGTTCTTGCAATGGATATGGCTGACCCGGTCCATGTACTTCGCGGCCAGCTCTGCCGGGTCCGAGCCGCCGAACCAGGCATGGCCGGTATCGAGCAGTAGCCGCGTATGCGGTCCGGCCATCGCCATGAAACGGTCGATATCGGCGCCGGATTCGATGATCGTGCCCATGTGGTGGTGATAGCCCATCGCCATGCCTTCCTCATGCGCCACGCGGCTGAGTTCCTCGTATCCCGCCGAGAAGCGGTCCCAGTCGGCATCGCTCATGACGGGCCGGTCATTCACCGCCACCGCATCGTTGCCATGGACGGTGTTCGAGCATTCGCAGGCATTGACATGGCTGCCGCCCGCCGCCCTGGTGAAGGCGATCCAGTCGCGCAGCCGGGCCACTTCGGTCGCGATGTCGCTGGAAAGGAGGCTGGTCGAGAACCAGCCGGCCGCGAAGCGCAGGCCGTATTCGCCGAGCGCGGCCTTCAGCGCGGGGCCCTCGTCGGGCATCTTGTGGCCCTTCTCGATGCCGTCGAAGCCGATCTGGCGGCAGTCGGACAGGCAGTCCTCGAGACTCAGATGGTCGCCGATCGACCAGTCGTCGTCATTGGACCAGGCGATGGGGTTGGTGCCGAACAGGATCATGGGGCTCACCGGGATCAGGGTTGGAAAAGGCCGGGCGCCGCGCAAGGGATCAACGCGGCACCCGGACGGGGCTGCAGGAGGATGTACAGCCCCGAAGGGTCAGGCGGCGGCCGTCGCCACGGCGCCGGTCACGTGGAGGATGCTGTCCCTCAGCGCGGCCTCCGGATCGGGCAGGGCCCAGTGGTCCTCGGAGAAGGGCTCGAAGGAGAACGGGCCGGCATAGCCCGCCGCGAGCAGCGCCTTGACCTGGGGAATGTTCTCCAGCCGGTCATTGGCGTCGACCAGGATGCGGTGCGCGTCGAGCATGTCCTCGACCGCCACGCCGGGATCGACGACGCCGGAGATGTGCACCAGCCCCGTCCATTCGGGGAAGAATTCCGTCTCGCCCGCAAGATGGTGGTGGAACGTGTCATGCATGAGCTTGAAGACATCCTCGCCTCCTGCGGCCTGGATGCAGGCGATGGCGGTGGCCTTCCTACGCATGGAGGAGACCGGAAACCCCAGCGGCTCCACCAGGCCCTTCAGCCCTCGCGCGCGCATGATCGGGGCAAGCGCCTTCAGCGCCTCGGTGGCATCGGCCTCGGAGACCGGCGTGCTGTCATTGAGCGGGCAGAGCACCAGCGCCTTCGCCCCGCAGGCGGCAGCGTAGTCGGCCATGGCGACGGCGCGCTCCGGCAGGTCGCCGGACCAGGTGTTGAACGGGTAGAGCGCGTTGATCGAAAGGATCTCGACGCCGGCCGCCTCGGCCGCCCGGCGGACGTCGCCGGGCTGGTGCGTCCCCATCACGTCGGGAATGTCGTTCCTGATCTCGACTTTCGTGCTGCCGAGGCGCTTCGCCATGGCGAAGAATTCCTCGAGCGGCAGCTTCGGAGCGCAGATGTGGTTGATGGCGATATCCATGGCGGACCTCATGCGTAAAGGGCGGGGCGGGCAGGCAGGTCGATCCTGACGATCTCGCCGCTCTCCTGCGCGGCGACGCAGGCATCCGAGGTGATCGCGGCGGCATAGCCGTCCCAGGCGGAGGGCCCGGAGGCGGTTCCGGCCAGTGCGGCCTGGATCCAGTCCTGCAGCTCGACATCGTAGGAGGCGACGAAGCGGTCCTTCCAGTCGGTCAGGATCGGGTTGGAGAGCGCCGCGTCCTTGCGCATCGTGATCGACATCGGCTCGGGCAGGTTCGCGAGCCCGTCCTCGCCGACGACCTGGCACTGGATGTCGTAGCCGTAGCGGCAGTTGACGAAGACCTCCACGTCGATGCGGATGCCCTTTGCGGTTTCCAGCAGGACGATCTGCGGATCCGCCACCTTGTCATGGGCATTGGAGGACTTCCGCGGGAAGATCACCTGCGCAGAGACATAGTCGTCATCGAGCAGCCAGCGGAACACGTCGATCTCGTGGATCAGCGTGTCGTGGATCGCCATGGGAGTGACGTACTGGTCGGGCACGGAGGGGTTGCGGTGGGCGGCATGGACCATCAGCGGCTGGCCGATCCGGCTGTCCACGACCTCCTTCAGCATCCGGTAGCCAGCGTCGTAGCGGCGCATGAAGCCGACCTGGACCAGCCGCGTCCCATGCGCGGCCTCGGCCTCGACGATGCGGCGCGCGCCCTCGGCGGTGGTCGCCAGCGGCTTCTCGCAGAAGCAGGGCTTTCCGGCAGCGATGGCGGCCAGCACATAGGCCTCGTGGGTGAAGCCGGGCGAGGTCACCAGCACGGCATCGACCTCGGGGGAAGCGATCAGCGCCTCGCCGGTGGCGAAGACGGCGGCATCCGGGGCGAGCTCGGCCTGGACGGCGGCAGCGGCCTCGGCGCTGTAGTCGTAGAGACCGGCAACGGTCGCGCCGGCCAGCACCTGCGCCAGGCGGCGGGTGTGGTCTCGGCCGATCATGCCGGTGCCGATGACGCCGACCCGCAGGCTGCGGGCCGAAGTGGCGGCGGAGATGGTCTGGGCGATGGTCATGGGGATGAGCCTCAGTTGAAATGCGTGTCGATGTAGCGCTTGGTCTCGGAGAGCATGAAG
This sequence comes from Poseidonocella sp. HB161398, assembly GCF_005870025.1. Classification (GTDB taxonomy): domain Bacteria; phylum Pseudomonadota; class Alphaproteobacteria; order Rhodobacterales; family Rhodobacteraceae; genus Mangrovicoccus. Next base: position 26,297 of record NZ_VATA01000073.1, read on the forward strand.
CGGGCGCTGTCCTCGGCGCGGTCTTCCCAGCCGAAGACGCAGTTCGACAGCACGCCGTCGAATTTC
>NZ_VATA01000074.1 GCF_005870025.1 Poseidonocella sp. HB161398
CTCCGACGGGCAGAACCCGGACCACTCGCGCTCGAATACCTCCCAGTCGATCAGCCCGGCGAGCTTCGCCAGTTCGCGGCGCAGATAGATCATTTCAACCAGGCGGGGCCGCAGCTGGTCATTCTACGGGCTTGCGCCGTGACACGGGCACGACGGCCCCTCGGATTGCTCTGGCGGACGGGAACGGTGCTTCATCGGCGGCCTGGAATTGCAGGTGACCTGCTCCCCTGAAAAGTCGGCGGTTTGAATGTCGCCTGCTCTCCAGACGATGAGGAAGAGCCGATTCAGCGAAGAGCAGATCATTGGCCTGCTGAAGGAGCCCCAAACCGTGACCTGAGCCCCTTTCTTCCTGCATTTCGAAGTAGAGTCCGCCCCAACCAGAACACGGAGAATGACGCGATCAAGGTTCACGGATTGGGGATGGGACCGTGGCCTCAAGGGGGCCGCGCAACCCCATCGGAACCAGATCACCGGGATCCTGAAGGATGTCGCCTCGCGAAAATGGTAGCGTCCGGCAAAAGGCGGGAGGCTGTGGCGCATGTCGTGGCCGTCCACGGGGTGAGCCAGCGGCGGGCGTGCAAGGCACTGGCGCTGGATCGATCGGGCGTGCGCTATCGCAGCGTGGGGCCGGACAATGCCTAAGCGAGGGCAGCGATGAAGGCCGTCGCGGCGATTCGGCTATCGGCGCATCCAAGTGATGCTGGAGCGGCAGGGGCTCCTGATGAACCTGAAGAAGCTCAGGCCTGCCCGCCTGGCCATCTCCGCAATTGCGCCGTTCAGTACGTCGATTGCCATGCGGCGGCGGGCTTCGATGTCCTGGAGCATGGAGGACCGGTGCCCGGCCGCGCCCGGAAAGGTGATGCGGCTCAGCGTTCCGTCGACATGGACCTGCCCGCTTTCTTCGGGCCGGCAGCCGCGCGCCGCAAAGACCTCCAGCGCCTCCTGGGCCAGGTCGGCGACCAGGAGGCGGGAATGCGGATTCTCAAGAAGGCCGCCAAAGCTCGGGCCGGTCAGCGCCGCGGTCGGGTTCATGCAGCTGTTGAACAGCACCTTGAAGAGAATCGTGTCGCTGATGGCAGGGTCATGCGCGACCGGCAGGACGCCCGCCGCGGCGAGGCCGAGGAAGGCCGCCAGCGGCGCCTCGGAGGCGCCGAGCATCGCAGCGGCCCCGCATGCGCGGCCACCGCCACCTCGGCCGGGCCGCGGCGGACCATGCCGATCATCATGGCGGCTGAATAGACCGGAACGTCATCGCCCAGGATGCTGCGGGCCAGCTCGGCGGTGCCGAGCCCGTTCCGCGGGAGCAGCACCGGATTCCTCCCGTCGAGCCACCCGGCATGGCGCCCGCGCGCTTCGGCCAGGTCACAGGCCCTGGTCGCGACAAGCAGCATGTCGCAGGACAGGGTCCGCGCATCCGGCGCATGCGACTCCGCGAGGCAGATGGCGCGCGGCTCCGGGCGGTGCGCGTCGAGCAGGCCCGACACCGCGAAGCCCCTGTCACCGATCTCTCCGGCGCGGCCGCCGCGCAGCAGCAACGTGACCTCCGCCCCGGCCTGCGCGAAATTCGCCGCCATGCAGAGCCCGACCGAGCCGCCGCCCGGCACCGCGATGCGATCGTTGCCCATGGCCCCCTCCAGAATCCCTCCTTTGCACCCCATGAGGGAATTCCGGCCTGGTGAAACGGAAACGACGGCATCGAGCGCGGCTCGTTTCACCGGGCCAGCGGGCCGCGGCATTGGCCAGCTGCGCCTGGAACCGGGCGTCCCGCCCGACGGCAAGGGGTTTCCGGCAGCTGAAATCCCGCACGCCCTAGGCTGACGGCGGCCACTGATGTCCTGGAGCGAACGGTTTCTGCGATGCCGCAGCGCCGCCCAATGAACGGCCGATACCGGCAGGGACACGCTGCACCATGCGTGACGCCGGTCGATTTCCTCCGGCGGCACATCGCGCTGGAGCACTCCACCACGCGCCTGCGAGCGCCCAACCGGACGGCGGCCCTTCAGATGCGCATCCGTCATCCTGCGCCGCCCGCCGCTTGGCTGCGGCCTCGGCGGCCTGTGCCGCAGGATAGACCCAGGTCCGGCCATTCCCTCCTGGCAAATGTCCAATGATCTCGCATGGCCAACTCTCCGCGTGGAAAATCCCGAGCGCAGACGGGAGCGTTCTGCCGCTTGCCCTTGAGCCCGGAACCACGCCGCATCCGCGGCCGCGAGCGGTCCGGGACAGGCTCTGCCCGGCGGCCAAGCGCTGGCCCCGCGAAGACAGGCGCCTCATGCCGGAGGCACGCTCAGCGCGGGCGCAGCCCGTCGAGCAGAAGGTCCTTGACCGCGCGGCGGGTCTCGTCCCATTGCGCGGACGAAAGCGGCGCGCCGCCGTTCAGCGTCGCGACCTGATGGGTGAAATCGGCATAGTGCTGGGTCGTCGCCCAGATCGCGTAGAGCAGGTGGCGCGGGCTGACCGGGCGCAGCCGCCCCTCGGCAATCCAGAGCGCGATCACCGCGATCCGGTCCTCGGTCCAGGCCCTCAGCTCCGTCTCCAGGTAGTCCTGGACCACCGGCGCGCCCTGGATGATCTCGTTGGCCCAGACCCGCGAGCCATGCGGGCGCGTGCGGGCGAGCTCCAGCTTGACGTCGATATAGTCCGACAGCGCCTCCAGCGGATCTCGGCCGGGGCGGATCCCGCCGGCCGCCTCGCGCCAGATCTCGAAAATGCCGCTGACCACCTGGCGGTAGAGCCGCTCCTTGGTCTCGAAATAGTAGACGACATTCGATTTCGGCACGCCCGCCTCGGCCGCGATGCGGCTGATCGAGGCGCCGGCATAGCCGAAATCGGCGAAGACCCGCTCCGCCGCTCCGAGGATGCGCGCGACAGTTTCCTCGCGGTTCCTCAGCTGGATGCCCTTTTCCCGTGCCGTCACGCCTGCCTGCCGTCCTGCTGCCTCTGTCCCAGACTGGCGGCGGCGCCGTCCCGGGTGGCAATCCCTGCCGCCGCGCCGCGCGCGCCGCCGTTGCGGCAAAGCCCGCTATCCGGTCATCCTGCAGCAGCGCTGCGGAAAATTCAGCAGGTTTCCGCACGATCGGTCAGGAAAAGATTGACCGATCGTGCAGGCTTCTCGCAGCCTCCCGGAGACCAGCGGCCGGAGGCGCCGCAGCATCAGGAGACGATCATGAAGCACGGGCAGAATCTGCGCATCGATCCGGACAGGCTCTGGGACAGCCTCGAGGAGATGGCGAAGATCGGGCCGGGCATTGCCGGCGGGAACAACCGCCAGACCCTGACCGATGCCGATGCCGAAGGGCGCGCGCTGTTCCGGACCTGGTGCGAGGCGGCGGGCTGCGAGATGGGGCTCGACCGGATGGGCACGATGTTCGCCACCCGCCCGGGCACCGATCCCGACGCGCTGCCGGTCTATATCGGCTCGCATCTCGACACCCAGCCGACCGGCGGCAAGTATGACGGCGTGCTCGGCGTGCTCGGCGGGCTCGAAGTGCTGCGCACGCTGCAGGCGATGGAGGTGAAGACCCGCCGCCCCGTCGTCCTGGTCAACTGGACCAACGAGGAGGGCGCACGGTTCGCGCCCGCGATGCTGGCCTCGGGCGTCTTCGCCGGACGGCACAGCCTCGACTGGGCCTATGACCGGGTGGATGCCGAGGGCAAGCGCTTTGGCGACGAGCTGGCGCGGATCGGCTGGATCGGCGAGGAGGAGGTCGGCGCGCGGAAGATGCACGCGATGTTCGAGCTGCATATCGAGCAGGGTCCGATCCTCGAGGCCGAAGGCAAGGATATCGGCGTCGTCACCCATGGTCAGGGGCTGCGCTGGATCGAATGCACCGTCACCGGCAAGGAGAGCCACACCGGCACGACGCCGATGCCGATGCGCCGCGATGCCGGGCGCGGCATGGCGCGGATCATCGAGCTGGCCCACGAGATCGCGATGAAGCACCAGCCCAACGCCGTGGGCGCCGTCGGCCATGTCGAGATCTCGCCCAAATCGCGCAACATCATCCCCGGCAAGGCAGTCTTCACCATCGATTTCCGCTCGCACCTGATGGAGGTGCTGAGCGCCATGGAGGCGGAGTTCCATGCCCGCGCGCCGGGGCTCTGCGAGGAGATCGGCGTGTCTCTGGAGACCAGGATCGTCGGCCAGTTCGACCCGCCCGCCTTCGACGAGACCCTGGTGGGCCGGGTGCGGGCGGCGGCGGAGCATCTGGGCTACAGCCATCGCGACATCGTCTCTGGAGCGGGCCATGACGCCTGCTGGATCAACGAGGTGACGCCGACCGCGATGATCTTCTGCCCCTGCGTCGACGGGCTGAGCCATAACGAGGCCGAGGAGATCTCGAAGAACTGGGCCGCGGCCGGGACCGACGTGCTGCTGCATGCGGTGCTGGAGACGGCCGAGGTGGCGGAGTGATCTTGGCAACCGGGCCCTGTCCCGCCCCGGGCTTGACCCGGGGCCCCGCCGCGGCAAGGCTCGGCCATGGCCTTCCACGCCTATATCCTGGCCAGCCGGCCCCTGGGCACGCTGCACATCGCGGCGACCGGGGATCTGCTGGCCAGCGTCGCACGGCACCGCGCGGGACAGGGCGGCGCATATACCGCGCGCTACCGCACCGGGCGGCTGGTCTGGTTCGAGCCGCATCCGAGCTATGCGGCGGCCCGGCTGCGCGCCGGTCGCATCGCCCGCTGGCGGCGGACCTGGAAAGACCAGCTGATCATGGACGCCAATCCGGACTGGCATGACCTGACGGCCCGCATTCCGCGATGAGCCGCCGGGAGGCCCCGGGTCAAGCCCGGGGCGGGACAGCAAGAGCGACAGGGAAACGGAACATGACCAAAGTCATCAAGGGCGGCACCGTGGTGACCGCCGACCGCCAGTGGAAGGCGGACGTGCTGATCGAGGGCGAGACGATCAGGGCCGTCGGCCCGGATCTGACAGGCGACAGCTATGTCGATGCCGAAGGCGCCTATGTCATTCCCGGCGGCATCGACCCGCATACCCATCTGGAGATGCCCTTCATGGGCACCACCGCCGCCGAGACCTTCGAGTCGGGCACCTGGGCGGCGGCCACGGGCGGCACGACCATGCTGGTGGATTTCTGCCTGCCCGGCGCGGATGGCAGCATCAGGAACGCCATCAACGACTGGCACCGCAAGTCGGCGCCGCAGATCTGCACCGATATCGGCTATCACATGGCGATCACCGGCTGGAACGAGACGATCTTCGACGAGATGAAGGACGCCGTCGAGATGGGCGTCAACTCGTTCAAGCATTTCATGGCCTACAAGGGCGCGCTGATGGTGGAGGATGACGAGATGTTCGCCTCCTTCTCGCGCTGCCGCGAGCTGGGCGCGCTGCCGATGGTCCATGCCGAGAATGGCGACCTCGTGGCCGCGCTGCAGGAGAAGTACTTCGCCGAGGGCATCACCGGCCCCGAGGGCCATGCCTATTCCCGCCCGCCCGAACTGGAGGGCGAGGCCGCCAACCGCGCGATCACCATCGCCGATGCCGTCGGCACGCCGCTCTACATCGTGCATGTCTCCTGCGAGCAGGCGCATGAGGCGATCCGCCGGGCGCGGCAGAAGGGGATGAGGGTCTATGGCGAGCCGCTGGTGCAGTTCCTGACGCTCGACGAGAGCGAGTACTTCGACAGGGACTGGGACCATGCCGCGCGGCGGGTGATGTCGCCGCCCTTCCGCTCGAAAGAGCACCAGGCCTCGCTCTGGGCCGGGCTGCAGGCCGGCAGCCTGCAGGTCGTGGCGACCGATCACTGCGCCTTCACCACCGAGCAGAAGCGCCGCGGCCGCGACGATTTCCGCATCATCCCCAACGGCTCGAACGGGGTGGAGGAACGCCTGGCCGTGCTGTGGACCGAAGGGGTGGAGACCGGCCGGCTGACGCCCGAGGAATTCGTCGCGGCGACCTCGACGAACATTGCCAGGATCCTGAACATCTACCCGAAGAAGGGCGCCATTGTCGAAGGCGCGGATGCCGATATCGTCGTCTGGGATCCGAAAATCTCGAAGACCATCACCCCGGCGACGCATCATTCCGTGCTGGACTACAATGTCTTCGAGGGCTTCGAGGTGACGGCGCAGGCACGCTACACGCTCTCGCGCGGCGAGGTGATCTGGGCCTGGGGGCAGAACAGCCAGCCGCAGCCCGGACGCGGCCGCTTCGTCCCCCGCCCGGCCTTCTCCTCGGCGGCGACGGCGCTGTCGAAATGGAAGGCGCTGAGCGCGCCGAAGATGATCCAGCGCGACCCGCTGAACATCCCCGCCGGGATCTGATCCCCGCCGCAGGCGCCGCCCCCTGCCCCGGGGCGCGGCGCCCCGACGGAGAAAGAATTCGTCGCCGGATCGAGCCCATCCCCGTCGCGGGACGCGTGCGGAGATCCCGCCGCGACAGAAAATTATTTGCCCACCCTCAATTTTTGCGGCCCTCACTGCGCGAAAACGCACATAGAAAACGTCTTTTTACCCATCCGGAGCGGTACAGGTCACGGGAACATGAGAGTAAGCAGCGCCGGTTAATACAGACACCAAACCGGGACTCAACCCATGTCCGATACAACTTACGTGTCATCCGCGCCCTCCGGGGCCGCGCGGGTGAACTCTCCTGCCCGCGTGCTGGGCGCCAGCCTGGTCGGCACGACGATCGAATTCTTCGACTTCTACGTCTATGCCACCGCCGCCGTGCTGGTCTTTCCGTCGCTGTTCTTCCCCGGCTCCGACCCGATGACGGCGCTGCTCGCGTCCTTCGCCACCTTCTCCATCGCCTTCTTCGCCCGTCCGCTGGGCGCCGTGGTCTTCGGCCATTTCGGCGACCGCATCGGCCGCAAGGTGACGCTCGTCGCCGCGCTCCTGACCATGGGCATCTCCACCGTCGTGATCGGCTTCCTGCCGAGCTATGCCTCGATCGGCGTCTTCGCGCCGCTGCTGCTGGCGCTCTGCCGCTTCGGCCAGGGCTTCGGCCTGGGCGGCGAATGGGGCGGCGCCGTTCTGATCGCCACCGAGAACGCGCCCGAGGGCAAGAAGAACTGGTACGGCATGTTCCCGCAGCTGGGCGCGCCGGTCGGCCTGTTCCTGTCTTCCGGCCTGTTCTGGATCCTGCTGCAGTTCATGCCGCAGGAGGACCTGCTGGCCTGGGGCTGGCGCATTCCCTTCCTGGCCTCCTCGGTGCTGATCGTCATCGGCCTCTGGGTGCGGCTGTCGCTGACCGAGACGCCGGACTTCCAGAAGGCGATCGACAAGCACGAGCGCGTGGCCGTCCCGGTGGTGGAGCTGTTCCGCAACCACAAGACCAGCCTGTTCCTGGGCACCTTCGTGGCGCTGGCGACCTTCGTGCTCTTCTATATCGGCACCGCCTACCTGCTGAGCTACAACGTCAAGGTCATCAAGATCCCCTTCACCGACGCGCTGGCCATCCAGATCTGGGGCGCCGTGGTCTTCGGGGCCTTCATCCCGCTGGCCGGCCTGATCGCCGAGCGCTTCGGCCGCCGCGAAGTGCTGATCGCCACGACCGTCCTGATCGCCGCCTTCTCCTTCCTGGTGCCGGTGCTGATGGTCGCGGACGAGATGCGCATCCTGGCCTTCGTGACGCTGGGCATGGCGCTGATGGGCATGACCTACGGGCTGATCGGCAACGCGCTGGCCGCGCCCTTCCCGACCGCGGTGCGCTATAGCGGCTCGTCGCTGACCTTCAACTTCGCGGGCATCGTCGGCGCCTCGCTGGCCCCCTATATCGCGACCTGGCTGCAGGCGAATTACGGGCTGGCCTATGTCGGCTACTACCTCTGCGCGGCCGCCGCGATCACGCTGGCCTGCATCTTCGCCTCGGCGCGCGGCAAGGTCTGACAAGGGAAAGGGGCGGTCCGCCGCCCCTGCCCCGCCCCGTCCCGGTTGTCTCCCGGCGCGCCGCCCGCTGCGGCGCGTCAGGCGAGGCCCAGCCCCTCGAGGCAGGCTTCCAGCTCGTCATAGTGATGGATCAGCGCCTCGGGCTCCAGCGCGGCAACATCGTGCCCGTCCGGCCCGAAGGTCACCAGCGCGCAGGGGATCCCCGCATTGCGCGCGCAGCTGCGGTCGGTGACCGTGTCCCCCAGCAGGATCGCCGCCCCGGCCGAGCCGCCGGCCCGCGCCACCGCCTCGAAGAGCGGTTTCGGATCGGGCTTCCTGACCGGCAGCGTGTCGGCCCCCACCAGCGCGCCGAAGAGGCCGCGCACCCCCAGCTCCGCCATCAGCGATTCCGCCAGCCCCTCGGGCTTGTTGGTGCAGATCGCCGTGAAGTGGCCGGCGGAAAGCAGCCGCTCCACCGCCGCCTCGGCGCCCGGAAACAGGCGGGTTTCCACCGATAGCGCCTGGCCGTAGGCCTCGAGCAGCGGGGCGTATCCCGCGTCCACCCGCGCCTCGTCGACCTGGCCGTAGAGCCGTCCGAGCCCCAGCCGGAGCATCGCCTTTCCGCCCTTCATCGCCGCGCCGCGATCGCCCGCAACTGCGGGATCCAGCACGTTTCCGTAGCCCCAGGCGCGGAATACCGCATTCGCCGCCGCGAGCAGGTCGCCCGACGTATCCGCCAGCGTTCCGTCGAGATCGAAGACCACCGTTGCCATGCACCCGCCCCTGTCACAAACAGACATCAACCGTGACGCTGCCGCCTCTTGCAGCGCGCCATCTGCTGGATAGAACGTCACTTGAGGCAAAGGAAGGCGAAAACAGAATGGGGCTGAGCTTGATCGTCCTGGCGGCGGGCCAGGGGACGCGGATGCAGTCGGATCTGCCCAAGGTGCTGCATCCCCTCGGGGGCGTGCCGATGCTGGCGCATACCATGGCCTCGGGCGCGGCCATGGCGCCCGAGCGCGTGGCGGTGGTCTGCGGCCATGGCGCCGAGCAGGTCCGCGAGGCGGTCGCCGAGATCGACCCCGAGGCGCAGGTGGTGATCCAGTCCGAGCAGCTCGGCACCGGCCATGCGGTGCTGCAGGCCGCGCCGGTGCTCGAGGGTGCCTCGGGCGACGCGGTCGTGCTCTACGGCGACACGCCCTTCATCCGCTCCGAGACGCTGGAGGCGATGTCCGAGGCCCGCGCGGGCGGGGCCGATATCGTCGTGCTGGGCTTCATGGCCGAAGATCCGGGCCGCTACGGGCGGCTGGTCACGGTGGAGGAGCGGCTCCTGCGGATCGTCGAGTACAAGGACGCCACCCAGGGCGAGCGCGCCATCCGCATGTGCAATTCCGGCGTCATCATGGCCGATGCCGCCACGCTGATGCAGCTCGTCGGCGAAATCGGCAACCAGAACGCGTCCGGGGAGTACTACCTGACCGACGTGGTCGCACTGGGCCGCGCCCGGGGGCTGACCGCCGAGGTGGTGCTGTGCGAAGAGGCCGAGACGATGGGGATCAACACCCGCGCCGAGCTGGCGCAGGCCGAGGCCGCCTTCCAGGCGCGGATGCGCGCCGAGACGCTGGAGAACGGCGTCACCCTGACCGCCCCCGAGACGGTGCATTTCGCCCAGGACACGATCATCGGCCGCGACGCCACGGTCGAGCCCTATGTCGTCTTCGGACCCGGCGTGACAGTCGAGACCGGCGCCGTGATCCGCGCCTTCTCGCATCTGGAGGGCTGCCATGTCTCGCGCGGCGCCATCGTCGGCCCCTATGCGCGGCTGCGCCCCGGCGCCGAGCTGGCCGAGGACGTGAAGGTCGGCAATTTCGTCGAGGTGAAGAACGCCGAGATCGCCGAGGGCGCCAAGGTCAACCACCTGAGCTATATCGGCGACGCGTCCATCGGCAGGGGCGCGAATGTCGGCGCGGGGACGATCACCTGCAACTATGACGGCGTCTTCAAGCACCGCACCGAGATCGGCCCCCGCGCCTTCATCGGCTCGAACACGATGCTGGTGGCGCCGGTCAAGATCGGCGCCGAGGCGATGACGGCGTCGGGCTCGGTGATCACCTCGGATGTCGAGGCGGGCGCGCTGGCCGTGGCCCGGTCGCGCCAGGTGACGAAGCCGGGGCTGGCCGAGAAGATGATGGCGCGTCTGAAGGCGCTGAAAGCAGCGAAGAAGGGGTAGGCCCATGTGCGGAATCGTCGGAGTCCTGGGCAATCACGAAGTCGCCCCCATCCTGGTCGAGGCGCTGAAGCGGCTGGAATACCGCGGCTATGACAGCGCCGGGATCGCGACGATCCATGACGGCCATCTCGGCCGCCGCCGCGCCGTGGGCAAGCTGGTCAACCTCTCGGACAAGCTGGTGCACGAGCCGCTGGCGGGCAAGGCCGGCATCGGCCACACCCGCTGGGCGACCCATGGCGCCGCGACCGAGCGCAACGCCCACCCGCACCAGTCGGGTCCGGTCGCCGTCGTCCATAACGGCATCATCGAGAATTTCCGCCAGCTGCGCGACGAGCTGCGCGGCGACGGGCTGGCGCCCGAGACCCAGACCGATACCGAGGTCGTGTCGCTGCTCTGCCAGAACTACATGCGCCAGGGGCTGGGCCCCGTCGAGGCGGCCACCGCCACGATCGGACGGCTGCGCGGCGCCTTCGCGCTGGCCTTCCTCTTCGACGGCGAGCCGGACCTGATGGTCGCCGCCCGCAAGGGCTCGCCGCTGGCGATCGGCCATGCCGAGGACGAGGGCGAGATGTATGTCGGCTCGGACGCGATCGCGCTGGGGCCGCTGACCGACCGGATCACCTATCTCGAAGAGGGCGACATCGCCGTCATCACCCGCGCCGGGGCGACCATCCACGACGTCCATGGCCGCCTGGCCAACCGCCCCGTGCAGCGCGTCCCGGCGGACCATGCCCGGGTCGAGAAGGGCGGCTACAAGCATTTCATGGCCAAGGAGATGGCCGAGCAGCCGGGCGTCCTGAAGGACACGCTCGACGCCTATGTGAAGGACGGGCGGCTCGCCCTGCCCGGGGCCGCCGACGCCGCCCTGCCCTTCGCCGATCTCGACCGGCTGACGCTCGTCGCCTGCGGCACCGCGCATTACGCCTGCCATGTGGCCAAGTACTGGTTCGAGACCCTCGCCCGCCTGCCGGTGGAGATCGACGTCGCCTCCGAGTTCCGCTACCGCCAGCCGCCGCTGCCCGCGCGCTCGATGGCGCTGGTGGTCAGCCAGTCGGGCGAGACCGCCGACACGCTGGCGGCGATGCGCTATGTCAAGGACGAGGGGCTGAAGGTCGGCGCCATCGTCAATGTCGAGGGCAGCACCATCGCCCGCGAGAGCGACGCGGTGATCCGCACCCTGGCCGGGACCGAGATCGGCGTCGCCTCGACCAAGGCCTTCACCGGCCAGCTGATGGTGCTGGCGCTGCTGGCGCTGCGCGCCGCCGAGGCCCGCGGGACGCTGTCGCCCGAAGAGATTTCGCGGCATCTGGCGGCGCTCGAGGCGATGCCGGGGCTGGCGCACCAGGCGCTGCAGCTCAGCGAGCGGATCACCGAGATGAGCCATCCCCTGTCCGAGGCGCGCGACGTGCTCTTCCTCGGCCGCGGCGCGATGTATCCCCTGGCGCTCGAGGGCGCGCTGAAGCTGAAGGAGATCAGCTACATCCATGCCGAGGGCTATGCCAGCGGCGAGCTGAAGCACGGCCCGATCGCGCTGATCGACCGGACGGTTCCGGTGATCGTCCTGGCGCCCCGCGACGCGCTCTTCGAGAAGACGGTCTCGAACATGCAGGAGGTGATGGCCCGCGAGGGCCGCGTGGTCCTGGTGACCGATGCCGAGGGCGCGGCCGAGGCCGGCGACGGCGTCTGGCACATCGTGCGCATGCCGACGCTGGCGGATCCGCTCTTCGCCCCCCTGCTCTACGCAATCCCGGCCCAGCTCATCGCCTATCACACGGCGGTGGCGAAGGGCACGGACGTGGACCAGCCCCGCAACCTGGCGAAATCCGTGACGGTGGAGTGAGCGGACAGGGCTGCCGGCGTCTTGTGTGGCGTGAGAATAAAGTTTGTACCTATAGAAAAGAGTTTGTACCTGTAGAATAAAGTTTGTACCTGAAGCCACTGAGAGGTATCCTGCAGCCATTGCGGATATCTCGGCGGGTCTGGCATGGCATCACGCTACGGGTTCGATGAAGCGAAGATCGCGCGTTTCCGGAAGGAAGGGCGCGGTCAAGGTGCAGGCCCGGACTACAAGCCGTGGCTCACGGTCGCCGATGTCCCGTCTCGCGGGCGCGCCCAGCGGATGCCGGGATTTCTGACGAAGCGTATCCATCACCTTCTTTCAGACCTGGAACGCAATGCCTTCCTCATCTTCGATTCTTCCGAAGGCGTGACGGATATCCGCGAGCAGTTTCCGATGGATGCCGACGAGACGCTGGCGATTGCCGAAGACGCTGGCATTCGGCACCCGGTCGACGCCACCAGCCGCGTCCCGCTCGTCCAGACGACGGATTTCCTCCTCGATCTGTACCGGGACGGCGGCGGCGTCACCGTGGCGCGCGCAGTCAAGCCAGCCTCCGAACTCGGCAAGCCGCGCGTCGTGGAGAAGCTGGAAATCGAGCGGCGCTACTGGACGTCCCGCGGCGTGGACTGGGGGATTGTCACGGAGCGCGAGCTTCCGCCCGTGCTGCTGGCCAATCTGGAGCTTCTGCGCAGCAGCCGCGACATCGACCAGCTGATGCAGCCGCATGAGGGCTATTTCCAGGCGCGGATGCATATTCTGGACGCTGAACTGGACCGCACGCCCTGCGCGACATTGCGGGAACTCGTGCAGGACATGGACGCCCGCCTTGGCATGGAGGCCGGCAGCACGCTCCTTCTCGTCCATCATCTTCTGGCGACCAAGGCGTGGCGGACCGATCTGATGCGGCCGATCACCGATGCCCTACCAATCTCCGCAATCCGGAGAGAACCGGCCGTCTCCGCCGGGAGGGCATCCGGATGATCGACTTGCTCCTTGGCCAGGTTTTCCTGCATTCGGAAACGGAGCATCGCGAACGGCTGATCTGGCTGCTCCCGCGCCGGAGCGGCGGCTGGTTCATCGACATCGATGATCCGAAAGCGGTGCCGATCTGCAGGGCGCGCTCGGAACTCGGAGAATTGACGGCGGCCGGAACGGTTGCGGTCGTTGATGATCCCTGGATCGGACAAGGCGAAGCGCTGACCGACAGCCGGGCGACCCGGCGCGACGAGGCATTTTCACTTCTGAAACCTCTGCTTGCCCAACAGCCGGATATCTTCGATCCGAGAAAGCGGGCACCCGCGGTCAACAGCCATGCCGCGGAAACGGGAACAACCCGGCAGAAGATCTACCGGTTGCTCAGACGGTGGTGGCAGCGCGGGATGACGCCTGCCGCACTCTGTCCAGACTACGCGGCCTCTGGCGCCCCGGGCAGGCCAAAGCCCGACCGGGGCATCAAGCGCGGCGCACCGGTGCTGTATGGCGGCACAGGCATGAATGTCGACGAAACGGTCAGGACTGCCTTCCGCAAAAGCGTAAACGAGCACCTTGCAACGAAGAAGAGCAAGAACGGGAGCAATGGCAAGATCGACATCGCGACTTGCTATGACCTATGCCTCAAGCATCACTTCACGGACCTTGTTTTCGATGAGGCCTCCGGCAGGCAGAAGAAGAAGCTGAGAGAAGAGCATCCGAGCCTCGCGCAGTTCAGGTACTGGCTTGAGCAGGACAACGACCTGTTCGAACTGGCGCGCAAGCGGCGTACGCCACGTGTCTACGACAAGGACAGCCGCGCCATTCTCGGGACATCGCTCGACGAGGTGAATGGGCCCGGATCGCGCTATCAGATCGACGCGACCATCGCCGACATCTACCTCGTCTCGCGGTTCGACCGGCGCAAGATCGTCGGCCGTCCGACCATCTATGTCGTCATCGACGTGTTCAGCCGGATGATCGCCGGGGTCTATATCGGGCTGGAGAACGCCAGCTGGGTCGGTGCCATGACGGCCCTGGCCAATGCGGCCTGCGCAAAGCCGGCCTGGTGCGCCCAGTTCGGCATCGAGATCGGCGAAGCCGACTGGCCGTGCCACAGCCTTCCCGCCGTGCTGCTGGCCGACAGGGGAGAAATGCTGGGCCCCGCCGCGAACACGCTGATCCAGCGCTTCGGCATGAGACTCGAAAATGCCGCGCCGTATCGCGCGGACTGGAAAGGCATCGTCGAGCGCCGGTTCGGGCTCTTGCACGCGGCGTTCGGCCCCTTCACTCCGGGCTTTGTCGCGCCCGATTTCCGTGAGCGCGGCGCAAGGGACTATCGCCTCGACGCCACGCTCGACATCGATGATTTCACCAAGATCATCATCAACATCGTACTCTACTACAACAACCAGCACATGCTCGGCGGCTACGAGCGCGATCCGCAGATGATCGCGGATCATGTCGATCCCGTGCCGTTGGACCTATGGTCATGGGGCATCCAGCGGCGCACCGGCTTGCAGCGCAGCTTCCCCGAAGATCTCGTGAAGCTCGCCCTGCTGCCATCCGGCGAAGCCTCCGTGACGGCGAAGGGGCTCCGCTTCAATCGCCTCTACTACAGCTGCCCCCGGGCCATCGCGGAGCATTGGTTCGAGAAGGCGCGCCAAACGCGGAGCTGGAAGGTGCCGATCAGCTACGAGCCGCGGCTGATGGACACGATCTGGATCCGCGACCCGAATGGCCGCGGCCCTTTCGAGCCCTGCAGTCTCACGGTGCGCAGCGATCCGTTTCGCGGACGGACACTTTGGGAAATCGATCAGATTCAAAAGGAAGACCGCCGCCAGCGCGCCGAGAGGCTTCCCGCGCAGACGCAGGGACGCATTGATTTCATGTCCTCCATCGACGAAATCGTCGACAACGCCAAGGCCAGAAAGCCGGAAGACCGCAGATCCAAGGCCGAGCGGACGCGAGATATCCGCGGCTCGAGAACCGAGGAGCGCGCGGCCCTGCGGCCGCGCGAGGCTTTCGACCTCGCTCCGAACAAGGGAGGTTCCGCCGATGTCCTTCCCTTCGACCGGAACCAGGATAGGCCGTCGGACGACTATGATCTTCCCCCAATGGAAAACATCCGGAAACATCTGGACAAGAGCGACGGGGAAGACGGCGATGCCTGACCCCGAGCTGCCGGAATACGCGGGCAACCCGTTCATCTCCAGCCTTCCCCCACCGCTTTCGGCGGAACAGGCCATCGCGGCACTCACCGACCTTCCTGCACACAGTCCCGTCGAACGAACCTATCCGGCGCATCTCCGGTTGCATTGCGTCCAGAGGCTCGGCCGCTATTTCGATCCGCTCTCACGCCACCTGACGCTGGAGGCGCATATCGGGGCCCTGATCCGGCAAGGCTATATCGGCCGGAACCCGCACACGACAGATTTCATCCACCGGCTCCACAACAGCCATGCCCGGGTCATCGCCCGGAACCTCGATACGTTGCGCCACCCGGTCGAGACGACCGCCTCTGGCGTCGCCCTGATCGGCTGCTCCGGCATTGGCAAGAGCCGGAGCATTGCCCGCATCCTGCGGCTCTACCCGCAGACCATCAAGCATGACGACCCCATAGCTCTCACCCAGGTGTCGTGGCTGAAGCTCGAGTGCCCGCACAAGGGCTCTGCAAAGCAGCTCTGCATCAGCTTCTTCACCGAGATGGACCGCCTGCTCGGCACGAAGTTTCAGGCCCGGCACGGCGGCGATCGCCATGCCTTGGACGCCATGGTCGTCAACATGGCCCAGGTCGCCGATCGCCATGCCCTGGGCCTTCTCGTCATCGACGAGATCCAGCATCTGATGCGGGCGCGCGGCGAGGGCCGTGAGGACCTGCTGAACTTTCTGGTCACCCTCATCAACAAGATTGGCCTGCCTGTCCTGCTTGTCGGAACACCGGCCGCATTGCCGGTCCTCCAAGGCGCTTTCCGGCAGGCCCGGCGCGGAAGCGGAGTCGGCAGTGCCGTTTGGGAACCTATCCCCGATAACAGGGAATGGGAGGTGTTCATCCGCCGCATGTGGTCATGGCAATGGACAAGCGTGGAAACTCCTCTCGATGACGGAATCCTTGCCGCGCTGAGGGACGAAAGCCAGGGCATTCTCGATGTGGTGATCAAGCTCTACATGCTCGTCCAGTCGAGAGCGATCCAGTTAGGCACCGCCGCAGGCAGGGAAGAACGGATTGACGTCGGCCTGATCCGCCATGTCGCGAAGCAGGATCTCAGGCTGATCGCGCCCATGATCGACGCCCTGCGCCGGAATGATCTTCGGGCGCTGGAACTCTACGATGATCTCGTTCCCCTGGCCGAATACGTCCGACAGACGCTGATGGACGCCACCATGCGCTTGGGCGGATCGACACCCAACCCTGAACCGCAACGGCCGCCCTCCGTCAATCCCGCTGAAACGCTCGACGACGCTGCCCTCCTGGCCATGCTGGAGCAGCTGGGTGTGGCGCCGGACCTCGCAGCCATCATGCTGGGGGAAGCCCGGCTCGCGAATCCCGGAGCATCGACTCTCGATCTTGTCGGCGCCATTTCCGATCGTCTGAAAGATCGCGGACCGGAAGCAAAACCAAGGAAGAAGCGGAAGAGCAAGGCCGCCGGGACGGCCGCCGTGATCCAACCGGATCCTCTGGACTTGCGCAATCTCCTCCCGGAGATTGCCGACGATGCGCACGACGTTTTCATGCAGGCTGGGTACATTCGTCCGCCACTTGAAGATGCCGGCTAGAGGCGGGGCGCGGGATGCTGACATATTTCCCCGCCCAGCTGCCTGACGAGCTGCTATACAGCCGCTTGGCCCGATATCATCGCCATAGCTGCTCGGTCAGCGCCAAGCAGACACTGGACGACCTGTTCGGAGACCGGTCCGTTCGCGCTTCCGTCGATCTGCAATGCCACCTCCGGGCGCTGTCAAGGCGAATGCCGCCGACTGTTCGCGAATACCCGCACGCGCTGGTCCGCGCCACTCTGTTCGGATTCCACGCGGCCTACCAGCCGAAGGCAATCGTCGATGCCGCCCGGAGGGCGATGATCGACGGACCGGCCGCCGGGCTCCACGCCCGGCTCGGGATCGCGGCCGGCCTCCGCCTTCCTCCCGCCCGTCTCCGATGGTGTCCCGACTGCGCTGATGAAGCACGGGCGCGACATGGCGAAGCCTACTGGCACCGTTCCCATCAGCTTCCCGGGGTCTTGGTCTGTCCGGACCACGGCTCTGCCCTTGTTGCTGCACGCATGCCGGAAAAACACAGCCAGCACGACTTCGTTGCGGCTTCGAGGGAAACCTGCGTGCAGCCCACCGACAACCCGGCGGAATGGCGTGAAGCCGGGACCGATCTGCTGGGTGAAATAGCACGCAAGGCAGTGCGAATTCTCGACCGTCCGGTGCGCTTTGCCGATTTCGCGGCCATTGGCCTGCACTGCAGATCCCGCCTGATCGAGGCTGGACTCGCCGGGCCTTCCGGACGCATTCGCATCGATCGGCTGACCGAAGCAGCCGGGAATGCCCTGCTGCCGCTTCAACCCATTTATCCTGCAGCGGGTCGAACGGACTGGCTTGTCGCAATGGGCCGCAAGCACCGGCACGCCTTCAGTGCATTGCAGCACATCCTGTTCGATCTCGTCCTCGAGGCTGCGCCACCTGATCCGCCTCGGCGAAAGGCCGCGAAGCCCCGCCGTTTCCTGGCCGATGATCCCGCCTTCGAACGCCGCCTGCGGGTAGCGGCAGCGTCGGCAAAGGGCCTTCGGGCAGCCGCCCGTGCCGTCGGCGTCGACCCGCGCACCATCCAGCGTCATGCGGCAAGGCTGGGCATCGATGGGCCGTGGAAGAATATGGAAACCGTGGCACCCGCAAAACCGCCAGATGATCTCGAAACTGACACCAAACGGCGTTGGCAAGAGGCGATGGAGAGCGGCCTGAGCCGGAAAGCCCTGAAATGCAAATTCTCTGCAGACTGGACCTGGCTCAACCGGCATCATCCGGAATGGCTGAAAGAAAATTCCCCGGAATTTGCTCTCCGTTGCGCTCCCGGCCCCCGCAAAGACTGGGCCGGGATGGACTCGGCGCTGGCCCCCTCGATCGGCGCCGCAGCAGAAACCATCCGTCTCAGGACCCCTCCGGCAAGGGTTACGATTGCTGCGATAGAACGCGAACTCGGACGGGAAGGCTGGTTCCTGCCCCGGCTCAAAATGCTCCCTCTTTGCAAACGACAGCTCGCCAGCGAGAAAGAACCGCTCGAGACCTTCAGGCTTAGACGTGTGAAATGGGCGCGCGAAACCCTGCTCTCGCACGGGCACAGTGCCCGTCCCTGGCAAATACATCGGCTGTCCGGTCTCCCGCAGAGGGTCTCGCGGAAGATCTCCGAGGCATTGCGGGGAGACACGGCCCCGTGACCCGGTCTCCCCGATTCATCCCCTTTGCCGTGCTTGACGAGTCTGTCGCGCTGGCCTGGGTCCGGAACCTTCACCGCGACCGGAATGGAGACTGGGCGCTGAGTTGCACCCTGCGAGGCACTGAAACCGGGCAGATGAAAGAGGTGGTTGTCCCGTTCGGAATGGCTCCTGCCCTTGCGCTCGGCCGGATTTATAACGACGGCTTTCTTTCGTTAGCAACCCAGATGGGCTCACTCGGCCAGGTGTTCATCGCCGCGCTGCAGGATACCGAATACGTGACGCTGAGCGATGTGCCAGCGGACGTTTTCTCCGACAAGATGCCGCGGAAGTCCCAACAGAAGCTCCTGCTTTGCCGAACTCCGGGACTCGACGTCTACATTCCTCCGCTGGAATTGGTCAGGCGATTGTTTCTCCACGAGCGCGTCCTGGCAAATGTCATCCTGCGGCACGGAGGCCTGGCGGACCTCTGTGTGCCGGTGCCAGCAGGCCATGTCCAGAATCTTGCCCTCGAGTTTACCAGTGCAATGCCCCAGAAGCTTCTGACCGAGGCATTCGTGAGGGAATTCGCTTGGCTGGCGGCCCATCCGGTTGGCGCGGCTTCCTGGAACAGCGTCGCCCGCCTGTCGAACCCTGAAGACGGAATACTGCTGATGCCTCCCGAACTTGGGGGATTTACCATGACGTTCCGCGGCCTTTTCGGCGAGGGCGCGGCGCTTGTCTACGAAATCCTGTCCTTGCCCGGAAAATCCCATGGCTTTCATCGCCTCCAATACAACCATCCGGCCATAAAGAAGAAAGGTGCGCGGATCGCCGACTCGGCATCCACGAACCTTCAAGAATCCGAACAGGAAAAAGCGTCTGCGAGAGTTCAAAAAGATTTTCATATCGAAGGCGCTCCGTCCCGCGCGCGCGGAGATCCAGATTTTGCAAACTGGCTACGAGCCGGGAGCGATTTCATCAACCGGCAGGGGTCCGTTCGCCGCCAACCGTTGCCAATGTCTTCCCCGAGAGGGAGCCGTTCTAACGCCACCGAGCGACAGGAGGCTGAAAGCGTCACTTCTGCAGAAACTCCACAGCGAGAGAGTATCAAAGTTTCTGTTTCCGACATCTCGACCATACCACAGCTCCCCCCTTTGTCTTTCCGGACCATCCAACTCGCGTCGCCTGATTACATTGGCGATCTCGAACCTCTTGTCGACACGCTGCGTCGCTTGCAAGACCTGCTGCCTTCGACAACAACGGTGTCCTCGTCCATTTGCGCGATGCCGGAAAACTCTCCCCTTGCTTTGGCCGGAAACCATCGGAGACCTTGCCTGATTGCTACCTTTACGTCCGTCGGCAAACCGCCGACCGTGTTGCTTGAAATTGATCACACCGGTTTGACAGCACTCTCCGCGTTGGGTCTTCACGCCCTGACGCAAGTCAACTCTGCGCGTGTCGAGTCCTACATTGTCACTGCATTGGAGAGCTTGGAAAGCAATGGCCACTGGCCAAACAATATCGAAGAGATAGGGAAAGATGAATTCAAAACACAGCGCATCAAGCGAATGCTTCGCCATTCGAGCAGATCAAAAAGCCCAGAATATCAGACCAAATGGGCAGCAATGCTCATCGACAAGCTCAAACTTTGATGATGGCTTTCTTCGCCATCCGTTCTTAAGAGCTTCCGTGCCCGGCATTGATGCCGCTCGCTCCAGACGGGTCACTCATCATCCAACATGCCGCCTTGCAGCGGGCCGACGAACAGCCGTTCGAGTCTCTCCGCAGCATCCTCTCATAACCGAACTCACCCTTCGCGCACATTACGGCCACTCCCCGAGCGGCAGCCAACTGGTAGGATCGGCCCTGACCGGACTTTCGCCACATGGCCTGCGCGCCCCGAAAGCGGACCTTCGATGGGTGGTGCAGCATCCAGGGTAGCTTCTTCGATGAGGAACTGAAGGCGCGGTTCAAACCCAGTCCCGAAGATTTCCGCTTCAAGTTTGAAGATGCCACGGGCCACCACGACTACGCGAATGGCGATTGGGAAGCCCGCGCCATGTTCTTCAACGGCCGTCGGCGAGAGGGATCCGACTAAGCGGCGCTGGACTGGATGAGCAAGACCTTCAACGAGGAATAGCCTCGGAAGGGCATGTTGTTCTGTGTCGGCAACATGGCCAAGCGCCATCATACATGGCAGTTGCTCGGTGTCCTCCGTGTGGACGACACTGGTCAGACGTCGCTGTTCTGAAAATCGTATGGCCATTGTTGTCCATCCTGGCGCAGACAGGAGCCGAGGACTGCGGGCGTAAGCCGCCATTCGGCTTGCTTCATCATGCACTTGCGGTTAAGTCTGCGGCCTTAAACGGCGGTTCTGTCAGCTCATTTTCGCAGGGCGTTCGGCAAGTTCGTCGCCGCCTGACAGGACACAGCAATGATGATAGCCGCGACCGCGATCCCTACCACCTTGCCTGCCCATCGGCCGCCTGCGGTCGAACGCGCGCATGCCTTGCTCCGCACGTCGCGCGCGGGGCATCATGGGTGTGGTGCAGTTGCGGGTGCGGGGCACGAGGGCTGGCAATGTCGCGTCTGACGGATCTGATTGCCCGGGCAAAGGCCAAGGACAGCGCTCTGGGAGATGAGCTCGAGCGGGAGTTCAAGGCGCTGGCGTCGCGGCGGGCCTTCGGTCTGAACTTCGAACGACACCGCCCCGAAAGCGTGGAGCTGCCCGGCCGCCCCGTGCGGCGGGGCGACAAGGTGCGGATCCTACCGCCGCGCGGCTCTGTCCAGCGCCCAGACCAGCGGCTCTGGCGCGTCAAGCGGATTGACGGCGAAGGCGAGGCGCGGATGGCGCTGGTCGAGCTGATCGACACCGCGGCGCCAGAGATGGTGGATGTCGCGGTTGCCGATCTGGTCGTGGTGGCTGAGTTCCGGGATTACATCTACCCCGGCCTGGTCAGCACCGGGCGGGTGGAGCGCGGCGGCGACAAGCCGTTCCACACGGTGATCAACGGCGAGAACTTCCATGTGCTAGAGGCGCTGACCTACACCCATCGCGGAAAGATCGACGCCATCTACATCGATCCACCTTACAATACCGGCGCGCGGGACTGGAAATACAACAACGATTACGTCGAGTCAGAGGACCTTTATCGGCATTCGAAATGGCTTGCGTTCATGGAACGAAGGCTACTCGTTGCTCGAGAACTACTCAACCCAGTCGGGTCAGTTTTGGTCGTCACAATTGACGAGAAAGAATATCTCAGGCTCGGCTTGCTTCTTGAGCAGTTATTTCCTGAAGCTGAACAGCAAATGGTTACAATCGTAATTAATCCCAACGGAGTCGCCAGGGGCAAAGAGTTAGCGCGGGTTGAGGAGTATGCGTTCTTTGTCTTTTTCGGAGATGCTGGGCCCTCGCTGGTAGTTGATAGCCTGCTAGACACCGAGAGTCTTTCATCCTCCCAAAGGTCGGGCGTTCGGTGGGAGTGGCTTTTGCGTGGTGGAAACAACTCCCGCCGCCAAGATCGTCCCAATTTGTTTTTCCCCATATTTATTGACCCACAGACGCGTACAATCGCCAAAGTAGGAGAAACGATACCGCTAAGTGTCGACCGTTCAACGGTTCCTGATCAGCCCGGCCTGATAACCGTCTGGCCTGTTCGAGCTGGACGCGATGAGGAAGCTACGTGGCAGAAATCACCCGCATCGCTTCGCAAGTTGATTGCGGATGGTTTTGCGCGAGTCGGGGCGCACGACGCAAAGAATGACCGATGGTCAATCCTCTATCTGGGCCCGTCGCAAATTCGGCGCATCGATTCCGGAGAGTTGGTGGTTACAGGGCGCAGAGAGGACGGTTCGGTAGAGGTCGATTTCGGTGAGCGTGGAGTTCGTAGAACACCTAAGACCGTCTGGAACAGAGGTAGCCACAAGGCTGGCGAGTACGGATCTATGCTCGTTAGACGCCTCACTGGGGATAGAAAGTTTCCCTTCCCCAAGAGCCTCTACGCTGTTGAGGATGCACTTCGCATAGCAGTTGCCGAGAAGCCGACAGCAACCATCCTCGACTTCTTCTCAGGATCAGGCACCACTGCACATGCAGTTATGCGTCTCAACCGTCAGGATGGCGGCCGGCGGCAGTGCATCTCAGTCACCAACAACGAGGTTGCGGCCGACGAACAAGCCAGCCTTTGCAAGAATGGTCTGCGCCCTGGCGATCCAGATTGGGAGAAACTGGGCATTTGTGACTACATCACCAAGCCTCGCATCGCCGCCGCCATCACCGGCAGGACGCCTGAGGGCGAGGACATCAAGGGCGACTACAAGTTTACCGACGAATTCCCCATGGCGGAGGGGTTCGAGGAGAACGCAGAGTTCTTCACCCTGACCTATGAATCCCATGTCGCCGTCGGCGCGAACTTCACCTTCAAGCGCATCGCACCGCTATTATGGATGCGCGCGGGGTCGGAAGGCCGTCGGATCGATGACCTTCCCGCCGCCGGCTGGGACGTGGCCGACACTTACGGCCTGCTTGTGGACCTGGACCGCGCCGCCGTTTTCTGCGACGCGGCCGCCGCCCAACCGACCCTACGCATCGCCTACGTCGTGACAGATGACGACCGCCGGTTCCAGGCGGTGGCGCGTGCGCTGCCCGACAGCGTCGAACCGGTGCGGCTCTACGAGTCCTACCTCTCCAATTTCCGCTTTTCGATGGGCCGCTGAGCCATGAAGTTCACACTCAAGGATTATCAGGAAGAAGCCGTACGGGAGGTTCTAGAAAACCTACGGGATTCGAGGGCATTCTGGCGCGACCGCAATCGGAAGACTGCCTTCTCACTGACGGCCACTACGGGCGCGGGCAAGACCGTCATGGCGGCGGCGGTGTTCGAGGCACTGTTCCACGGCGACGACAACTACGACATCGAGCCCGATCCCGGCGCGGTGGTGATCTGGTTCAGTGATGATCCGTCCCTGAACGAGCAGTCACGTTACCGCCTGCTCGAGGCATCGGACAGACTGTCGATCTCGGACCTTGTGGTGGTGCAAAGCACGTTCCAGCGCGAGGTGCTGGAACCGGGAAAGGTCTATTTTCTGAACACCCAGAAGCTTAGCAAGTCGAGCCTCCTGGTGCGCGGGCACAATCCCGATGACGAGGGAATCGAGAAGGACGGCCAGATCCGGCTGATGCCCGACAGTCGCTCCTTCACCATCTGGGACACGATCCAGAACACCATCGATGACCCCGCGCTGACGCTTTACCTCGTGCTCGACGAGGCGCATCGCGGGATGCGCGCCGCGACCGGCGCGGGCGAGAAGACCACCATCGTCAAGCGGCTGATCAACGGCTCGGGACCGGTCCCCGGCATACCGGTCGTCTGGGGCATCTCGGCCACGGTCGAGCGGTTCAACGCCGCCATGACCGACATGACGGGCCGCGCGACCCTGCCGAACGTGGTGGTGGATTCCGCCAAGGTCCAGGCGTCAGGTCTGCTGAAGGATACGATCATCCTGGACGTGCCGAAAGAGGCGGGGCAGTTCGATACCGTGCTGGTGCGCCGCGGCACCGACAAGCTGAAGGAGATATCCTCCGCCTGGGAGGCTTATGGCAAGCAGCAGGACGATGCCGGAACAGTGCTGCCCCTTATGGTTCTGCAGGTTCCGAACGCGCCCGATCACAACGACATCGGCCGGGCTCTCGACACCATCTTCACGCAGTGGCCGGACTTGCCCGAGGATGCGGTGGCGCATGTGTTCGGGGAACACTCCACCCAGACCTTCGGCCGCCACACCGTGCCCTACATCTCGCCCGAACGCGTTCAGGAATCGACATGGGTCCGGATCCTGATCGCGAAGGACGCCATCAGCACGGGGTGGGACTGTCCGCGCGCCGAAGTCATGGTGTCGTTCCGGCCTGCTCGGGACAAGACGCACATCACGCAGCTGCTGGGGCGCATGGTCCGCACCCCACTGGCGCGGCGGATCCCGGGCAACGAACGACTGAACTCGGTCGATTGCCTGCTCCCGTTCTTCGACGAAGCCTCGGTCAAGGACGTCGCCAAGGCGCTGATGTCTGGTGGGGACGGTGGCGACGACCTGCCGGGTCGCCGCGTGCTGATCAACCCCGTCGAGTTGAAGCCGAATCCTTCGATCCAGGAGACGGTGTGGGACAAGCTGCTCTCGCTGCCGTCCCAATCCCTGCCAAAGCGGCATGCCCGTCCGGTCAAGAGACTGACCTCGCTGGCGCATGAGCTGGCCGTGGATGGCCTGCTAGAGGACGCTGGCAAAGCTGCCCATGCGGAAATGCACAAGGTGCTCGATGGCGCCAGAGCCCGCTACAAGACGGAAATCGAGACTGCCCGCAAATCGGTCCTGACAGTCGAAGGCAAGAGCCTGAAGGCCGACCTGAAAGGCGGGGGCATGTCGTTCGACGACTTCCTCGAGGAAGCGGACTATGCCGTGATCGAGGACGCGTATCGCAGGGCGGGCCGCGCGATCAGTCCGGATCTCGCGACGTCGTATAGCGACTACCTGGCGCGGAACGAAGGCGATGCGGACGACATGGAAGCCGCTCTCATCGAGGCGCATGTCACGATTGGCGCTCTGGGATTGGTTCCCGGCATCCGAGAGACACTTGAGGCTGAGGCCGAGAAACTCGCGAACCAATGGCTCACTCGCTTCCGGGTCGACATCAAGAACCTCTCCGACGAGCGTCAGGACGTGTATCGCCAGATCCGGGAGATGAGCGCGAACCCCATGGATGTAGACTTGGCTCGACCGACATCTTGGATGCAGCCGACGACGATCCGGGAGGCAAACGGCTCAGAGACCCCGCTGCCATCGTTCGAGCGGCACATGCTGTGCGATGAGCATGGGATATTCCCCGAGGACTTCAATTCCTGGGAAGGTGAAGTCCTGAAATCCGAACTCGCGCGGGCGGGAGCCGTCGCGTGGTACCGGAACCCGTCGCGCGCCAGCCAGGACTCGCTTGGCATCATTTACGAGGATGGGGGCGAACCAAGGATCGTCAGGCCCGACTTCGTTTTTTTCGTTCAACAGGACGATGGGACCGTCGTCGCCGATATCGTCGATCCGCACGGGATTCAGTTCGGCGACGCGATGCCGAAGCTCAAGGGGCTGGCGCAGTACGCAGAACGCTTCGGTGAACAGTATCGTCGGATCGAGGCCGTTGCGAAAATCGGCGACAGGTTCCGTGTTCTGGACCTGAAGGAAGCCGCGACGCGCGCGTCGGTCTCTACGACGACGACCATCAAGGCTCTATATGAAAGCGAAGATGCGTTCGATTACTTGCCTTGAACATCACCGAAGTTGGACGCCAGTTCCATGCGCGATGGATACGGCTCCCCCAACGGTTACGCTTGAGTAGCGATCCAAAACCCCCAACACCAAGGCCTTGACCGGCCTAACCGGACCGCGAGAGGTTAACAGGTCGGGAGAATATCGCCCCTTAGAGACCGCCTTCGTACCTCCCGCCCCTCGTTCCCATCGGTCAGGTTCCGGACTGGATTTCCGCGGGAATGTCCGCTTCCACGGCCAGTCAGGGATGCTGCGCACCTGCGGCGAAGGTCCGGAATCCGCCCAGGGACGAAGCCGCTCGCGCGGCATTGGCGCGCTTGGCAGCGGAGCGTGCCGATCGACCTCCTGTGCATTTGGGAATGCGGGCAACTGCCTGACGATTGAGGCCTCTCTGCGCGTTCCGGGGCCATCCGGTCAGGCATTCCGATAACATCCGGTCAGTGACTCCGATTTGATCCGGTCACGGATTCCGGGACATCCGGTCACCCCGGATCCTGGTCTGGAGACGCCGCTGGGCGATCGTGTGGCGGGGTAGCCTTGCCGTCCAAC
>NZ_VATA01000075.1 GCF_005870025.1 Poseidonocella sp. HB161398
GAGGACTCCTGGTCGGTGCGGCTCGCCCCTGCCCTGCCATAGGTGCAGGCGCCCTCGGCCAGAACCGCGCTCCCGGTCTCGAAGACCGGACAGCTCATCGTGGCATCGGCAATCCGCGACGTCTCGGCCGCGCGACGCGACATCAGCGTCATGGCCGTGCGCGGCGCCAGTTGACCCAGCGCATCGGCATAGGACGCGGCATCGGCCGCGGCCGTCTGGTCAAGCTCGGCGAAGAAGCCCGCCAGTCCGGCATCGTCGGCATCGAACACGGCCTCCAGTTCGCGCGCCATTTCGCTCCGGGCCGATGACAGCCGGAATTCCTGGCGGTCGAACTCGCGGTTGGACACCGAGATCATCTGGATGCCGTCCTGCGTGCTCACCTCGTAGTCGTAGAGCGCCGAGCTGCCGCCCTCCAGCTGGCCGGTGACGGCACCGCTGACCGTTAGCACCGGCACTGAAATGCCGGGACGGACCGCGGAGAGCCTCGGCGCCACCGTGCCCGCCAGGTCGGCATTTCCATCGACGCGGAATGTGCCGGCCCCGCTTCCCGAGAAGTCGATCAGCGGCACGAGGGTCGCGGCCGGCGACAGGACCAGGTCGCCCGTGACGACAGTGGTGCCGCCCGCCGCCGCCGCCAGGACGCCTGAATTGTAGAGTGTCCCGCCCGGGACGGCCGCCAGGGTCGCGGTCGTGCCGGTGACCGGGTTGCCCGATAGGGTGCCGCCTGCCAGGGTAACGCTGCCGGTGATCGAACCGTAGTTGTACACGTCGAGGCTGCCATTGCCGGATTGCACGACCGCCGTGCCCGAGCCTGCCGAAACCGACGAGCCCTGATTGACCGTCAGCCTGTTGGCGGAGGTGCCGCCGAGAACGCGGATGCCGGTATTTCCGCTCACGGCGGAGACCGCGCTTCCGCTCTCGCTGCCCAGGGTGATGTCGATGGCGCCCGCCCCGTCCGGCCCCTCGCTTTGCGCGACGATGCCCGTCCCGGCCAAGCTGCCGCCCGCCACATCGCCGGTCAGCGACATGGTGATCGTGCCGCCGGTTCCGGTCTCGCGGCCGGAGGTTCCGGTGCTTCCGAGGAAGAGCGCGCCGCTGCGGTCGGCCACCATGCCGCCGCCGCCGCCGATCGACTGCGCGAGGATGCCGATCGCGCCTGCCCCCAAGGCATTGACGCCTGCGGCGGACTCGATCGAGATCGCACCGCCATTGCCCTGTCCGCCATGGCCGCCATTGGCAGAGGACGAACTGTCGCCATAGGCGAAATCGGTGGTCAGATCGGCAAACGTGCTTGCGGAATAGCGGTAGGTGGCGACGATGCCGCCGCCGCCGCCGACCGATTGCGCCACGATGCCATGGCCTGCCTGGCCCGCTGTCTCGACCGAGCTGCCTGCAGGCAGGGCAAGATCGATCCTGCCGCCGTCGCCGATGCCGGCGCCGCCCAGATGCAGGGAGGCGATCTCCATGGAATTCGAGGCCGAGACCATGCCGCCGCCGCCGCCGACGGACTGCGCGAGCAGGCCGAAACCGCCGATCCCCGCAGCCCGGACATCCAGCGGCGTGCTTTCGTCCAGCCCGGAGGTGTCGATCGCGCCGCCATTGCCGCGCGGCCCGGAAACGCCCAGCGGATCGGGAGTGCCGCCCAGCCGGATGTCGGCCGCAGGATCGAACCCGCTGTCGCGGTTGCCCGGATCAACCGACCCTCCCTTGAGGATGATCCCGCCGCCGCCGCCAACGGATTGCAGCATCACCGCATGGGCCTGTTCCCCCTCGGCATCGATGACCTGCGTTCCTGCAGCATCCGGCGCCGAGGACAGCGTCACCAGGCCGCCATCGCCGATGGAAAACGTGCCCGGGCCGGCAATCTGGTCCACCCCGCCGAGCGTCAGGGCGGCCTTCGACCTGTCCCCGTCCGGCGCGACGGGCAGGACCGTATTGTCGCTTCCGATGCCGCCGCCGCCGCCGACGGACTGCGCCAGAAGCCCGGTCGCGCCGAAGCCCGAGGCCTCGATCCAGCTCTCGCCGGTCCTGATATATCCCTCGCCGACCTCGACTGCGACGGCGCCGCCCGCGCCGCCGCTGCCGCCTGCGCCCGTGAGGCCGAGCGACAGGTCGGCCGTGACCGTCCAGTCGCTGTAGGACGCGGAGAGCGTGTCCCGGTCGGCCTGGGCCACGGCAGTGCCGCCGATGCCGCCGCCGCCGCCCACCGACTGCGCCACCACGCCGAAGGCCAGGTCGCCGCGCGTGACGACACGCCCGGTCTGGGACATCGAGACCGTGCCGCCGTTGCCCCCCGAGCCGCCGCTGCCGCCGAGGGTCACGTCGGCATCGATCTCGACGCTGCCGCCTTGCGAAACCGTGACGCGCGCCGCCGCTGCGGTCTGCGTGGCATCGTAGATCTCCTGGAACAGCGCCTGGAAATCCTCGGTGACGGCGGCGTCTGCGACGTCGTCCGCCCCCGTTGTGCCGCCGATGCCGCCGCCGCCGCCCACCGACTGCGCCAGGATGCCGCCAGCTCCCGCGCCCTCGGTGAGGATCATGCCCGCATGGCTGACCGTCACCCTTCCCCCGGCGCCGCCATTGCCGCCCTTCGCGCCGATATCCAGCGTGAGATCGCTCGAAATGCTGTTGCTGCTGCTGCCGGCGCCTTCGGCGTCGCCCGGGCTGCCGCCGAATTCCAGCCCGCCGATCATCGATACGCTGCCGCCCGAACCGATGCCGCCGCCGCCGCCGATCGACTGCACCACGAGGCCGCGGGAATTCGCGCCGGTCGTCTGGATCAGGCCGTTGGCGAGGATCTCGGCCTCTGCCAGTTCCCCGGCGCCGCCCGCGCCGCCATTGCTGCCAAGCGAGGCATCCAGTGACGCGGCCGAAGAGGCAAAATAGGTGCTGGACGAGGTCGTGCCGAAGCCGGCATGGCCGCCGCCGCCGCCCACGGACTGCACCACGACGCCGTTGGACAGGTTGCCGGTCGTCGCCACGCGGCTGGTGGCTGCGCTATCGTCGCCCAGGGTGAACTGCGCCTGGCCGCCTTTGCCGCCATGGCAGGCATCGTCGTCGGGGACATTGCTGCAGCTGCCGCCGAGAGCAACCGTGAGGCTGTAGCTGTTGGGCGTCGGAACGCCGGGAATGCGCGAGGGGCCGAAGCCGACCGACGCGTAGGCGGCAGAGGAATCCCCGCCCGAGCCGCCGCCGCCGCCCACCGACTGGACCAGCACGCCCTGGCTGCCCGTCCCGGAGGTGGCGACCGAGCTGCCGCCGGTGATCTCGGCCACGGCGCTGGCGTCTTCGCCATCCGTGGCCCGCGCATCGCCGCCGCCGGCGCCGGAGCCGCCAAGCGCCATCGAGATGGTCAGCGTCGGCGTGGCTTCCGCCCCCTCTTCGGCCCCCAGCGGAAGGGCCGTTGCCAGGGCGAAGGCGCTGGCACCGCCGCCCGAGCCGCCGCCGCCGCCCACCGACTGGACCAGGATGCCATGGCTGTCGATGCCATCGACGCCGTCTCCGGTCGTGCGGACCGAACTGCCATTTGCGAGAGCGGCGGATGCCGTGCTGCTGTCGCCGCCATCGCCGCCGTCGCCGCCGATCGCGGCCGCCTCGGAGAACCCCACGCCGACCGAGGTGGCGAGCGCCGCGCCGCCGGCCCCGCCGCCGCCGCCGATCGACTGGACCACGACGCCATTCGCGCCGCCGCCTTCAGTGGTGATCTGCGCCGACTCGAGCTCGGAGCTGGCGCTGCCGCCGCGGCCGCCATTTCCGCCGGTGCCGCCGATGGCCAGCGCCTCGAATGCGCTGCCGGCCTGGGAATTGCCGCCAGCCCCGCCGCCGCCGCCGATCGACTGCACGATCAGGCCATGGGCCAGGAGACCGCTGCTGTGGATGCTTCCGTTGATCCGGGCGGTCGCGGCGCCGCCGCCGCCGCCTGCCCCGCCATCGCCGCCATCGGAGGCAAAGACGCCGCTGCCAGTGCCGCCGACACCGCCGCCGCCGCCGATCGACTGCGCGACGGCGCCAAAGGACGTCTCGCCGGCCGTCGCGATCCTGCCGAAGTTCCACAGATCGACCTGGCCGCCATCCGTCGCCGGGAAGCTGCTGCCGCCATTGGCGCCGAAAAGAGCGTAATCGGCGTCTCCGCCGGCCCCGCCGCCGCCGGCAATTGCCTGTGCGAGGATCCCCTGGGAATTGTCGCCGGTGGTGGAGATCTGGCCGCGGACATTCTGCGTGACCGAGACCGCGCCGACTTCCCCGCTCTTGGCGCCGTCCCCGGCCGTGGAGGTGACCAGCCCCGACGCGTCGGCCCCTTTGCCGCCTGGCCCGCCGATGCTCTGCGCCAGGATGCCCCGCGACTCGTCGCCCGTGGTCTCGATCCTCCCCGAGGAGAAGACCGTCACCGCTCCGCTCTGCCCGCCTTCGCCGCCCGAGCCCGCATGCGCTTCGCCGAAGCCGCCCGAAGCGTGGGACGCATCGCCCCCAGTGCCGCCGATGCTTTGCGCCAGGATGCCGTCGGCGCTCCCGCCCTGCGTCGAGAGCCGTGTTCCGGAGTCTGCATCGACCCGGACATCGCCACCGGCGCCGCCCTTGCCGCCATTCGGAGTGACCGCATCCGAAGCATCGCTAGCTTCGCCGCCGCCCATGCCGCCGGCGCCCCCCCGGGAAATTGCGGCAATGGAATGCGACCCGTCCCCGAGGGTGGCAATGTCCGCCCCGGAGTAGACCTCTGCCGAGACGAAGCCGGCGGCGGCGCCGGCCCCGGCGGCGCCGGGATTCCCGAAGGCAACGTCATCGACATCTCCGCCGCGGCCGCCATCGCCGCCGGTGCTCGCCAGGGACAGGCCCGCGGAGTCTGCACCGCCAGTCGTCACCGACAGATCCCCCACGCTGCGGAACG
Organism: Poseidonocella sp. HB161398; assembly: GCF_005870025.1. Lineage (GTDB taxonomy): Bacteria > Pseudomonadota > Alphaproteobacteria > Rhodobacterales > Rhodobacteraceae > Mangrovicoccus. The sequence goes on from NZ_VATA01000075.1 coordinate 4,886, forward strand.
CGACCGTGCCGCCGGTACCGCCCGTGCCGCCACCGCCGGCATCGGGGCTGAAGCTGACGGGGCCGCCATCATAGGAGCCGTCCCCGCCGGTCCCGCCACTTGAAATAACGGCAATCGCCGCCGATGCGTCCCCCGTGGTCGAGACCGAGCTGCCCGGCCCGCCCTGGCCCTGGCCGAAGCGCAGCGTCACGCCGTACGCGCGCCCCCCATCGCCGCCATAGGCCAGGCTGACATCATCTTTGCCCGCACCGCCATTGCCAGCGGATTGACGGATGAAGATGCCGCCGATCGATGCACCGGAGGCCGTTATGGTACTGTCGGCAACTTCGAGGACGGTTTCCAAGGCCTGGCCGCCAAAGCCGCCTTTCTCGCCCTCGTACTGGCTCTGCCCGCCTTCCGCACCGATCTGGTCCAGGTAGACGGCCGCGCCGCCGTCCTTGTAGGAGGCCCCCGCATCGGCCGTAACTGTCACATTGGATCGCGTCAGCGAAACGGCGTGGCCGGCAACGTCCGATGCCGCGTAGCCGGTCGTGCCGGGTACCGCCCGGTTCTGCATCAAGACGCCCTTCAGCGGACGGTCGGCATCGGACGCGCCGAAGGTCAGCGTCACATCGCTATCCGTCAGGCTCAGCGCGACATCCTCAGAGATCTGCCGTGACTGGTAATCGTTGAATAGTGTGGGATACGTGTACCCGATGCTCGCGAGGGCGCTGAAGCCGGCCGCTTCGTTCGGCAATGCCGCCGCCCCTTCAAAGGCGGGAAATTCGCGCTTGACTGTCGTGAAATCGAGGCCATCGCCTGTCGTGACCTCGACCGTCGAATTGCTCAATTCGAGACTGCGCGCGTGGTAGACATCCATGTACTGGTAGAGCGCGCTCCAGAAGCTGTCGGTCTGCGAGCTGTCATAGGTGGTGTCGAACGTCTGGTTCGCGCCGGAATAGTCCTGCGTGAGTTCCTGCCCGGCTGCAAATGCAGCCGGAGCGGCGGATGTGGCGGCGATGGCGATAGGCGCGATGACGAATTTGATCTGCATGGCTGAAGGCAACTTTCTGAGATGAACTGATTGCCCTTCAGGCCACGGATGGCGCCCCGGGCAGCCCGGCCGGAAAACAGGTCTCCCCGGCCGATTTCGATGGTCCGCGCGCGAAAGGCCGTCTCCGGGATGGAGACCTCCATCGGAATGGACGCTCTGGCCGCACGCAGCGGATGTCTCCCGGCGCAGACGCGCCGGCAGGCACAATCCGCCTGTCTTCGGCGGACCGGTCGGCATGGAGGCAGCCCGGCTTGCACCGGGGTGCCGTCTAGGGAATGGAGCGGGACGTTGCGCTGCGGGCTGCAGGCACGATCAGGTCCGACGTCAATAGCGGCGTTGCAGTGCGGAAGGGCCGCCGGACCGGGCCGGGCACGGATATGGGCCCCGGTGACGTCACAGCAACGCCCTGGCGCATGAAATGCGTATCCATCCTCGGCCCCCCGCCTGCAGGAATTACTTCATATGTTTACGACACGGAAACCTGTCGTGCAACAACTGCCGACTGCACCGAATGGTGCATTGACTCGACCTCGGCGGGCAGATGCGGCCCCGGCCTCGCGGTTCCAGCGCCGTCCAAGGGAATCCGGGAAGCCACCTTCTGAGGCGAGAGCTGTGGCAGAGGACCATCGCGCCCGCGACAACAGTCTGGCGGGTTGGTCGAGCGAGATGAGCTTGCAAGCACGGCAATTGCCGCAGTCTATCGTTCCCGGTAGTACTGCAAGACAAACAGGCGCAAAGCCGAAGCGAGGCCCATCCGGTCGCCGCGCTTCTCGTCGATTTCCTCGGCCAAGGCTCTGATGCTTTGCTGGCGCTCTGCTGCAATCTCCTGGAATGCTTCCCAGAAGTCGTCTTCGAGAGAAACACTGGTGCGGTGTCCCTTCAGCGCCAGGGACCTCTTCTTGGGACGGCCACTCATGCTTTTTTGGGCTCCTTTGCGTTTCACCCTAGCAAACAACAGGGTCTCCGGCCACACCATCGCCGGCCGCCGACATCGACCGCCATCTCGCGCAGGGGAGCTATGGCTGAATTTAGGTGACGCGGCTTGATCAGGCGGCGCGGCTTTCGTTGGCATCGGCTTGGGCGACGCCGTCGGTGAATGTGACACCTTCGATCACGCGCGGCAACTGGTTCCGGCCGTTGAGCTTGCGCCACTTCTTCGAAGCTGCCCTGACCAGCGTGAAGACCATCAGCTTGGCGGTCTTCTGCGAGAGCGCGCCCCTGGTCCGGACCGTGCGATGCCTGACGGTGGCGAGTGAGGACCGTGCCCGCCACCGGTCCGAGGGTCGGTCCGAACGCTCTCGATCGGGTTCGAGGTCCGCAAATGGTCCCAGTGCTCGGCCGGGTAGTCGTAGAAGGCCAGCAACGCATCGGAGTCCCTGGTCAGGCAGGCCACGCCTTTCGCATATTTGGCGGCGTATTTCTCCCTGAAGGTCTCGATGGCCGCCAGGGCCTCCGCCCGGGTTGCCGCATGCGAGATGTTGCGCAGGTCAGCAGCCGCGGCGGGCTGCCCGGATTTCGGGAAGTGATTGAGCACGTTCGATATCTTGTGAAACCAGCAACGCTGATGACGGGTGCCGGGAAAGACTTCGTCCATCGCTTTCCAGAACCCTAGGGCGCCGTCGCCGACGGCCAGCTCGGGCGGAACCGCCAGACCGCGGGCCTTGAGATCCACCAGAAGCTCGCGCCAGCTCTGGGCGCTTTCCCGGACACCGACCTGAAAGCCCACCAGCTCCTTCTTCCCCTCAGGCGTTGCCCCGATCACGACCAGCATGCATTCGGCCACGGGTTCCATCCTTGCCTGCAGGTAGACGCCGTCGGCCCAGATGTAGACATAGCGCCGGGCGGACAGGTCACGGCGCTGCCAGCGGTCATGCTCCTCCTGCCAGCCCGCCGTGAGCCGCGTGATGGCGCCCGGCGACAGGTTTGGCGCATCCGTCCCGAGCAGCGCGCCGAGCGCCTCCTGAAAGTCCCCCGTGGAGACGCCGCGCAGATAGAGCACGGGCAGCAGCGCGTCGAGGCTGCGCGATCGGCGCGCCCAACGCGGCAGGATGTTCGAGGTGAACCGGATCTTCTTCTCGTCGGGCACGCCGCACGCCCGATCGCGGACTTTCTGGCGTTGCACCGGGACCGGACCGATCCCGGTCTGGATCTCGCGCTCGGGCCCGGCTCCATGCCGGACGATACGCTGGCGGCCGTCGGGCAGCCGCTCCCCGGAAAACTGGGCGACGAAACTCGCCGCTTCCGCTTTCAGGGCGGCTGCCAGCATCTGGCGTGCGCCCTCGCGGGCGATCTCGGTCAGCGGATCAAGGATGGTTCCGGGCTGGCGGAGCGGGGTGATCGTGGTATCTTCGGACAAGGCGTATCGTTCCTTTTGGAAGTTCTGGCAGGCTTCGACACCCGCCACGATACGCCGCCTTCTCAGGCCCCATCACCCATTTTCAGCCATAGCTCGTTGTGCGATCGAAAACCACGCAACCTACCAGAGTTGCGCAGCAGATGCGCGAGGCACTCGGCAGGCGTTCAGGTGCAAACAGCTGGAACAATACGACAATCTGGGTTCTGGAGGTGTCCGTCCCATCATTCCCCTGCGTAGCCGGAATCTAGCAGAAGCCATTCAGTAGTCGATACCTGCTACCGGCACTCCGAGCCGGCAGGCTCCCTGCCCTGCCGCCGACATCGGAATGTCCTGTGGCTTCCACAGGCCAGAGAAGCATTCCGAGACGCAAGTTCAAAAGCTACCCCGGAATGCAGGGCGTCAAGGCACCGCCGGGCCCGGTCGCCACACAACCGGCTGTCCAGGAGGAGGGTAGAAATGAGAAGTTACGGGCATTGGATCGACGGCGCCGAACAGGTTCCCGAGGGCACCGGCTGGATCGAGGCGATGGATCCGTATCGCGGGACGGCCTGGGCGCGCATCCCACGCGGCCGGCCCGAGGATGCCGAGCGTGCCGTCGCCGCCGCGAAGCGCGCCATGGCCACAGGGCCATGGGCGACCATGTCCCAGACCGAGCGCGGCAAGATCCTGCGCCGCATCGGCGACCTGGTCCTCGAGCATTCCGCCCGCCTCGCCGAGATCGAGGTCCGCGACAACGGCAAGCTGATCGGCGACGTCCGGGGCGCGCTGCAGTTCAAATCCGACATCTGGACCTATTACGCGGGCTATGCCGACAAGATAGAGGGCGCGGTCATCCCGATCGACAAGCCCGACACGCTGGCGCTGACCTTCCCCGGCCCGGTCGGCGTCGTGGCGGCGATCACCGCCTGGAACTCGCCGCTGCAGTTCCTCGCCGTGAAATGCGCCCCGGCGCTGGCCGCGGGCTGCGCCGTGGTGGTGAAGCCCTCGGAGCATTCCTCGGTCAGTTCGCTCGAATTCGCTGCCATCACCCGCGATGCCGGACTGCCTGACGGGGTGCTGAACGTCGTCACCGGCTTCGGTCAGGATGTCGGCCCCGCGCTGGTCGAATCCCCGGACGTGGCTCTGGTGACCTTTACCGGCTCGGACGCGACCGGCGCGCGCATCTACCAGCAGGCCGCGCGCGGCATGAAGCGGGTGGCGATGGAGCTGGGCGGCAAGTCACCGAACATCATCTTCGAGGATGCCGATCTGGAGGCCGCGACGGCGGGGGCGATTTCGGGCATCTTCGGCGCCACCGGCCAGATGTGCACCGCCGGGTCGCGCCTCCTGGTGCAGAACTCGGTGAAGGAACAGGTCACGCAGCGCCTGCTGGAGATGGCCCTGACCATCAAGGTCGGCGATCCGATGGATCCCGAAACCCAGATGGGCCCGGTCTCCAACAAGCCGCAATTCGACAAGGTGATGGAGTATATCGGCATCGCCCGCGAGGACGGCGCGGAGCTGGCCTTCGGCGGCAGGGCGGCCGAGGGGCCGGGGCTGACCGGCGGACAGTTCGTCGAGCCGACCATCTTCACCGGCGTCGAAAACGGCATGCGCATCGCCCAGGAGGAGGTCTTCGGCCCGATCCTGTCGGTGATCGGCTTCGAGGACGAGGCGGATGCGATCCGGATTGCCAACGACATCGATTTCGGACTCGCCGCCGGCGTCTGGACCAAGGACATGGCGCGGCTGATCCGCATGTGCAAGGCGGTGGATGCCGGCACGGTCTGGGCCAACACCTATCGCACCTACAGCTTCATGGTGCCGTTCGGCGGGCGCAAGCGGTCGGGGATCGGCAAGGAATGGGGGATCGAGGGCATCCGCGACTTCGTCGAGACCAAGTCGGTGATGATCTCCACCGCGACCGCCGCGCCGAGCTTCATCCCGCGCTGAAGCGGGACAGACTGGCTGCCGGACAGCTCCGGCGGCCATGACCGGCCCGCATGCCCCGCGCTGCGGGCCGTTGCAGTTTCCGGACTGCCTGCGGCAGCTGTCCCCCGACAGGGGGATACCGCGGCACCGGCCGTCCGCCTAGCCTCGCAGACAGGGAGAGAGAACATCATGGACGACGAGTTCGACTATATCGTGGTCGGCGCCGGATCGGCAGGCTGCGTGCTGGCCGCCCGGCTTTCGGAGGACCCGGCCGCGCGCGTGCTGCTGGTCGAGGCGGGTCCCGAGCCGCGGGATTTCTGGCTCCGCGCGCCGGCCGGCATGGGCATGATGTTCATGAACGCCCGCTACAACTGGCGCTTCGAGACCGAGCCAGTGCCGGGGCTTGGCGGACGCAGGGTCTACTGGCCGCGCGGCAAGACGCTGGGCGGATCGAGCGCGATCAACGGCATGGTCTACATGCGGGGCCATCCGATGGACTACGACCACTGGGCCGGGCTCGGCAACGAAGGCTGGGGCTGGGACGACGTGCTGCCCTATTTCCTGAAATCCGAGGACAATGCCCGGATCGAAAGCGGCCTGCATGCCAAGGGCGGCGCGATGCGGGTCAGCGACCCGGTGCTGCGCCATCCCGCGACCGAGGCTTTCGTCGCCGCCGCCGAGACCGCCGGGATTCCGCGCATCGCCGAGCTGAATGCCCCGCCCTTCGAGGGGGTCTCCTACCAGCAGTTCACCATCCGCGGCGGGCGCCGCGAGTCGAGCTACACCGCCTTCCTGAAGCCGGTCCGCAACCGCGCCAACCTGGCGGTGGAGACCGGTACGCGGGTGCTCAGGGTGCTGACCGCCAGGGGCCGCGCCACCGGCATCGAGACCGCAAAGGGCGGCCGCATCCGGACCAGGCGCGCCCGGCGCGAGGTGATCCTCTGCGGCGGCGCGCTGGCCTCGCCGCATCTGCTGGCGCTGTCGGGCATCGGCGACGGCGCCGAGCTGCAGCGGCTCGGCATCCCGGTCGCCGCCCATCTGCCGGGCGTCGGACGGAACCTGCAGGATCACTGGAACGCGCCCTTCGCGCTACGCGTCACGCCGGACAGTTCGCTCAACCACCGGCTCCGCGGCTGGCGGAAATATCTCGAGGGCGCGCGCTATCTGGCGACCCGCAGCGGTTTCCTCGCGATGGGCTCCTCGGCCGTCAGCGCCTATGTGCGCAGTACGCCGGACCGGCCGCAGCCCGACCTGCAGCTGGCGATCCGGCCGATGACCTCGCAGTTCCTGCCCGGCGGCAAGGTCGAGATCGACCCCCTGCCCGGCATCAGCGGCGCCTGCGTTCTGGTCCACCCGGAATCGCGCGGCGAGGTCCGCACCGCCAGCCCCGACCCGATGGCAGATCCCGAGTTCCACCCGAACTACCTGGACGACCCGGGGGATATCCGGAGGCTGATCGCGGGCATCCGGCTGATGCGCAGGGTGCTCGGCGCCGCACCGATCGCGGGGCGGATCGAGGCGGAGCTGGCCCCCGGCGCGGGGCTCGAAACCGACGAAGCACTGGAGGGCTATATCCGCAGCAGCGGCGGCACCTCCTGGCATCCGGTCGGCACCTGCAAGATGGGCCGCGACCCGATGGCCGTGGTGGATCCCAAGCTGCGGGTGCACGGGATCGCGGGGCTGCGCGTCGCCGACGCCTCGGTCATGCCGCGCATCATCGGCGGAAACACCCATGCGCCGACGGTGATGATCGCCGAGAAAGCTGCAGATCTGGTCCGCCGCGAGACGGGCCGGGCCTGACATCCGGATTCACATGGAAAAGGGAGAGAGATGTGAAGACACCTGTCACAATCGCCGACGGATTCACCCATACCGAGGATGCCCGCTGGCATGACGGCCGCTTCTGGTTCGTCGACCTCTACCGGCACCGCGTCCATTCCTGCCTGGAGGATGGCTCGGATCTGAGGACCGAGGTGCAGCTCGACTGCCCGCCCTCCGGCCTCGGCTGGCTGCCCGACGGCCGCCTGCTGGTCGTCGCGATGCATCACCGCCAGATCATCCGCCGCGAGCATGACGGCGCGCTCGCGGTCCATGCCGACGCGTCCGCATTCACCCGGTGGGACCTCAACGACATGGTCGTGGATGCCGAGGGCCGCGCCTGGGTGGGCGGGCACGGCTTCGACATCATGGGCGGCGCTCCGCGCGAGCCAGTCGCGGTGCTGCGGGTCGATCCCGACGGCAGCTTCCGCCCGGCCAGCGACCCGCTGCATTTCCCGAACGGCTCGACCGTGATCGACGGCACGACGCTGGTCGTCGCAGAATCCTTCGGCCAGTGCCTCTCGGCCTTCGACATCCGGCCCGACGGCACGCTTTCCGGGCGCCGCGACTGGGCCCGCTTCGGCCCGGTGGCCGAGCATGACGACCTTCACGAGGCGATGGGCGAGCTGGCCGTGGCGCCCGACGGGATCTCCTGCCCGGATGCCGAAGGCGCGATCTGGGTCGCCGACTTCCTGCGGCCGCGAGCCCTGCGCGTCGCAGAGGGCGGCGAGATCCTCGACGAGGTCTCGACCGGCGCGCTGAACTGCTATGCCTGCACGCTGGGCGGCGCGGACGGGCGGACGCTGTTCCTGTGCGCCACCCCGGCCGATTTCGATCCCGGCCGCCGCATCGCCGACCCGAAGGGCGAGATCCAGACCGTGCGCGTCGACGTGCCCTCGCGGGACTTCGCTCCGGCCATGGCCTGAAAGCGACAGGGCGGCCCGTCGGCCGCCCTGCCGTCCTGCATGGCGTCATTGCGGCGAGGGACGGCCAGCAGTCCCGCCGGAGAACTGCAGGTACCACAGCAGCATTTCGCGGTGGCTGCCGATCGAAAGCCGCAGGTAGATCCGCTTGCGGTAGGACACGACCGTTTCCGTGCCGAGGCCGAGATCCGCCGCGATCGCGCCCGCGCTCATCCCGTAGAGCAGCCGTGCGCAGACCTGGCTTTCACGGGGCGGAAATCCGGTGTCCGCGGCAGCGAGGATGCCCTCGATCACTGGCAGCGAGGTCAGGGCACGGATGTGGCTGCCGCGCTCGGAGGCCAGCTCCTCGTGGCGCGCCAGCAGCGGGAGCAACAGGTTCGCCGCCAGTGCGAGGCGGTCCAGCCCATCGCGCGCGAAGGGCCGGTTCTCCCGGCGGACGAGGGTCATGGCGAGAGGCCTGCCGCCCTCGCAGCCGCACATCATCAGCCGTTCGGCGAACTGTTCCTGCCGCCAATGCTCGCGCAGGCGGCGGCAGGGCACAGTCGCCGCATCGGTCCGCAGCAGGAGCGTCTCGGCGCCCTCCAGAGGACCGAGCTGGAGGATGGTGCTGTCCTGCTGCCAGAGACAGCGCTGCATGTAGATCTCGAATTGGCGCCCGGCCCCGCAGCCGCCGTCGAGACTGCCCTTGGCAATGAGATCCGGCTTTCCGGCAGCAAGGGAGAAGACGTGAAAATCGTCGACTCCGGCGAGTTCCGACAGCATCCGGGTGAGCGCCCCGTAGAATCCCGAACCGCCCATCGCGGCGAAAAGCGGCCGCACGCCCTGTGCATTCGGAGTCCAGGACTGACCATTCGCTCTCCATACCAAGGAATCTCCAATGGCCGAAACCATTCCTCCACCCCCCGTTTTCAGTTGTGCGGCGAAACGCAGCGGAGCCTTTCCCGCCCCCGGAAGTTTTTCATTTCGGAAATCTTCTGCACGGAATCCTGAAGAATCTGTTTTCCGAATTTGGTAGCGGCTCGAAAACATAAGGGCAAGCTTTTCGAAGTCATTGCGCCAGCACGCGAGTCCGCACAGGAGCGCGTTGGCCCCACCTGTCGGAATTATCGGTTTTTCCTATCTGGCAGGGATCGGAACGTGCGCTCGCCAACTAAACAATTGTATTGCGAAATATCAATCACCTAGGTGGCAAAGAACTCACTTCTGTCCCGAACCCAGATTCCCTGTCGTCCAGCCGATGGGACAGCGCTGCGCGATTTCCCGGAGAAAACTCTACCATTGGTCCAAGCGATGGTCCGGACGGGGCGCACCTATAGCTGCCCCGGATGACCGGCAGCCAGGGCAATGGTATCAGTTTTCCATGGAAAGCCGCCGCCAGACGGCCCCCGGAGGCACCGGAAATACACGAGTGCCCTTTCCACCATGGCACCCAGGGAGGACAGAAAATGACCACATCTCCAATCCTGCGCAGCCTTGCGCTCGCAGGCGCAGGATTCGCCTTTCTAGGGGCAGCTTCTGCCCATGCGGAAATCCAGAAGCGGCATTTCGAGATCGTGACCGGAACGCATACCAACAACTTCGTCACGACGCTGGAACTGCCCTTCTTCAACGAAGAGCTTCCGGAACGCTCCGGCGGACAGATCACCACCAATGCCGTGCCCTATACCGAGCTCGGGCTGACCGGCTTCGAAATTCTCGAGCTTCTGGAACTAGGCACCAGCGACATCAGCTTCGGAGTGATCGGCTATATTTCCGGTAGCAGCCCGATCGTCGAGGGCCTTGAACTGCCCGGCCTGACCAACGATCTCGCGACGTTCCGCGCGGCCCTTGCCGATTACCGCCCTCTTCTCGAAACCCAGTTCGAGGAGAACCACCACGCCAAGCTCATGGTGCTCTACGTCCAGCCCAAGCTGCAGGCCTATTGCAAGCTGTCGGAGGCCGAGACCGAGGGCTTCACGCTCGACACGCTGCGCGGCAAGAAGATACGGGTCCACAGCACCGCCTATGCCAATTTCGTCGAAGGTCTCGGCGGCATCCCGGTCACCATGGCCTTCGCCGACATCGTGCCGGCGCTGGAACGCGGCGTGCTCGACTGCGCGATCACCGCGCCGAACGCGGCCTATGGCGCCAAGATGCAGCAGATCACCAACGCCATCGTCGACCTGCCGGCGGGCTACTCCACCCATTTCCTCGCGATGAACGGCGACACCTGGAACAGCCTGAACGAAGAGACCCAAGCCTTCATGACGGAGCAGTTCGCCGATCTCGAAGCGCGTTACAAGGAGTTCACCGTCACCGCCACCGAGGAGGCGCTCGCCTGCCTGACCGACGGCCCCTGCGGGATCGGAGCACCCGGCGGCATGACGCTGATCGGCATGGATGCCGCCGAAGAGGAGGCGCTGAAGCCGACGGTGGAGACCTATGTCCTCAAGCGGTGGGCCGAACGCTGCGGCGAGGGCTGCGCGGCGGAATGGAACGAGCTTGTCGGCGGCACGCTCGGGCTGACGGCCGCGCCGTAGGCCGGCAGACGCCACAGCAGGGTGCGCCGCGGGGCGCACCTTCCCCGAACTCTCCATTCAGGTTCCCCCATGTCTCTCAGAAAAACCCATGCCGGGCTCGAGAAGGTCGCGCGCGCCGCGGCGATCGCGGGCGGGGTCGGGATAATCCTGGTCGCGGCCATGATCACGATCGACGTCATCCTGCGCAAGTTCACGCCCGTCACGCTGGGCGGCGCGACCGAGATCGCCGGCTTCGTTTTCGCCGCCGCCACCGCCGTCGCCTATCCCTATGCCCTGATAGACCGCGCCAACATCCGCATCGACCCGGTCTACACCCATCTGCCGCCTCGCATCCGCGCCGTACTCGACGCCGTCGCTATGGTGCTGCTGCTGATCTTCGTCGCGACCCTGACCAAATCGATCTACGGCGTGTTCTCCAAGTCCTGGACCTCGGGCACGATGACCGTCGGCGTAATCAGCATCCCGCTCTGGATGCCGCAGCTCCTCTGGATGCTCGGCTATGTGCTGTTCTTCCTGACCGCGCTGTTCCTGGCGGTCTGCGCCGTGGTCTCGCTGCTGCGCCGCGACTACGCCCATGTGAACCGCGTCGCGGGCATCCCCAGTATCGAGGAAGCCATCGAGGAGGAAACCCATATCGACGTCTCCCATCACCAGAAGAAGGAGGCCCGGTAATGGCCGCGCTCTGGATTGTCATCGCCATCGTCGTGCTGCTGGTCGCCGCCATTCCGGTCGGCGCCGTTCTGGGGCTGCTGGGCTTCGGCCTTGACGACGTCTACATGAACAGCCGCCTGTCGCGGGCGATCGGCAACATCTACTGGGAGAAGAGCATCGACTTCCTGCTGGTCTCGGCGCCGCTCTTCATCCTGCTCGGCGAGATCATGCTGCGCTCGGGCATCGCCAGCCGGATGTACAACGCCGTCAGCAAATGGCTGACCTGGCTGCCCGGCGGGCTGATCCATGCCAATATCGGCACCTGCACGCTCTTCGCGGCGACCTCCGGCTCCAGCGTCGCGACCACGGCGACGATCGGCGTCGCCGCCTATCCCGAGATCGAGCGGCACAAGTACAACGAGAGCCTGTTCATGGGCTCGCTCGCCGCCGGCGGAACGCTCGGCATCCTGATCCCGCCCTCGGTCTCGCTGATCCTGTTCGGCGTGCTGACCGAGACCTCGATCCCTGAGCTCTACCTGGCGGGTTTCATTCCCGGGCTGCTGCTGGCGCTGTCCTTCATGCTCGCGGTGCTCGTCGCCTGCTCGCTGCGTCCGTCCTGGGGCGGGACGCGGGTCAGGACCAGCTGGAAGGAACGCTTCTCCTGCCTGCCGGATCTGGCCGCGCCGCTGGTGCTGTTCCTGGCCGTCGTCGGGTCGATCTATGCCGGGATCGCCACGCCCACCGAAGCGGCGGCCGTCGGCGTCTGCATGGCGCTGCTGCTGGCGGCGGTGAACCGTACGCTGACCCTGTCGATGATCGCCGAAGCCGCGCTCGGGACGATGAAGACCACCGCGATGATCCTGTTCATCGTGCTGGCCGCGCTGTTCCTGAACTTCGTCTTCGCCTTCATGGGCGTAACCAAGGCGATCCTCGCGGTGATCAGCGGCCTCGGGCTGAGCCCGGTGGAGACCATGCTGATCATCGTGCTCTTCTACATCGTGCTGGGCATGTTCATGGAAACGCTGTCGATGATGCTGACCACCGTGCCGGTGATCTTCCCGATCGTCGTCCAGCTCGGCGCAGAGGACTTCACCGGCGTCTGGTTCGGCATCCTCACCGTGATCCTGATGGAGGCCGGGCTGATCACGCCACCCATCGGCATGAACCTCTATGTCGCGCAGGGGGTCCGCACCCGCGGCGGCAAGTTCGCCGATGTCGCCATCGGCGCGCTGCCCTTCCTGGTGCCGATGCTGGCCATGGCGCTGCTGCTGATTGCCTTCCCGCAGATCGCCACCTGGCTGCCGGACATGGTCTACCGCTGAGCCCCTGCCCTGCCGGTCCCTGTGGCCGGCAGGGCCTCCGCATCGGGCGGCCCCGGCCGCTTGCGATCCTGCTGCATTCCGGGCGGTCCGGCCGCCTGGCCTCCGCCCTATCCACGGAACCCCGCCCATGACGGCCGCCGCCTACAGTCCGATCCGCGCAATCGGCTTCAAGATCCTCCATCTCTTCCTGACCGCCGCGATGCTTGCGCTGGTCAAGCTGGTCCAGGGCATGCCGGTCACCCAGCTGATGTTCTTCCGCTCGCTCCTCGCGATCCTGCCGATCATCGCCGTCCTGGCGATGCGCCGCCAGCTGCGCGATGCGATCCGCACCCGCCGTCCCTTCGGACACTTCACTCGTGCGCTACTGTCGCTGACGACGATGGGCCTGACCTTTCTCGCCGTGCGGTCGCTGCCGCTGCCCGAGGCGGTCACGCTGCAATACACCCAGCCGCTCTTCGTGGTGGCGCTCTCGGCGCTGATCCTGGGGGAGACGGTGCGGCTGTTCCGCTGGGCGGCGGTGGGCTTCGGCTTCCTAGGCGTGCTCGTCGTCACGTGGCCGAAGCTGACGCTGCTCGGCGGCGGCACCGAGGCGGCCAGCGATGCCGAGCTGATCGGCGCCGGGGCCGCGCTGACCGCTGCCGCGACGCTGGCGCTAACGCTGCTGCTGGTCGGCCAGCTGGTGCGCACCGAGAAATCCACGACCATCGCGATCTGGCTGGGCATCTACGCCTCGGCCATCCTCGCCTTCACCATACCCTTCGGCTGGGTCGTTCCAGATGCCCGGCAGACCATCATCTTGGCGATGATCGGCGTGATTGGCGGGCTGTCGCAGCTGGCGCTGACCGAAAGCCTGCGCTCAGCCCCGGCCTCGACCACAGCGCCCTTCGAATACACGTCGCTGATCTTCGCCACCGCCTTCGGCTTCGCTGTCTTCGGCGACATCCCCGACGGCAGCACGATCTACGGAGGCGCCATCCTGGCAGCCGCGGGGCTGGCGATCATCTGGCGGGAGCGCAAGAACATGATCCGGCCGATAACGGCCAGATCGACGGGGTTGCCTCCGGAATGAGGCCGCGCCGGCGCTGCTCAGGCCGCGTCGGGCGCGGGCTCTGCCGGGAACTCTGCAGCCGGGGCGATCTCCGGAGAATAGGGCAAGGTGCCCTCGATGCCGAATTTCTCGATCAATTCTCGCAGGATCACCTTCACCGTCTCCTCGACGATGTCGACGGCCCTGGGAACGGCCTGGGTGCGCTTCCGCGCCAGATAGGCTGTGCGCCGGATCACAGGGTCCTTGATCGGGACCAGTGCCAGTCGCTTCTGCTCGACCTGGCGGTGCACGGCCCCGTGCGGCAGGATCGCGTAGGCGCTGGCGCGGCTGACCATCTCGACGATCTGCGGCAGCGAGTCGAGCGTTGCGATCACGTTCAGCTCGATCCCCAGCGAGCGCGCCACCTTGCCCTGCAGCCCGCGGGTTCCAAATGCCTGGTAGCCGGTGGTGATCAGCGGCAGCCTTTCCAGGTCGCGCGCGCTCACGCTGTCGAGCGCGACTCCGTCCGAGCCGATCTCGCCCTCCCAGTTGTCGGGTGCGGTGACCAGGAACAGCTCCTCTACGAGGAGCGGTTCAAAGCTGAAGCTGGCATTGTCATAGGCCTCGTAGACCAGCCCGAGATTAAGCCGGTCGCTATCGAGCCAGTCGAGGATGTCGCCGGTCACCGCCTCGGAAATCGACAGGCGGATATCGGGATATTCGGCATAGATGGTTTCCAGCAGCGGAACCGATAGCAGCAGGCTCAAACCCGGCGGGATGCCGACTGAAACCTTGCCCTTCGGCTCCAGGGAACAGTGCTGCACCTGGTTGACCAGCTCGTCGAGCTTCTCGAGAATCTCGGCGCCGCCGCGGGCCAGCATGTCGCCGGCCTCGGTCATCTGGATGCCGCGCGCGCCGCGCACGGCCAGTTGCACGCCGAGCGACTTCTCCAGCTTGGCGATCGTCTCGGACAGGGAAGGCTGCGCCATGTTGAGCGCGCTGGCGGCCGCCGAGATCGAGCCGTGCTCCGCCAGCGCCTTCAGGTAGAGAAGCTGCCGGAACTTGATCGGATAGCCCTGATTGTGCTGCATGCCCTGTGTCCTCCCTGGTCCGGCCTGCCCGTTCCCCGCGGTCTCCTCCCGGCAGGCAACGGCAATATGCTATAGGTACCGCCTATGATGTAAACGACAAAATCACCAGCGCGGCATCCGGACCGGAAGACGGATGTTTTCTGCCCAGAACCACATCGGAAGGGCGGAGGCCGTCGCCGACCCCCGCCCCGCAAGACGTCTGGTCCGGGCCGCAGCGGCTCACTTCGTGCCGTAGGCCGCCGGATCGAGATCGTTGTAGAGGTTGTCGAGCAGAAGCTGGGTGAACGCGTCCTCGTCGTTCCTGTCCTCCATGCCCTCGACCAGCGCGGTCCATTTCTCGACATATGGAGCGAAGGATGCGAAGAGCGCCTCGGGATCGGCCACACCGTAGGTGTCGCGAGCGACCCCGGCCATGTCGCCGACGCCGTCATCCACCCATTGGGCGACCGCCTGGCGGATGCTGTCGTCGGGCTCGACCACCTGATGGCCATTGGCGGCCGCGGTCTCGAGCGCCTTCTGGCTGTCGGTATTGAACCGGATCTGGATCTTCGCCTGGGTGCGTGCCGCCAGCTCGAAGACCAGCGCCCGGTCCTCCGCCGACATCGACGTCCAGAAATCCCGATTCCAGTTCTGCGCGGGCGAGATGTAAGAGCCGACCCAGTCGAGCACCGTAGTGCTGCGCGAGACTTCCTCCAGCGAATTATCGATGTTCAGCCAGGCCGCGAGGATGCCCGCGCAGTCGATCGACCCGTTCTGCAGCGCCTGGTAGATCTCGTTGCCGGGTATGTTCACCGGGATCGCGCCCAGATCCTGGGTCAGCTTGGCGCTTGCCCCGCCGGGCCAGCGGATCTTGAGGCCGCGGAACTGCTCGAGCGAGGTCACCGGCTGGCGGGTGTTGCAGATGATCGGGTAGTTCGGCGTCGAGAACCCGCCTACCGGCACAACGTTCTGCGACAGGTACTCGTCCTGCGCAGCCGGGTCATGCATCACCCAATCGGCATAGGCGGCGCCCATGGTGGTCGGGTCGGGCTGCAGGAAGCCGTAGGACGACAGCGCATTCGACAGCGGCAGCTCGGAGGGCGTGTAGCCCGAGTTCTGCGATCCTTCCTGGACAACGCCCGCGCCGATGCTCTGCAGATGCGCCTTCGGCGGGAAGAGCACGCTGCCGGTGAAGAAGTCGAATTCGATGCGTCCGCCGGTGCGCTCGGCCATCTGCTCGGCGAACCAGCGTCCGGCCACTACGGTGGTCTCGCCATCCTGCTGGAAATACGAGATCCGGTAGGTCTCCGCCGCCAGCGGACTGGCCAGTGCAAGCCCGAGCGCGCCGACTGCCATGAATGTGCTGAAACCCGTCATGTCTTGTCTCCTCCTGTGTCAGTTCGTCCGGCCGGCCGGGCATCCTCCTCCGGCACCGGTACCGTCCGTCATCAGCAATCATTAGGCGAAAAGCCGGGCGCGCGGGCGGGGTTTCTCCGAGCCATAGGCGGCGGCTGTTCGACGCAAAGGACAATCAGGATGGGTGCTCGCGCACGGAATGGTGGATTGTCGGGGAGAGCGAACCGGCGTGCCCGGACGGGCAGGGAGACCCGGCGCCTCACCCCCCGGGTTGCGGGGGACGAACCTCGGGAGGAGAGATGAAGAGAAACCCCCTTGCCTGGCTGTCGGAGATACTGCTGACCGTCACGGCCCTGCCAATGCTCGCGATGATGCTGCATGTCACGCTGGACGTGATCCTGAAGAACGTCCTCAACATGCCGCTCCAGGGCACGCTGGAGATCACCGCCTATTACTACATGCTCTCGATCGTGGTCCTGCCCATGGCCTTCGTCGAGATGGCGCGCCAGTCGATCGCGGTGGACCTGTTCTACCAGATGATGCCGCGGCCGATGCAGGTCTGCGTGACCGGCTTTGCGCTGCTGCTCAGCGCCGCGGGCTATGGCGGACTGGCCTGGATCACCTTTCCCGATGCCGTGGCCGCCTTCGAGCGCCGGGAAATCGTGATGGGCGCGGTCCGGGTCTATATCTGGCCGGCCCGCTTCCTGCTGCCGATCTCGCTGTCGGTCACGGCGCTGGTCTGCCTGGTGCATGCCGCGAACCTTGCCCTCAGCGCGCGGGCCCGGGACGAGCTTGTCCCCGCCGCGCCGCACGATCCCGATCACGGAGTGGACTGACCCATGTCGATGCTTGAAATCGGTTATACCTGCACCGGACTCGTGCTCCTGCTGATCGCGCTCCGGGTGCCCATCGGCATCGTGCTGATCCTCGTCTCCTTCGGCGGGCTCTGGGCGGCGCTCGGGCTCCAGGTCGCGGTCGGCATCGCCCGCGCCATCCCGTTCGACTTCATCGCCAACTGGAGCTTCAGCGCCGTGCCGATGTTCCTGCTGATGGGCTATATCGCCTCGCATGGCGGGCTGACCGACGGGCTCTTCGCGGCGCTCAGGATCGTGCTGCGCCGCGTCCCGGGCGGGCTTGCCTGCGCCGGGGTCGGCGCCTGCGCGATGTTCTCGGCGGCCTCCGGCTCGTCCGTGGCGACCTCTGCGGCAATGTCGAAGATCGCGGTGCCCGAGATGCTGAAGCGCGGCTACGACCCGGCCCTCGCCACCGGCACGATCGCCTCGGCGGGGACCCTGGGCTCGATGATTCCGCCCTCGATCCTGATGATCGTCTACGCGATCTTCGCCAATGTCTCGGTCGGCAAGATGTTCATGGCGGGCTTTCTGCCGGGCGCGCTGTCGGCGGCAATGTACATGGCGATGATCATGCTGCGCTCAAAGCTGAACCCGCGCCTCGCCCCGCCGATCGCCTACACGCCCACCCCCGAGGAGAAGCGCAAGGCGCTGCGCGAAGTCTGGCCGCTGCCGACGCTGATCCTCGGCGTGCTCGGCGGCATCTTCCTCGGGCTGATCACCCCCACCGAAGCCGGAGCGGTCGGAGCCTCCATCGCGCTCGCCCTCGCCGCGCTGCGCGGGCGGCTGAACTGGGAGATGCTGCGCAGCGCCGTGCGCGAGGCCGCGCTGGGAACCTCCACCGTCTTCCTGATCGCCGTCGGCGCAACCATGTTCACCAGCTTCATGGGCATGACCGGCGTGCCGCGGTCGGTCTCCTCGGCGCTGCTCGGATTTGCCACCGACCAGGTCACGCTGATCATCATGATCGCAGCGATCTACCTGATCCTCGGCATGTTCATCGAGGGCGTGGGCATCATGCTCTTGACGCTGCCCATCCTGTTCCCGCTCCTGCAGGCCGCGAATGTCGACATGATCTGGTTCGGCATCATCGTGATCAAGCTTCTCGAGGTCGGGATGGTGACGCCGCCGGTGGGGCTGAACTGCTACGTGATCGGCTCCGCCCTGCGCGGGCAGGTGCCGCTGGCCACCGTGTTCCGCGGGGCCATGTGGTTCGTGGCCACCGATGCGGCCACCCTGGCCCTGCTGATCAGTTTCCCGGCCATTGCCCTTTGGCTGCCCGGCGTCCTGGGCTGACCCCCGCCGGTTCCGGGCCGCGGGCCGGCCCGGAACCGCACGGAACACCATTCGACGGAGGACCATTCCGCATGCAATCCAAACGCCACGAGGGACGGAACGACCCCGTCCTCGACCCCGATCTTCCGATCGTCGATTCCCATTTCCATCTCTTCGACCTGCCCGGCAACCGCTACATGCTGGACGACTACCTCGCGGACGCGCAGGGCGGGCACAACGTGGTGGCCTCCGTCTATTGCGAAACCCAGACCTTCGCCCGCAACAGCGGCAGCGACTGGATGCGGCCGCTGGGCGAGGTCGAATTCGCCAACGGCCTGGCCGACATGACCGCGGCCGGGCAATACGGCAAATGCAAGGTCAATGCCGGGATCATCGGCCATGCGAACCTGACCTTCGGCGCCCGCATCGGCGAGCTGCTCGATGCCTGCATGGCCGCCGCGCCCGGCCGGTTCCGCGGCATCCGGCAGGTCACGCTCGACTATCCCGACGACCGGCCGTTCCGTTTCATCATGTCCGGCAGGCCGCCTTCGGGCCTGCTCGATCATCCCGAATTCGCCAACGGCCTGGCCGAGCTCCAGAAACGCGGCCTGGTCTTCGACGCCGCCATCTACGACCCGTCCCTGCAGCGGCTCGCCGCACTGGCCGACTGCTTCCCCGATCTGACGATCGTCCTCAACCACATGGGCAATGCCGTCGGGGTCGGCATGTCCGCAGCCGAACGCGACGGCATGTTCCGCCGCTGGTCCGGCAACCTGCGCAAGCTGGCCGAGCGCCCCAACGTGCTGTGCAAGGTCGGCGGGCTGGGCATGCCGATCTGGGGCTTCGGTTTCGAAGACAGGCCGGACCCGGTCGGCTACGAGGAGCTAGCGGAGACCTGGGCGCCCTATGTCGAGACCGCCATCGAGGCCTTCGGCACACGCCGCTGCATGATGGAAAGCAACTTCCCCCCTGACGGCCGTTCGGCCGGCTACATACCGACCCTCAATGCCTACAAGCACCTATTGAGGCACTGTTCGGATGGCGAGAAGCTGGCGCTTTTCGCCGGCAACGCGATACGCAGCTACCGGCTCGACCTTCCGCCGCTCCTGGCCGCGGCCTGAGCCCCGCGGCGGGCGGCTACCGGGGCCAGCTGCCAGTTGGCCCGTCAGGAAGACGGCACGAGACTCGTCCGGGCGGCCCGCGCCTTGCCCCGGCGCCGTTCGCGCCAGATGATCAGCAACCCGGCCGAGATCACCATGGCCCCGCCGGCCAGCGTATTCAGCCCGGGAATGTCGCCGAAAACGTAGAACCCGATTGCAGTCGCGAAAATTAGCGACGTGTATTCGAAAGCTGCCGTTGCCGAGGCAAGCGCGAATTTGAGGCTCTGGGCCATCAGGAGCTGGATCGTCCCGCCGATGATGCCGGTCAGCACCAGCAGAGCAGCTTGCTGCAGGCTCAGCGCCACCCATCCGCCGAAGGCCGTGAAGGCCAGCAGGCTGGAGGAAACCAGCCAGGACCAAGCCGTGATCGTTGTCGGCCGTTCGGTCCGCACCAGGTCGCCGACCAGAAGCAGCACGGTCGCCACCCCGGCCGACCCCGCCAGTGCAGCCGACACGCCAACCAGCTGGGCATGGCTCATCTGCCCCGGATCGGCCAGCAGTGTCAGATTCGGCCAGCTGACCACCAGAACCCCGGCAAACCCGAAGGCGACCGCCCCCCAGCGGAAGGCCCGTACCTGCTCTCCGAGGAAGATGGCGGAGAAAGCGACGACGAAGAGCGGCTGGGAATACTGCAGCGTCACTGCCTCCGGCAATGGCAGGTTCTTTACAGCGACGAAGGTCAGCCCGGTGCAGGTGACGCCCATCACGGTGCGGCGGGCGTGGGCCAGCGGACGCGCTGTCCGGAACATGACCTTCAGTTCTGAGCGCCAGGCGAGAAAGGCGAGAACCGGCAGGATCGCAAAGAAGCACCGGAAGAACATGACCTGCGTAACCGGCACGCCTTCCACGGCCCGCACTAGCGAGAGCATGACCACGGTGAGCAGGACGTAGAGAACCTTCAGTGAGACCGCGACCAGCTGCGATCTGTCCGATGCAGCCATGGCACTCCCCTGGCATGACCTTGCGGCCGGACGCACAGCCGCGCCGGCAGACCGAGGCTATGCCTGCATCCGCCGGAGGGCGAGGACCCTCGCCGGACCGGACCCCGCTTCCTATGTCCTGCATAGGGCAACGCTATGGCAAGGTGCTTTGGCACCGTCCTGGCGCAGAGTCACCTGGCCAAATTTCCCAGTTTGGCCCCTCTGCCCCATGGCCATAGGAAATCCCGATCACGGCCTTCGCAGTTGCACGTCTCGCGGCAGCCCGCGGAACATGCTTGCATGCCGAAAGAATTTAGCTGCCGAGAGAGAAGCCCATGAAGATCCTCGTGCCCGTGAAGCGGGTGATCGACTACAACGTTAAGGTCCGCGTGAAGGCGGATGGCAGCGGTGTCGACCTCGCCAACGTCAAGATGTCGATGAACCCGTTCGACGAAATCGCTGTCGAGGAAGCCATCCGGCTCAAGGAGAAGGGCATCGCCACCGAGATCGTCGCCGTCTCCGTCGGCGTGAAACAGGCGCAGGAGACGCTGCGCACCGCGCTCGCCATGGGCGCCGACCGGGCGATCCTGGTCGAGGCCGCCGAGGACGTCCACCAGGACATCGAGCCGCTCGCCGTCGCCAAGATCCTCGCGAAACTCGTCGAAGAGGAGCAGCCGCAGCTGGTCCTGGCCGGCAAGCAGGCGATCGACAACGACATGAACGCCACCGGGCAGATGCTCTCGGCGCTGCTCGGCTGGTCGCAGGCGACCTTCGCCTCG
>NZ_VATA01000076.1 GCF_005870025.1 Poseidonocella sp. HB161398
CGAGGCGAAGGTCGCCTGCGACCAGCCCAGCAGCGCCGAGAGCATCTGCCCGGTGGCGTTCATGTCGTTGTCGATCGCCTGCTTGCCGGCCAGGACCAGCTGCGGCTGCTCCTCCTCGACGAGTTTCGCGAGGATCTTGGCGACGGCGAGCGGCTCGATGTCCTGGTGGACGTCCTCGGCGGCCTCGACCAGGATCGCCCGGTCGGCGCCCATGGCAAGCGCGGTGCGCAGCGTCTCCTGCGCCTGCTTCACGCCGACGGAGACGGCGACGATCTCGGTGGCGACGCCCTTCTCCTTGAGCCGGATGGCTTCCTCGACGGCGATTTCGTCGAACGGGTTCATCGACATCTTGACGTTGGCGAGGTCGACACCGCTGCCATCCGCCTTCACGCGGACCTTCACGTTGTAGTCGATCACCCGCTTGACGGGCACGAGGATCTTCATTTTCTGTCTCCTTGAACTTCCCCGGTGCCGGCCTCGGCCGGGCACCGGTCTGCGCGCACCTTCTGTCCGGACGGTGCCGCCGCCGCGAGACGGAAGCCGGTTCAGACTTCCGTGAAATCGCGGACCATGGCTTTGCGCCGGATCTTGCCGAAGCCGTCGCGGGGCAGGCTAGCGCAGAGTTGCATCACCTTCGGCACCTCCGCCGGAGCGAGGCGACCGGACAGGAAGGCGGCGATCTCGGACGGATCGGGATCCGTCCCGGGCTTCGGCACGATGCAGGCGACGACCTTCTGGCCCCAGTCGCGGTCCTCGATCCCGAAGACCACCGCGTCGGCCACCTCCGGATGGGCAAGGAGCGCGGCCTCGATGCGTTCGGGATGGACCTTGACCGCGCCGGTATTGATCACGTCGTCGCAGCGCCCGTCGAGATAGAGGTAGCCCTCGGCATCGAGCCGGCCCATGTCGCCGATCGACTGGAAGCCCTCGGCGTCGCGCCGCGGCGGCGGGGCATCCGGACCGACATAGTTGCTGCGCCCCGCGGCGCTGTGCGGCCGCATGAAGATCTCGCCGGACTGGCCCGGCGGCAGGAGGCGCCCGGCGGTGTCCTTGATCCGGATGTCGGTCTCGAAGCCGCGGCCGACGGAGCCGCGATGCGACAGCCATTCGGTCCCCGAGATCACCGTCTGCCCGGTATTCTCGCCCGAGCCGTACATCTCGAAGACCCGCTCCGCGCTCAGCCGGTCGATCCAGGCCGCCTTCAGCCAGTCCGGACAGGGGGCGGCGGTGTGGTAGAGCGAATGCAGGCTGCCGAGGCTGGCGCCGCTCTCCTCCAGATGGTCGAGCATGCGCACCAGCATGGTCGGCACCGCCATGACGAAGCCGACGCCGAAGCGGTCGATCGCCTCGAGCGCGCGGAGCGGCTCGAACCGCTCCATCAGGATCACGCGGTTGCCCTCGAAGAGGCCGTTCTGCGCCCAGGTCAGCGGCGCGTTATGCGACAGCGCGCCGAGCACCAGCTGGGTCTGGTCGGTGCGGAAGCCGAGCGCCGGGGCCACCTTGCCCCAGCTCGCGCCGGGAATGCGGGTGAAGGGCTGGTCGTCGCACATCATCTTGGGCAGGCCGGTCGAGCCGCCCGAGAGCACGATCTTGCCCGGGCAGGAGACCGCGTCGGCCACCGGAGCGCCCTCCGAAGCCCCGGCCGCCGCCATCAGCGCGGCGATGCCGAGATCGCCCTGCCCCGGTGCCGTGCCGATGCGCAGCCGCGCGCGGGCCCGGTCCTTCATGGCCGCGGCCGCCTCTTCGGGCAGGCGCGGATCAAGCACCATGGTCGTCGCGCCGAGCCGCCAGACGGCCAGGGTCAGCGCGACATGCGCCACGCCGTTCGGCAGCCCGTAGGCCACCACGTCGCCCTGTCCCGTGCCATGGCCGGCCAGCACCCGCGCGACACGGTCGACGAGCGCGTCGAGCGCGTCCCAGCCGAGCGCCTCCTCGGAGCCGTCGGCCCGCAGGACGCGCAGGGCCTCGGCCGGGCCGCGCTGGCGGGCCAGCTCCCGCAGCCGGGCGCCATAGGTCACGGGACGGGACATGGTCAGACCTCCTCGAACAGGATGTCCTGCGCGCCTTCCCACAGCACCTTCGGCCCGATCTCGGCCAGCCGGTCCAGGTTGGAGGTCAGCGTGATGAAGTGGTTGCCCGCGAGCTGCCCCATCTTGGAGGCGAACTGCACGCCGCCATAGGCCAGCAGGATCTCGGTCTCGCTGATGCCGCCGGGATAGAGCACGAACTGGCCCGGCGCGGGATAGCTGGTGTGGTTCTCGTAGCCGACGCCGAAATCGGTTTCGCCCAGCGGGATCCAGACGCCCTCGCCCGACCAGCGGACATGGACGACCTTGGAGCGGTAGGGCATCTGCGCGCGGAAGGCGGCGACGGTCTGCGGCGCGGCGTCTTCGAAGCGGGCGTCGAACTCGATCCCGGCGATGGTGACCTTGAGGGGCATTCTGTCTGTCTTTCCTGGGTTAGTTGGCAAGGCCGGCGAGCCGCGGCAGGAGCAGCGACACGGCGGGCACGAAGGTGACGAGGACGAGCATGGCGAACATGCCCAGAAGCGGAAGGGCCAGCCGCCGCGACACTTGCAGCACCGAGCGCCCGGCCACCGAGGAGGCGACGAAAAGCGCGATGCCATAGGGCGGCGTGACCGTGCCGATGGCGCAGTTGAACACCACCAGCAGCGAGAAATGCAGCGGATCGACCCCGAAATGGGTGGCGATGGGCAGGAGCACCGGCACGAGGATCAGGATCGCGGCGATCGTCTCCATGAACATGCCGACGACCAGGAACAGGATGTTGGCGATGATCAGGAAGGCGAAGCGGTTCGGCGCGACCGAGGTGATCCAGTCGCCCAGGAGCTGCGGGACATTGGCATTGGCGATCAGCCAGGAGAAGACGCTGGCCGTGCCGATGATCAGCATGACCGCCGCGCTCAGCGAGACCGAGCGCAGGATCAGCGACGGCAGGCGGCGGAAATCGAGGTCGCGGTAGACGAAGCCGCCGATCACCAGCCCGTAGAAGCCCGCGACGGCGGCGGCCTCGGTGGGGGTGAAGACGCCGCCGAGGATGCCGCCGAGGATGAAGACCGGCATGCCCGCCGCGGGCAGCGCCGCCCAGCCGGTGCGCAGCAGGCGGGCCAGGGTGAAGGGCTCGGTCTCGCGGTAGGCCGGGCCGCCCTTGCGGGCATGCAGCCAGGATACCGCCATCAGCATCGCGATGCAGGCCAGCCCCGGCAGGACGCCCGACAGGAACAGCGCGCCGATCGACACGTTGGAGACGACCGCGAGGATCACCATGGTCAGGCTCGGCGGGATCACCTGCGCCAGCGCGCCCGCGCAGGCGATGACCCCGGCGCCGAAATCCGTGTCGTAGCGGCGGCGGCGCAGCTGCGGCTGCATGATCGCCGAGATCGCCGCCACATCCGCCGAGCCCGAGCCCGAGATCGCCGCCAGCCCGGCCGCGGCCACGCAGGACACCTGCAGCAGGCTGCCGACCATCCAGCCGATCAGCGCCGAGGCGAAATCGACGATCCGCCGCGAGATCCCGCCGGCATCCATGATGACGCCGCAGAAGACGAAGAACGGGATCGCCATCAGCGTGAAGCTGTTCAGCCCGGCGAAGACCCGCTGGCTGACGATGGTCAGCGGCACGTCGGTCGTGGCCATCAGCGTGATGACCGCCGAGGCGCCCAGCACGAAGACGATCGGGACGCCGAGGGCCAGCAGCCCGAAGAAGGCAAGCGCGATGACGGCCATCAGGCGGCCTCCTCGTCGATGGAAGGTTCGGGGAAGGGATCGGACCAGCGCTGCACCAGCGCCAGCAGCACCTCGAGCGCCATGTAGGCCGCCCCGGCGGGCAGGCACATGTACATGTACTTCATCGGGATCTGCAGCGTCGGCGAGGTCTGGAAGCCGCCCAGCTTGATCAGCGGCCCGGCATTGGTGCCGAGCACCCAGAGAAAGCCCAGCGTGACGGCGGCGATGACGGCCAGCAGCACCCGCTGCACCCGCAGCGGCATCGCGGCCGGAAGCATGTCGATGGCGACATGCTGGCTGCGCGCGATGGCGACGCCGGAGCCCAGCAGCACCAGCCAGATCTGGCAGAAGGTCGCGATCTCCGAGGCCGGGGCGACCGGGTAGCCGAAGAGGTAGCGGCCGCCGACCTGCACCAGAACCGACGCCATCATCACTGCGAAAAGCGCGATGACGACGGCCGAGACGGCGCGGCGCAGGGGCAGGCAGAGGCATTCGATCAGGCGGATCATCGGGACATCTCGCAAGCAGGGCCCGGCCGGGATCGCACCGGCCGGGCGGAGGGGCTCAGGCCGGGATCACTCGACCGCCTGGACGAGGTCGAAGATCTTCTTCTGCGCCTCGGACTGGACGAACTCGGCCTGGATCGGCGCGGCGGCCTCGCGGAACGGCGCCAGCTCGGGACGGGTGACGGTCACGCCGGCCTCTTCGAGCTTGCCGAAGGTCGCCTCGTCGCTGTCGCGGTAGGTCTTGCGCTGGAAGCTGCCCGCCTCGGCCCCGGCCTCGTCGAGCGCGGCCTTCACGTCCTCGGGCAGCGCCTGGTAGGCGGCCTCGCCCATGATCACCGGCGCGACCAGCTCCAGCCAGCCGACCATCGCCCAGTCGGGCGCGACCTCGTAGAACTTCTTGGCGTAGTAGTTGGTATTCGCCGCCTCGGCGCCGTCGACCACGCCGGTTTCCAGCCCGCCATACAGCTCGGTATAGGCCATCGGGGTCGGGTTGGCGCCGAAGGCCTTGAAGGCCTCGACATGGGCCGGGTTCTGCATCGTGCGGATCTTCAGCCCGTCGAGATCGGCCATGGTCTCGACCGGGGTCTTCGACATGATGTGGCGCGTGCCCGCCGAGAAGAAGGTGATCAGGTGGAAGCCCTTGGCCGCCAGGCTGTCGGAGACCGCGGCGACCACCGCCGGATCGGCCAGGGCGCGGTCCATCTGCAAGCTGTCCTTGAACAGGAAGGGCAGCGAGAAGACCGAGAGGTCGGGGTCGAAATTGGCCAGGGTCTCGTTGGCGGTCACGGCGATGTCGACCGTGCCGATCTGGGTGCCCTGGATGCTCTCCATCTCGTCGCCAAGCTGGGCATTGGCATAGACCTCGATCGCGGCTTTGCCGCCGGTCGCGTCCTTCAGGAGCTCGGCCATCTTCTCCATTCCGAGGCCGTAGGGCTCGTCGGCATTGGCGTTGTGGCTGGCCTTCAGCACGATCTCCTGCGCGAAGGCGGCGGGGGCCGCCAGCGCGGTCGCCGAGGCGAGGCAGAGGGCGAGAGTCGTCAGTTTCATGGTCTTGTCCTTGTCACTCACTGTTGGTCTCGGGCGCCCGGGATCAGTCCCAGGTCGTTGAGGATGGCCCGCAGGCGCGCCCGCGGCGCCTCGGGCAGCGGCAGGCGCGGCGGGCGCGGATCGCCCATCGGCCGACCGGTCATCGCCATCGCCGCCTTGGTCGCGGAGACATAGAGGTCCCCGGCCAGCGCGTTGATCAGCGGCAGCGATTGCAGGTAGAGGGCGCGGCCCTCGTCCCAGGCGCCGGCCTTCGTCTTCTCGAAGGTCTCGGCGGAAAGCCGCGGCGCGATGTTCGACATGACCGAGGAATAGCCCTCGGCCCCCGCCAGGTAGCTTTCCCAGGGGTAGTAGCCGGCGAAGACCGTCATCCGCCCCTTGCACTGGTCCAGCAGCTCGGTGACGCGGTGGACGTTCTTCGAGGTGTCCTTGATGTAGCGGATGTTGTCGATTTCCGAGAGCCGCGCGACCAGCGGCGCGGTCAGGTCGACATTCGCCGTGAACGGGTTGTTGTAGAGCATCACCGGGATCGACAGCGCCTCGGCCACCTTGCGGAAATGGACGACCAGCTCCTCTTCGGTGGGGCTGGAATAGTAGGGCGGCACCAGCATCACCCCGTCCGCGCCGAGCGCCTCGGCCTCGCGCGACAGCGCCACCGCCTCGTCGGTCCATTCGGCCGCCGTGCCGATCAGCACCGGCACCCGCCCGGCGGCCCGGTCGATCACCGTGGTGGCGACGGCCGTGCGCTCGTCGCGGGTCAGCGACAGGAACTCGCCCGTCGAGCCCAGCGGGATCAGCCCGTGCACGCCCTCTTCGATCTGCCAGTCGACATAGGCCCCCAGCGCCTCGTGATCGACCGCGCCTGCCGCGTCGAAGGGCGTGACGCATACCGTGTAGCTGCCTTGGAACCCCATCCGGTCCTTCCTGATCTTTGTGATCCAAACCTGTTGCATTTATCCATGACTTGATCAGATATGGTGTCAACTGGCAGTTTTGCGATCTAGCTTTCTGCCGTCATGGAACACGGAGACCCCCATGCCCTTCATCGAAGTCACCGACTCTGGTCCGGATCAGGAAAAGCGGGCGATTGCGGCCTCCGGCATGACCGATGGTCTGTGCCGGGCCTTCGGAATCAAGCCGGAAATCGTGACCGTCTATTATAATTCGGCCCCCTGCTATTCCTACGCACATGCTGGAAACTTCGGCGAAAATGCCGAAATCTTCCGCATCTTCATAAAGGTGCACGCCTTCCCGCGCGACGCCGCGATGAAGGCCGACGCCGCCCGCGCGATCACCGATGCCGCCGTCGCCGCCTATGGCGCCGCGCCGAAGGAGGTCATCGTCTACTTCTTCGACACCCTGCCCTCCGACGCGTTCCACGCCGGCGCCGCGCAGGGCTGACCCGGACAAAATCTGATCAAATCCAGAATCCCGACAGGAGACCCCCATTGGACCGCTTTCTGAGTGAAGAGTGCCGCATGGTGCGCGACACCGCCCGCCGCCTCGCCGAGGACGTCGTCGCCCCCGCCGCCGCCCGCATCGACCGCGAGGACGTGTTTCCCCGCGACATCTACACCGCTCTGGCCGAACAGGGCCTGTTCGGCGTCGCGCTGCGCGAAGAGGCCGGCGGCGTCGGCATGGACGCGCTGACCGCCTGCGTCGTGATGGAGGAGATCGCCCGCGGCTCCGGCGCGGTCGGCAATGCCTTCGCCATCCCGGTCGAGGCGGCGCTCTTCCTCGACCATCACGGATCGGACCATCACCGCCAATGGATCCCCGGCATCCTCGAGGGCAGCGTGATCCCCGCCACGGCCGTGACCGAACCCGATCACGGCTCGGACGTGGCCGCGATGAAGACCACCGCCCGGCGCGAGGGCGACGAGTATGTGATCAAGGGCACCAAGGCCTGGGTCACCTTCGGCCAGGTCGCCGACATCGTCATGGTCTTCGCCAAGACCGACCCTGACGCGGGGCACAAGGGCATCTCCTGCATCCTGGTCGAAACGGATCGCCCGGGCGTGATCCGCGGCAAGTCCGAGGATCTGCTGGGCATGCACGGGCTGGCGGAATGCCAGATCACCTTCGACGAGGTGCGCGTCCCCGTTGCCAACCTGGTCGGACCCGAGCACGGCGCCTTCAAGATGGCGATGGAGAATTTCAACTTCTCGCGGCTGATGATGTCCTCGATGGCACTCGGCATGGCGCAGGCGGGGATGGAAGACGCGGTCGCCTATGCCACCGACAGGAAGCAGTTCGGCAAGCCGATCTTCCAGCACCAGGCGATCCAGTTCATGATCGCCGACATGGCCAAGGACATCGCCGCCGCGCGGCTGCTGATCCATCACGCCGCCCGGCTCTACGACATGGGCCAGCCGATCGCGATGGAGGCGGCGCAGGCCAAGCTCTTCACCACCGACATGGCGCAGACCCACATTTCCAATGCCTTGCAGATCCATGGCGGCAACGGCTATTCCCGGGAATACCGCGTGGAACGCCTGTTCCGCGATGTCCGGCTCAGCCAGATCTACGAAGGCACCAACCAGATCCAGCGCATGATCATCGCGCGGCAAGTGGAGAAGCAGTACGCATGAGCCTCTGGTACGAAGACATCGAGATCGGCCGCGTCCTGCAGACCGCCGAGCACGAGATCACGGAGGCCGATATCGCGGCCTTCTGCGACCTCACCCGCGACCATCACCCGCTGCACACGGATGCGGACTATGCCCGCGCCCAGGGCTTCCCCGGCATCATCGCCCACGGGCTCTACGGGCTGGCGCTGATGGAGGGGCTGAAGACCGAGCTGAAGCTCTACGAGGAAAGCTCCATCGCCTCGCTGGGCTGGAACGAGGTGCGCTTCGCCCGGCCGGTCGTGGCAGGCGACCGCGTCCATGTGGAAATGCGCTTCACCGCCAAGCGCCCCAGCTCCAGCCGCCCCGCCGGGATCGTGACCGAGGCGGTCGATCTCTGCTTCGCCGACGGCACGCGGGCGATCACCGCGGAGCATGTCTCCCTCGTCAAGTCGCGCGGCTGAGGAGGCGCAGATGGCACAGGATGGCGGCCAGAATTCGGTCGAGCAGGCAGCGCAGCGGATCCGCGACGGGATCCTGACGGGCGAGTTCACCTCGGGGGCGCGGCTGAAGACGGCCGAGCTCGCCGCCCGCCTGGGCGTCTCCACCATGCCGCTGCGCGAGGCGCTGAGGAAGCTCGAGGGCGAGGGGCTGGTGGAGATCGAGCCCAACCGCGGCGCCACCGTGCGCCAGCTCGACCAGGGCTTCGTCAGCGACCTCTACGAGCTGAACACCGAGATCCGCATCTTCTCCGTCCGCCGCGGCATGCCCGCGCTGACGCTGGAGCGGATCCGCGAGCTGGAGGCGCTGGCCGCCGCCTATCGCGGCCATCTGGAGGCGGGCGAGGACGAGGCGGCGCTGCTGGCCAACCGCCGCTTCAATGTCCGGCTGGTGGAATTCGGCGGCAACCGCGAGGCGCTCCGGGTGTTCGAGCGCGGCTGGGACATCATCTTCTCCTTCCGCCGCAGCTTCGGCTATGGCAGCGGGCGGCGGCGCATCATGGCCGACGAGCTCGAGCTGCTGCTCGAGGCGATGCGGCGGCAGGATCTGGTCGCCGCCGAGGCGATCCTCAGGATGCAGAACGCGGCGATGATGGACGATCTGGTCGCCCGCCTGCCCGGCAAGGGCTGACGCGCGGCCCCCGCCGCCAGGGCCCTGGCGGAACCGGCGGCGCAGGCCGCCGGTGCAGCCGCGGCCCCGGGCGCCTCGATGGCGCGCGGGACCGCTCCCCTTCGACCCTCCGGGGTCAGCCCGGGAAGGCCGCCGCGCTGATCTCGCGGGCCAGGTACTGCCCCTGCCCCGGCTGGCCGGTCACCGCCCCGTCCAGCATGATCGTCCGCCCGCGCAGCATCGTGCGCACCGGCCAGCCGGTGATCTGCATCCCCTCATAGGGGGTGTAGTCGCAGCCATCCTGCAGCAGCGCATGGGTCATCGTCACCTCGCGGGCCGGATCCCAGAAGGCCAGGTCGGCATCCGCGCCGATGGCGATCGCGCCCTTCTTCGGATAGAGCCCGTAGAGCTTCGCCGGATTGGCCGCGGTCAGCTGGACGAAGCGCTCCGGCGTGATCCGCCCCTTCGACACGCCCTCCGAGAACAGGACCGGCATCCGCGCCGCCACGCCGGGAATGCCGTTCGGCACCCATTTGAACGAGCTCCGCGCGCCCGGCACGTCCTTGCCCGCGCTGTCCTCGAAGCGGAACGGGCAATGGTCCGAGGAGAAGATGTCGAAGGTCCCGTCGCGCAGCCCCTGCCAGATCGCGGCCTGGCTGTCGGTGTCCCGCGGCGGCGGCGAGCAGACGTATTTCGCCCCCTCGAAATCCATGTCCAGCCCCTTCAGGTCGTCGCGGGTCAGCGCGATGTATTGCGGGCAGGTCTCGGCGAAGACCGGGCGGCCGCGGCGGCGCGCCCACTGGATCTGCTCCATCGGCTCGCGCCCCGACACATGGACGATGACGATCGGCACGTCGGTCAGCTCGGCATGGCTGATCGCGCGATGCGTCGCCTCCCGCTCGGCGACCACGGCATGGCTTTCGGCATGGTAGTAGGGCGCGGTCTTCCCCGCCTCCTCCAGCCGCCGCGTCATGTACCTGATCGCGTCATGGCCCTCGGCATGGACCATCACCAGCGCCTGCTCGCGCCGCGCCGTGTCGAAGACCTCGATCAGCTCGGCATCGTTCAGCACCAGGTCGTCATAGGTCATGAAGACCTTGAAGGAGGTGTAGCCGTCGCGGATCAGCGCGGGCAGCTCCTGGCCCAGCACCTGCGGCGTCGGGTCGGTGATGATCAGGTGGAAGGACACGTCCGTGTGGCACTTGCCCTCGGCCTTGGCGTGATAGGCCTCGACCGCGGCGCGCAGGCTCTGCCCCTTCTCCTGCAGGGCGAAGGGCAGGATCGTCGTGTTGCCGCCCGCCGCGGCCGAGCGCGTGCCGCTCTCGAACCCGTCGGCCAGCACCGCGCCGCCGCCCTGGGGCTGGTCCAGATGGACATGGGCGTCGATGCCGCCGGGCAGCACCCAGAGCCCCGCGGCGTCGATCTCCTCGGCGGCGGGACCGACCTCCTCGGCGATACTGGTGATGCGCCCGTCCTTCACGCCGATCTGAGCGTCGAAGCGGTCGGAGGCGGTGACGATGCGGGCATTGCGGATGGCCAGGTCGAGCATGGCGGCGGTCCTGTCGTGTCGGTCGGAAAAAAAGGGGCGGCCCGGATGCGGCCGCCCCCATTGTCAGTGCTGCGCGATCACTCCGCGGTCATCGCGGAATAGAGCGCCTTCTGCCCGTCGGTCGTCAGCTCGCTCTCGTAGAGCGGCTGGGAGGCGGCCTTGAACGGCGCCAGGTCCGGACGGGTGATGTTGACGTCGAGCTCCTCGAATTTCTCCAGCAGCGGCGCCTCCTGGTCGATCACGTACTGGCGCTGCCAGACGGCGCTTTCATGGCCGGCCTCCATCAGGTCGGCCTGCACGTCCCCGGGCAGCGCGTCGAAGGCCGCCTTCTGCATCACGATCGGCGCGGCCATGTTCAGCCAGCCGACCAGCGCGTAGTTCGGCGCGACCTCGTAGAACTTCATGCCGTCATAGCCGGTCGAGGCGCCCTCGGCCCCGTCGACGACGCCCGACTGCAGCGCGCCGTAGAGCTCGGAATAGCTCATCGGCGTCGGGTTTGCGCCGTATTCCCGGAACGCCTCGACATGGACCGGGTTCTGCATGGTGCGGATCTTCATGCCTTGCAGATCCTCGATCGAGTTGACCGGCTCCGAGGTCATCAGGTTGCGGATGCCCGAGGAATAGACCGCGATCAGCTGGAAGCCAGCGGCATTCGCGTCGGCCTGCATCAGCTCGAAATTGGCGTCGATCTTCTCGCCCAGCCCCTCGATCGTCGGGAACAGGAACGGCATGTCGAAGACCTTGTACTCGGACACGTAGTTCGACAGCATCGCGTTCGACACCATCGCCATGTCGAGCGAGCCCAGCATCACGCTTTCCACGATCTGCTGCTCGTCGCCGAGCTGGCCGCCGGGGAAATCTTCCAGCGACACCGCGCCGCCGGACTTCTCGGCGAGGATCTCGTTCATCTTCTGCAGGCCCATGTCCTGGACCTCATTGGCGGCATTGGTATGCGCCACCCGCAGCGACTGCGCCTCGCCCATCGCGGGGGTCAGCAGGGCAGCGGAGGCAAGAAGGGCACTGAACAATCTGTTGGACATTGGATTTTCCTTGGATCTCGGTTTCTTGTTGGGGAGGAGGGACGTCTTGCGGCGGCTGCGTCAGGGCATCAGCAGCGAGGGCAGCCAGAGCGACACGGCCGGGACGAAGGTCACCAGCATGAGCACCGCCAGCATGCACAGGAAGGGCAGCCAGACCCGCCGCGACACCTGCTCGATCCGGCGCCCGGCGACGGCCGAGGCGACATAGAGGCAGATGCCGTAGGGCGGCGTGATCAGGCCGATGGAGAGGTTGAGCGCGACGACGATGCCGAACTGCATCGGGTCGATGCCGAAGCTCTGCGCCACGGGCAGCAGGATCGGCAGCAGGATCAGGATCGCCGAGATGCTCTCCATGAACATCCCGACGAAGAGCAGCAGCACGTTGACGATCAGCAGGAACACGATCGCGTTGCCGGTGATGCCGGTGAGCCAGTCCTTCAGCAGCGCCGGAAAGCCGGTCGAGGCGATGATCCAGGTGAAGACGCTGGCCGTGGCGATGATGATCAGCACGGTGGCCGAAAGACCGACGGCGCGCAGCAGGATCGCCGGCACGTCGGCCAGGGTGATCTCGCGGTAGACGAAGAGGCTGATCGCCAGCGTCGCGAAGAGCGCGATGCAGGCCGCCTCGGTCGCGGTGAAGATGCCGCCGGTGATGCCGCCGATGATCACCACCGGGATCGCCAGCCCGGGCAGCGCGTCGAGGAAGGCGCGGCCGAGCTTGCCGAGGCTGAACGCCTCGCGGTCGCGGCCCGCCTCGCCCTGGCTGCGGGCGAAGAGCCAGCAGCCGGTCATCAGCCCGGCCATGATCAGCACGCCCGGCACGATGCCGCCGAGGAACATGCCGCCGATCGACTGGCTGGCGGTGATGGCGATGACGATCATCACGATCGAGGGCGGGATGACCGAGGCCAGCGACCCGGCGGCGGCGATCACCGCGGCGGCAAGGTCGATGTCGTAGCGGCGCTTCTTCATCTCGGGGATCATCACCGAGCCGATCGCCGCCGTGTCCGCCGAGCCCGAGCCCGAAATCGCCGCCAGCCCCGCGCCGGTGACGATGGACACCAGGTAGAGGCTGCCGGTGATCCAGCCGACCAGCGCCGAGGCCAGCGCGACGAAGCGGCGGGCGATGCCCCCGGCCTCCATCAGCAGCCCGGAGGCGACGAAGAACGGGATCGCCATCAGCGAGAAGGAGTTGAGCCCGCCATAGATGCGCTGCGCCACGATCGAGACCGGCGCGGTGGTGGTCAGCTCGATCGCCAGGAGCGCCGCAATGCCGAGCGCCAGGACGATCGGGATGCCCGAAATCAGCAGAAGGATGAAGCCGCCGGCCGCCCAGATCATTGCGCCGCCTCCCCGGAGGCCAGCCGCGACACGCCCGACAGCACGAATTCCAGCAGGAAGTAGCCGAAGCCCACGGGCAGCGACAGGTAGGGCACCGCCATCGGCAGGCCGGTCGCCGGGCTGTGGATGCGCAGGCCGATCGCCACCAGCGCCATCGACCCGACGATCACCGCGGCCATGAACCAGATGCCGAGCGCCAGCCCGCCGGCGGCGAACACCTTCTGCACCGGCGCGGGCGCCTTGCGGATCAGCACGTCGACGCCGACATGCGCATTGGTGCGCATCGCGATCCCGGCGCCGAGCAGCACCAGCCAGATCTGCGCGAAGGTAGCGGTCTCCTCGCTCCAGGCGATGGAGTAGTTGAAGACGTAGCGGCCGGAGATCTGGATCAGGATCGCGCAGGCCATGTAGCCCAGCAGCACCAGAGCGAGGATGTCGACCAGGCGCCGCAGGCCCCAGAGTCCGCAGATCAGCGGCCGGAGCAACGGCGG
Organism: Poseidonocella sp. HB161398; assembly: GCF_005870025.1. GTDB lineage: Bacteria > Pseudomonadota > Alphaproteobacteria > Rhodobacterales > Rhodobacteraceae > Mangrovicoccus. Next base: position 13,395 of record NZ_VATA01000076.1, read on the forward strand.
CCGCCCCTCGAGCGGGGGAAGAGGTTGGAGAAAGGCGGTCCGCTCGGCCATCGGGAAGCTCCTGTCTGCCGCAGATAGAATGGCACAACCTGAACGTGTCTTTCGTGCCTACGGCCACCCTACTGTCAAAGCGGACGGGATGAAGGAAGCCGTCTATTAAGAAATTGATAGCTACTATTTAAAGCCCACTTTCCATGAATATTCTCTTCGCTTTCCCGGTAGTCTCTTCGCCAGGGCGCTTCGCGAAGCGCCTAGACAATGGACGGAACCGCATGAACAGCCTGAAAATAAAGCACACCCCCCGACCCGCCTTCGGACTCGCCTGCTGCCTGCTCGGCCGGGCAGAGTCGGTCCTGCTCGCCCGGGCGGCCGGATTCGGCTTCCTCGTGATCGACATGGAGCATGGCCCGCTGGGGCTCGACGCGCTTGGCCAGGCGGCCGCGGCGGGACTGGCGGCGGGGATGCCGGTCTTCGGCCGGGTGACAGGGCCGGCTTCGCCCGATGTGGCGCGGGTGCTCGACTGCGGCGCCACCGGGGTGATCGTGCCCCATGTCGACACGCAAGCCCAGGCGGCGGCGGTCGCCCGGGCCTGCCGCTTCGCGCCCACCGGCGCGCGCGCCTTGCCCGGCCCGCTGCCGGCGCTTGGCTACCGGGTGCTGCCCGCGGCGGATCTGGCACGGGAGGCGGAGGCCGGCACGCAGGTCATCGCCATGATCGAGAGCGCCGAGGGGCTGGAGAATGCCGCGGAGATCGCCGCTGTGCCGGGGATCGACATGCTGATGATCGGCTCGAACGACCTTGCCGACGGGCTGGGACGGCGCGGCCAGCTTGGCCATCCGGACGTGGCGCGGGCCTTCGCCCGGATCGCGCAGGCAGCGCAGGCCGCCGGGAAGGGCTTCGGCGTGATGGGGCTGCCGCCGGAGCTGGTCCCCGGGCTGGCAGCGGCGCTCGGCGCGGGGCATGTGGTGGCGACCAACGACACCAACCTGCTGGCCGAAGGCGGTGCTGCGCTGCTGCGGGTGCTGGAGGCATCGCTGGCAGACGCGCAGTAGCGGCCCGGGACTGCGAAGGGCCGGTCCGCCGGTTGCGCTGCATCTGCCGGCGCTGGCCCGGCGAAGGACGGCCATAACGTCTGCGGCAGCAGGGCGGGAGCAGGTGCATTTTCCCCCGGCGCGGGAGTTCGGCTATGCCGGGGCGGGTACAGACCCATTGGAGATCGCAGTTTCCCCCGGGCGAGAAAATGTCCGGGACTGCCTGCCCTTCCGCGTCCGGGGTCGCCTTCAGCGGTAAATGGCGGCGTCCGCCAGTCGGCCTGAGCTCTGCCGGGCAGGAGAGCCGATGGTCGCGCTGCCGGCCACATGCGCTTCGCGCATCTAGGGCGGTCGGCCCGGTCCGCCAGCATGCCCTTGGAGATGCAACGCAAGAGAGATCTGCGGCAGGTGCAGGCCCTTGCAGAGGCGGCGGGGCAATGGCCGCGGCACGTGTCCTCAAGGTCCCACCCCTGCGCTGGCAGGGTGCTGAAAAATGTCCTCAGCGCGTCATCGAGATGGAAATCGTTCCGGATTTGGCCAGGGCCGCTTCGGGCAATGAGCAAGCCCAGCTGCCTTCGGGACGATTTTCCCAATTTGATCCGCAGCTTCCGTGGCCGGGCAGATGTTTTCAGCACCCTGCCGGGACCAACGGGAGCATGCATCTGCGTCCGGCCCCCGATGGATCGGCCACCGTCCGCCATTGCGGGTCGGGCGGCAGACCGTGAGCCCCCCGGAGAGCTAGCGGGCCGGGCCGGCGATGGCAGCGGCGATATCGGCCAGAAGCGTCTCGGTGCACTCGGCAAAGGCCCGGATGAAGCGCTTGGTCTGGCGGCTCGGCTGCTTGGTGCGCGACAGTACCGCCGACAGCTCGAAGCTCAGCTCCGGGCGGTAGGGCCGGATCGCCAGCCCCGGGCGCAGCACCGCATAGGCCGAGAGCTCGTCGATCAGCGCGACGCCGCGGCCATGGGCGACGATGCGCGACGCGGCGTTCATGAAGCGCGTCTCGATCGAGGGATGGTAGTCGACGCCGCTCTTGCCGAAGCTCTCGGCAATCATCAGTCCGATGCGGTTGGCGACCTGCGGCCCGGCCAGCGGCCGCGGATCGAGATCCTTCGGCGTCACCTCGGACAGCTGCGCCAGCGGGTCGTCCTCCTGGCAGAGGCAGACCGCGCGCAGCGTGGCGATGCGCTGGTATTCCAGCGCGTGGTGCTCGTAGGGGGCGATGACGAAGGCGACATCGGCCAGCCCGCTCTCGACCACCTGCAGCACGCTGTCGAGCGGCCGGGTCTCCAGCGAGATCTGGATGCCCGGCGAGCGGTTGGCGAAATCAGCGATCACCTTCGGCATGATCGCCTCGGAAAGCTCGGCGGTGGAGGCGATGCGGATCCGCCCGATCCGCCCGGCCTGCAAGTCGGCGGCGCGCTGGTTGACCGCGTCGCGCAGCAGGAAGAGCGGCTCCGCCTCCTCCAGCAGGATCAGTGTCTCGGCGGTCGGCGACAGCCGGTTCGAGACGCGCTCGAAGAGCGGAAAGCCCAGCACCGTCTCGACATGGCGGATGGTGTTCGACACCGAGGGCTGGGACATGCCCAGCCGCTCCGCCGCGCCGACGGTCGTGCGGTACTGGACAACGGCGCGCAGGACTTCGAGCTGTCTGAGGTTGAGCATGGTCTCCTGCGGTCCGTGAGGGCCGCTCAGCTCCTGGTCAGGCGGATGCGGTGGAAGTTCCTGACCTTGCCGGTGAACGGGCCGAAGCCCTTGATAGCGTCGAATTCCGGGGTTTCATAGGCCTCGGGACCGGTAATGGTGTAGATCGCGACATGGCGCGGCCCGCCTTCGAGGCATTTCTCGCGCCGCGCATCCAGCCAGCCGGGACAGGCCAGGATATCCGGCACATGGGTGGTTTCGTACCACTCGTCGAAGGCGGCCTCGTCCTCGGGGTCGACATCGACGAACACGATATGGGTCTGGGTCACCGGGACACCTCCAGGCAGGGTTGAAGCGCCGCCATCAGCGCCGCGGTCTCGTCCGCGGAGATGGCGGGGGTGGGCGCGCGGCAGCTGGCGCTGTCGATGCGGCCGAGCGCGGCCAGCACCGCCTTGAGCCGCGCCGCCGCAAGATGGCCGGGGGCGGCATAGACCAGCCGCGCAAGCCCGTAGATGCGCGCGTGCAGGTCGCGCGCCGCCTCGATCCGGCCCTCGCGGACATGGGCATCCAGCGCGGTGACCGCTTCGGGGATGACGGCGGCCAGGCTGACCGCGCTGCCGTCCGAGCCGATCAGGAAGCAGGGGAAGAGATGCTCGTCCCCCGAGGCCATCACCGCCACCTCCGGACGCAGGGCGCGGGCGATGCGGCGGGTGCCCTCATAGGCGCGGGTCTCCCAGGAGCCTTCCTTGATGCCCGCGACGGCGCCGATCTCCAGCAGGCGCGCGAGCAGCTCGTCGCCGTAATGCAGCCCGCCCGAGCCGACCGAGCCCTGGAACAGGTAGATCGGCGCGCCGGTGCCCTCGGCGATGCCGCGGTGATGGGCGACGACCGCGCGCGGATCCGGCCCCAGCGCCCAGGAGAAGGGCGCGAAGACCATGATCGCATCGGCCCCGGCGTCCAGCGCGGCCTGCCCGTCCGCCACCGCCTGCGCAGTGGACTCGGCACCGACCGCGGCCAGCAGCCGCGCCTCCGGCAGGGTGGCGCGGGCCAGCCGCACCACCTCGGAAGCTTCCTCGCGGGAGAAGTAGACCCCCTCCCCCGCATGGCCATTCAGCAAGAGCCCGGCCAGGCCCGAGGTGGCCCCGACCTGCGCGAAATGCCGCTCCAGGCTCGCCATGTCGAGCGCGCCGTCTTCATGCATCGGCGCGATCGTGGCGGCGTAGATCCCGCCGGCGGTCACAGCTGTCCGGCCTCGGCGAGCGCCTTGCGCACGCCCTCGACCACGGCGTCCGGCTGCGGCAGCAGCGGCAGGCGCGGCGCGGAATTCTTGATGACCCCCATCAGCCGAAGCCCGTCCTTCATGCGGGTATGCATGTCGATCACCGGAGCCGGCCCGTAGATCGCGCGCACCACTGGATAGAGCCGGTCATTGGCCGTGCGCATCGCCGCCAGATCGCCCGCCTCGGAGGCGTCCCACAGGTCCTTCAGCAGCCCCGGGGTCAGCGAGGCGAGCCCCGACAGGATGCCGTCGCCGCCAAGCGCGACCTGGGCGAAGAACCAGTGGAAATTCGACGGCAGGATCGCGACATCCGGCGCCGCCGCCTTGATGGCGCGGCGGTTCTCGTCATAGGCCAGCAGCGTCGCGGAGCCCTCCTTGACGGCGATGACCTCGGGGATCTGCGCCATTTCCGCGAGGACCGGCGTCGAGAAGCCGAAGCCCGAGGCGATCGGGAACTGGAAGACCGAGAGCGGCATCGCGAGCTCGCCCGCCAGCTTCTCCATGAACTTCACCGGTGCGGCAGTGTTGGCGTTGCCGCCGCCCAGGGCCTCGGCGGGGAAGATCACCGCGACATCGGCCCCGGCCTCGCGCGCGGCCCCGGCCTGCGCCACGGCATCCGGATAGCCGGTGGGCACGACGCCGGCCAGCAGGACCCGGTCCGGGCCGATCTGGTCGCGGGTACGCTTGATGACCTCTGCCCGCTCCTCGGCGGTCAGCGCCGTCGCCTCGCCGGCATGGCCGTTGACGAAGACGCAATCCGTCGTCGCGGGCTGCGCGCAGTGGTCGAGCACGGCGGCGTAGCCGTCCCAGTCGATCGCGCCGGCCTCGTCGAAGGGCAGCACCGTGGCCACGGTGATCCCGCGCAGGTCTTTTCCGGTGATGGTCATGGTCAGCTCGCTTTCTTGCGGGGGAATTTCAGGGTGGCGTCGACCTTCAGCACCTCGGTGCCGTCCTGGTTGCGGGCCGAGGCGGCCCAGTCGACGGTGCGGGCCTCCTCGTCCTTGGCGGCAACCCAGAGCTCGAAGGTCAGCGTGTCGCCGTAGCGCACAGCCCCCGTGAACCAGAAGCAGTCGCGGATCGACACGCCGAGCGTGCCGACCAGTTCCGCCGAGAGGATCGAGGTGCAGATGCCGCCGACCAGGATCCCCGGCGCCAGCCGCTCGCCGAAGCGGGTGGTCGTGGCATAGTCGTCATCGACATGGACCGGGCCGAAATCGCCGGTGGCCGCGACATACATCGCGCCGTCGGCCTCGGTGATCGTCTTGGTGATCGACACCCGGTCGCCGACCGTGATGTCGTCGATGGGGCGCAGCTCATACATCGGCGGCCACGCGGCCCAGCCGGGCCTCGCCCTCGATCACCGTCTCCGCGCCGGAGGTGCCCGTCAGCTCGAAGGCGATGGCGCCATCGGCCGAGGCGACCGTCGCGGTCGCGGCCAGGGTCTCGCCGACCGCGAGCGGACGGGCGAAGCGCAGCGACACCGCCTCGATCCGCCAGCCGGGCCCGGCGACCCGCGCCATGGCGGTGGAAAACAGGCTGCCCGCGGCGATCTCGAACACCGCCATGTCGGCCAGCCCGGCGGCCTGCGCCTTCACCCGGTCGACATGCAGCGGGTCCATGTCCCCGGAAATCCCGGTATAGAAGCCCTGCTCGGCCACGGTCATCGTCTTGCGGAAGGTGACGGAGGCACCGGTTTCGATCTTGGTCATGGGTCTGCTCACAGGGTCAGGCCGCGCTTGATCACGGAACGCGCGATCAGCATGCGGTGGACTTCGGACGTGCCGTCATAGATGCGGGTGACGCGGGCATCGCGGTAGATCCGCTCCAGCGGCAGGTCCTTGGCGAAGCCGGAGCCGCCGAAGACCTGGATGCCGCGATCGGCCACCCGGCCCAGCATTTCCGAGGCCATGACTTTGACCATCGAGACCTTGTCGCGGGCGTCGATGCCCTGGTCGACCTCCCAGGCGGTGTTCATCACCGCCATGCGGGTCGCGAAGATCTCCATCGCGCTGTCGGCGATCATCTGCTGGACCATCTGGAACTCGCCGATCGGCTGGCCGAACTGCTTCCGCTCGGCGGCATGGGTGCGCATCATCTCGAGGACGCGGCTGGCCATGCCCACGGCGCGCGCGCCGATATGGCCCAGCCGGATGCCAGAGACATTGGCCATCATCACCTTGAACCCGTTGCCGACCTCGCCCAGCACATTGCCCGCGGGGACGCGGCAGTTGTCGAAGGCCAGCTCGGCATGGCCATAGCCGCGATGGCCCATCATCGGCTGCTTGCCCACGACCGAGAAGCCCGGCGTGCCCTTGTCGACCAGCAGCAGCGAGATGCCGCCGCGCGCGCCCTTCTCGGCATCGGTCACCGCCATGACGATGACGTAATCGGCGATGTCGCCGTCCGAGATGAAATGCTTGGTGCCGTTCAGCACCCATTCGCCGCCGTCGAGATGCGCCTTCGTGCGGATCGCCGCCGCGTCGGAGCCCGCGCCCGGCTCGGTGATCGCCATGGCGCAGATCTTCTCGCCATTGACCAGCGGATACAGGTACTTCTGCCGCAGCGCCTCGTCGGCCAGCTGCTCCATCATCGGATAGCACTGGCCGAAGATCCGGCGGATCAGCGCGTCCGAGGTCTGGCCCAGCTGCTCTTCGACGAGGCACATGTCGAGAACGCCGAGGCCCGCGCCGCCGACCTCCTCGGACATGTTCATCGCATAGAGCCCCAGCGCCTGCGCCTCGGCTTTCACCTGCGCCAGCTTGGCGGGCGGGATCTCGGCATTGGCCTCGGTCTCGGCCTCCAAGGGCTGCACCCTGTCGCGGATGAACTGGCCGACCGTTTCGGTGACCATCTTCATCTCGTCGGAAATCGTGAAATCCATCGCTTGTCTTCCTGTCCTGCCTCAGACGCTCATGCGGTCGGTCTGGGCCACGGCGCCGCCCTCGAGCAGCGCGTCGATTTCGGTTTCTGAAAAGCCCGCCTCGGCCAGCACGTCGCGGGTCTGCGCGCCGAGCGCCTGCGGCGGCAGCCGGACCTCGGCCGCAGCGCCGTCGATGCGGATCGGGCTGCCGATCAGGGTCATCGCGCTGCCGTCGCGGGTCTCGGTGTCGATCAGCCCGCCCAGATGCGCCAGCTGCGGGTTGCCGCGCAGGCTGTCATAGTCGCGCACCACCTCGTGCCAGACGCCCGCCGCCTCGAGCTTGGGCAGCGCCTCGTCCATCGCCATTTCCGCCATCGCCGCGGCCACGGCCGAGCTGACCTCGCCGCGGCGGTCGAACCCGTCCTTGTCGGAGAATTCCGCGATTTCAGGCAGTTCCAGCGCTTTGCCGATCTGCGAGGGCGTCGACATGGAGATCATCACATGGCCGTCGGTGCAGGCATAGATGCCGTAGGGGCCCGGGCTGAACCAGTTGGCCATGCCCTTCTGCCCGCGCGGCCCGGCGCGTTCGGCGCCGTTCAGCCAGGCGGTGACCGACTCGCCCTGCAGGTCGATCGCCGCCTGCAGCATGTTGACCTCGACGCGGCGGCCCTTGCCGGTGCGCCCGCGCTCCAAGAGCGCCGCGAGGATCCCAGCCACGGTCAGCGCCGCGGCATGGTGGTCGATCGGCACCGAGCCGACGGCGACCGGGCCGGTCTCCATGCTGCCGGTATGGGCGGCGAGCCCGGTCATCGCCTGCAGCAGGATGTCCTGTCCGGGACGCCTGGCATAGGGGCCGTCCGGGCCGAAGCCGGTGGTGGCGGCATAGACCAGCCCGGGGTTGATCCCGCGCAGCACGTCCTCGCCGAGGCCGAGCTTTTCCAGCGTGCCGGGGCGGAAGTTCTCCATCACCACATCGGCGGTCGCGACCAGCCGCTTCACCGCGGCGATGCCCTCGGGCGATTTCAGGTCGACCGCGATCGAGCGCTTGTTGCGCCCGGTGGTCATGTGGTTGACCGAGATGCCGTCGACGAAGCGGTTGCCGACCGCCCAGTTGCGCTGGAAGGCGCCGGTCAGCGGCTCGACCGCGATCACATCCGCGCCGAGATCGCCCAGATGCTGGGCCGCTGCCGGACCGGAAAGGAAATGGTTGAAACTGAGAACCCTGATGCCGTCTAACGCGCCCATAGGCCGTACCCCGCTGTCTGTTGCCGGGACCCTAGGCCGGGGGCGTCGCCGCGTGAATATCAGTTTCTATGCTAAAAACCGGCCAAGAATTCAGATTTCAAATACTCTTTCCGTCCCGGCCGACGCTGTTCCGGACTGTCCGGCCGGTGCAAAATGTCGGCTTTCTCCCTGTTTTCCAGGCAGAAAGCCGCGCCAGGTATGCGGGGGCGCGAGATCGGTGAAACCGGGGCGGCCCGCGCTCCTCCCGCCGGCATCCCGGAGCCCAGCCCGGCAAGGTCCCGCATGCGGCAAAGCTCCCGCCCGACATCCCGAGGCCCCGCGAATGCTGTTTCGCCGCGTCCATCGACAGGACCCCGCCGGGCCGTCAGGCGGTGAGTCCCGCTTCCGCAGGACCGGGCGGCAGATCGACGGCCGACGCGGCCTGCCCGGCCACGGCTCGTGCCGCGGGCGAACCCGCAGCAGCGGACGGCCAAGCGCACGGAGGTTAAGGGCAAGCGTGAGAGACGCCCCTGCGGCGCAGCCGGTGACACGCCGCGGGACGCGGAGGCCCGTGCTCCGAGGAAGGCCTTCGGGGGCCGGAAGAGCGCGCGCCCGGACCATGCCGGGCGCCCGTCAGCCCGGCCTTGCTGCCGGGAAACAATCGCCGGGGCCGGAACGGGCCATCCGTCCCTCGAATCCCGATCAGCGACCCCGCACCGGGCCTGTCATAGCCGCACTCGGTCTGAAATCGGGCCTGGATGTCGAAGGACACGCAATGGACGGGCAGCAGGCGCGAAATGCCGACTGCCCGGAACCACGCGATTGTCTCGTCGACGGCCGGCCTCTCGGGGTAGACAAGGTTGAAACCGCCGATGACGGCGTGCAGCTCCTGGCCGGTCACCGATTTCGCGCGGGTGCATATGTTGCAGATCCCGCGATGCGAACATCCGGTCAGGACGACCGCACCTGGCGGACCTGACGGCGCGCGCGGTGCCGGTCGTGTCGCGAATGTGGTGGAAATTGCCGAGCGGCATGCTCCGGGCATTTGAGATTGGCTCCGTTCAGGCGGCGAGGTCAAGGGACATCGGCTCGAGCAGCCGAGAGAGAGGTTCCCATCCGTCGATCTTGCGCATCCGCTGCCCGGCAGCGGTTTGCCTGCAAAACGCGAGAAGAAGGATCTGCCCGGAAACCAGCAGCGCCCGGAGCAGCATCCAGCAGGGCCTCTTGGCGAAGGGCGTCGCAATGCCGCTCTGATGTCTTTTTTCAAGGGGCGGGCCACGCGATTTGAAACGCCCGGGCGTTCGTTGTGGTCTGGACGCCCAAGGGGGGCACGAGGTCCGAAGGCGTCGGGGAACAAGCTCTGATGCGCGGGCTGGATACCGCAGGAGCGATTGTGCGTCTCTATTCCTGTCTTGCGGCGGGCGTCGGCGCGAAGCTGGCCGCTCAGCGAGTGCCGGATAGTCCCCTGCCGTCGGCCTCGCGCCCGCCATTGGGCGCGTCGGGGAGCGCGCTCAGCGCGCGGGCTTGGTGCGGCGGGCGATGTCCCGCATGAACGCCGCCAACTCCCGCGCGATTGCCGCGGTGACGACGGTCGGTTTCCTGCCGCGCGGGCTGTGCTTGCGATACCGGGCCGTCAGGCGGGAGTGCGCCTTCCACGCAGTGCCCTGACCCTCCGGCGACTGCTCTTCGAGGATGAAGAGCTTCCGCGCGCCCGGCCGTGCCTGCAGGCGGCAGGTCCAGGCCCCCTCGATCAGCTTGTGCCGCACGCGGGCATTGCCCGCGCGGGTGATGCCGCGCCCGATCGTTGCCGGTCGAGCCTCCGCCCGGCACGAGCCCGATTTAGGCCATCAGCTTCACAGGTGTCTCGAACCGCCGCACCTCGCCGATCCCGGCCATGAAGATGACGGCGCTGATCAGCCCGACGCCCCGCAGCGCCTGAAGCGCGTTCCCTGCCGCGAGTGTCCAGTCCGGCAGCAGGGCCTCGATGTGCCCGGCCAGCGGCTCCAGCCGCTCCGGGGCATTTCGTTCCGCCTGCAACATTGCCTGCAGCGCGATCTGGTGCGCCGGGGGATCGACCGCCAGGCTCTGCAGCCAGCGCCGATAGCGCATCGTCCACGGCCTGGAGCGTTGATGGACCCGCCCGTGACGCAGAACGAAGGCCGTGACGGGCTGGCGCTTGCGGCGCTGATCCTCCGCGGCGCTCTGCCGGGCCCGGACCAGACCGCGCATCGCCTCATGCGTCCAGACCGGGGTCAATTCTCCGGCACGCGGAAGGCGCGCAAGACGCCGGGCATCAAGCCGACCGGTCCCGACCCGCTCTCCGGCCCTGACCGGGATCGGGGACGGCGCGACCACGCAGCACGCGCAGCCGGCCGGCCCAGCCTCGTCGCAGGCCGAGATGTCACCTCGCCCGGCAAGCGTCTTCAGCAGCTTGCCGACGCTGGCGGGTGGGTTCTCGAACGTGCCAAGGCCGAGAACCTCGTCCCCTCGCTCTCTACCCGCGATCGCGACCGCAAGCTTGTCCCTGGACACATCAATTCCGGCGCAGATCGTTCCATGGGCGTTCAGCATGTCGTCCTCCATCGCAAACGGACGGCCCCCGCCGCCCCGCGATCAGGATGCAGACTGATCCGGCAGGGCCGGGCCGGTGAAAAAGACATGCGGTCTTGCGGGGAATTGCGGTCATCAGCTGACTTGCGCAACAGCGCCCTCCGGACCGGTGGCGGGCACGCCCCGCGCTTTCCGCGAGCATGCGGAGCTCCATCACCGGTCTGGCCATCGGGGCATCCTTCGCTTCGGCCTGGCGTCAGCACCCCGACGGCAACCGCCAGCTGCACCGCGCCTCGGGACGCAATCCGTGTCGGCTTGCCTGTTGGCCAACAGACGTATAGCACCGATTACAAGGCTCCTGCCCCAAGGCTCGGATAAAAGATTCACAACTCGGTAAAATTGGAATTTGGATCTTACAACGGCTTCGCAAGATCGAAAAAAACACCATGACAGACGACAATGAAACGATAACTTACGTACTGCGCTGTCACAGCGTGTCTACCCTGCCCAAATTAAAAACAGCGCTATTGAGTGTTGCCGCTCAATCCTACCATTCTGCACGAGCTCTCGTGGCGGTGCAAGATTTGCCCGACAGTTCCCTGACTCAGATCACCTCATCAATTCGCGAACTGCAGGACAGGTGCAAATTGGATGTGGAAGTGAGGAACTTCTCATTTCCGCAACCGGGCGATCATAGAGGCGCACTTTTAAACAGAGCTTTGGATGTTTTGGAAAGCAGGTATGTCGGATTTCTAGATTACGATGATATTGTCTATCCAGATCACGCGAAAACCCTTATTCAAGATATTTCCCGCAGCAAAGATCCAAGTGTCTCAGCCAGTTTTGGAGGCTGCACGCTAGCTTTTTATGACGACCTTCTCGAAGGTGAGATCAACATCACAGGAAAGCGTGTTTTCTCGTCAAACCCATCTGTTTCCTCTTGCCTAATCGCAAATTGCTTCCCTATTCATTCATATATTGTTGACCTGCGCCGCTTACAGAAAGTTCCAAGATTTGACGAGGAATTTCATTTGTACGAGGACTACATATTCCTTCTGGAACTTCTGGAGTCATATCCCGTCTCAACGAATTGCGCCACAATACCGCTGTGCGAGTACCGACTGAATAATAACAATTCGAATACAGTTTCTGTAGAAAGCGAATCCGCCATTCAAGATCAGAACAAGAATGATCTTTGGGCAAGCCGATTAGAGCGCATTGAAAAAATGAAAATTGGACGATCATTTCGAGTTCCATACAGTGAGATCGTGGAACCATCTGACAATTCCCGTTTATCTAGGCAACCCTTCCTGAGAGGGTTATTAGTTTGCAGCATTGCCAAGAGCATTCGCAAGAAGTACGGCGAGGCGGAAGCGGGAAAGTTCTTGACGAATCCCAAGCGTTATTCTCGGTCGCTCCCTTCGGAAAAGCGTTCTCTATCAATGAAGATCTTCTTTTAACGAGCTGCTGAACAGCACTGCCATGTTGACGAGCTTTGTTGCGCAAAGGCCGGGTGAGGGATTCATCTTGCGAATCCAGCGTGGTAGCTGGTCTGCATGAGCAGACCCATCCCGCCGAGCTACAAGACCAAGAACTGGCCGGCCTACAACGAAGCGCTGAAG
>NZ_VATA01000077.1 GCF_005870025.1 Poseidonocella sp. HB161398
GGGGCTGCGGCTGGGCTATCTGGTCGGCTCCGAGCCCTTCATCCGCGAGGCCCGCGCGCTCCGGGCGCTGATGCTGCGCCACCCGCCCGGCCATATCCAGCGCACCGTCGCCTATTTCCTGTCGCTCGGCCATTACGACGCGCTGATCCGGCGCATGTCGGGCGCTTTCGAGCAGCGCCGCGCGGTGATGGAGGAGGCGATCGCCGCCCACGGCCTGCGGGTCGCGGGGCGCGACGCGCTCGGCGGATCGAGCCTCTGGATGCAGGCGCCCGAGCATGTCGATACCGAGGCGCTGGCGCTGTCGCTGCGCGGCGAGGGGGTGCTGATCGAGCCGGGCGCGGCCTTCTTCGACGATGCCGCGCGGCCGGGGAACTTCTACCGGCTGGCCTATTCCTCGATCTCGCGCGCCGCCATCCCCGAGGGCATCGCCCGGATCGCCCGGGCCATCGACGCCGCCTGAGCCGGAGCCGAGCGCGGGCTTTCCATGCCGCCGCCGCCCGCCTATGCTGTGTCCCGGAGGTGCCGGATGGAGCGAGACGCCACGATGCCGGGAGAGGCCGGGGAGCTCGGCGAACATGTCTGGGCCGACGTGCTCAGCGCCGTCGACCGCACCTATGCCGAGCTGATCGACTACCAGGAGAAGCTCGAGGCGCGCAATCTCGAGCTGCAGGCGCTGCAGGATTTCCTCGCCTCGGTGCTGGCCTCGATCAGCGACGTGCTGGTGGTGGTCTCGCGCGACGGGCTGATCGAGAATGCCAGCCGCTCCTTCTGCGACGCGACCGGCCAGGAGATCGCCGCGCTGACCGGCCAGGCGCTGCCGGGCTTCTTCGCCGAGCCCGCCCGCAGCCAGGTGGGCGCGGCCATCGCGCGGGCCGTGCGCGAACGGCGCGACAGCGTGCTGGAGGTGGAGCTGGCCGGCGCGGCCGGGCCGGTGCCGCTGGAATTCTCGGTCGCGCCCCGGCTCGACCGCCGCCGCCGCGCCACCGGCGCCGTGCTGACGGGCCGGCCGCTGGGCGAGCTGCGCCGCGCCTATGGCGAGCTGGAGGCCAGCCACGAGGCGCTGAAGCAGGCGCAGAGCCAGCTGGTGCGCAACGAGAAGATGGCCTCGCTCGGCCGCCTGCTGGCGGGGGTGGCGCATGAGCTGAACAACCCGATCAGCTTCGTCTACGCCAATGCCCATGCGCTGGAGAAATACGCCGGGCGGTTCGAGCAGTATTTCGACCGCGTGCAGGAGGGCGCCGGCCGCGACGAGCTGATCGAGCTGCGCCAGAAGCTGCGGCTCGACCGCGACATCCGCAACCTGCGCCATGCGATCGAGGGCGCGCGCGAGGGCTCGGAGCGGGTGCGCGACATCGTCGAGGATCTGCGCCGCCTCTCGGCCGAGGGGGCGGGCGAGATGGCAGTGTTCGACCTGGCCGACTGCGCCCGCACCGCGCTGCGCTGGGTCGAGCGCGGGGTGCGCCGCAGCGTCTCGGTCGAGTGGTCCGGGCCCGAGACGCTTCCGGTGCTGGGGCGGATGGGGCATATCCAGCAGGTGATCATGAATCTGGTGCAGAACGCGATGGACGCAATGGCGGAGACCGACCGGCCACGGCTGGAGATGGCGCTGTCCTGCGCCGGCGGGCGCGCGCAGCTGATGGTGCGCGACAACGGCCCCGGCATCGCGCCCGAGCACCGCTCGACCATCTTCGACCCGTTCTTCACGACGAAGCCCGTGGGGCAGGGGACCGGGCTGGGCCTGTCGATCTCCGCCAAGATCGCCGAGGAGCATGGCGGCGCGCTGAGCCTCTGCGAGGAGGGCGAGGGCGCCTGCTTCCGGCTGGTGCTGACAGCGGCGGAGGCGGCGGCATGAACATCCTCTGGCTCCAGGCGGCGGGCTGCGGCGGCTGCACGATGTCGCTGCTCTGCGCGGAAAGTCCGGGCGTCTTCGATCTTTTCGAGGGCGCGGGGCTCGATTTCCTGTGGCATCCCACCTTCAGCGAGGCGACCGGCGCCGAAGTGCGCCGCCTGCTCGAGCGCGTCGAGGATGGCCGCCAGCCGCTCGACATCCTCTGCGTCGAGGGCGCGGTGCTGACCGGGCCGCGGGGCACCGGGCGCTACCAGATGCTGGCGGGCACCGGGCGGCCGCTGCTCGACTGGGTGCGCAGCCTCGCGCCTCGCGCCGCCCATGTCGTCGCCGTCGGCACCTGCGCGACCTATGGCGGGGTCTCCTCGGCGGGCGAGAACCTGACCGAGGCGATGGGGCTGCAATACGAGGGCCACCACCGCGGCGGGATTCTGGGCGAGGGCTTCCGCGATCCGTCGGGCCTGCCGGTGGTCAATGTCGCGGGCTGCCCGACCCATCCCGACTGGGTGACGGAAACGCTGATGCTGCTGGCCGAGGGCGCGCTGGGGGCAGACGCGCTCGACCCGCTCGGGCGGCCGCGCTTCTATGCCGACACGCTGATCCACCATGGCTGCCCGAAGAACGAGTTCTACGAGTACAAGGCCAGCGCCGAGCACCTGTCCGAGATCGGCTGCATGATGGAGCATCTGGGCTGCATCGGCACCCAGGCGGTGGGCGACTGCAATATCCGCGGCTGGAATGGCGGCGAGAGCTGCACCCGCGCGGGCTATCCCTGCATCGCCTGCACCGCGCCCGAATTCGAGGAGCCGGGCCACGGCTTCGCCGAGACGCCGAAATTCGCCGGCATCCCGGTGGGGCTGCCGACCGACATGCCCAAGGCCTGGTTCATGGCGCTGGCCTCGCTGTCGAAGGCGGCGACGCCTGCGCGGGTGGCGAAGAACGCCGTCAGCGACCGGATCGCCGTGCCCCCGAGCCTGAGGAAGCCGCGCGGATGAGCGATGCCAAGCTGCTGGTCGGGCCGTTCAACCGGGTCGAGGGCGATCTGGAGATCCGCCTGGAGCTGTCCGGCGGCCGCGTGGCGCGGGCCGAGGCCAATTCGCCGCTCTTCCGCGGCTTCGAGCGGATCCTGCTGGGCAAGCGGCCCGAGGACGCGCTGACCATCACCCCGCGGATCTGCGGCATCTGCTCGATCAGCCAGTCGATGGCGGCAGCGCTGGCGCTTGCCGATCTCGCGGGGGCCCGGATGCCGCCCGAGGCGATGCGTGCCGCCGCGATCCTGCACGGGGTGGAGAACCTCTGCGACCACCTCACCCATTTCTACCTGTTCTTCATGCCGGATTTCGCCCGGGCGGGCTATGCGGGCCGCGAGTGGCACGGGCAGATGGCCGAGCGCTTCACCGCCGCCGAGGGCTCGGGTCTGCGTGCCGCGGTCGAGGCGCGGGCGCGGCTCTTCCACATTGTCGGGCTGCTCGGCGGGAAATGGCCGCACACGCTGGCGATCCAGCCGGGCGGCGTCACCCGCGCCCCGACGCGGCGCGACCGCATCCGCATGCAGGCCGATCTGCGCCAGTCCCGCGCCTTTCTGGAACGCGCGCTTTTCGGCGCTCCGCTGGAGGCCTTCGCCGCGCTGGAAACGCCCGCGCAGTACGCCGGCTGGGAGACCGGCGATGCCGGGCTCTTCCTGCGCGCCGCCGCCGATCTGGATCTGTCCGCGCTCGGCCGCGGTCCGGGCCGGTTCCTCAGCTGGGGCGCCTATCCGCTGCCCGGCGGCCGCGCCTGGGCGGCGGGGCTCTGGGACGGGACCGCGCGGGCGGCCGATCCGGGGCTGGTGGCCGAGGATCTGTCGCATGCCTGGATGCTCGGCGCCACGGCGCATCCGATGACGGGCGAGACCCTGCCCGACGAGGAGATGCGCGAGACCGCCTATAGCTGGTGCAAGGCGCCGCGCTATGGCGGGCAGGCGGTCGAAACCGGCGCCCTGGCGCGCCAGGCGGTGGCGGGCCATCCGCTGGCAAGGGCGCTCGCGGCAGAGCCCGGCGTGACCGCGCGGATCGGCGGGCGGCTCCTGGAGATCGCCCGGCTGCAGATCCTGCTCGAGGAACAGGTCGCCGCGCTGCGTCCCGAGGCGCGCTTCATGGACCGGGTCGCCCTGCCTGCCGAGGGCGAGGGGCAGGGGCTGGTCGAGGCGGCCCGCGGCGCGCTCGGCCACTGGATCCGCGTCGAGAAGGGCCGGATCGCCGGCTACCAGATCATCGCGCCGACCACCTGGAATTTCAGCCCGCGCGACAGTGACGGCACGCCCGGCCCGGTCGAGGCCGCGCTGGTCGGCGCGCCGGTGGCCGAGGGCGAGGAGGTGCCGCTTGCGGTCCAGCATGTGGTGCGCAGCTTCGATCCCTGCATGAACTGCACCGTCCATTGAGCGACGCCCTGCAGATCCGGGTCCGCGGCCAGGTCCAGGGCGTCGGGTTCCGCCCTTTCGTCTGGCAGCTGGCGCAGCGCTTCGGGCTGCGCGGCGAGGTGCTCAACGATGCCGAGGGCGTGCTGATCCGCGCCGCGGGAGAGGACCTGCCGGGCTTCCTCGCCGCGCTCGAGGCCGAGGCGCCGCCGCTGGCGCGGATCGACCTTGTGGAGACCGCGCCGCTGCCGGGGCAAGCGCTGGCCGCGGGCTTCGCCATCGCCGCCTCGGGCGGGCCGGGGGCGCGGACCCGGGTGACGCCCGACGCCGCCACCTGTCCCGCCTGCCTCGCCGAGATCCGCGACCCGGCCGACCGCCGCTACGGCTATGCCTTCGCCAATTGCACCCATTGCGGCCCGCGCTTCTCGATCCTGCGCGGCCTGCCCTATGACCGTGCCCAGACGACGATGGCCGCGTTCCCGCTCTGCCCGGCCTGCCGCGCGGAATACGGCGATCCCGCCGACCGCCGCTTCCACGCCCAGCCGGTGGCCTGCCCCGATTGCGGCCCGCGGCTCTGGATCGAGCCCGCCGCCCCCGACCCGGTCCGCGCTGCCGCGGCCCGGCTGAAGGCCGGGGAGACGGTCGCGGTCAAGGGGCTCGGCGGGTTCCATCTGGCGGTCGACGCCACCCAGGGGCCGGCGGTCCAGCGGCTGCGCGACCGCAAGCGGCGCCCCGCCAAGCCCTTCGCGCTGATGGCCACGATGGCGATGATCCGCGCGCTCTGCCATGTCTCGGAGGACGAGGCCGCGCTGCTCGCCGACCCGGCGGCGCCGATCGTGCTGCTGGCGCGGCGCGGCCGCGCGCTGCCCGATGCGGTGGCGCCGGGCCAGCCCTGCCTGGGCGTCATGCTGCCCGCGACGCCGCTCCACCATCTGCTCCTCGACGCGGTCGACCGGCCGCTGGTGATGACCTCCGGCAATCTCTCGGGCGAGCCGCAGGTCACCGGCAATGCCGAGGCGCGGGAGAAGCTCGCGGGCTTCGCCGACTGTTTCGTGATGCATGACCGCGGGATCGCCCGGCGGCTGGATGACAGCGTCGAGCGGATCACGCCGCAGGGGCCGATGGTGCTGCGCCGCGCGCGCGGGCGGGTGCCGGGCACGCTGCGCCTGCCGCCCGGCTTCGGGGAGGTGCCGCAGATCGCGGCCTTCGGCGGCCAGATGAAGGGCGCGATCTGCCTCCTGAAGGACGGCCAGGCGCTGCTCGGCCACCATCTGGGCGATCTCGACAGCGCGCTCTCGGCCGACGCCTTCGAGGCGGCCTGCCGCGACTATGCCGCGCTTTTCGGCCACCGCGCCGAGATCGCCGCCTGCGACCTGCATCCCGGCTTCCGCGCGACGCGCCATGCCGAAGAGAGCGGGCTGCCGGTGGAGCACGTCCAGCATCACCACGCCCATATGGCCGCCTGCCTGGGCGAGAATCTCTGGCCGCTCGATGGCGGGCCGGTGGCGGCGATCGTGCTCGACGGGCTGGGGCTCGGGACGGACGGCACGGCCTGGGGCGGCGAGCTGCTGCTCGGCGGCTATCGCCAGGCGGCGCGGGTGGCGCATCTGCGCCCGGCGCCGCTGCCCGGCGGCGACGCGGCGGCGCGCGAGCCCTGGCGCAACCTGGTGGCGCGGCTCGACCAGGCGGGGCTGCCGGATCTGGCCGATGCGCTCCTGCCGGAAAAGCCGCTGCCGCTCCTGCGCCACGCGATGGAGCGCGGGCTGAACGCGCCCCTGTCCTCCTCGGCGGGCCGGCTCTTCGACGCCTTCGCCGCCGCCTGCGGCCTGGCGCCGGACCGGCAGAGCTTCGAGGGCGAGGCGGCCATGGCGCTCGAGGCCGCCGCCCTGCAGGCGCCCGGTGGCTTTTCCGATCCCTATCCGATCTCCCAGGGGCGCGCCGGGCTCGACCCGGCGCCTCTGTTTGCCGCCTGGGCTGGGGACCGCCGCAAGGGCGTTGCCCCCGGGGTCATGGCCGCGCGCTTCCATGCCGGGCTGGCCCGTGCCTTCGCTACCGAGGCGCGGGCGCTGGTCGAGGCCGGCGCCGCGCAGGCGGTGGCGCTTTCGGGGGGATGCTTCCAGAACGCGACGCTGCTGGCGCTGGTGGCCCAGGCGCTCGAGGGCGTGCCGCTTCTCCTCCACCGCCAGGTCCCGGCCAATGACGGCGGGCTCGCCTTCGGCCAGGCGCTGGTCGCCGCCGCGCGAGTCGCCCCGCCGGAAGCGCGCTGACCGGCCGGCTGGCAAGCTGGTTGCCGCCTGACCGGAGCCCCGCGCCGGTCTCCGCCGCAACCCTCTGGAATACAGCGCTTTCCCGGCGCCGCCCGCGCCGACGGGTTTGCTTTGTCGCGGCCCGGGCTTTCGGCTCTTCTGCACGGTGACGCTCTGCATGCAACGGCATCCGGAGCCCGCGGAAGACGAGAGGGAGGGCCAGCGTGAGCCAGATCGAGACCTTCTACGACGTGATGCGGCGGCAGGGGATCACCCGGCGCAGCTTCATGAAATACTGCTCGCTGACGGCAGCGGCGCTGGGGCTCGCGCCCTCCTACGTGCCGAAGATCGCCCATGCGATGGAGACCAAGCCCCGCACCCCGGTCATCTGGGTCCACGGGCTGGAATGCACCTGCTGCTCGGAAAGCTTCATCCGTTCGGCGCATCCGCTGGCCAAGGACGTGGTCCTGTCGATGATCTCGCTCGATTACGACGACACGCTGATGGCGGCGGCCGGCCACCAGGCCGAGGCCGCGCTCGAGGAGACCATCGAGAAGTACAAGGGCAACTACATCCTCGCGGTCGAGGGCAACCCGCCGCTGAACGAGGACGGCATGTTCTGCATCGTCGGCGGCAAGCCCTTCGTCGAGCAGCTGCGCCATGCCGCCAAGGACGCCAAGGCGATCATCAGCTGGGGGGCCTGCGCCTCCTATGGCTGCGTGCAGGCGGCCAAGCCGAACCCGACCCGGGCGACGCCGGTCCACAAGGTCATCACCGACAAGCCGATCATCAAGGTCCCGGGCTGCCCGCCCATCGCCGAGGTGATGACCGGGGTGATCACCTACATGCTGACCTTCGACCGCCTGCCGGAGCTTGACCGCCAGGGCCGCCCGGCGATGTTCTACGGCCAGCGCATCCACGACAAGTGCTACCGCCGCCCGCATTTCGACGCCGGCCAGTTCGTCGAGCAGTGGGACGACGAGAACGCGCGCAAGGGCTACTGCCTGTATAAAATGGGCTGCAAGGGCCCGACCACCTACAATGCCTGCTCCACCGTGCGCTGGAACGAGGGGGTCAGCTTCCCGATCCAGTCGGGCCATGGCTGCATCGGCTGCTCCGAGGACGGGTTCTGGGACCAGGGCAGCTTCTACGACCGGGTCACCGACCTGACGCAGTTCGGCGTCGAGGCGAATGCCGACCGGGTCGGCATGGCCGCCGCGGGCGTGGTCGGCGCGGGCGTGGCCGCCCATGCCGCGATTTCGGCGCTGAAGGCCGCGCAGCGCAAGACCCAGAGCAAGAACGAGGACGCATAAGCCATGGTCGTGCAAACTCCGAACGGCTTCGAGCTGGACAATTCCGGCCGCCGCATCGTCGTCGATCCCGTCACCCGGATCGAGGGCCATATGCGCTGCGAGGTCAATGTCGACGAGCAGGGCGTGATCCGCAACGCCGTCTCCACCGGCACGATGTGGCGCGGGCTGGAGGTCATCCTCAAGGGCCGCGACCCGCGCGACGCCTGGGCCTTCACCGAGCGCATCTGCGGCGTCTGCACCGGCACCCATGCGCTGACCAGCGTGCGCGCGGTCGAGGACGCGCTGGGGATCCAGATCCCCGACAATGCCAACTCGATCCGCAACCTGATGCAGCTGGCGCTGCAGATCCACGACCATATCGTGCATTTCTACCATCTGCATGCGCTCGACTGGGTGAACCCGGTCAATGCCCTGCGCGCCGATCCGCGCGCCACCAGCGAGCTGCAGCAGAGGGTCAGCCCGTCGCATCCGCTGTCCTCGCCGGGCTATTTCCGCGACGTGCAGAACCGGCTGAAGGCCTTCGTCGAGTCGGGCCAGCTGGGGCTCTTCAAGAACGGCTACTGGGACAATCCCGCCTACCGGCTGCCGCCCGAGGCGGACCTGATGGCGACGACCCACTACCTAGAGGCGCTCGACCTGCAGAAGGAGATCGTCAAGGTCCACACGATCTTCGGCGGCAAGAACCCGCATCCCAACTGGCTGGTCGGCGGCGTGCCCTGTCCGATCAACGTCCATTCCACGGGCGCGGTCGGCGCGATCAACATGGAACGGCTGAACATGGTGCAGTCGATCATCCAGCAGGGGCTCGAGTTCAACCGCAACGTCTACATCCCGGACGTGATCGCCATCGGCGGGTTCTACCGCAACTGGCTCCATGGCGGCGGTCTCTCCTCGCAGGCCTGCCTGGCCTATGGCGACATCCCCGAGCATCCGAACGACTTCTCGCCCGAACAGCTGCACCTGCCGCGCGGCGCGATCATCAACGGCAATCTCGCCGAGGTGCATGACGTCGATCCGCGCGACCCCGAACAGGTCCAGGAATTCGTCGACCACAGCTGGTACACCTATGGCGAGCCGGGCAAGGGGCTGCATCCCTGGGACGGCGTGACCGAGCCGAAATACGAGCTGGGGCCGAATGCCAAGGGCACGCGCACCAATATCCAGGAGCTGGACGAGGCGGCCAAGTACTCCTGGATCAAGGCGCCGCGCTGGAAGGGCCATGCGATGGAGGTGGGCCCGCTCGCCCGCTACATCGTCGGCTATGCCAAGGGGCACGAGGACATCAAGAACCAGGTCGACGGGCTGCTGCGCGCCATGGATCTGCCCTTCGACGCGGTCTTCTCGACGCTCGGGCGCACGGCGGCGCGGGCGCTCGAATCCGAGTACTGCTCGCGGCTGCAGCTGCATTTCATGGACAAGCTGATCGCCAATATCAGGAACGGTGACGAGAGCACCGCGAATGTCGAGAAATGGGATCCCTCGACCTGGCCCGCCGAGGCCAGGGGCGTCGGCATGACCGAGGCGCCGCGCGGCGCGCTCGGCCACTGGATCCGGATCAAGGACGGGCGGATCGAGAACTACCAGTGCGTGGTGCCCACGACCTGGAACGGCTCGCCCCGCGACACGGCCGGGAATATCGGCGCCTTCGAGGCCAGCCTGATGAACACGCCGATGGAGCGCCCCGAGGAGCCGGTCGAGATCCTGCGCACGCTGCACAGCTTCGATCCGTGCCTGGCCTGCTCGACCCATGTCATGTCGCCCGAGGGCGAGGAGATGGCCACCGTCAAGGTCCGCTGAGGGAGGAGACCCAGATGACGACCGTTCCGACCACCCCGTCCGCGCCCGTCCGCCCGGCGGCAGGCGCGGGCCCGCGCCGGGGAGGGCAGGCGGATGCGTGACGACCATGCCCCCGCCGCCGCGGGCGATCCGCATCCCGGCGCCGCCCTCGCGGGCGATGCCACCGCCGCCGATGTCGAGTCGCTGCGCAAGCACAGCTCGGTCTATGTCTACGAGGCGCCGGTCCGGCTCTGGCACTGGGTCAATGCCGCGGCGATCCTGGTGCTGGTGGCCACCGGCTGGTTCATCGGCTCGCCGCCGCCCTCGATGCAGATCGCGGAGGCCACGCATCAATTCGTCTTCGGCTATATCCGCTTCGCCCATTTCGCCGCGGGGCAGGTGATGGCCGTGGGCTTCCTCGCCCGCATCTACTGGGCTTTCGTCGGCAACCACCATGCGCGGCAGCTCTTCGTGCTGCCGGTCTGGAAGGCGCACTGGTGGCGCGAGATCCTCTTCGAGCTGCGCTGGTACCTCTTCCTCGAGAAGGAGCCGAAGAAATATGTCGGCCACAACCCGCTGGCGCAGGTGGCGATGTTCCTCTTCATCACCGTCGGGCTGAGCTTCATGATCCTGACGGGCTTCGCGCTCTATGCCGAGGGGCTGGGCGCCGACAGCTGGCTCTACCATGCTTTCGGCTGGGTGCTGACGCTCTTCGGCAACAGCCAGATCGTCCATTCGGCGCATCACCTGGGCATGTGGGCGATCGTGATCTTCATGATGATCCACATCTATGTCGCGATCCGCGAGGATATCATGTCCCGCCAGTCGATGGTCTCGACCATGATCTCGGGCCATCGCAGCTTCAAGGACGACCGGCCGGGGTGACAGCACCGCTGCCGCAGCGGACCTGAATCGGGAGGGAGGCGTCCATGGCGCCTCCCTTTTCCGTTCCAGACCTTCCAGTTTTTCGCAATAGTGGAAGGATGCTTTCCACACGGGTTGCGGGAAAAATCCTGTAGCTGGGAAAAACCTTTTGCCTTTCAATATCCTGCGCCGTCCCTGCCGGCGGGCCGCAGATCCTTAATTCCCGGCGGGGCGGCAGATAGTCTGCCGGATATGCCAGATGGCAGGCGGCGCGCCGCACTGCTGCAAGCTTGGGAGGGCGTCGCGCATGAAACGGGTGCTGATCCTCGGGATCGGAAACGTGCTCTGGGCCGATGAGGGGTTCGGGGTGCGCTGCGTGGAACGGCTCTGCGAAGAGTGGCGCTTCGGCGCGGAGGTGACCGTGCTCGACGGCGGCACGCAGGGGCTCTACCTGCTGCCCTTCCTCGAGGAGGCCGACATCCTCGTGGTCTTCGATGCGGTAGATTACGGGCTGGCGCCCGGCACGCTGAAGATCGTCGAGGATGCCGAGGTGCCCGCCTTCATGGGCGCCAAGAAGATGAGCCTGCACCAGACCGGCTTCCAGGAGGTGATCTCGACCGCGCAGCTGATGGGCTACTGCCCCGGGCGGCTGGTCCTGATCGGCTGCCAGCCCGAGGAGCTGGAGGATTTCGGCGGCGGGCTGCGCGCCAGCGTCTCGGCGCAGATCGCCCCCGCCATCGCCGCCGCGCTCGATCTTCTGGCCGCCGAGGGCGTCCGGCCCGAGCCGGGGCGGGGCGATGGCTCGCTGCTGGCCGACCGCGCCATCCTGCGCAGCGCCTACGAGGCGGGCCGGCCCTCCGAGGACGAGGCCTGCCGCATCGGCGACGACCGCTTCTTCCCGGCGGAGGGCTGAGCGATGTGCCTTGGCGTCCCGATGCAGATCCTCGCCGTCGACGGCATTGCCGCCCGCGCCACCGACGGGCGCGCGGAGCAGCTGATCGACCTGTCGCTCACCGGCTGGGTCGCGCCCGGCACTTGGGTGCTGACCTTCCTCGGCACCGCGCGCGAGCAGATCTCCGAGGCTGAGGCCGAGAAGATCTCCGCCGCGCTCGGCGGGCTGCGCAGCCTGATGGAGGGCGGCGGGCTCGGCAGCGCCTTCGCCGATCTCGAGGCGCGCCCGCCCGCGCTGCCGCCCCATCTCCAGGCCGCGCTCGATGCCGGCAAGACCACGGCATGAGGAGCCAGCCATGAGCCATCCCCTGATCGACCGCCTGACCGGCGAGCTCGGCTGGCCCTGCCTTGGCAGCGCCGCCGAGGCGGAGGCCTTCGCCGCCGCGCCCGGCTGGCACGTGATCTTCGTCCCCGGCGATCCGGTCCGCAACCTGGAGACCGCGGATGTCGCGGTGATCCTGCCGGAGCTGCACATGGCCTTCCAGCGCGCCTTCGACTGCGCGGTGGCAGGCGACGGGGCCGAGTCGGGCCTGCGCCACGCGACCGGCGTTCTGAAGACGCCGAGCCTGCTCTTCTACCGCGACGGCGCCTTCGTCTCGGGCATCGCCAAGGTGCGCGACTGGGACGACTACATGCGCCGCGTCCAGTCCATCCTGTCCCGGCCCGCAGCTGCCTGAGGTTCCCATGGTCTCGAATTTCCACCTGCCCCCGACCGGTTTCGGCCCCGGATCGCAGCCCGCCCCCGAGGACGGCACGGAGCTGGCCTACATGGAGCTGCCGCAGAACATGCGGTCCTATTCCATGCATGTCCCCGACGCGCCCGAAGAGGCCGATGTCTCGGCCGCGCTGGAGCTTCTGGAGAAGATCGCCGACGCCGCCGGGCTGGTGGCGATCGACGGCGGCCGGGCGCGGTTCGACCTGGGGCGGCTCGATGCGGCGAACCGGCGGCTGATGGCCGAGACGCTGGGCCATGGCGAGGTGGCGATGCGGCTGCACGGCATCCCCGCCGTCGCGGTGCAGGAAAGCGTCTTCGCCGGGGTCTGGGTTCTGAAGGGTGCGGATGTGGACGCCGTCGAAGTGGCCGCCGTGCCGCGCGAGGCGGGCGCGCGCGCCGCCCTGCCGCGCCGCGTCGCCACCGGTCCGCGCACCGCGCTGACGCCGGGCGTGGTCAATGCCCCGCCGCTGGCGGTGGAGCTTTTCGACCGTTCCGCGACCTGGACGCCGGAGGCGGAGATCCATGTCGTCAACCTGACGCTGCTGCCCCATACCGAGGAGGATCTCGCCTGGCTCGACGCCGCGCTGGGGCAGGGCTCCACCGAGATCCTGTCGCGCGGCTACGGCAATTGCCGGATCACCTCCACCGCGCTGCCGCAGGTCTGGCGGGTGCAGTTCTTCAACTCGATGGACACGCTGATCCTCGACACGTTCGAAGTCACCGCCATGCCCGAGACCGCGATCGCCGCGCCCGAGGACCTGGCCGACAGCGCGCGGCGCATCCGCGCCGTGGCGGAGGCGATCCGGTGAGCGGCTTCGAGGGCTCCTATCTGGGGGCGAATGACAAGATCAGCCCGCTGGCAGTCATGGAATGCAAGATCTGCTGGACCCCCTACGATCCGGCCGAGGGCGACGACACCCGCCAGATCGACGAGGGCACGCCCTTCGCCGCGCTGCCCGGGGACTGGTCCTGCCCGAATTGCGGCGCGCCGAAGGAGCAGTTCATCGTCCAGGACGATCCCGGCGCCGGGGCCGTGCTCGAGGCGCAGCGCCTGGCGCCGCTGACCGCGCAGCTCGAGGACGAGTTCACCGAGATCTGGCACGGCAAGATGCGCGACGTGCCGATGGTCAACAAGGCGCTGCGCGTCGAGGCCGCGGGCTTCCGCTACTGGCAGGACCGTCCGCTGGGCGTGCTGATCTCGCCCTGGTTCATGAACCTCGTGCTGCTTCCGGGCGAGGGCGAGGACTGGTCGGGGCTGGAGGCGGGCGCGAAGGAGGTGATCGCCTTCCCTTCGGGCGAGTACGAATTCCTCCACAACACCCGCGGGCTGCTCGGCGGCTACAAGGCCTGCTCGCTCTTCTCGCCGATGGGGGATTTTCCAAGCCAGGCCCATGCCGCGGAGGTCGCCCGCGCCGTGATGGTCGCGCTCTTCCAGGAGGAGCACCGCGCAGAGACCGACCGCAGCGCCGATATCCGCGCCGCCCGCGAGGCGGAGCTGGCCGCGGCCGCGGCGCCGGAGCCCGAGGCAGAGCCGTCGCGCCGTGCGGTCATCACCGCCGGGTTCGGAGAGTGAGATGACGGCGGTGGCGTTCGAGACCCCGGCCCCCCTGCCGGTGGAGCAGATGCTGCTCGGCCGGCCGGCCGCGGAGGCGGCGGAGCTCCTGCCGCGGCTCTTCGCGCTCTGCCGGTCGGCGCAGTCCGCGGCCGCCCGGCTGGCGCTGGGGCTCGGGCTCGATGCCGGGGCGATCGACGCGCTGGAACGCGACATCCGCCGGGACCATGCCGCCTTCCTGGGGGTGATCCTGCCCCGCGCGCTCGGCCTGCCGGTCCTGGCCAGCGCGGCCGATCTGCTTGGCAATGCTGACGAAATTGTCAGGGACTGCGCGGATTTCGACCGGTTCATCGGGGGCAGCTGCCCGATTGCGCAGCTTCTGCGCGAAATCCTCCGCCGCTTTCCCGCCGGCAGTGCCGCAACCGGTGTCCTGCCCTTGCCGGATCCGCAGCGGATGACCAGCTGTGATCCTATCGAGAATACCGTGGCCGCCTGGCACCGTCCTTCCCCGGTGCTGAGCCACGTATCCGCCCGTTTCGGGCGGGGTCCGCTCTGGCGCGTGCTGGCGCGTGTGCTCGCTCTCTCCTCCCCTATGCCTGCACCCGTCATGCCGCGTCAGGGCGTGGCCATCGTTCCCGCCTCGCGCGGGCTCTATGCGGTCGAGGCGGCCGCGCCCGGAGGCCGGGTGGCCCGGTTCCGCCGCTGGACGCCGACCGGCCATCTGCTGGCGCCGGGCGGCATCCTGGCCCGCGCGCTGGAAACCTGCCCGCCGGGGCAGGAGGCGGCCTTGCTTGCGGTGCTCGACCCGTGCCAGCCTGTCATCCTGAAGGAGCCGGCCCATGCATGAAATGTCGCTTTGCGAAGGCATCCGCGAGGTGATCGAGGAACAGGCGCGGATCCACGCCATCGGCCAGGTGCGCCGGGTGCGGGTGGAGCTGGGCAGGTTCGCGGGCGTCGAGAAGCCTGCGCTGGAATTCGCCTTCGACGTGGTGATGCGCGGCACGGTGGCCGAGGGCGCGACGCTCGAGATGATCGACCTGCCGGGCCGGGCGATGTGCTTCGACTGCATGGCCGAGGTCGAGATCGCCGGGCGGCTGGACCCCTGTCCGCGCTGCGGCGGCGGCAAGCTCCTGCCCAAGGGCGGAGACGAAATGCGGATCAAGGATCTGGAGGTAGCCTGATGTGCACGGTTTGCGGATGCGGCGACGCCACGGTCGAGGACCGTCACGCCCACGATCATCACCACGATCACCATCACGGGCACGGCCATGGCGACCTGCATTTCGGCCAGGGCGCGGCCGGGGTGGCCGTCGCCGGGATGAGCCAGGAGCGGATCATCGAGGTGGAGACCTCGATCCTCGCCAAGAACGACCGCTACGCCGCGGTCAACCGGGCCTTTTTCGCCGGGCGCGGCGTGCTGGTGCTGAATCTTGTCTCCTCGCCGGGCTCGGGCAAGACGACGCTGCTCTGCCGCACGATCGCGGCGCTCGGCGACCGGCCGCTGGCGGTGATAGAGGGCGACCAGCAGACCGCCAATGACGCCGAGCGCATCCGCGCCACAGGCGCGCAGGCGGTGCAGGTCAATACCGGCAAGGGCTGCCATCTCGACGGCCACATGGTCGGCCATGCGCTGGAGCACCTGAAGCTGAAGCCGGGCAGCCTGCTTTTCATCGAGAATGTCGGCAACTTGGTCTGCCCGGCCGCTTTCGATCTGGGCGAGGATGCCAAGGTCGCGATCCTCTCGGTCACCGAGGGCGAGGACAAGCCGCTGAAATACCCCGACATGTTCACCGCCGCGCGGCTCGCCATCCTCAACAAGACCGACCTGGCGCCCCATTGCGACGTCGATCTGGACCTCTATGAGGAAAACCTGCGCCGGGTGAATCCGGGGATCGAAATCCTGCGGCTCTCGGCGCGGACCGGCGAGGGCATGGAGGCCTGGCTGGACTGGCTCGGGGCGCGGCTCGCCGAAAAGGCGGAGCTGGCGGGATGACGGACCTGCCCGCCATCCTGCTGGTCGATGACGAGGACCACGCGCTGCATTCCATGCGGATGGCGCTGGAGGACGAGTTCGACTGCTTCACCGCGCCGAATGCCGAAGAGGCGATGAAGGTGATGGAGGAGCAGTTCGTCCAGGTCATCCTCTGCGACCAGCGGATGCCGGGCCAGACCGGGGTGGAGTTCCTGTCCGAGGTCCGCGACCGCTGGCCGGACGTGATCCGCATTATCATCACCGGCTATACCGAGACCGCCGACATGATCGCCGCGATCAACGAGGCGGGGATCTACCAGATCGTTACCAAGCCCTGGCATCCCGACCAGCTGATCATGGTCGCCAAGAACGCCGCGCAGCTGTTCCGGCTGAACCGCGAGCACGCGCAGCTGAGCCTCGAGATGCGCTATCTCAGCCGCTCGGTGGAAACCAAGCTGGAGGAACAGCGCAAGGCGCTGCGCGAGGGGCTGGGCTTCGAGAAGGTGCTGCGCGGGCCCGACAGCCCGATGAACGCGGTGGTCGAGCAGGCACGGCAGTTCGCCAGCTTCGACGTGCCGGTGCTGATCACCGGCGAGCCGGGGACGGGCAAGGCGGCGCTGGCGCGGGCGATGCATTACGCCTCGCTGCGCTCCGACCGGCCCTGCCACGAGATCACGCTGGTCGGGGTCGAGGACGACCTCCTGGAGCTGGAGCTCTTCGGCGCGCGGCGCGGCGCGCTCCCGGGGCTGCAGGTCAACAGGATCGGGCTGATCCAGAAGGCCGAGCGCGGCACGCTGGTCCTCAACGGCATCGACAGCCTCAGCCCGGCGATGCAGATGAAGCTCTTGCCAGTGGCGCTGCGCCAGCAGGTCCGCCCGATCGGCGCCGCCGAGATGCAGCGCTGCGACGTGCGGCTGGTCGCGGCCAGCCATCGCGACCTGCGCGCGGCGGTGGCCGAGGGCGCGTTCCGCGAGGATCTCTACTATGCGCTGGCCGCGGCCTCGCTCTCGGTGCCGCCCCTGCGGTCGCGGCTGAAGGATCTGCCGATGCTGGCGCATGAGGCGCTGTTCGAGGCGGCCGGGCAGCATGGCAAGATCGTCCACGGCCTCTCGGACGACGCGCTGGCCTTCCTCGCCAACCATGACTGGCCGGGGAACCTGCGCGAGCTGGAAAACGAGATGCTGCGCATGCTGATCTTCAGCCAGGACACCGTGCTGGGCCCCGAGCTGATCTCGCGCCACATCCTGCAGGCGACGCCCACGCGCGAGGGATCGGACCCGGCACTGGACCAGGTGCTCGAGGGCACCGGCACGCTGAAGGACCGGGTCGAGGAGATCGAGATGCGCATCCTGCGCGAGACGCTGACCCGGCTGAAATGGAACAAGAGCCGTGCGGCCGCCGAGCTGGGCCTGTCGCGGGTGGGGCTGCGCGCGAAGATCGAGCGCTATGGCATCCCGGAACCGAACCGGGTCGAGGAGGACTGACCGATGTGCCTTGGAATTCCCGGCCGGATCGTCGCGGTGACGGACGCGGCGCGGCAGATGGCGATGGCCGAGGTCTCGGGCGTGCGCCGCGAGGTCAATGTCGCCTGCGTCGCCGAGGGGCCGCTGGCGGAGCTGGTCGGCCGCTGGGCGCTGATCCATGTCGGCTTCGCCATGGCGCTGATCGACGAGGCGGAGGCCGAGGCGACGCTCGCCGCGCTGCGCGAGCTGGGCGAAGCGCAGGAGGCGCTGGATGCCATGGCGGCGGGCGATGCCGCGCTGGAGGGCCGGCCATGAGATACATGGAGGAATTCCGCGATCCGAAGGCGGCGAAGGCGGTGCTGGCGCGGATCGCGGCGGTCGTGGACGAGATCGGCGCGACGGCCGAAAAGCCCCTGCACATCATGGAGATCTGCGGCGGGCACACCCATGCGATCTTCCGCTACGGGCTCGACAAGCTGACCCATCCGGGGATCGAGTTCATCCACGGTCCCGGCTGCCCGGTCTGCGTGCTGCCGCGGGCGCGGGTCGATGACTGCATTGCCATCGCCCGGCGGCCGGAGGTGATCTTCGCGACCTTCGGCGACGCGATGCGGGTGCCGGGGACGGAGATGTCGCTGCTTGAGGCGAAGGCCGGGGGGGCGGATATCCGCATGGTCTATTCGCCGCTCGACGCGCTGGAGCTGGCGCGGCGCAACCCGGAGCGCGAGGTGGTGTTCTTCGGCTTGGGCTTCGAGACCACGACGCCCTCGACCGCGCTTTCGATCCAGGCCGCGGCGCGCGAGGGGCTGGGAAATTTCAGCGTCTTCTGCAACCACATCACCGTGCCGCCGCCGCTGCGCGCGCTCCTGTCGGATCCGGACATGCGGCTCGACGGCTTCGTCGGGCCGGGCCATGTCAGCATGGTGATCGGCATCCACGCCTATGACTTCATCGCCGGGGAGTTCGGCAAGCCGATCGTGGTCGCCGGGTTCGAGCCGCTCGACCTACTGCAATCCGTCCTGATGGCGGTGGAGCAGATCCGCGACGGACGGGCGGAGGTCGAGAACCAGTATGCCCGCGTGGTGCCCGAGCATGGCAATCCGGTCAGCCTGGCGGCCATTGCCGATGTCTACGAGATGCGCCCGAGCTTCGAATGGCGCGGGCTCGGCGAGATCGACCAAAGCGGGCTGCGCATCCGCGACGGCTATCGCCGCCATGATGCGGAGGCGAAATTCGGCATCGGCTACGGCGCGGCGGCGCGCGGGAGCGCGGAGCCCGAGGACTGTGCCTGCGGCCAGGTGATGACAGGGCGGCTGAAGCCCACCGCCTGCCCGCATTTCGGCAAGGGCTGCACGCCCGGCATGCCGCTTGGCGCGCTGATGGTCTCGAGCGAAGGGGCCTGCGCGGCCTATTACCAGTATGGCGGCGCCCGGGCGGCGGCGGAATAGGGGAGGGGTGCGGGGAGGGGGCTGGCCCCCCCCCCGCACCCCTCCCCGGGCTAGACGGCAGAGGAAGCAAGCAATGCCCAAGGACCTGACCCTGCGCGACGCGCGCGTCACGCTCTCCCATGGCGGCGGCGGCAAGGCGATGCGCGACCTGATCGAGAACGTCTTCACCAGCGTGTTCGCGCCCCCGGGCATGGAGGACCAGGCGCGGCTGAGCTCTGCGGCGCTGCAGGTGCCGGGCGCGCGGCTGGCTTTCACCACCGACAGTTTCGTCGTCGATCCGGTGGAGTTTCCCGGCGGCGATATCGGCAGGCTCGCGGTCTGCGGCACGGTGAACGACCTGGCCGTCGGCGGGGCGCGGCCACTCTGGCTGTCGGCGGCCTTCATCATCGAGGAGGGGACCGAGGTGGCGCTGCTGCGCCGGATCGCGGCCTCGATGGCGGCGGAGGCGGCGGCGGCCGGGGTGAAGATCGTCACCGGCGACACCAAGGTGGTCGGCCGCGGCTCGGCCGACAAGGTCTTCGTCACCACCTCGGGCATCGGCGTCATCCCGCCGGGGCGGGAGCTGGCGGCAGAGCGGATCCGGCCCGGCGACGTGGCGATCGTCAATGGCGTCCTGGGCGATCACGGCGCGGCGATCCTGGCGGCACGGGGAGAGATGATGCTCTCCGCCGATATCGTCTCGGACTGCCAGGGGCTGGGCCACCTGATGGAGGCGGCGGCGGGCGCGGCCGATCTGCGCGCGGCACGCGACGCGACGCGGGGCGGGCTGGCCTCGGCGCTGAACGAGCTGGCGGCGGCCGCGGGCGTCGGCATCGAGATCGAGGAGAGCCTGCTGCCCCTGCGCCCGGAGGTGAAGGGCATGTGCGAGATCCTCGGACTCGATCCGCTCTACCTGGCCAATGAGGGCACGCTGGTGCTCTTCGTGCCGGAGGCCGGGGCGGAGGCCGCGCTGGCGGCGATGCGGGCGACGGAGGCCGGGCGGGGCGCGCGGATCATCGGCCGCGCGGTCGAGGGGCGGCCCGGACAGGTGACAATGCGCACGCTTTTCGGCGGCGCGCGGATCGTCGACATGCTGGCGGGCGAGCAGCTGCCGCGGATCTGCTGAGGCGCTGCCGCTTTCGCGGGCATTTGCCGGAAAATCAGGGCGGTTTCCCGGGGCTGTGTCGGATCATCGCCTTGTTTGCGCCGCAAAACAGCGTCATCACGGGAGAACGGCCCCGCAGACGGGCCGCGGCCGGAGCAGGTGATGCAGGCGATCAAGGACGAACTCGACCGACGCGCGATCCAGATCATGCGCGATAACGACCGGGGCGGCTACACGATCCCGACCCATGGTCTCTACCCCTATCAATGGAACTGGGACAGCGCCTTTGCCGCGCTCGGCTTCGCCGCCTTCGACCCGGCGCGGGCCTGGCGCGAGCTGGAGATCCTGTTCTCCGGCCAGTGGCTCGACGGGATGGTGCCGCATATCCTGTTCCACCGCCCCGATCCGGGCTATTTCCCCGGGCCCGATGTCTGGCAGTGCCGCGGGCCGCTGCCCTCTTCCGGGATCACCCAGCCGCCGGTCTCGCTGAGCTTCGCGCGCAGGCTCTACGAGGCAAACCCGGCGATGGGCGCGGTGCCGGTGCGGATGCTCTTCGACCCGATGCGTCGCTGGGTGCAGTGGTTCATGGCCTGGCGCAGCCACGAGGGCGCGATCTGCATCGCCCATCCCTGGGAATCGGGGCGCGACAATGCCGCCGACTGGGACAAGGCGATGGCGGCGATCGACCCGCATGACGTCGGCACCTACCAGCGGCGCGATCTCGACCATGTCCATGCCGCGATGCGGCCGACCAAGGATGATTACGACCGCTATATCTGGCTGGTGCAGCGCGGCCGCCGGATGGGCTGGCACGCGCCGAGCCTGGCGGTGGACCAGCCCTTCTTCGTCGCCGATCCGACCATGACCTTCACGCTCATGCGCGGGGTGCGCGACCTGATCTGGCTGGGCGAGCAGCAGGGTCTGCCGACGGCGAGCCTGTGGAACGACCTGCAGCTTCTGGAGAAAGGGGCGGAGACGCTCTGGAATCCGGAAATCTCCGCCTATGACTCGAGGAACGCGCTGGATGGAGAATTCTCGGGCACGCTGTCGAATGCCTCCTTCCTGGCCTGGTATGGCGGGATCGACCGGCCCGAGCTGGCGGAGACGCTGATGCAGGTGCTGCGGCCCTTGCCCTATGGCGTGCCGAGCCTGGCGCTGCAGGACGAGCGCTTCGATCCCAAGCGCTACTGGCGCGGGCCGGTCTGGGGGGTGCTGAATATGCTCGTTGGCATGGGGCTGGAGGAGTTCGGCTATCCCCAGGGGCCGGCGCTGCGGCAGATGACCGGGCGGCTGATCGCCAGCCACGGCTTCGCCGAGTATTTCGATCCGCGCGACGGCGCGCCCGCGGGCGGCGGCTCCTTCACCTGGACGGCGGCGGTCTGGCTGGCCTGGGCCGGGGTGGGCGTGGAGCTGGGCTGAGGCTCAGGGGGCGAGGAAGCCCTCGATCTCGGCCGCCAGCCCGGGATAGTCGTTCTCCATGTGATGGCCGCCGGGGCGCGTCACCCGGGTGGTCTCTGCGGCGCCGGGGCAGGCGCTGGCGGCATCGGTCTCGCCATGCAGGCATAGCACCTTCATCCCGGGCGGCAGCGCGCCGAGCGCGGCGACGACATCGGCGCTGCCGGTCTGGCGGCCGAGCCAGCCGCCCACGACGATCTCGAACCCGGTCCGCGCTTCGGGCGAGAGCAGGACGACGCCGGCCAGCCGGTCCGCCATCTCCGGAGGCAGATGCGGCAGGGCGAAGGGCAGCACGCTCGCCCCCATGGAGAAGCCGATCAGCACCGGGCGGTCGCGGCCCAGCCGGGTCCGCGCCGCCGCATCGAGCCGGGCGAGATCGGCGGCGATCTCCGCGGGGCTGCGCGCGGTCCAGAGGTATTTCAGCGACGAGATGCCGAGCACCGGCATGCCGCGCGTGGCCAGGATATCCGCGATCCGGTCGTCGAACCGCGCCCAGCCGCCATCGCCGGAGAGGAAGATCGCGTAGCGCCGCCCGGCCGCGCCGGCGGGCGCGGCATGGAGCGTGACCGGAAGGCCGGCGCCGATCCCGTCCTCCTCGGCGGTGTCATAGGCATGGTCCATCCCCGCAAGCGCCAGATAGGCGGGGATCAGAGGGTCGGGATTCCACTCGTCCGGCGCATAGCGCCGGGTGCCTGCGCGGCCCTCGCCCAGCTGCGGCGCGCCGGCGGGTCCGGCGAGATGCCAGCGCACCGGCGCCTTGCCCCGGGGCAGCTCGGGCGCGCAGGCCAGCGGCTGCTCGGGCCCGGCCAGCGTGACGAGCCCCTTGACGGCGGCCGGATGATGCGCCGCGAGGCGCAGCGCCAGCCCCGCCGCCGGGCCGATGCCGATGACGACCGGTGCCCGTGCCGCGGCCCCGGCCGCCTTCTGCAGGCTGCGCGCCCGTGCCAGCAGCCGTTCGGCCAGTGCGTCGCAATCGGCCGCCCCGCCGGGCAGTTCGGCCGCGAGGACCAGCGCATGCATCCCGGCAAGCGGCGCGATCCGCGGCGCCAGCTTCGCCCAGCCGCCCGGCGGCAGCAGGACCAGCGCGGTGGAGGCAGCCGGGGCGGGCTCGGCCGGCAGCATCGCGGCGAAGGGCTCCGCCAGGGCGGGCAGGGCGGCCAGCAGCCAGGCCGCGGCAGCGAGGGCCGGGCGGCGCCATCGGGCGGACTGTTGCATGGGCGGGCCTCCTTCGCTCGGATGCCTCCGGGATAGCCGTCCTTCCCTGAAAATCGGTGAAGCCCGCCGGGCCTGCCCCTGCGGCGTGGCGGCATTTGTATCCCCTCCGGCTTTCGGCCAATCTCCGGCCAGAAACGGGAGATGCGGATGGGATACCACGCAAACCGGCGGCAGGACGGCAGAAGCGCCGTCCCGGGGCAGAACAGGCAGGCAGCGGACGGCAGGTGGCCGGGACCGGCCCATGGATGAGATCCGGACCCGGGTCGATGGCGCAGCGGGGCGGATCACGCTGGCCCGGCCCGACAAGCTCAACGCGCTGACGCTGGACATGTGCCTGGAGATCGAGCGCGCGCTCGACGACTGGGCGCGCGACGATGCGGTGGCGCTGATCCTAATCGATGCCGAGGGCGACCGCGCCTTCTCGGCGGGCGGCGACCTGCGCTTCATGTACGAGAGCGCACAGTCCGGCGATTTCGCCGCGCCGCGCAAGTTCTGGCGCAACGAGTACCGGCTGAACCTGAAGATAGCGGAATACCCGAAGCCCGTGGTCAGCCTGATCCAGGGCTATTGCATGGGCGGCGGGGTCGGCATCGCCTGCCACGCCTCGCACCGCGTGGTCTGCGAGACCAGCCGCCTGGCGATGCCGGAATGCTCGATCGGGCTGATCCCGGATGTCGGCGGGACCTGGCTCCTGAGCCAGGCGCCCGGGCATCTGGGCGAGTGCCTGGCGCTGACCGCCGACCGGATGGGGCCGGGCGACGCAATTACCGCGGGCTTCGCCGACTGGTACCTGCCGCGCGAGCGCTGGCCGGAACTGGTCAAGAAGCTGTCGAGGGGCACGGTCTCGGCGGTGGCGGATCTTGCCGATCCGGCCCCTGCGGCCAGCCTGCAGGAGGATCGCGGCTGGATCGACACGGCCTTCTCGCTGCCCGGCACGGAGCGGATCCTGGCGTCGCTTGACGAGATGGAATTCGACGCGCCGCAGCGCGCGGCGGCGGCTATCCGGCGCAATGCGCCGCTTTCCATGGCGGCCTCGCTGACGATGATCCGCAACCTGCGCAGCGGCGGCGGCGTCGACCTGGCGCTGGCACAGGAATTCCGCTTCAGCTACCGGGCGCTGCTCCTTGGCGATCTGGCCGAGGGGATCCGGGCGCGGATCATCGACCGCGACGAGCGCCCGGCCTGGCGCCATGACGGGCCCGGCGCGGTGCCGCCGCTGCATGTGTCGGAGATGCTGGCGCCGCTGGGCGAGGACGAGCTGGACCTGGTCCAGCCCTATTGACGTAAGACTGCGGGCGCCCTGGCCCGCAAGCCGGAGAGTGCAAGTGATGGAACATGTGGTGGTGATCGGGGCCGGGCAGGCGGGGTTCAGCCTGGCGGCAAAGCTCAGGAGCGAAGGGCATCAGGGCCGGATCACGCTGATCGGCGACGAGCCGGAACCGCCCTACCAGCGCCCGCCGCTGTCGAAGAAGTACCTGCTGGGCGAGATGGAGAAGGAGCGGCTCTACTTCCGCCCGCCCGCCTTCTATGCCGAGCAGGGCATCGAGCTGCGCCTGGGCTGCACGGTCGAGGCGGTCGATCCGGCCGCGCGGACGGTGTCGCTGGGCGGCGAGACGATCGGCTGGGACGCGCTGGCGATCTGCACCGGCGCCGAGCCGGTCACCCTGCCCGAAGCGCAGGGCGGGCTGCTCGGCGGGGTCTACACGATCCGCAAGCTCGCCGATATCGACGCCTGCGAGGGCGAATTCCGTCCCGGCCGCCGTCTTGTCGTGCTGGGGGGCGGCTATGTCGGGCTGGAGGCGGCGGCGGTGGCGCGCTCGAAAGGGCTCGAGGTGGTGCTGCTGCAGCGCTCCGAACGGATCCTGCGCCGTGTCGCGGCCGCGGAGACGGCGGCCTTCATCCATGCGCTGCATGAAAGCCGCGGGGTCGAGATCCGGGTGAATGCGCCGATCGCCCGGCTGACAGGCGCAGGCCGGGTCGACGGCGTGGCGCTCGAGGACGGCAGCCATGTCCCGGCGGATTTCGTGATTGCCGGGATCGGCGCCAACTGCGTGCCGCATCTGGCGGTGGAGGCGGGGCTCTCGGTCGCGGGCGGCATCCTGGTCGACGACTTCGGCCGGACCTCGGCGCCTGGCATCTGGGCGGCGGGCGACTGCACCGAGTTTCCCTTCCGCGGCGCGCCGACCCGGCTGGAGAGCGTGCAGAATGCGGTCGACCAGGCCGAGGCGGTGGCGGTGAACATGCTGGGCGCGGAAAAGCCCTATCGTCCCGCGCCCTGGTTCTGGTCGGACCAGTACGATCTGGCGCTGCAGATCGCGGGCTATGGCCGCGGCCATGACCGGGTGATCCAGCGCGCAGGGGCGCGGGAGGGCGCGCGCTCGCACTGGTACTATGCCGGGGACACGCTCCTGGCCTGCGATGCGATGAACGATCCGCGCGCCTACATGACGGCAAAGCGGCTGATCGAGTCGGGCCGCAGCCCGGATCCGGCCCTGGTCGCCGATCCTTCGGTGGAGCTGAAGACGCTCCTGCGCTGAGGAGCTCCTGTCTGCACCCAGGGCCCTGCGGCGGTTGCTGCGGGGCTTTTCCGTATCTGGGGGCCGGGGCTGGTTCTGGCGATATTTCGGGGCGGGGCAGGGGGTTCCGCTTGGTCATTTAGATTTTTTTGCCTTTCGTGCGAGAATCGAGTTGCGGGTGTCGGGAGGTTTCTCTAGAAGGCCCTTCACCGACGGGGCGGCGACGCTCCGGGGCGCTGGACGGGCCGCTGAGGCGGGCCGGACGGCGGAGAGATCAGGGTGATTGGCGAGCGGGTCGCGTCGGAAGATTGACGCCTCCTGCCGGTTTTTGCCTCCGGTGTCTTGGTAAATGG
>NZ_VATA01000078.1 GCF_005870025.1 Poseidonocella sp. HB161398
GGGATAGAGCTTCGGCCGCGTCCACCAGGAGAAGAAATCCGGGCGCGGGGACATCTCGACATGGTCGTAGCCGAGTTCGGCGACCTTGCGGATCGTGTCCTCCAGCGACAGGTGCCGGATCATGTGCGGGTCGAGCGTGTGTTTCATCACTGGTCCTTGCGGCCCGTCGGGCCTGGCTGTCTTCGGGCAGATCCTGCCCGGCCTCCGGAGAGGGCGGAAAATTCGATGGTCGGGGAGGCCCCGGCTCACGGCCGGGGCGGGACGGGGCGTCAGGCCGCGCTTGCGTATTCGGGCTGGGTCTTGGCGCCCGTGATATAGGCGACGACTTCCTCGCCCGTGGTCTCGGCGACATTGAGGTTGGCGCAGACGCGCCCGCGCCGCCAGACGACGATCCGGTCGCAGAGCTCCATCACCTGGCGCATGTTGTGGCTGATGAGGATCAGCGGCTCGCCCTGCTCCTTCAGCGTGCGGATGATGTTCTCGACCTGCGCGGTCTCCTGCACGCCGAGCGCCGCGGTGGGCTCGTCCATGATGGTCAGCTTCGAATGGAAGGTCGCGGTCCGCGCGATCGCCACGCATTGCCGCTGGCCGCCGGACATGTACTGGATCGTGTTCCGGATATTGGGGATCTTCACTCCGGTCTTCTGCAGCCCCGCCATGGTCGCCTCGCGCATGCCGCGGTAGTCGAGGATCGAGAAGGGCCCGAGATTGAACAGCGTCTTCTCGCGGCCGAGAAAGAGGTTGTCGGGCACGTCGAGATGGTCGGCCAGGGCGAGGTTCTGGAACACCGTCTCGATCCCGGCCTCGCGCGCTTCCAGCGGCCCGTTGAAATCGCGGTAGGCGCCGTCGAACCAGATCCTCCCGGAGGTCTTCTGCTCCACCGCGGTGATCTGGCGGACGAAGGTCGACTTGCCCGCGCCGTTGTCGCCCATGATCGCGACATGCTCGCCCTTGCGGATCTCGAAGTCGCAATCGACCAGCGCGTGGACGCCGCCATAGTGCTTGGTCAGCTTCTCGGTCCGCAGGATCACGTCGCCGGGATGGCCGTCGGCATGGTCCACGTCGCCTGCCGAGATGTTGGTCTGGATGTCGCTCATGATGTCCTCCTCACATCTTTCTCGCGGCGCGGCCCTGGCGCCACTGGTCGAGCACGACGGCGCCGACGATGATCCCGCCCTTGACCATTTCCTGGTAGTAGGCGTCGAGCTTCAGGAAGGTGAAGCCGGAGATGATGACCCCGAAGATCAGCGCGCCGAGCACCGTGCCCAGCACCGAGCCGCGGCCGCCCTGCAGGGAAATCCCCCCGATCACCGCCATGGCGATGGCGTCGAGCTCGTACATCAGCCCCATGCCCGACTGCGCGGTCAGGTTCTTCGAGCTCAGGACCAGCGCCGCGATCCCGGTCAGCAGTCCCGCCATGGCATAGACCATGAGCTTGTGGCGCTTGACGTTGATCCCGGACATGCGCGCCGCCGCCTCGTTCGAGCCGATCGCATAGGTGTGCTTGCCGTAGACGGTGTATTTCAGGATCAGGTGGAACAGGATGGCGAGGCCGACGAAGATCGCCACCGGCATCATGCCGCCGCCGATCGCGGCATAGCTTTCGGTCGGGAAGCTGACCGGCTGCCCGGCGGTCCACCACTGCGCGGCGCCGCGGGCGGCGACCATCATGCCCAGCGTGGCGATGAAGGGCGGAATGCCGGTATAGGCCACGAAAGCGCCGTTCACGAGCCCGGCGCAGAGCCCGACGGCCAGCGCGACCAGCACGGGCAGCATGACCGGAAGGTTGACCCACCCGCTGTCGAAGAACACCGCGCGGCTGTTCGGGATGCCGTTGATGTCGCCGACCTGGGCGAAGCTCATCGCGATCATCGCGGTCATGGCGACAACCGAGCCCGAGCTGAGGTCGATGCCTCCCGTGAGGATCACCTGGGTGACGCCGAGCGAGATGATGCCGATGATCGACACCTGCAGGATGA
This sequence comes from Poseidonocella sp. HB161398, assembly GCF_005870025.1. Lineage (GTDB taxonomy): Bacteria > Pseudomonadota > Alphaproteobacteria > Rhodobacterales > Rhodobacteraceae > Mangrovicoccus. The sequence continues at coordinate 1,980 of NZ_VATA01000078.1, forward strand.
TGACCTGCAGCCGCTGGGTGTTGAAGAGGCCGTCGACCCCCTCGCGGGTGTTGAACAGGAAGCTCTCGCCGTAGATCAGCCGCCCGAGGATCTCGAAGGTCGCGGTGATCAGGACCAGCGCGATGGCCACGCCGGCCTCCGGCGGCCAGTCCCGTTTCGAGGCATCGAATGTCAGCCCGCCTATTCCATGCGTGGTATCGGTCATTTGGGATGTTTCCTCCGCTATGGTGCCCGCCGCCTCCTTGCGCCGGGCCGGACGGGCGGCCCGCGGCCCCCCGCCCGAAGTCGCTGCCGGTCAGTTCGCGGCGACGTAGTCGCGCATGTTCGCCGGGGTCACGAGCTCGAAGGGCACCCAGACGGTGCGGTCGACCTCTTCGCCGCGGGCAAGCGCGAGCGCGGCATCGAGCGCGCCCTCCCCCTGGCCGGCCGCGTTCTGGAAGACGGTGACGTCCAGCTCGCCCGCAGCCATGGCCAGGAGCGCGTCCTGGGTCGCGTCGACGCCGCCGATCACGACGTCCTCCATGGAGATGCCCGCGGCCTTGATCGCCTGGATCGCGCCGATCGCCATCTCGTCATTGTTCGAGATCACCGCGTCGAAGGGCGTGCCCGAGGACAGCCAGTTGGTCATCAGATCCTGCGCCAGGTCGCGCTGCCATTCCGCGGTCTGCTTGTCGATGACATTGAGCGTGACCGCGCATTTGCCGGCCTCGACCACGTCATGGATGTCCTGGGTGCGCTGCACCGCCGCCTGGTTCGACAGCATGCCCATCATGATGTAGATATCCGCCTCGGTCTTGCCTGCCGCGGCGAGCTGGTCGCAGACCGCGATGGTCTCCAGCGTGCCGGAGTCGCGCTCGTCGGAGCCGACGAAGGCCTGGCTGTCGGGCAGGCTGTCGAGATTCACAGGCATCCGGTTGACGAAGACCAGCGGAATGCCCGCGGCCTCGGCCTCGTCGGTCAGCGCCTGGGTGGCCGAGGTGTCGACTGCGTTCACCACGATGGCGTCGACACCGGTGGCGATGAAGTTCTTCACCTGGTCGAGCTGGCGGGCGACGTCGTCGCGGGCATCCTCGATCTGGACCGAAATGTCGTCCGAGGCATCGGCCCTGGCCGAGATGGCGTTCCTCAGGACCGTCAGCCAGTTGTCGTCGAAACGCGACATGCTGACGCCGATATTCTCGGCAGAGGCCGAAACGGCCAAGGCGGATGCGATCGCGGTCGTGATCAGAAAGGTCTTCATGGGTCAGTGCTCCTCCGGGTGTCCGCTCCGGACCGGCACGGCTCCGCCCTTGGCCGGATGATGGCATCCGGCCGTCACGGGGATGGCTGTCGGTCTGGAACGGGCAGGCGCCTCCTCTGCGCTGCTGCCCGAAATTCCGCCAAACCGGGTGCCGGGTCAACCGTGGTTGCGATGCATTTCCCGTCATCCGTGATGGGAAATGAAGCGCCATGATGGGAATTCTCTCACGTCAGGGATTCAGGCGTGTAGATCTCGGGGATGAAGAACCTCTGCCCGGGCGTCGCCGCCATGCCGTTCTCCTGCGTGGCCTGTGCCAGCGCCAGGAGCTCGCCCACGATCTGCCGGACCGGCGTGCCGAAGACGATGGAGACCACGCCCTTCTGCAGCCCGCGCTGCGATTCCGGGGTCAGTTCGTTGACCAGCAGGGCATGGCTGCCCGGCGGGCGGGCCTCCTCGAAGGCGGCGATCGCGCCCTCCATGCCGCCGCCCGCGACATAGACCCCGACCAGGTCGCGGTGCCTCGAAAGCAGGTCGCAGGTCGTCTCGTAGGTGAGTTCCCGCGTCTCCAGGTTGACCTGGGTTTCCAGCAGCTCGAAGCCGCCGCCGAGCTCGCGGAAGAAGCTGCGCATGCCGGTCTCGCGCATTTCGTGGCCATGGTAGCGGTGCGCGCCGATGAAGATGCCGATCTTGCCCGGCCGGGGCGCGATCTTCGAGATCAGCCAGCCCGCGGTCCGTCCAACCTTCAGATTATTCAGCCCGAAATAGCTTTCCCGGACGCCCTGGGCGAAGTCCGACAGAAGCGAGAAGGTGGGAATTCCGGCTTCCTTCAGCTCCAGCACCGCGGCGGTGACCTCGTGATGGTCGATGCCGGTGGCCACCACCGCATGCGCGCGGCCGTTCAGGCTGCGCAGGATCTCGGCCAGCTCCTGCGGCCGTGTCGTCTTGGCGAAGCGGATGTCGAGCCGGATGTTGCAGGATGCGACCGCGCGGGCCTGTCTCTCGAATTCCTCCCGGAACGTCCGGTAGAAGGCATGGCGTTCCTTCTGCAGCACGATGCCGATCCTCAGTTCCGGCCGGTCGGCCATGATGCGGTGGCGGATCGCGGTGGCACCGTGATAGCCGACCTCCTCGGCGGCGGCATGGACCTTGCGCGCGGTCTCCTCGCGGACCTTGGCGCGGCCGCTGAGAACCCGGTCGACGGTGGCGACGCTGACGCCGGCCATTGCGGCAACGTCCGTGATGGTCGGGCGCTTCATGCAGGATTTCCGGATCGGGGCAGGGCATTTCGCATCCCGCATCTATGAAGCTTGACGTGAAACTTTTCAACGGCCCTCTTCCCGGACATCATCCGAAGGCGGCGAGGACGCGCATGCGGCCGCCGTGGATGATGGCATGGCCACGCATCAGCCGGGCGGCCGGGCATGTCGCAGCGCCGTGCGGGGAAGATGGCGGGCATTGTCGCCGGGCTGGGTCTCGACCCGGGCGACATCTCCGTCCGCGTTGCGGAGCCGGAGCCGGGTGGCGGCACGCACGACTGTCAGGCGCACCGCGTCACCTTCGCCCTTGTGCCGGGAGGGGGGGACAGCATTGCAGCGTCGCCAGCTGGCGCGATCAGTCCGGCCGTGCCCGCTCGCCATCGAACAGCCCCGCGACGAACTCGGTCACCGCGCGGACACGGGCGCTGCTGCGCAGTCCTTGGTGCATCGATAGCCAGACCTCCTGGTCGAGTTCCGGGATGTGCGGAATGACCACGTCGAGGGCCGCGCTCTCCCCAGCGAGGAACGTCGCGAGCACGCCGAGTCCCGCCCCGTGGATCACGCCATCGAAGATGCCGATCCCGTAGCTGCAGCGCATCCATGGCGCCCTGCCGCCGGCCAGTCCGCGCAGCCAGCGATCGGTCCGGAACTCCGCGCGCGGCTCGTCAAAGCCGATATAGTCGAGGGCAGCCCAGTCGCCTGCCGCGATGCGCGCGGCGTGCCTCTGGCGATAGTCCCTGTTGCAGTAGAGCCCGTAGGACAGGGTCCCGACCCGGCGCGCGACGAGGTCCTCCTGGTCGGGGCGGAAGGGTCGGATCGCGATGTCGGCCTCGCGCCGCGCGAGGCTGTAGGGGCGGTGCGTCGTGACTATCTCGATCTCCAGGTTCGGATAGAGCTCGCGGAACGGCGCGAAGCGCGTCGTGAGGAAATAGGACATCCACTCGTCGGTGTTGATCCGCACGGTTCCGGCGGTCGAGGCCGCGTCCCTCTGGTCGCGCATCCGCTCGATCTCGAAGGAGATCTCCTCCATCTGGGCAATCCAGGACACGGCACTCTCGCCCGCGGCCGTCGGCACGCAGCCGGTCTGGAACCGCTCCAGCAGCTTCTCGCCGAGGCTGCGTTCCAGATCGTCGATGCGCCGGGACAGCGTCGCCGGGCTCAGCCCGGTCGTCAGCGCGGCGGCCCGGAAGGTGCCCGCCCGCACGACTTTCATCAGGATCCGCAGATCCTCCCAGTTCGCGTGTTCCATATCTGAAGCACCTAGCGCCATGTTCTTGTGTATACCTTGCAATCCAGAACATGCGATCTCCCCCTCTGCAAGCTCGCGCCGCCAGGCAGGCCCAGATCGGGTACGGGCGGGGGAGTACGGGGAAGGAACGCGATCATGCGAACAATCTGGGACAGGGTCCGCCATGCGGTGACCTTCGAGCTGGTGGCCCTGGCGATCTTCACGCCCGGTGCAGCCCTGCTGCTGGAGCGGCCGGTCACCGACACGGGCCTCGTCGGCGCGGTATCGGCAACGGTGGCGACGGTCTGGACCTTCGTCTTCAACCTCGTCTTCGACCGCACGCTGCTGCGCCTGCGCGGCTCGGCGGACAAGACGATGGCGATCCGGGCGGGGCATGCCATGATTTTCGAGGCAGGGCTCGCCGTCCTGCTGGTCCCGGTGATCGCGGCGATCCTTGATATCGGGCTGATGGAGGCGCTGGCCATGGATCTGGGGGTCGTCGCTTTCTATCTGGCCTACGCCTTCATTTTCAACCTGGCCTATGACTGGCTGTTTCCGGCTGCTCCGGTGATGCCCTGTGCCGGCGCCTGAGCCGTGGCGGCGCGGCACCCGCCGGAACAGCGAACAATGCAGGCAGGGCAGGAGGTCCTCTCCATGACAGCGCAACTCCTGTCCCTGGCGATGCCGCAGGCCGGGCGCTGGCCGCTGGAGCGGTGGTGCGCCGCGACTGCCCTGTCGAGCGTGCCGCTGGCCGCGGCGCCGGTCGCCTTCTCCCTCGTCTCGCTCTCCGTGACCGGCGACGTGCGCGGCGGTGCGGCGATGATCCTGGCCATGACTGCCGCGAGCGTTCTCGGGGCGGTTCCGATCACCCGGGCAGGACGGCGTCTTGCGCCGCTCTCCTGCTTCCGGATCCTCGTGGCCGTGCGCGTGGCGGCGCTCGTTGCGATGACCGTCGCGGCAGTGACCGGGGCGGCCTTCGGCTGGCTTCTCGTCGCGGCCCTCCTGCTCGGATCGGTCCACGGGGCGGCCCATGGCATCCTCCGCTCGCTGCTTGCGGGGATCGTTCCGGGATCAGGCTTCCCGCGCGCCCTCGGGATCGCGGCAACGCTGAACGAGCTGGTCTTCGTGATCTCGCCGGTGCTCGCGTCGCTGCTGGGCGGGGTGTCGCCCGCTGTCGCGCTGGCAGCCATGACTGCCGCCGGAGTGCTGCCGGTCCTGCTGGTCCCGGACATCCGGCCCGACCCGCAGCCCGAGGGGCCGACGCCGGGAAAGGCACCTGTTCTCACGCGCCCGGTCCTGTTCTGGCTGGCCGTCGCCGCCGCTGGCGGCTTCGCCGTCGCGGCCTTCGAGATCGGGGCCGTCGCGCTGGCGCTCCGCTATGGGCATGACGCGACCATGGCGCTCCTGTTCACTCTTCCGCTCTGCGTGGCGTCGGTCTCCGGCGGTCTCTGGGTGAGTGTCCGCAACCGCCCGCTCGGCCGGGTCCGGATCCTCGCGGCGCTCGCGCTCACCACGGCAGGCGCCGGCCTGTCCGCGCTCGGGGGCTCGCTGGCCATGACGGTTCTCGGGGCGGTGCTTGTCGGCCTCTGCCTGGCGCCGCTGGGCACCGACGGCTCGCTGGCGCTCGAGCATCTCGCGCCGGAAGGCCGCAAGCCCGAGGTCGTCGCGCTGCAGCGGACCGCGCATGCGCTGGGGATCATCGGAGCCAGCGCCATCCTCGCCGTGGCTCCCGTCTCCGCAGCCCTCGCCGCCGCCGCCTGCCTGATGGCGGCTGTGACCCTCTGGGCTGCGCTGGGAGGCCCGGACCGGGACTGAGACGTCTTCTGGCCCCGCGCGGGGCCGGATTTCCGGTGCGTCCTCAGGGGAAGAAGGGGAAGAGGAGGGGCAGGAGGATCATGGCGGCGAAGGTGGAGACCGCGATCAGCGACAGGCCCGCCCGGGCGTCGTCGGCCAAGCTGCAGCCGCGGAGACCCTGCGTCGAGGGGATCGACCTCGGCTTTGAATCCTTGGCCGGGCATCGGGCGGCAAGACCGAACGCCGGGTAGACAGCAGGGGTATGGTGCCGCCCTGGACGCTCGACCGGGTATTTCGGCGGCGATATCGCCAGGTCGGGCATGAACCATGCCAGCGTGATCGAAACATTGACGATGCTGGCGCTGGCACACAATCAAGTCGATCCGTTCCGCCACTCCGGTCCAAGGGCATGAAGGCGGCGGGATTCACCTGTGTCTGACGCATCCCTCTGCAAGGGCCATGCGTTCAAGTTTCAAGCCAGGCGCGGATGTCAGCCCGTGACGCACCGGAAACATCCGCGTATTCGGCCATGTCAACATGTGCCGCACGGTCCGCCACCGGGCGCGCTGCGTGCCCTGGGACGTCTTGGACCCAGACATGGATAACGTCCCCGGCTCCATCAGTCTCGGCAATGTAGAGTGTCATGACTACCGCCCTGCCTTCTTTCCGCTCCCGTGCAGCGAGCACCATTCCCCAAGATCGCTTCTGCAGCTTTGTCGCCCTAGGTTGCCCTATGCCCGGATCAGGTCGGACGCCTTCTCGCCGATCATGATGCAGACGGCATTCAGGTTGCCCGAGGTGATGTTGGGCATGACAGAGGCATCCGCCACCCGAAGCCCCTCTATTCCATGCACCCGCAGGTCCGGATCGACGACCGAGCCCCCGTCGGTTCCCATCCGTGCCGTGCCGCAGGGGTGCAGCGCGGCATGGGCCTCCCGCTGGCAGAACTGGCGGACGCTGTCACGGGTCAGGGCCGGGCCCTCAGGCACGATGCGGCACGCAATGTACTGGGCAATTGCCGGCTGGGCCATGATCTCCATAGCCAGCAGGGTCGCGTCTGTGACGGCCTCCAGGTCGCGCGGATCGCCGAAATAGTTCGGGCGGATCACCGGGGCATCCTGACGGTTGCCGCTGCGGAGAGTGACGTCGCCGCGCGAATGCGGGCGGATCTGGCCCAGATTCACCGTGCAGCCGTTGCCGCCGGGCACGCCGTCGACGCCTTCCTCGATGCCCGCGCCGCAGACCAGGAAGAACTGGCAGTCGGGCAGCGTCTCGGTCCGGTCGCCCCACCAGAACGCCCCGCCCTCGATGAGGTTCGATGTCGCCGGACCCTTGCCGAAGGCCAGGTATTCCAGCCCGGCCATCGCCTTCCAGAACGGCTTCTTGTAGCGGTCGTAGCTGTGTGGCCCGTTGAGCTGGTAGACCAGCGAGATCTCGATGTGGTCCTGGAGATTCTGGCCGACGCCGGGCAGGTCCTGCACAACGGCGATGCCGTGGCGTTCCAGCGCTGCAGCAGGCCCGAGCCCCGAATGCATCATCAGGTGCGGCGTGGCGATGGCGCCGGCGCTGAGGATGACCTCCCGGCGCGCGGTCAGCGTCTCTATCTTGCCGTTCCGGACATACTCGACTCCGGTGGCTCGGCCGTTTGCGATCACGATGCGCGTCACCTGCGCGCCGGTGGCCAGGGCCAGGTTCGGCCGTTTCAGCGCCGGGTGGATATAGGCCACCGCCGCCGAGGACCGCCGCCGTCCCCGTGCGGTGATCTGATAGAGCCCGGCCCCCGCCTGGTCGCCGCTGTTGAAGTCGGCATTCACCGGCAGGCCCTGCTGCTGGCAGGCCTGGAGCCAGGCACGGGTCAGGGGATGGATGCCGTCAATGTCCGAGACCTTCAGCGGCCCGTCGGTGCCGTGCGCCTCGCCGGCAAAGCGGTTGTTGCTCTCGGAGCGGCGGAAATAGGGCAGCACGTCATCATAGCTCCAGCCGGTTGCCCCTGCGGCGGCCCAGCCGTCGTAGTCTGCCGGGTTTCCCCGGATGTAGATCATCGCGTTGACCGAGCTGCCGCCGCCCAGCACGCGGGCCTGCACCATTGTCTCGCCCTCCGGGCGCTGCTGTTCCGGACGCGGCTCCCAAGTGTAGCGTTTCAGCAGCGGCCCCTGGGCCGTCTTGTAGTAGGCGCCCGGAATGTGGATGTAGGGATTGCGGTCGCGCGGGCCTTCCTCGAGCAGCGCCACCTGGCAGGAGGCGTCTTCGCTCAGGCGCGAGGCCAGGACGCAGCCGGTCGATCCTCCCCCCACGACGATATAGTCGACGCTCTCCATGACGCCCCCTTCCTGATGGCCCGCCGCTGCCGGTCATCGGCGCTGTCGCGATGGAGCGGGTTCTATCCGTGGCGCGGGGCTCCCTTCAATTTCGCATCGGAACGGTTGTCTTCGCAATGTGACGCAATGAGTGAGCCGGATTGCGTCAAGTATATGATAGTGCGGGAGAAATTTGATATTCCACTTGCCTGGAAAGTCCCGGTCCGGATAACACTCTGCCAGATTCCCGGCAATTGTCATCACAGGAGCCTCCCATGGCCGACCAGCAGCTGATATACCACGGCCTCGTGTCGCGGCATTCGACCCTGTCCACCGACCTCGAGATCATGCGCCAGACAGGCTTCGAGGGACTCGAGGTCTCGGCCGCCAAGATGAAGGCGGCGCTCGATGCCGGCATCTCCGGGGAGGAGCTGCGGAGCTGGTTTCGCGACGTGCGGGTGCCCGGCATCGGTTTCCTCCTCGATGTCGAGCGGCATGGGACGGACGCGGACGCGCTGATGTGCGACGCCGAGGAGATGTTCCGCCTCGCCAGCATCGCCGGGGCGGAGGGCGTGCAGGTCATCACCGGTCCGGTAGAGCTGGAGGCCGTGAAGTCTCTTGGCGAGGGACGCGCCTGGCCGGGCTATGCCGGGGTGCTGGGCCTGCCGCGGGACGAGCAGATGCGCATCTTGTCGGCGAGCCTGGCGCGGCTGGCTGATGCCGCCGCCGCGCATGGCCTGCTGATCTACCTCGAGGCCCTGGCCTGGCTGCCGCTGAACCGGCTGGCCGACCAGGTCGAGGCGATAGCCCGAGCGGACCGGGGCAATCTCCGCCTGGTCGTGGACTTCTGGCATTGCCATGCCTCCGGCGACACGCCGGAGGATGTTGCACGGCTGGACCCGCGCCTGATCCACGGGGTGCATTTCTGCGACTCGCGCTTCCATGGCGGAGGGGTGCCGGACGAGTCCGTGCTGCGGGACGTGGCGACGGGGCAGGGGGTGCTGAACCTGCGCGACTGGTCGGACGCGGTGAAATCGACCGGCTACAATGGATGGTGGAGCTGCGAACTGTTTTGCCGCCGCCAGCAGCAGGAGAACAGCTTCGCCATTGCGCGTGAGCTACATGACCTGATGCGCCGGACGATCCTTTGACCGGCGCATCCCTTGGTCACAGCACTGCAGGCAGTCCGTGACAGGCGGCGAAGGTGTCCCAGCTTTCGCCGCTCTCCACCATCTGCTTCGCCAGTGCGGAGGCGCGGTCGTAGCCGATGGCCGGAACCAGTGCCGCGAAGTTCGCCGTGCTGGCCGACAGGTTCTGCGCGCAGCGCTCCGGCCGGGCGGCGATGCCGGTGATGCAACGGTCCCGGAAGGCGTCGGAAGCGTTGCGCAGCAGGGTGATCGCATGCAGGAGCCCGTAGGCGATCAGCGGCTCGAAGGCATTGAGCTGCAGCTGTCCGCCCTCGGCGGCGAAGGTGATGCTAACGTCGATCCCGATGACCTGGTACGCAACCTGGTTCACCATCTCGGGGATCACCGGGTTCACCTTGCCCGGCATGATCGACGAGCCCGGCTGCATTGGCGGCAGGCCGATCTCGCCCAGGCCGCCGCGAGGGCCGGAAGACAGCAGGCGCAGGTCGTTGGCGATCTTCGACAGCTTGGTCGCCAGCCGCTTGAGGTTGCCGGAGAGGTGGACGAAGACCCCGACATCCCAGCTGGCCTCGATCAGGTCGCCCGAGGGGCGCAGCGGCAGGCCGGTGATCCGGGCCAGCTCTGCCACGGCGCGGGCCTGGAATTCCGGGGTGGCGGTGACGCGCGTGCCGATGGCCGTGCCGCCGAGATTGACCTCGGCCAGCAGGCTGATCGCCGCTTCCAGCCGCGCCATGTCCTCGCGCAGGGTGACGCCATAGGCGCGCATCTCGTCGCCCAGAGACAGAGGCACCGCATCCTGCAGTTCGGTCCGGCCCAGCTTCATGACATCGGCGAAGGCCGCGCCACGCTCCTCGAAGGCCTGCGCCAGCCGGTCCAGCGCCGTTACCAGTTCCGGCACTGCGGACATCAGTGCGACCCTCAGGGCCGTGGGGTAGACGTCATTGGTGGATTGCGCCCGGTTCACGTCGTCATTGGGATGGAGATGCTGGTAGGCGGCGGGCGGCAGGCCCAATAGCTCCAGCCCGCGATTGGCGATGACCTCGTTGACGTTCATGTTTGTCGAGGTCCCTGCGCCGCCCTGCAGCACGTCGATCGGGAAATGGTGCAGGTGGTGCCCGGCGATCAGCTCGTCGCAGACCCGCGCGATGATCCCTGCCTTCTCGCGACGCATCTGCCCGAGTTCTGCGTTGGCAAGGGCCGCCGCCTGCTTCACTTGGGCGAAGGCGCGGATCAGGTGCGGAAACTGCCCGATGGGAATTCCCGAGATCGGGAAGTTCCGGATGGCCCTTGCAGTCTGGGCCCCGTAGAGCGCAGACGCCGGCACATCCAGGGGCCCGAGCGCGTCGCACTCGCGGCGGAGGTCCGAGCATTTGACGGTATCGCCCATGATCAGCCCTTCGGATGCAGTTCGATGGCCAGCCAGACGCAGTCGGTATCGGCGTAGTAACGATGCCATGGATACGTCCACTGGTTGTGTCCGGTGACCCGGCAGAAGGGGTCATGCGTGGCGCCCGGGCTCATCGGGATGTCCTCGTAGATCGAGGCCTCTTCGCTGCCGTGGAATTTCTGCATCCGTCCGGTGCCATGGATCTGGGTGTGCACCTCGAGAAAGGGGTGCTCGTTGTGGATGAAGCAGTCGGTGTCTCCCGGCGACCACCAGAGGTTAAGCCGCAGGTCGAAGGCCTGTTCCGCCTGCGCCGTGCTGCGCTCGTTGGTGAAGACGAGGGGATCGGTGACGACCTCGCCGCAATGGTCGAACGGCGAGATGTAGAGCGGTGTGTCCCGCGGGAAGCTGCGGATGCGGTCGCCCAGCCAGTCCCAGCCGCGCAGGCCGGCGCCGCCAAGATTGGTGCGCCGACGCACCTTGATCAGCGCGACGCGCTCGGCCTCGGCGATCGTGCCGCCCTTGAGCCACGTCGATTTCCACGCCGGCACGATTGCCGGATGATCGCTGCCGGTGATCATCCGGCGCGGCGAGAGGTTGATCGCTATGGCGTCTTCGACCTGGTAGCCGCGGACATCCTCGACCAGTTCTGCGTAGATGAAATCGTCGGCAAAGGCCAGATTTCGCTTTGAGTTCGGCATGGTTGCCCTCCTGTGACGGGGGCATATCAGCACCGGCACCGCGACCGCGCCATTTCGCGGCGGTGCAAATTCTGACGCAGACTGACGCAAGTCAGCCGGGCTTGATCATCTCCGGCTCGGTGCCGAGATAGTCGCGGACCTCGGCGGGAATCGACAGATCGGTGAAATCCAGCGCCGAGGTCCGCGCGAGATCCTGCCGCGACAGCAGGCCCGGGCGCCGGTAGTGCAGCGCCTGCCGGGTGGAAAATGGCTGCCGGTACATGTTGGCAGCGATCCCCGAGGTGATGCCGAGCAGAACCGACTTGGTGTTGCGCTGGATCTGGGAATAGATGCCGAAGGTCATCTCGTTGCGCTGCTCGGTCTCGAAGTCGAGCGTGAAAATGCGTCCCTCGATCGGCAGGACGAAGCCATGGTAGCGGAAGCGGTAGGCCGTCCTGCTGCGGTCGTCCTGGTGGGGAAAGCGTTCGACATAGACATGTTGCAGCATGTCCGCCCCGGCATAGATGCACATGCTGGCGCGCAGGATGCGCCGCGGGTAGATCGACGAGTAGTGGTAGCGGTCGTAGACGCCGACAAGCGACTGGCGCACCGAGTCCGGAACCGCCATGGCCGTCGACAGGAAGGCCGCCACCTGGGGCAACCGCCGCATCCGGTTGAAGGTTTCGAAGAAATCGCCGTCGATCAGGGCACGGAATTCCTCCTCAGGCGAGAACATCACCTCGGGGTCCAGCCCGAAATGGCTGGCGATGGCGCGGATATTCGCCGTCGAGGGCATGTGCCGCCCGGCCAGGTACTTGTTGAACTGCTGGCGATTGATGCCGATCTTGCGGCAGATCCGGGAAATCGAGCCCTGCTGCTCGCACAGGCGGCGCAGGTTTGCTGAAAATGCCAGCAGTCTCGGGTCCGGGAGCGGCGCTTCGGTCAAGGTGTCCTCCGAGATGTCGCAAGATTGTGCGTCAGGTTGCGTCAGGTTTCTGGGCCATGCGAAATTGTTTTTCAACCCCGAAATATCGAGTTTCGCCCCAATCCGGACGGCGCAGCCAACGACTTCGCCTCCGGCAGAACCCATATCGGAACGGGGAGACCAGAATGAAGCTGACAGGCGGAGAAGTCGTCGCACGGGCGCTGAAGGACTATGGCGTCGAGTACGTTGCAGGCGTGCCGGGACACGGGATCTGGGCGCTGTTCGACGCCTTCCTCCAGGAGGAGAGCCACATTCCCTTCATCCAGGTCATGCACGAGCAGAGCGCCGTGCACATGGCAGATGGCTACTTCCGAGCGAGCGGAAAGCCGATGGCCTGCTCGACCTCGGTCGGCCCTGGCGCGGCAAATACGGTCATCGGCCTCGCCACGGCCTATGTCGATTCGACCTCTGTCTTCTACGTCTCGGGTTCGCCGCAGACCTACATGCACGGGCACGGCACCATGCAGGAGCTGGAGCGTCGGCAGGACAACGCCTTCGGCCGCATCACCGAGCAGGTGACAAAGCGGGCCTGGCAGGCGAATTCGGTCAAGGTTCTGCCGTCGATCATGCACCGGGCCTTCAACGAGATGATGACCGGCCGGCCCGGCCCGGTGCATGTCGAGGTGCCGATGGACGTGCAGGTCGAGGCGGATGACGTCACCATCCATCCGCTGTCCCAGCGGCTGCCGATTGGCGTCGCGCACCCCGATCCGAAGGCGATCGAAGCCGCGGTCGCGCTCCTGAAGACCGCCGCGCGCCCGGTGATCGTGGCCGGTGGCGGCGCGATCACGGCGAACGCGTCGAAGGAGCTGACCCGGCTGGCGGAACGGCTTGGCGCGGCCGTCTCGATCACCTGGAACGGCAAGGGCGCGATCCCGGAGGATCACGAGGCCTTCATCGGCGCCGTGGGCCAGACCGGCACCACCAGCGGCAACGCCATCACCGCCTCGGCCGACGTCGTGATTTCCGTGGGCTGCCGCTTCACCGACTGGTCGGCGTCGTCCTACGCGAAGGGCGTGTCCTTCTCCTTCCCGCCGGGCAAGCTGATCCATATCGACCTCGACCCGCGCGAGATCGGCAAGACCTACCCGACCGAGGTAGGCATTGTCTCTGACGCGAAAATCGCGCTCCAGGGCATCCTGGATGCGATCTCCGAGTCCGACAGCGCCGCGATGCTGGCGAAGCGCGACAGCTTCCGCGCCGACGTGGACGAGGCCAAGGCGAAATGGCGCGCCCAGGTGGAACCGCGCGAGCAAAGCCGCGAGACGCCCTTCACTTCGCAGCGCCCGCTGGTGGCGCTCCGCAAGGTTCTGCCGCGCGACGGCATCGTGGTGGTCGGATCGGGCAACACGCAGGGCTCGGTGAAGCAGAGCTTCCCGGTCTACGAGCCGCGCACGCACCTGACCTCCGGGTCGTATTCGCCGATGGGCTGGGCCGTTCCGGCGGCCATGGGCGCCAAGCTGGCCAAGCCCGATACTCCGGTCGTGGCCATCGTCGGCGACGGCGACTTCATGATGTCTCTGCCCGAGATGGGAACCGCCGTGATGAACGGCATCAACGTGGTGTTCCTGGTGCTCAACAACCAGGGCTACATGTCGATCCGTGGCGGCCAGCGCAAGTTCATGGGCCGACACGTGGCGTCCGAGTTCAACCACCACGCCGGCAACGGCGAGCCCTATTCGGCCGATATCGCGGCCAGTGCGAGGGCCTTCGGACTCCAAGCCTGGAAGGTCGAGAAGGATGAGGATCTGGAAAACAGCCTCGAGGAGGCGCTGGCCTGCGGCGGCCCTGCCCTGGTCGAGGTCATCGTCTCGCGCGATGCCGCAGGCCCCTTCGCTACCGGCTGGTGGGACTTCCCGTCGCCCGCCTACTACGAGAAGGAACAGGCAGATTACGCGGCGATGCGGGCGAAGGAACAGCATCTCTGACAACTCCTGCGGGGTCGCAAGATCCCTGCACTGACAGGACCCCGGCCCGGTACCCTCCACCGGACCGCAGGGCGGGAGCGTGCCGCGCCTCCGCCGTCCCGGCCCCGGCCCCTCCTCTTCTTCCGTCGGGGTTCCGGGGCCTCCATCCCCTCATCGTCGCCGTCTCCCGTCGTCCCGCGGGCCAGAGCGACCGCCGTCACAGGAGACCGATGACATGGCGATCCAGTACCTCAAGCGCGGCCAGGCCGCCGATGCCCGCGCCGATGCGGACCAGAAGACCCGGGCAGTCGTCGAAGCGACGCTGAAGGACATCGAGGCCCGGGGCGACAGCGCCGTGCGCGAGCTGTCGGCCCGGTTCGACAACTACACGCCGGCGTCCTTCCAGCTCAGCGACAGCGAGATCGCGGCCATCATCGCGCGGGTGCCGGACCGGGACATGGCCGACATCCGCTTCGCCCATGACCAGGTAACCGGCTTTGCCCGGGCGCAGCGGGCAACGATGGGCGATCTGGAGATCGAGACACTGCCGGGCGTCATCCTGGGCCATCGCAACATCCCGGTGCAGTCCGTCGGCTGCTATGTGCCCGGCGGCAAGTTTCCCATGGTCGCCTCGGCCCACATGTCCGTCGCGACGGCGAAGGTTGCCGGAGTGCCGCGCATTGTTGCCTGCACTCCCCCGTTCCGGGGCGAGCCGAACCCCGCGGTGATCGCCGCGATGAAGCTCGGCGGCGCGCACGAGATCCACGTGCTCGGCGGCATCCAGGCGATCGGCGCCATGGCGCTGGGGACCGAGAGCATCGCCCCCGTCGACATGATTGTCGGGCCCGGCAACGCCTTCGTCGCCGAGGCCAAGCGTCAGCTCTACGGCCGCGTCGGCATCGACCTCTTTGCCGGCCCGACCGAGACCCTCGTGATCGCCGACGAGACGGCCGCCGATGCCGAGCTTTGCGCGACAGACCTGCTCGGGCAGGCGGAGCACGGGTACAACAGCCCCTGCGTGCTGCTCACCAATTCGTCGGCCCTGGCCCTGGCCACGCTGGCCGAGATCGAACGGCTGTTGAAGATCCTGCCGACGGCCGAGACCGCCCGCGCCAGCTGGGAGACCCATGGCGAGGTAATCGTCTGCGACACCTATGACGAACTGCTGGCGCAGGCCGACGAGATCGCCTCGGAGCATGTGCAGGTGATGACCGACCGCGACGACTGGTTTCTCGAGAACATGCGCAATTATGGCGCCCTGTTCCTGGGCCCGCGCACCAATGTCGCCTTCGGAGACAAGGTGATCGGCACCAACCACACGCTGCCGACAATGCGCGCGGCGCGCTACACCGGCGGTCTCTGGGTCGGCAAGTTCCTCAAGACCTGCACCTTCCAGAAGGTAACAACCGACGAGGCCAGCGCGCTGATCGGTGCCTACGGTTCGCGGCTGTGCCATCTCGAAGGGTTCGTTGGCCATGCCGAACAGGCCAACATCCGCGTCCGCCGGCATGGCCGCCGCAATTTGGAGTACGGGGCCGCCGCAGCTGCGGAGTGATCCCCTCGCGACTCGTGGTCCCGCCGGGACCACGCCCATCCAGAACCAATCAACAGGGAAGAAATCATGACCAAATACAAGACCCTCCTGCTGGCCACAGCGCTGGCCCTGCCGCTTCCGGTCCTGGCGCAGGAAAAGGGCACCATCGAGGTGCTGCATCACTGGGTGTCCGAAAGCGAATCCGCCGCTCTGAACGTGGTGCGCGAGAGGATGGCCGAGCAGGGCTTCGGCTGGCAGGACAGCGCTGTCGGCGGCATGTCCGGGGCCAATGCCACGCAGGCGCTGCGCACGCGGCTGGCTTCCGGCAACCCGCCGGGGGCGATGCAGTTCCTCGGCTACGAGGGCCTTAACTGGAATGCCGAAGGCGTGGTCCGCGACTTCTCGGAGCCTGCGAACGAGAAGGGCTGGTTCGACGCCATCGAGCCAGAGGTGGCGGAATTCGTCACGGCCGACGGCAAGTTCTTCGCCATGCCGATCAACATGCATCGCCAGAACTGGATCTGGGCCAACAAGAAGGTGTTCGACGCCAATGGCCTGTCGGTGCCGCAGACCTGGGCCGAGCTGATCGCCATGGGGCCGAAGCTGAAGGCCGTCGGCGTCGTTCCGCTGGCGACCGGCGACGAGGCCTGGCAGATCCAGCTGATCTTCGATGCGCTGGTAACCGACCTGAACGGCCCGGATTTCTACCGCAAGGCCTTGGTGGAGCTTGACACCGAGGCTCTGTCCAGTCCCGGCATGATCGCCGTCTTCGACACCTTGCGCGAGGTGCGCGGACTGGTCGATGACGGTTTCGTCGGGCGGGACTGGGCCGTGGCCACCGGCATGGTTGCCTCGGGCGAGGCGGCGATGCAGGTGCATGGCGACTGGGCCAAGGGCGAGTTCCTCGCGCATGGACTGAAGGAAGGCGAGGATTTCCTTTGCTTCGCCACCCCGTCGAAGACGCCAAGCTACCTGTTCCTGATTGACAGCTTCGGTGCCTTCACGACCCGTGATGTCGCCACAACCGCGGCTCAGGCCGCCCTGGCCGAGACCATCATGGATCCGGAAATCCAGCGCGCCTTCAACAGGATCAAGGGCTCGATCCCGGCCCGGTCCGACGTGTCGGTCGACGGGTTTGACAGCTGCGCCGTCAAGAGCTTCGAGGACCGCGCCGCCGCCATCGAAAACGGTGCCATGCTGGGGGCGCTGACCCACGGATTTGCCAGCCAACCGCAATTCGCCGCCGTCTTCGCGGACGTCGTGGGCCAGTTCTTCGTCACGGACATGACATCGCAGCAGGCGGTGGACATGCTCGTGAACGGAATCGCCAACGCGATGTGACGAAGCCGTGCCGGTGCGGGGCGCTCCCCCGCGCACCGGCACGGCTCCACGCTCGGCAAGGAGACACCATGACCGACATTTCCCAATCCGCCGCGGTTCCTGGTACCGCCCCGCAGCGCCCAGCCGCGACCCTGTCCGCCCGGCTCGCCCGATGGCTGCCGCGCCTCGTGATGGCCCCGAGCTTTCTCGTGGTGCTGATCGGCGTCTATCTCTTCATCGCCTGGACGTTGTGGATCTCGCTCTCCTCCTCGGCGATGCTCCCGCGCTACGACTTCGTCGGGCTCGAGCAGTATGTCCGCCTGTGGAACACGCCACGATGGCACACGGCAGTGATCAACCTGTTCCTCTTCACGGGGCTCTTCCTGGGAGTCACCATCGCGCTGGGATTGCTGATGGCGATCCTGCTCGACCAGAACATCCGGGCCGAGGGCGTGCTGCGCACCGTCTACCTCTACCCGATGGCGCTGTCATTCATCGTCACCGGCACCGCGTGGAAATGGGTCCTCAACCCGGAACTCGGTGTCGAGAAGGTGGTGCAGTCCTGGGGCTGGGACACCTTCGCCTTCGACTGGATCACCCGGCCCGAGACGGCCATCTACTGCGTCGTCATCGCGGCGGTCTGGCAGTCGACCGGATTTGCCATGGCGATCTTCCTTGCCGGGCTGCGCGGGATCGACAGCTCCATCATCAAGGCGGCGCAGATCGAAGGTGCCTCGCTGCCGCGCATCTATGCCAGCATCATCGTGCCGCTGCTGCGCCCCGCCTTCCTTAGCGTCATCGTGCTGCTCTCCTACATCTCGATCAAGAGCTTCGACCTGGTGCTGGCACTGACCAATGCCGGTCCGGGCGGATCGACCGAGATGCCCTCGACCTTCATGTTCGCCTACACCTTCCAGCGCAACCAGATGGGCGTAGGCGCGGCCAGCGCGATCATGATGCTGATGACGGTCGCCGCGATCATCATCCCGTACCTCTACTCCGAACTGCGCGAGGACACCCATGGCCACTAAGTCGCTCGCCCGCCAGCAGATGCTGGGCCGCCTGTTCATCTACAGCGCGCTGCTCCTGCTGGCTCTCTACTACCTGATGCCGCTCTGGGTGATGGTCACCACGTCGCTGAAGCCGCTGGACGAGATCTACTCCGGCTCCTTCATCGGCCTGCCGCAAGCAATCACCTTCGAGGCCTGGTCCAAGGCCTGGTCGGGGGCCTGCATCGGCACGGAATGCACCGGGCTGCGACCCTATTTCGTCAACTCGATCATGATGGTCGTGCCTGCGGTGCTGCTCTCGACCGGTCTCGGTGCGCTCAACGGCTATGTGCTGACGAAATGGCGCTTCAAGGGGGCGAACCTGGTCTTCGGGATGATGCTGTTCGGCTGCTTCCTGCCCTACCAGGCCGTCATCCTGCCGATGGCCCAGGTGCTGGGCCGGCTGGGCCTCTCGGGCTCGATCCCTGGCCTGGTCCTGGTGCATACCGTCTACGGCATATGCTTCACCAGCCTGTTCTTCCGCAACTACTTCATCACCATACCGGACGAGCTGACGAAGGCCGCGCAGATCGATGGTGCCGGATTCTTCCGCATCTTCCTCTCGATCATGCTTCCGGCGGCGCTGCCGATCATCGTGGTCAGCTGCATCTGGCAGTTCACCCAGGTGTGGAACGACTTCCTCTTCGGAGTTTCCTTCACATCCGGCTCCGACACCCCGATCACCGTGGCGCTGAACAACATCGTCAACGTCACCACCGGCCGCAAGCAGTACAACGTCGACATGGCCTCGGCCATGATCGCGGCCATTCCCACGCTGCTCGTCTACGTCGTCGCCGGCCGCTACTTCGTCCGCGGCCTGACAGCTGGCGCCGTGAAAGGATAATCCCATGGCAACTCTCGACATCAACCGCGTCCGCAAGGCCTACGGCAACCTGGAAGTGCTCAAGGAAGTCAACATCTCCGTCGGCGACGGCGAGTTCCTGGTGCTGCTGGGACCGTCGGGCTGCGGCAAGTCCACCCTGCTCAACATCATCGCCGGGCTGGAGGACATCACTGGCGGCGAGGTCCTGATCGGCAACCGCGTCGTCAACGACCTGCCGCCGAAGGACCGCGACATCGCCATGGTCTTCCAGAGCTATGCGCTCTACCCGACAATGACGGTGCGCCAGAACATCGAGTTCGGCATGAAGATCCGCGGCATTCCGGCCGAGGAACGGGCGAAAGCCACCAATGCCGCCGCCGAGATGCTGCAGATGACGGGCCTTCTCGACCGCAAGCCCAGCCAGCTTTCCGGCGGCCAGCGCCAGCGTGTCGCCATGGGGCGTGCCATCGTGCGCCATCCCGACCTGTTCCTCTTCGACGAGCCGCTGTCGAACCTCGACGCCAAGCTGCGCGTGGACATGCGCACGGAGATCAAGCGCCTGCACCAGCGCCTTGGCACCACGATCGTCTATGTCACGCATGACCAGATCGAGGCGATGACGCTGGCAACCAAGGTTGCAGTGATGAAGGGCGGGGTGGTGCAGCATTTCGGTCCGCCGCAGGAGGTCTATGACCGGCCGGCCAACACCTATGTAGCACGCTTCGTCGGCTCGCCGGCGATGAACATCATCCCCGGCCGGCTGCTGGCCTCTGACGGGGTGCCAACGGTGGCCTTCGACACTCCCCAGGGCGAGGCAGTGGTGCGCGGCGTGCCGCTGTCGGCCGAAACGGCACACCGTTTCGCGGGACGGGACGTGCTGGTGGGCATCCGCCCCGAGCATTTCGGCCTCGACCCCTGCGGCACGGTGCCGGTCGGCGTCGACGTCGTGGAGCCGACCGGGCCGGACACGCTGATCGTCTTTGCTGCCGGGGGCACGGAGGTGGTTGCCCGCCTCGAGCCCTTCGACGCCCAGGTGGGCCGGCAGGAGCGGTTCTCGGTCAAGGCCGAGAAGGTCGTGCTCTTCGATCCCGCGACCGAGACGCGGCTGGACTGAGCCGGGATGGATGCCGACCTGATCATCATCGGCTCGGGAGTGGGCGGGGCGTCCCTGGCGGCAGCCCTCGCCCCAAGCGGGCTGCGCATCCTCGTCGTGGAGAAGGGTGGGCACCTGCTGCCCTGTCCCGAGGCGCGTGACGACGAAGCCATCTTCCTGCGCCGGCATTTCGCGCCAACCGAGCTGTGGATGGGGTCGGACGGCACGCCCTTCGTCGCGGGCAACCACTATGCCGTCGGCGGCAACTCGAAGTTCTACGGCGGCGTCATGTACCGCTACCGCAAGGCGGATTTCGCGCCGCGCCGTCATCCCGGGGGCACAAGCCCTGGCTGGCCGTTTGCCTATGCGGATCTGGCGCCCTGGTATGACCGGGCGGAACGGCTCTTCCGGGTGCGCGGCGCTGCAGGCGAAGATCCGACAGAACCTCCCCGCAGCGGATCCTATCCTTTCCCGCCCGTGCCAGACGAGCCTGCGATTGCCACGGTCCGCCGCCGCCTGTCCGCGGCCGGGGCACATCCGGCGTCGCTGCCGCTGGCCATCGACATCGACACCTGGCTGGCAGGAGGGCAGACAGGCTGGGATGCCTTCCCCAACACAGGCCGAGGCAAGATCGATGCCGAGACCGGGCCGCTGGCCGATGCCCTGGCCTGTCCCAACGTGACGCTGCTGGCCGGGGCCGAGGTGGTCCGGCTGGAGACCGGGGCAGGCGGCACGCGGATTTCCGCTGCAATCATCCGCATGGACGGGCGGGAGAAGGCTCTGGCCGCCAGAGGCTTTGCGCTGGCTGCCGGGGCGATCCAGTCGGCAGCGCTGCTGCTGAAATCTGCCGATGCCGCGCATCCGGCCGGCCTGTCGAACGGCTCTGGCCAGGTCGGGCGCAATTTCATGAACCACAACAGCTCGGCAATGCTAACGCTGGATCCGCGGATGAAGAACACGTCGGTCTACCAGAAGACCCTCGGCCTGAACGACTTCTACGATGCCGATCCGAAAGGGCGGCAGCCGCTCGGCAATGTGCAGGGACTAGGACGGATCACCGCGCCGGTGCTGAAGGTCAACATGCCCTGGCTGCCGATGCCGCTGGCCCGCCTGCTGGCGGCCTATGCCTTCGGGTGGTTCCTCCAGAGCGAGGACCTGCCCGATCCCGAAAGCCGGGTGACCTGGGAGAAGGGGCGCATCGTCATAAGCTGGAAGCGCAGCAACATGCAGGCACATCGCAGCCTGATCCGCCGCACCCGCGTCTTGATGCGCAAGGCAGGCTTTCCGCTGGTGCTGGTGCGGACCTTCGGGATCCGGGTCACATCGCATCAGTGCGGCACGGCGCGGCTCGGGATCGATCCCCGCACTTCGGTGGTGACGCCGCAGCTGCGCAGCCACGAGATTGACAATCTCTGGATCACCGATGCCTCGGTGCTGCCGACTTCAGCCGCGGTGAACCCGGCCCTGACGGTCTGCGCACTGGCGCTGCGGGCCGCGGACGGCATCCGCGAGGCCCTCGTGTTGCCTGCCGCCGCAGAGGGTATGCCGACGGAAGAGATCATAGGTGAAACCCGATGACACAGGCCATGACACGGCTTCCCTTGGCCCGGCGCGGAACCAGGCTGGCCTTCCTCGCAGGCGGGTTCCTGATCGGCTCGTGGGCGCCGCTCATTCCCGGGGTCAAGGCTGCGACCGGACTGGACGATGCGCAGTTCGGGCTGGCCCTGCTCTGCCTCGGGGCTGGCTCCCTGATGTCCATGCTGGCCGCCGGTGGAATCGCCGCCCGCATCGGCACCGGGCCGGTGATCGCCGTTGCCGGGACTTTGGCGGCCCTCGCGCTTCCGGTGGCTGCCCTGGCCGGCAATGGCTGGTGGCTGGGGCTTTCCCTCATGCTTTTCGGCGCAGCGCTCGGAGCGCTCGACGTGGCGATGAATATCAGCGGCTCGCAGGTCGAGGTCCTGGAGGACCGTCCGCTGATGTCCGGCTTCCACGCGATGTTCAGCATCGGCGGCCTGGCCGGGGCAATCGCGGCCACCTGTCTCGCCAGCATCCAGCTGCCGGGCGTCGCCGTGGCAGCGGTCTGCGGCGGGCTTGCGCTTCCCGCGGCACTTGCTGGTGCCCGGCACGCGCTTCGGTCGGAGGGCCGCTCCGCCGCGTTTCTTGCCTGGCCGCGCGGGCCGGTCCTTGTGTTCGCGGGCATGGTCTGCGTCACTTTTCTGGTCGAGGGCGCAATCCTCGACTGGGGCGGCTTGCTGCTCCTGGAGCGCGACCTTGCCTCGATGCAGACCGCGGGACTGGGCTTTGCCGCATTCTCAGTTGGCATGGTTGCGATGCGCCTGCTGGGGGACAGGGTGGTCGAGCGCCACGGGTCCGGGCCCGTGCTGATGCTCAGCGGCTGCCTGGCCGTGCTGGGCATTTTCGGGACACTGCTCCTGCCATGGACTGCGCCTGTGCTCGCCAGCTTCTGCCTGGTTGGCATCGGTGCCGCCAGCATCGCGCCGATCCTGTTCAGCGCCTGCGGGCGGCAGGAGGCAATGGCGATCGGACCCGCAGTCTCGATCGTTGCCTTTGCCGGCTATGGCGGGCATCTCGCCGGACCGGCTGTCGTGGGCTTCATCGCCGGGGCAAGCAGCGTGGCCTTTGCCCTGGCTGTCCTGGCCATCCTGTTCCTGGTCATACCTGTGGCGGCATGTCTGCTGGGCGGGGTCTGGCGCTGAAGTCGTGGCTCCCGGTGTCAATGCTGAAATGGGTGTTCGGGGAGTTACAGGCTCAGAGAGCTTGCGTCAGGTGCTCGACCGGGCCGGAATGCGCTTCCCCACGGGACTACAAGTTTTGCAACAGCCTGTCGCGCAGCGGCATGGGTTCGCGAACCGGGCGCTGGCCTGCTACTTGACGCGCACCCGGGCGGATTTCGAGGACTGGAAACCATGAGCGCACCGCGTCGCATCCTGCATTACAACTGGGCGCAGTTCGACGATCCCGAATT
>NZ_VATA01000079.1 GCF_005870025.1 Poseidonocella sp. HB161398
AATGAAAGATAACGGAGTTCATCCGCCACGACGTGGCCACGGCGTCCCCCGCACGACAGATAGCCGGCACAATCTGGGCATTGCGCCAAACCTGCTGCGGAGGAATTTCAAGGCCACCGCGCCTGACCGCTTCTGGCTTGCCGACATCAGCTACGTGCCCACTGACGAAGGGTGGCTCTATCTCGCGGCGGTGAAGGAGTTCGTCATCGTGTTGCCACTGGTCCGAGACCGATGGCGAACGCGACGATGGAGATCGTCGGATGGTCAATGTCCGACCGTCTGAAAAGCAGCCTCGCGGTCGACGCGATGCGCATGGCGTTGCTGAACCGGCGGCCGGCGCCGGGGCTGATCTGCCATTCAGGCAGGGGCGTCCAATATGCTGCCGGGGACTACCGGCGCCTGCTGGAGACCTGGAAAGCCGCGGATTCCATGAGCAGGAAGGGGGATTGCTTTGAATACAAGCTGGTCCGCGCCAGCGGATCGGATGATCCGGGGGATCATCCGAAGGCGCAGAACGCTCCTATGGAGAGCTTCTTCGGGTCGTTCAAGAACGAACTGGTCCACCGCACCAGGTTCCGATCACGCCGCGAGGCCAAAGCGGCGCTGTTCGAGTACATCGCCAACTTCTACAACCTGAAGCGCCGCCATTCGAGCATCGGATACCGCAAGCCCGAGCAGGCAAGGATCGACATGGCCGCTAGGATGGCCGCATAGTGAATATCGCCCCAGTCCGGAATCCGGGGGCAAGCTCACCTGCCGAGGCATTCAGATTAGCGGCTTAACCTGAGCAGAGTCCGCTGCGTCGATGCAGGCCCCCCGATGCCGCGCTGTCCCGCGACCGAGCCGGGGCCCCCGCTTGGACCAGCCGGGACGCTGCCCCGTGGCAGCCCCTCTGTGGCGCCCGTTCCTCCGCCGCCCGAAATGCCGTCCAGGCGCGGGGCGGGGACGTCCCCGCGCAGCCTGCAGCTCCCCCGGCTTTCACGGCGGAGATCAGCGGTCGACCCGTCCCTCCGCGGTCACGAAGTCGAGCACGATCGAGATCCGCATCGGCAGCGTCCGCGCCGTGCCGAGATAGACGATGTGGAACTCCTCGCGCCCGGTCGGCCCGCCCGGCACCTCCTCGAGGCGCCCCGCGGCCAGCTCCTCGGCGATGACGAAGCGCGAAACCCGGGCCAACCCGCAGCCGTGCCGCGCCAGCGCCGCGACCGTGTTGCCGTCGCTGGCGCGCAGCCGCGCCGGGGCCTCCTTCCAGAACGGATCGCGGCGCGGATAGGCGATGCCGACCCGCCCCGATCCGGCGCCGGGCGCGCGGACGGAGATGATCTCGGCCTTGCCAAGCGAGCGCGCGCGCAGCGAGGAATCCGGCAGCGGCCCGGCGCGGATCGCCAGGTCGATCGGCTGGCCGCCGATATCGGCGATGCCGTCGCAGACCATCAGCTCGATCTCGAGCCCGGGATGGCGGGCCAGCAGCGCGGGCAGCCGCGGGGCGAGGATGTGGTTGGCATAGGAGGCCGAGGTGGCGATCCGCACCAGCCCCGCCGCGGGCCCGGCGCCGGCCTCGCGCTCCGCCTGGTCGAGCGCGTCGAGAATCCCGCGCGCCGCTTCCGCGAAGGCGCGGCCCTCCTCGGTGATCTGCAGTCGCCGCGTGGTGCGCCGGATCAGCGTCACGCCAAGCCGCTGCTCCAGCCGCGCCATCATCTTCGACACCGCCGAGGGGCTCATCTGCCGCGACAGTGCCGCCGAGGTGTAGCTGCCCTCCGCCGCCACCGCGAGGAAGGTCTCCATCTCCGCCAGCCGGTTGATCTCGCGCATGGGTCGGGCCTTTCGTGAAGTGACATCACAAATGTCGTTACACTTGCGTGTCTTCCGTCACAAGCGTTCCGCGGCGAGGCTCGCGCGGAGCCCTCCCGCCCCAACTGCCGAAAGGAAGACGACCGATGACGACCCTCGCCCGATCCGCCGCCGCGCTGGCCCTTGCCGTGCTCCTCGCCGCGCCCCCCGTGGCCGCCGAGAGCTGGACTGCCATCTGGAACGCCAGCCCGCAGCGCGCCTGGCAGGGGGACGCGCCCTTTCCCACCGGCCTGCCTGCGGAGATCGCCGGCAAGGTGGTCCGCCAGCCGCTGACCCTCGGCTATCCGGCGGGGCGGCTGCGGCTGGTCCTGTCGAATGTCCATGGCACGCGCCCGCTGCCGGTCGCGGAAGTCTCGCTCGGCCGCAGCACCGGTGGAGCGCAGACCGAGGACACCCTGCCGGTGCGCTTCGGCGGCGCCGCCTCGGTGGTGATCGCCCCGGGGGCGGAGGCGGTCTCCGACCCGGTCGCGCTGCCGGTCGAGGTCGGCGCGCGGATTGCCGCGACCCTGCGCTACGGCGACGGGGCAGTGGCCGGGGATTTCCACTGGGACGCGCGCGAGACCAGCTACCTGATCGATGCCGACCGCCCCGCGCCGGAGATCCTCGGCGAGACCACGGCAAGGATCAGCCTCGCAGGCGTGCTCTCCGACCGGCCGGCGCGGATGGGGGTGGTGGCGATGGGCGACTCGATCACCGACGGCAATGGCGCGCCGATGGACGGCCAGGCGCGCTGGCCCGACTTCCTCGCCCGCGCGCTCTCGCCCGACGACATCGCCGTGGTCAATGCGGGCATCTCCGGCGGGCGGCTCCTCAGCGACGGGATGGGGCAGAGCGTGCTGGCCCGGCTCGGCCGCGACGCGCTCGGCCAGCCCGGCGCCGGAACCGTGGTGCTGCTGATCGGCACCAATGACATCGCCTGGCCGGGCTCGCCCTTCGCGCCGGATGAGCCGCCGATGACGCTGGAGCGGCTGCAGGCCGGGCTCCGCCAGGTGGCGGCGCAGGTCCGGGCCGCGGGCGGCAGGCTGGTCCTCGGCACGCTGCCGCCCTTCCGCGGCGCGCTGCCCGGCACGCCGATGGAGGACAGCTACTGGAGCCCCGGGAAGGACCAGCTGCGCCGCGCGCTGAACGACTGGCTGCGGCAGGCGGATATCGCCGATGCCCTTGCGGATTTCGACGCGGTCCTGCGCGACCCCGCCGATCCGTCGCGGCTGGCCGCGGAATTCGACAGCGGCGACCGGCTGCATCCCGGGGCCGCGGGCAACCGGGCCATGGCGCAGGCGGTGGCCGAGGTGCTCCGCGGCGGCTGACCAGAGGGCGCGGCGGCGGGGCTTGCAGGCTGGCCCGATCCGGCGGAGCCAGGGCCTCCGGGCGCAACGGCGGCCGGGTCGGGCCCTGCCCGGGCTTGCCCCCGCCGCGCCGGGCGCCTATCCCGGAGCGGCCCCGGCCGGGGCCAGAGGAGGCCCCGAGGATGCGCTACCCGCCGACGACCAAGCAGGTCCTGGCCTTCCTGGCCGTCGCCCGCCATCTGAAATTCCTCGCCGCCGCCGACGAGCTGAACATGTCCCAGCCCGCCGTCACCGCGCAGATCGTCCAGCTGGAGCGCAATCTCGGCCTGGCGCTCTTCCACCGCACCAAGCGCGAAGTCGCGCTCACCCCCGAGGGCCGCGACCTCGTCCCGCTGATGGAGCGCATCGCCGAGACGCTGGGCGCCATCGTCGCCGCCAGCGAGGATCTGGGCACCGGCCGCCGCGGAAGGGTGCGGCTCGCCGTGCTGCCTTCGGTGGCCGCCTCGATCCTGCCCGGCTCGATCGGCGGCTTCCGCGCCGCCCATCCCGGCATCGAGGTCGAGGTCTTCGATGTCGTCGCCGAGGAGATCCTGGCCCTGGTAAAAGCCGATGCGGCGGATTTCGGCATCGGCCCGCGCACCAGCGCCGACCACGCGATCGCGGGCGAGGATTTTCTCACCGACGAGCTCTGCGTCTTCTTCCCCGCCGATCACCCGCTGGCCGCCGAAGCGGCGCCCGAGCTGGCCCGCTGCGCCGCCTTTCCGCAGATCGTCACCACCCGCAGCAGTTCGGTCCGCGGCCTCCTGGAACGGGCGCTGGCCGAGGCGGGGGCGGAGATCTCCATTGCCATGGAAGTCGCCTACATGTCGACCGCGCTGGCGGCGGTCCGCGCCGGGCTCGGCATCGCGATCCTGCCCCGCTCGGCGCGCGAGGCGGGAAATGCCGAAGGGCTGCTCAGCCGGCCGGTGGGCGCCGCGGGCCTGCCGCGGCAGCTCCAGATCCTCACCCGCCGCGGCCGCGAGCTTTCGGTCGCGGCGGGACTGCTCAGGGACTGGCTGGCGCAGGGCCGGGCAGGGTGATCGCCAGCATCGCCGAGGCCAGGCACTTGCCATGCGCATCGAGCGCCAGCGATACCGTCACCCCGCCGCCGAGCGCATGGCGCAGCACGAAATTCAGCGCGCCGAGCGCCTCGATCTCGTAGCGCTCGACCGGGCCGCCGAGGATCGGCGCGAAGGTCTCGGCGACCAGCGCGGCGGTCAGGTGCTCCTTCAGGAAGGGATAGTCCGCCGGGTCATGGGCGATCACCGAGATATTGGAATGCTCGCCCTTGTCGCCGGTGCGCGAATGGGCAATCTCGCGGAGCTGGATCATAGCGTCACCATGGTCATGCGCGGGCGGACCGCGTCGCGGGGAACGAGGGCGGAGCGCATTGCCACGATCCGCCCGGAGGATTTCACGGCGCCGCCGCCAGAGGCCGGCCCGTTGGTATAGAGCGCCTCGACCTCGTTGCCGATGCGCCGGGCCGCGGCCGCGCTGGCGCAGCGCCCGGCGACGCGCAGCCGCACTTCGGCCGGCTCGCCGGGCGGCGACATGCCCGCGAGGATCGAGTCGACCCCCATCAGGTCAAAGCGCAGCTCCTCGGCCGCGAGCCCGGTCAGCGCGAAGCGCTCGCGGACGATCTCGCGCGCCAGCTCGGCGCGGGCGCGGGCATTCGGCCCGGCATAGGAGATCTGCCCCTCGCCGCGCCAGCCCGCCACATAGCCGACCGAGGCCTTCAGCGTCGCGGGCGCCGCCCGTCCGCTGCCGCCCTCGATCCGCACCCGGTCGGGCCCTTCCTGGGTGACGCGGAGCCCGGTGAAATCGGCGGTGACATCCGGGGTCAGGTAGGCCACCGGGTCATGCACCTCGTAAAGCAGCTGCTCCTTCACCGTGGCGGTCGTCACCATGCCGCCCGAGCCCGCGACCTTGGTGATCGTGCCGTTGCCGTCCGGGCCGATCTCGGCGATCGGGAAGCCCAGCCGCGCCAGCCCGGGCACGTCCTTGATGCCGGGATCGGCGAAATAGCCGCCGGTGACCTGGCCCGCGCATTCCAGCAGATGGCCGAGGATGGTGCCGCGGCCCAGCCGCTCCCAGTCATCCATCGCCCAGCCGAATTCGCGGATCATCGGCGCCAGGAACAGCGACGGGTCGGCGACGCGCCCGGTCAGGACGACATCCGCCCCCGCCGCCAGCGCCTCGACGATCGGGCCCGCGCCGAGATAGGCATTGGCCGAGACGAGTCTGTCGCCCAGCTCCGCGGCCGGGCGGCCGGTCTCGATCAGCGGATGGCCGCCTGCGACCAGCGCCTCCCGGATCTCGTCGCCCGAGACCGCGGCGACCCGCAGCCCCGCGATGCCCAGCTCGGCCGCGACCCTCAGCGTGGCGCGCGCCGCCGCCTCCGGGTTGGCGGCGCCCATGTTGGAGATGATGCGGATGCCGTTCTTCCGGCAGGCGGGCAGCACTGCCCGCATCCGGTCCTCCAGCAGCGGGTCGAAGCCTGCCTCCGGATCGGCCAGCCGCGCCTCCTGGGCGATGGCGATGGTGCGCTCGGCGAGGCATTCGAAGACGAGGTAGGAAATCCCGCCCTTCTCCGCCAGCTCGACGGCCGGCTCGATCCGGTCCCCCGAATAGCCCGCCCCCGAGCCTATGCGCAGCGTGGTCATGCCTGGTCTCCTTTTCAGAACGCGATGGCGCCGGTCAGCAGGGCGGTGGCGGTCATCACCAGCGACACGGCCCAGAGCCAGCCGAAGGTGAATTTCTGGTGCTCGCCCAGCTCGATTCCGCACAGCCCGATCAAGAGGAAGGTCGCCGGCGTCAGCGGGCTGACCGGGAAGCCGGTGGTCATCTGCCCGACCATCGCCGCGCGGCCCATGTCCGCCGGGGCGACGCCCAGCACCGATCCGGCCTCGGACAGGACCGGCAGGATGCCGAAATAGAAGCTGTCGGGATCGAAGAGCAGGCTCAGCGGCATCGAGAAGACGGCCAGCAGCGCGGGCATCCGGTCGGCATGGGCCTCGGGCACATGGGCGGCGGCGAATTCGGCCATGGCGGTCAGCATGCCGGTGCCCTTCATGATGCCGATGAAGACGCCCGCGGCCAGCAGGACCGAGGCCATCATCAGCGCCGCGGTGGCATGGCTGTCGATCCGCTTCCGCTGTTCGGCGACATCGGGATAGTTCAGGATCAGCGCGGCGATCGTGCCCAGCATGAAGCACAGCACCGGCGCGGCCAGCCCGCCGATCATGGCGCCGAGCACGGCGACGATCAGGGCGATATTGACCAGGAAGAGCCGCGGGCGCGCGGTCTCGCGCGGGCCTTTGCCGGCCGCCGCGCCGTCGCTGCCGCCGGCGAAGGCCGAGGGGAGGCCCGCGGCCAGGCGGCGCTCCTCGCGCTTGCCGAGATACCAGGCGAAGGCGGCGACGGCGGCGAGCCCGGCGAGCTGCACCGGCACCATCGGCATGTAGAGCGTGCCGATATCGAGCTGCAGCGCGCTGGCCGCGCGCAGCGTCGGTCCGCCCCAGGGCAGCATGTTCGCGGTGCCCGCGGCCATGGCGACGGTGCAGGCCAGCACCCGACGGTCGATCCCCAGCCGGTCGTAGAGCGGCAGCATGGCCGGCACGGTGACAAGGAAGGTCGAGGCGCCCGAGCCGTCGAGATGGGCGATCACGCCCAGCACGGCGGTGCCCAGCACGATCCGCGCGGGCCGCTCGCCGACGACGCGCAGGATGCCGCGGACGATCGGGTCGAGCGTGCCGGCATCGGTCAGGATGCCGAAGAACAGGATGGCGAAGACGAACATGCCGACCACCGGCGCGATGGTCTTGATGCCGTCGATGGCGAAGCCCCCGGCCTGGGACATCGGCACTCCGGCCAGCAGCGCACCGAGGATCGGCACGACGACCAGCGCCGCCATCGGCGACAGCTTCTTCGAAAGTATGCCCGCCAAGACGATCGCGATCGTCAGCAGGCCCGCAAGTGCAAGCATGACTGTCCTCCCATGGATTGCCGCGGCCCGCTTCTGCGCGGCCCGCGTGCTGCACGCCGCCGGGCGGGTCGATCCTCCTCGCCTCGTCCCGGGGTCGCGGGCACCATGGCGATGGCGTCTTCACAGGTGAAATTGATTATTTGGAAGTCAGTAATCAGGAAACCGGATAAGGCGCGGGTCAGTCCCGGGCCGAGGTGACATGCAGCCCGCGCGTCAGGTCGAGCGACAGGACCGTGGTGACGATGCGGTTGCGGAAGAGCTCGACATGGCGCGCCGCGACTTCCTCGGCCGCCGCGGCGTCGCCCGCGCGGATCAGCGCGATCATCTGGCGGTGGTCGTCGACGGTCTCGGCCAGGTGCTCCTCCAGCCGCGCCTGCACGCCGTCATGCTCGACGAAGCTGACATGGCCGACCCGCATCCCCTCGATCAGCGCGCGTTCATAGGCATGGCCGAGATAGCTCGACTGCGCCGCGCGGGCGATTTCCATGTGGAAGGCGAAATTGGCCTCGTTGATCGCGTCGACCTCGCGCTGCGCCGCCGCCGTCTCGAAGGCCGCCTCCGCCGCCTCGATCCGCGCCAGATCCGCCTCGCTCCGGCGCAGCGCGGCCATATGGGTGACCGAGCGCTGCAGCAGGTCGAGTGCCTCGAAGAAGTCGCGCAGATCCGACAGGTTCATCGCCGCCACCCGGCTGCCGCGGCCGCGCACCGCCTGGGCGAGCCCCTCGGCGGTCAGCCGGATCAGCGCCTCGCGCACCGGCGTGCGGGAGACCTCGTAGCGCGCCGAGATCTCCAGCTCGTCGAGATCCGAGCCGGGCTTGGCCTCCAGCCGCAGAATCGCCTGGCGCAGCATCCGGTAGACATATTCCGCGCCGCGCTCTGCCGCCGGTTTCGCCGCTGCCTGTTTCCTGGTCATTTTCCGTCCTTCGATGCATGCGCCCCCGCCATCTGAATGCAGCGCTTCCCGTCCCAGTGCAAGAACATGCCGTTCGCCCCTGCATAATCATTGACAGGCGTTTGTGATACACAGTGTATTACAAACAAATACCGAAGGAGAGAGACGTTGGGCGGGAACTGGACGATTGGGGTGGATGTCGGCGGCACCTTCACCGACCTCTGCGCGATCGAGCGCGGCAGCGGGCGGATCGCGCTGCACAAGGTGTCGAGCACCCCGGCCAACCCGGCCGAGGCGATCATCGCCGGACTCGACGGGCTGGCGGAGAAGGCGGGGATCGCGCTGGCCGATGTCGGCGCGATCGGCCATGGCACGACGGTCGCGACCAATGCGCTGATCCAGCGGACCGGGGCGAAGGTGGCGATGGTCACGACCCGCAATTTCCGCGATCTCGTCGAGATCGGCCGCCAGACACGGCCGAAGATGTATGACCTGCGCGCCGATTTCCCGCCGCCGCTGGCGCCGCGCCACCTGCGCTTCGAGGTGGACGAGCGCATCGGCGCCGATGGCCAGGTGGTGACGCCGCTCGATACCAGCAGCGTCGACGCGGTGATCGAGGCGCTGCGCGCGGCGGATGTGGAGGCGGTCGCCATCGCCTTCCTCTTCGCCTATCTCAACCCCGCGCACGAGCAGGCGGTGAAGGCGCGGATCGCCGCCGCGCTGCCCGATGTGGCGATCTCGGCCTCCTCCGATGTGCAGCCGGAATTCCGCGAATACGAGCGGTCCTCGACGACGCTGATCAACGCCTACCTGCAGCCGGCCTTCGGCGCCTACATGCGCATGCTCGAGGCCGAGGTGGCGGCGCGCTCGCCGGGCGCGAGCCTGGGCGTCAACCAGTCGAGCGGCGGGCTGATGTCGGTGGCCACTGCGCGGGACTATCCGGTGCGTACCGCCATGTCGGGCCCGGCCGCAGGCGCGAATGGCGCGATCCACACCGCGGCGCAGTCGGGCATCCGCAATGTCATCACCTTCGATGTCGGCGGCACCAGCGCCGATGTCGCGCTGATCCGCGACCTGGAGATCGGCCTGGCCTTCGACCGCGACGTCGCCGAATTCCCGGTGCGCATGCCGATGGTCGACATCAACACCGTGGGGGCAGGGGGCGGCTCGATCGCCTGGTTCGACCGCGACGGGCTGATCAAGGTCGGCCCGGCCAGCGCCGGCGCCCGTCCGGGCCCGGCCTGCTACGGCCGCGGCGGCACCGAGGCGACGGTGACGGATGCCAATGTCGTGCTCGGACGGCTCTCGACCCGCGGGCTTCTCGGCGGGGACATGTCGCTCGATGCGGCGGCCTCGTTCCGCGTGGTGGGCAAGGTCGCCGACCGGCTGGGCATGTCCGTCGAGGCGGCGGCGCGCGGCATTCTCGACGTGATGGCGGCGAACATGGTGCGGGCGATCCGGGCGATTTCCGTCGAGCGCGGCCATGATCCGCGCGACTTCGCGCTGATGCCCTTCGGCGGCGCGGGGCCGCTGCATGGCGAGGCCTGCGCCCGCGCGCTCGGCATCCGCCAGATCCTGGTGCCGCTGCTGCCGGGGATCCTCTGCGCCGAGGGGCTGCTGGTCGCCGGGCGGTCAGAGAGCCTGGTGCGCTCGCAGCGCATCGCGCTCGGCGCCGCGGCTGGTCCGGCGCTTGCGGCGCTTGCCGCGGAACTGGCCGCCGAGGCGGAGGCCTGGTTCGAGGCCGAGGCGATCCCGGCTGAGGAGCGCCGCGCGGTGATGACCGCCGACATGCGCTATGCCTCGCAGAACTACGAGCTGCAGATCCCCGCGGGCGCGCTGGCCACTGGCGATCTCGACGGGCTGCGCCAGGCCTTCTTCGACGCCCATGCCCGCGCCTACGGCTTCTTCAATCCCGAGGATCCGGTCGAGGTCATGGCGCTGCGGCTGGTGCCGCAGGGCGCGCGCCCCGAGATCGGCGTGCCGCCGCAGAGCCCGACCGCCAGCACGCAGCCCGCGCCGCGCGCCCGCCGTCCGGTCTGGTTCAGCGGCGCCGCGCCGGTCGACACGCCGGTCTATGACCGCGCCGAGCTGGCCCCGGGGGCCGAGCTTGCCGGTCCGGCGGTGATCGACCAGTTCGATTCCACCCTGCTGCTCTTCCCCGGCGACACCGCGCGGGTGGATGCCGCGCTCAACATCCTGATCGACCGCGGAGAAACCGACCTGTGACGCTGATCGACCCCAAGACCCAAGCCGCGGCCCCCGCGGGCGCGCCCGATCCGGTGACCATCGAGATCGTCGCCTCGGCCTTCCGCTCGGTGGTGGACGAGACCTTCATCGCGCTGATGAAAAGCGCCTATTCCACCAATATCAAGGAGCGCCACGACCATTCGACGGCGATCTGCGACCGCGAGGGGCGGCTGATCGTGCAGGCCGACATGTCGCTGCCGATCCACCTGGCGTCGATGACCGGGCTGATGCAGGCGGTGCTGGCGCGCTACCGTCCCGAGGAGATCCGCGAGGGCGACATCTTCGTCGCCAATGATCCCCATGTCGCGGGCGGCACGCATCTGCCCGACATCAACTACGCCGCGCCGGTCTTCCTGGAAGGCGAGCTGACGGGGTTCGTCTGCAACATCGCGCATCACGCGGATATCGGCGGGATGGTGCCGGGCTCGATGGCCGGCGGCATGGCCGAGATCTACCAGGAGGGGCTGCGCATCCCGCTGGTCCGGCTCTGCCGCGCGGGCGAACTGCAGCAGGACATCCTCGACCTGATGCTGCTGAACGCGCGCATCCCCGAAGAGCGCCGCGGCGACCATTTCGCCCAGATCGCCGCCTGCCGGCTGGGGCTGCGCCGGGTGGCGGAGATCGGCGAGCGCTATGGCCGCGCGCTGATCCTCGAGGTCTGGGAAGAGCTGATCCGCCGCACCCGCGCCCGGATGAAGGACGCGATCCGCGCGGTGCCCGACGGCATCTACCGCTTCGAGGACGTGATGGACGATGACGGGCTGGGCACGCGGGACATCCCGCTCCGGCTGGAGCTGCGGGTGGAGGGCGATCGCGCGATCTTCGACCTGACCGGCTCGGCGCCGCAGGTGAAGGGCAATATCAACCTCACCCGCAATGCCGCCAAGGCGGCGGTCGCCTATGCGCTGCGCACGCTGCTCGACCCGGAGATCGCCAATAACGAGGGCATCCTCGAATGCTGCGAGCTGGTGACGACGCCGGGCAGCATCGTCGACTGCCTGGCGCCCGCGCCGGTGGCGCAGCGGCTGAATACCTCGCAGCGGCTGGTCGATGTCATCATCGGCGCGCTCGCCCCGGCGATCCCCGAGGCGGTCGTCGGCGCCGCGAACGGGGCCAATACCACGGCGGTCTTCTCCGGCACCGATCCCCGGACGGGGCGCCCCTATCTCTATCTCGAGACGCTGGGCGGCGGCGCCGGCGGGCGCAGCGACCGCGACGGCAAGGACGGGGTGCAGGTCCATATCACCAACACCTCGAACCTGCCGATCGAGGCGATCGAGACCGAATATCCGCTGCGGGTGCTGGCCTATGGCTTCGTCGAGGACTCGGGCGGGGCCGGGCGCTTCCGCGGCGGCGCCGGGCTGCGCCGGGTGATCGCGCCGGTTGGCCATGACTGCGACTTCAACGGCGCGGGCGAGCGCTTCGCCAATGCGCCCTGGGGGATCTTCGGCGGCGGCGCCGGGCGGCCGGGCCGCTTCGTGCTCGAGGCGGCGGAGGGCCCGCGCGGCCTGCCCGCCAAGCCGCAGGGCATCGCCGTGCGCGCAGGCGAGGCGGTGACGGTCGAGACCCCGGGCTCGGGCGGCTACGGCCCGGCGGCGGAGCGCCCGCAGGCGGAGGTCGAGGCCGACGCGCTCTCGGGCAAGTATTCCGGCGGCTTCCTCGACGGGAACTATCCCGCGCAGCGGCGCGGCTGAGCGCGGGCGGGGCGGTCCGCCGCCCTGCCGCAAGTGACGACACGCAAACGACAAACGACAGGGAAAATCCAGATGACCAGACTGCTTGCCACCCCGGCCCTCGCGGCGCTCCTTGCCGCCGCCGCGCTGCCCGCGCTCGCCCAATCGACGAGCTGGGACCTTGCCAACGAATACCCGCCGAACTCGGTCCATGCGCAATCCGCCGACACCTTCATCGCCGCGCTGGAGCGGGTGTCCGGCGGCGACATGGAGATCACCGCGCATCACGGCGCGGCGCTCGGCTACAAGTCGATCGACCAGTATGACGCGGTCTCGGACGGCGCGCTGGATCTGGCCTCGTCCTTCGTGACGCCCTGGTCGGGGATCGACCCGGTCTTCATCCTCTCCTCGATCCCCTTCCTGGTGAAGACCCCCGAGGAAGAGCGCGCGCTCTACGAGATCGCCCGGCCCTATTACGAGAAGGTGCTGGAGGCCGACGGCCAGGTCCTGCTCTTCGCCACGCCCTGGCCGCCGAGCGGGCTCTGGGGCAACAAGCCGCTCGACTCGATGGAGGCGCTGGCGGGGACCAAGCTGCGCACCTATGACGCCAACGGCACGATCACCTTCGCAGGCGCCGGCGCCACGCCGGTGCAGCTGAGCTGGGCCGATACCGTGCCGCAGCTTTCCACCGGGGCGATCGACGCGGTGCTGACCTCCGCCGATGGCGGCGCGGCCGCGCAGCTCTGGGAGCAGCAGTCGCATTTCACCCAGGTCGACTACGCGATGCCGCTGCAATTCGTGCACATGAACGCCTGGGTCTATGACGAGCTGACCGACGAGCAGAAGGCCTGGGTCGCCGAGGCCGCGAAAGAGGCCGAGGATTTCGGCTGGGGCCTCCTGGCCGACCGCGTGGCGCAGAACTACGCCGAGATGGAAGAGCACGGCATGACCATCGTCACCGGCGTCTCCGAAGACTACCTGGCGGCGCTCAGCGCGGCGGCCGAGCCGGCGCTGGCCTCCTGGAAGGAGAAGATGGGCCCGGATGCCGACGAGATCCTGGCCGCCTTCGAGGCCTGGAAGGCGCAATGACCGCAGCGGCGGAGCACGCGCCCTTCGCCGGGCGCAGAAGCCCGGCGATGCTGTTCCAGCGCGCGGCCTGGGGGCTGTCCCGGGCCGGCGCGGCGGCGGCGGCGCTGCTCGTCACCGCCATGGTGCTGCATATCCTGCTGGAGATCTGCCTGCGCCTCGTCGACCGCTCGACCTTCGTGCTCGACGAGATGGTGGGCTATGCGGTGGCCTCGGCGACCTTCCTGTCGCTGGGCTACGCCTTCGAACATGGCGCGCTGGTGCGGGTCGGGCTGGTCATCGACCGGCTCGGCGGGCGGTCCCGGCGGGCGATGGAGATCCTCTGCGGCGTCGCCGCGCTGGCGGTGACGAGCCAGATCGCCCGGGTGATCGCCGCCACCGCCCTGCGCAGCCATGAGCGCGGCCGGACCTCCTCCTCGATCGCCGAGGTGCCGCTGTGGATCCCCGAGGCGATCTGCGCCGCCGGGCTCTCGATCTTCTGCCTGCAGCTTTCCGCCTGGCTCCTGCGCCAGGTCTTCGACCTGCCCGGGCCGGTGCCCGCGGGCGCGTCCGATCCCCTCCAGAACGACCTCTGACCCGATAGCAGGAGCCGCGACACCGCCATGGACCCGTTCACTTCCGGCCTCGCCCTTCTGGCCATGCTGGCCCTTGCCCTCGGCTGCGGCGTCTGGATCTTCGCCGGGCTGCTGCTGGTCTCCTTCGGCGGGCTCTGGCTGCTCGTCGACATGCCGCTGAGCCGCGTGGTCTCGATCGCGGGCTCGATCACCTACCGCGCCGCCTCCACCTGGGAGCTGGCGGCGGTGCCGCTCTTCATCTGGGTGGCGGAGCTGATCTTCCGCTCCTCCGTTTCCGAGCGGCTCTTCCGCGGGCTCGCCCCCTTCGTCGACCGCGTGCCGGGGCGGCTGCTGCACACCAACGTGCTGGGCTGCACCATGTTCGCGGCGGTCAGCGGCTCCTCAGCGGCGACCACGGCGACGGTGGGCAAGATCACCTCCTCGGAGCTCGTCTCCCGCGGCTACGACGCGCGGCTGGCGGTGGGATCGCTGGCGGGGGCGGGCTCGCTCGGGCTGCTGCTGCCGCCCTCGATCGCGATGATCATCTACGGCATCCTCGCCGAGGTTTCGGTCAGCCGCCTCTTCGCCGCGGGGGTGCTGCCGGGGCTGGTCGTGGCCGGGCTCTATAGCGGCTTCATCATGGTCATGGCGCTGATCCGCCCGGGCATTGCGCCCGCGGGCCACCAGAGCTTCGCGCCGCGCGACTACCTGCGCGCGCTCGGCGAGCTGTCGCCGGTCATCGCGCTGATGGCGATCGTGCTCGGCGCGATCTATTCGGGCATCGCCACGCCGTCGGAGGCGGCGGCGGTCGGCGTGGCGGCGGCCTTCGGGCTGCTGGCGCTGATGGGCGAGCTGCGCTGGAGACTGGTGCGCGACAGCCTGATGGGCACGGTGCGCACCTCGACCATGGTCTGCATCATCCTGACCTCGGCGGCGCTCCTTTCGACGACGCTGGGCTATCTGCACCTGCCGCAGGAGCTGGGCGCGGCGATCGGTGCGCTGGGGCTCGACCCGCTGGCGCTGATCGCGCTGCTGGCCGTGTTCTACCTGGTGCTCGGCGTCTTCGTCGACGGGGTGGCGATCATCGTCATGACGCTGCCGATGACGCTGCCGCTGGTGACGGCGGCGGGCTACGATCCGGTCTGGTTCGGCGTCTTCCTGGTGCTGATGGTCGAGATCGGCCTGCTGACCCCGCCGGTGGGGATCAACCTCTTCGTGCTGCAGGGTCTGACCGGCTGGTCGCTGGGGCAGGTCTCGCGCGCCTCGGTGCCGTTCTTCCTGCTCTTCGGCCTCGCGGTGATGATCCTCGTCGCCTTTCCGCAGTTGGCGCTCTGGCTGCCGGAGGCGCTCTATGGCGGCTAGCGGAATTTTGCGCGGATCTCCTCAAATCGGGACTTGGCGCAGGGCGGAAAACCCGGGCTAGCTCGGCACAGGCGCAACCTGGGAGGAGTTCCGCGAATGACCATGACCGTGACCACGGCGCCCTGCTGCTGGGGGGTCGACGATGTGCGCAATCCGCATCTGCCGCCCTGGCGGCGGGTGCTCGACGAGGCCGCCGCCGCGGGCTATGGCGGGCTGGAGCTGGGTCCCTACGGCTACATGCCGCTTGATCCCGCGCTGGTCGGCGGGGCGCTGGAGGAGCGGGGCCTGCATGTCGTGGCCGGGACGATCTTCGACGATCTCGTCGATCCGCGGAACCGCGACAGCCTCCTGCGCCAGACCCGCGAGATCTGCGCCATGGTCTCGGCCCTGCCGGTGCCGCCGCGCGCGCCGGGCCAGCGCTTTGCCGCCCCCTACCTGACGGTGATGGACTGGGGCCATGACGCCCGCGACTACGCCGCCGGTCATGGCGACCGCGCGCCGCGGCTCGACGAGGCGGGCTGGCATGGCATGGTGGCCAATATCCGCGCCATCGCCGAGACCGCCCGCGACGAGTTCGGCCTGCGCGCGGTGATCCATCCCCATGCCGGCGGCCATGTCGAGTTCCGCGACGAGATCGACCGCATCCTCGAAGACATCCCGGCCGGGACCGCCGGGCTCTGCCTCGATACCGGCCATGCGCTCTATTCCGGCATGGATCCGCTCTGGGCGCTGGAGCGCTACTGGGACCGGATCGACTACCTGCATTTCAAGGACATCGACGCGGCGAAATACCAGGAGGTGATGGGCCGGACCATCCGCTTCTTCGAGGCCTGCGCCGAGGGGGTGATGTGCCCGATCGGCGACGGGGCGATCGACTATCCGGCGATCCGCCGCTTCCTCGAGGCGAAGGGCTATGCCGGCTACATCACCGTCGAGCAGGAGCGCGATCCGCAGAGCGCCGGCGGCTCGCTGGCGGATGTGAGGCGCTCGCGCGACTATCTGGAACGGGCGGGATTCGGGCAGGTTCCGGCAGGCGCCTGATCCGGCATGCGGCTTGCATGGTCCATATGGACTTGACGACGGGTCCATATGGCCCCATCTATGGGCGAGCTGCATGAGGAGACCGGGACAATGCGCGCTGCCAGCCCTGCCCGCCCCGAAGGGGACATGACCGCCGTCGGCCTGAAGGCCTTCGGCCGGATCGCCGATGCCTGGTCGCTTTCCGTTGCGGAGGCGGCGGGGCTTGCCGACATGTCGGAAAGCACCTGGAAGCGGGCGCGCAAGCCGGGCTTCGCCGGCGACCTGACCCGCGACCAGCTTCTGCGGCTGAGCGCGCTGGCGGGGATCTACAAGTCGCTGGCGCTCTATTTCTCGGCGCCCCTGGCGGAAAGCTGGATGACCCGGCCCAATGCCGGTCCGCTTTTCGGCGGCGCGCGCCCGGTCGACGCGATGATCGAGGGCGGGCTGCCGCAATTCCTGCAGGTGCGCAGCTATCTCGATGCGCTGCGGGGGGGCGCGTGAGGACCACGGCGATTTCCGACCGCGGCCTCGTCCGGCTGATCCCCGCGACCTATCACAAGCCGCCCGCGCTGCGCGGGCTGGTCGATAGCGACGAGGAAATGGCGCTGCTCGCCGAGCTCGAGGGGCTGACCAGCGCCCGGCTGGTGGCCGAGCGCGGCCGCTCGGCGCATCTCGATCCGCGCGAGCTGGCCTATCAGCGCCGCGCCCGCGACCTGCGGATCTACGGCAACGGCCATGTGAATGCAGCCTTCGCCTATACCCGCGCGGGTGGCAACCGGTTCAATTCCGCCGAGCGCGGCGCCTGGTACTGCGCCTGGGAGGTCATGGTCTCGGTCGCCGAGGTCGCCTTCCACCGCACGCGCGAGCTGGGCTATGCCGGCTGCTACGAGGACGAGGCGCGCTATGTCGAGATCCTGGCGGATTTCATCGGCGAGTTCAGCGATCTGGGCGACGAGCCGACGCATCCCGCGCTCGATCCCGATCCGGCGGCGGGCTATCCCGAGGGCCAGGCGCTGGCCGCGCAGCTGCGCCGCGGCGGGGCGCGCGGGCTGATCTATCCCTCGGTGCGGGCGCCCGGCGGGCGCTGCCTGGTCTGCTTCGAGCCCTCGGCGGTGCAGAATGTCCGCCCCGGGGCGAGCTGGGATCTGGTCTGGTCGGGCACGCCCGACTACGACATCCGCGGCGTCTGATTCCGCCGCCGCCCGGCTGGGGCGGCCGGCAGGGCGGTGCCGCCGAGCGCGGCGAGCAGGTCCGGCCCGGCGAAGGCGATCCGGTCGACGCCCGGATGGATATCGGCCATCTCGCCCCCGGCATGGAGGTCGACTGCGTTCTGCGTCATCCGTCCGCTCAGCACCAGCCGGTCGATCCGCCCGAAGCCGGCCCCGAGCGCCGTGCCGCCGCCCTGGGTGCTGCCGGTCTGCGGCGCCGCCCGCCGGGCGCCGAAAAGCCCAGCATGGCGAAATCCTCCTGCGCCGCGGCGAAGCGGTTCCAGGCATCGAGCGCGACCAGATCCAGCGGGAGGAGGCGGAACGGGCTGCCGTCGAGGAGCGTCATGGCGCAGCTGACGGCATCGGGGCCGAGGGCGTTGTCGATATGGAGGCGCCCCTCGCCGCCGGGATAGCTGCCCGCGAAGCGGGCGCCGGTCTCGAGATAGGGGCGAGCGGGTCCCAGTCGCCGTCGAGCCCGGCGAAGCCGAGCGCCGTTGCAAGGAGTGCGGATGCGGCCATGGATGCGTCCTCGGTCCGGGGCCGGGTCCAAGCTCTGGGACAAAAGGGTGAAGAAGCGGTAGCCGCGTTCCGGCCTGAGGGGGCGCCCGGCGGGGGCCGGGGCCGGACTCGGCCGCCGTCCCGCCCGGGGCCGCAGCGGCCGCGATCCGGCCAGCGCACCTGCCGGGCTTGGGCGCTGCGGTCAGCGGGGTAGGCCGAGCGTGGCGAGGAGCGCGCCGGGGGCGCGGGCCACTGCATCGCGGCGCCAAGGGAGCTGCATCTCGATCTGCGGACAGGCGGGCGCGAGCGGGCGCAGGGCCAGCTCGCGGGCGGGGCGGGCCAGGCAGGCCGGGATCTCCGCCGCGCCGAAGCCCGTTGCCGTCAGCTTGGCTGCCAAGGCCGGGTTGCCGATCCGGCAGGCCGGGCGCGGGTGGTAGCCGAGCACATGCGCGGCCAGCCCCGCCCCGTCGCTGTCGCCCGGGCCGGAATAGCCGATGAAGGCCAGGTCCTGCAGCGCCTGCGGCTCGAGCGGCGCGGTCTCGGCGGCGATGATGCGGGGAGGTCGATGAACGGGGCATGGGGCTCGAGCAGCGCGGAGGCGGGCTCCGGCGGCAGCTCCTGGCGGCAGGGCACGCCGATCCCGGTATCGATCCCGCCCTGCAGCAGGTCGGCGAACTGCCCGGGATGGCATTCGGCCGGTTCGAGATCGATGCCCGGCCGCGCCCGGCGCATCTCGTCCGCGATCCGGCCGATCAGCCCGGAATAGGCCGCGATCGCCGAGACGCCGAGCCGCAGCTGGCCGGTCACGCCCTCGGCCGCCATCCGGGCGAGCCGGGCGGCCTGCGCGGCATGGGCGAGGCTGCGCCGCGCCTCGGCGGGGAAGGCGCGCCGGCCTGGGTCAGCTCCACCCGCCGCCGCGCGCGGGCGAAGAACGTCGCGCCGACGTCTTCCTTCAGCGCGCGGATCTGCATCGACAGCGTCGGCTGCACGATGTCCAGCCGCTCCGCCGCGCGGGCGAAATGCGGCCTCTCGGCCGGGGCCATGAAATGGCGCAGGTGGCGCAGGTCCATCTGTGATCATCCGAACTGATGACAGGGTCGGAGGACAGTACTGGAGATGATCTCAGCGGCAGGCGGGAGCCCGGGCGGTGAAAACAGGACCAGGGCGGGCAGGATGAGGCTTTCGCGCCGCAACTTCCTTCGCAGTGCTACGCTCGGGGGCGCCGCCATGGCCATGGCCGGCGTTGTGGCGGCCGCCGACACGCCCCCTGGGGCTGCGGCCCGGGGCGGAGGGGCTCTATGCGCTGCGCGACGGGCAGGGCGAGTACCACCTGATCGGCGGCATGGTCGCCACGCTGATCGCGCGCCAGGCCGAGACCGGCGGCGCCTTCGAGGCGGCGGTGCTGACCGGATCGGTCGGCACGGGGCTGCTGCTGCACCGCCATGGGGCGACGGACGCGGCGCTCTACGTGCTCGTAGGGCGGCTGGAGCAGCAGATGGACGGCCAGGCGCATCTGCTGACGGCGGGGGACCATGCCCTTGTCCCGGCGGGCACGGCGCAGGGGCTGCGGAGGCAGAACTGGCGGATGCGGCTGCCGGGCTGGTCGATCGGCACGGGGCTGGCGGGGGGCTATCCGGCGCTCGGCGCGCCCTTCTCGCGGCCGGTGCAGCCGGAGCTGGAGATCCCGCAGGCGCGGCTCGATGCGGCGGCGGCGACCGACACGGAGTTCCCCGGCCTGCTGCCCGCGGTGGCGCCGGTGCTGGTGACGGTGGCCGGGCTGCCCGCGGCGACGCGGCCCTATGTGCCGCAGGATGGCGGCTGATCGCGGCGGACTAGCTCTTCTCGTTCCTGCAGGCCAAGGCCACCTCGGGCGGCAGTTTCTTCCCGGTGCTGACCGAGGGGCCGACGGGGATGCCGATCCCCTGGCACTGCCACGGCCACCAGACCGGGACCTTCTTCTGCGCCCGGGGCTGATGAGGTTGTGGATCAACGGCCAGGAGATGCAGCTCCATCTCGGCGACTAGCTGGCGGTGACGCCCGGCACGGTGCATTCCTGCCGGCGCGACGCGCCCTGCACCCGGTTCTCCGGCGGGCTGGTGCCCGGCGTCTTCGAGCCGTTCTTCCGCGATCCCGGCCAGCCCTATCAGGGGCAAGTCTTCCCGTCGCGCCCGGCCCGTTCGATTTCGGCCGCGTCATGGCCCATATCGGGGAGGTCGACCTGCATGTGCCGACGGTGGCGGAGCAGCAGGCTGCCAAAACGTCTGTTCGGCCGCGGCGCTTGGGAGCAGGACCGGGAAAGTGGTCCTGAGGGCGGCTGGACTTGCAGACTTCAGGGGGCTTTCTTACCAGTTCCGAAATGATTTCCTCCGCGACGCCGCCTGGAATCCGCGCTGAGCGGCCTGCTAGAGCGGTCCGGTGCGCGCCCGGTTTCCCGGGCGCGGGCTGCCGCAGGGGGCGGGATGTCCCGTCTCGAGGGCTGCCGCAGGGCAGCGCGGACCGGCGCCGGGGCTACCCGTAGAGCCGTTTCTGCAGATGCGGCAGCTCGGCCTTCAGCACCGAGACGACCTCCTTGATGCGCGGTTCGATCCGGGCGGGGATCCCGGCCAGCGAGATCGAGCCGCGGCAGATGCCCTGCGGATCGAAATACGGGATGCCGACGCCCCAGCTTTCGGCATAGACGCGGCCGGGATTGACCGCATAGCCCTGGGCGCGGGTCTCGGCCACCAGCTCGCGCAGGAAGGCGGGCGGGAAGCCGGGATGGTCGCGCGCCAGCTCCTCGGCATTGCGCTCGAGGATCCAGTCGATCTCGGCATCGCTGCAGGCCGAGAGGATCGCCAGGCTGCCGCCGCCCACGCCCAGCGGGTAGCGGCCGCCGACCTGGGCGGTATGGGTGCGCACCGGATAGCTGCCCTCCTCGCGGGCGATGCAGACCGCATGAGTGCCGGTGCGGATCAGGAACAGCGAGATGTCCCCCGAGATCCGGCTGAGCGAGGCCAGCGTCGCCTTGGCCACATCCGTCAGGCCGAAGCGGCTCTCGGCGGCGACGCCGAGCAGATAGGCCTCGCGGCCGAGATAGTAGCGGTCATTGCCGGCATCCTGCTCGACCAGCCCCTCGTTCTGCAGCGCCTGCAGCATCCGGTAGACGGTGGTGCGCGCCATGCCCGAGCGCTTGCAGATCTCGGCCAGGCGGATGCCCTCCGCGGCATGGGCGGAGACGAGCCGCAGGAGGCCGATGGAGCGGTGCAGGCTGCGCGCCCCGGAGGTCGTTTCCGGATTGTTGGTCATCTGGTTCTTCCGTGCCCTGGGCCCCCAAGCGTGTCTGTCCCAAACTAGGCCGCGGGGGAAAAGCGGTGCAAGGCGGAACTTCGGCGGGGCCGACGCGCGCGCAGCGGGTCGGCCGCGGGCGGAAAATTTCCGATGACCACAATATGGACTATATTGGAGAAGCTGAATGTCTTGCATGATTGGGTAATAATAGACTTAAAAACAGGTGTATAAACCAAAATTATGTCCTGAATTCGGATTCGTGAGAGACTCATATTGCCTTGAGTAACCATTATGTGGTTAATTCAGGCTGCGCGCGGACGGCCCCCGGTTCCGGGGCGGCCGCGGCGCGCGATCTGGGAGGACGGACATTTGAACACGGCCGGGAAAATCGCGCCCGCCCTGCATCGGGCCGGGCGCGTCGAGGGCAAGCGCGTGCTGCTGATCGGCGGCGGCGCGCCGGAAGAGGGCTGGTCGAACGGCAAGGCCGCGGCGGTGCTCTATGCCCGCGAAGGGGCGGAGCTGGTCGTGGCCGACCGCGACCTCGCGGCGGCCGAGCGCACCGCAGCCGCAATCCGCGCCGAGGGCTTCG
Organism: Poseidonocella sp. HB161398; assembly: GCF_005870025.1. Classification (GTDB taxonomy): domain Bacteria; phylum Pseudomonadota; class Alphaproteobacteria; order Rhodobacterales; family Rhodobacteraceae; genus Mangrovicoccus. The sequence goes on from NZ_VATA01000079.1 coordinate 21,558, forward strand.
CCGCCGCCGCGATGCGCGCCGACATCACCTCGGGCGGGGACCTTGCCGACCTGGCCGGAGCGGCCTGCGAGGAGATGGGCGGGATCGACGTGCTGCACAACAATGTGGGCATCGCCGAGACCGGCGGCCCGGTCGAGACCAGCGAGGAAAGCTGGCGCCGCGTGGTCGAGGTGAACCAGACCGGCATCTTCCTGGCCTGCAAGCACGTGCTGCCGGTGATGGTGGCGCAGGGCGGCGGCGCGATCGTCAATATCGGCTCGGTCGCGGCTCTGCGCTGGATCGGCTTCCCCTATGTCGCCTATACCGCCAGCAAGGCGGCGGTGATGGCGATGACCCAGAATATCGCGCTGCAATACGCGGCCCAGGGGATCCGCGCCAATTGCGTGCTGCCCGGGCTGATGGACACGCCGATGATCCGCGCGCCGCTGGCCGCCTCCTATGGCGGCGATGTCGACGGGATGATCGAGACGCGCAACCGCACCAGCCCCACCGGCAAGATGGGGGATGCCTGGGACACCGCGCATGCGGCGCTGTTCCTGGCGTCGGACGAGGCCCGCTATGTCAACGGCACGCAGATTGTCGTGGATGGGGGGCTTTCGGCACGCTGCGCCTGAGGGCACGTCAAGAACTGCAAATGGGAGGAAGACGAATGGGACTGAACAGATGGCTGGCGACAGCCGCGATGGCGGCGGCGCTGGCCGCGCCCTGCATGGCGGCGGCCGGGACCTTCCGGCTGTCGTCGGAGACGAACGAGAACAGCAGCCGCACCCAGGGCGGGCAGCGCTTTGCCGATCTGCTGGAGGAGGCCTCGGGCGGCGACATGTCGGTAAAGGTCTTTCCGAATGCGGTGCTGACCGGCGGCGACCAGCTCAAGCAGGCCGAGATGCTGGCCCGCGGCGCGCTGGATTTCTCGGTGACATCGGCGATCACCATCTCGAATGTCGTGCCGGAGATGGCGGTGTTCTCGCTGCCCTACCTGTTCTCCGGCTATGACGAGGTGGATGCCGCGGTTTCGGGCCCGGCAGGCGCCGAGATGGCGCGGATCATGGAGCAGCACGGGCTGAAGCTTCTCGCCTGGGGCGAGAGCGGCTTCCGCGAGCTGACCAATTCCAAGCGCCCGGTGCGCAGCCCCGAGGACCTGAAGGGGCTGAAGATCCGCGTCGCCGGGCCGATGTTCATCGACGTGATGACCGCGCTCGGCGCCAATCCGCAGCAGATCCAGTGGACCGAGACCTTCTCGGCGCTGCAGCAGGGCGTGGTCGACGGCCAGGAGAACCCGATCGGCGCGGTGATCGTGCCGCAGCGGGTCTACGAGGTGCAGAAGTACATCACGACCTGGCACTATTCCTACGACCCGGCCTTCCTGATGATGAGCCTGGAAAAGTGGAACAAGCTCTCTGCGGAGGAGCAGGAGATGGTGCAGACCGCCGCCACCGAGGCGATGGACTGGCAGAAGGCGCTGACCCGCGAGCAGACCGCCGAGGGGCTGGCGCTGCTGCAGGAGAAGGGCATGGAGGTCTACGAGCCCGATGCCGCCGGGATCTCGGCCTTTGCCGAGGCCGCCGGTCCCGCCTTCGATGCCTGGGCGGACAAGGTCGGCGGCGATCTGGTCAGCCTCTTCTCGGCCTCCGCCGAGTGATCTGAACTCCCCTGCCGGGCGGCTCCTCCAAGGCGGCCCGGCTTTCCCGCCGCAGCTCCCGTGTGCGGGACCGAGGCTCCCGGAGCATCCGCTCCGGGGGCCTTTTTGGCTCTGACTCAATTTTGATGCAGGCCGCGCACGCGCGGCGCCTATCTTTTCTGACGCAAGTCCAGAAGGATAAATGCGATGGCACGTCTTAACATGAAGGCGCTGCTCCCGGTGGGCCTGGTCGTTGAAAATGTTTGCACCCGTAACGGTGCGATTGAGATCAGCGCCCGCTCGACCGCTTCTGCGGCCAGCTGCCCCTGCTGCGGGAGACGGTCGCGGCACGTTCAC
>NZ_VATA01000008.1 GCF_005870025.1 Poseidonocella sp. HB161398
AGCCGGACACCGCCGGAGCCCGGGCACGCAACGAGATCCTGCGGGCGTCAAAGCACTTGGGCCGGGCGCTCTGGCGGAACTGGAGCGGGTACCACCGGCGCAGCAGGGTGGAACCGAAAATGAACTGCGTGAAGCTGCTCGGGCAGCGGCTGATGTCGCGGGACTTCGACCGCCAGGTGGCGGAGGTCCAGATCCGGGTCATTCGCGGCTGCGCTCGGACCAGTGGCGTTTGCCGCTCATTCGTGAACCACTGCTCGGCTCTCGGAAGAGCTGAAATCGAAGTCGTTGCCTGAAGCCGGAGAGGAAAGGGGATCCTCATCCTGTCGTTCGATTAGCGCAACAAGGCCGACCCAGACCGAACTGACGTCATGCCGGAAAGCGCTTGACCGAATTCGACCCGCTGCCGAAGTCCAGGGCCTACGTCGCGATAACGGAGAAGGCGGGGTCGAGGCCCAGTGACTGAACTTGGGACTTTATCTCGTCCAAGTAAAGCCCATTTGAAATCATCACGAGGGAGGGAGAGAGCGACTTCAGATCGTCTGGGGAAAGAACGGGCAAACCCACGCCCGGCGCGAAAAGACCGTGCTTTCGAGGGTTCAGATCCACAAGCGCCTTGATGTTCTGCGCATCATCTCTGACGGCATTGCAGAAAGTGATGCCCTTCGAACCGGCCCCCCAGACGACGACATTTCCCGTCATATGGGAAACCTGCTCCCGAAAATCCTTCAGAAAGCCTTCCGCCTTGTCCGAAAAGGCAGAGGCATCGGTCAGCGTCGAGATGTCGAGACTTTCGGCGGCCGGTTTCGAAATGGCGTCGGGGCGCGCTTCGATCATCAGGAACTGGTCGCCATAGCTCGTCTGCACGTCGAGCGGCCGGAAGCCTGACAGCCGGAAGGCGGTGGCGATGGAGGTCGCGCTCCAATAGCCGAAATGCTCGTAGATGACGTCCCACATCGAGGTCGTTTTCAGCATCCATGCGGCATTGGGAACTTCGAAATAGATCGGCACGTCGCGTTCGCCGATCGTTTCCCGCAGGGACGACAGGAATTCTGCCGGGCTGTCGATATGCTCGAGAACATGGCGGCAGATGATGGCGTCGAAGGGGCGGTTCAGGTGGTCGGGGCCGAAATATTCGGGGACGATCTCGACGCCCGGAGTCTCGAGGAAACGCGAGGTCTTTCCGCGCATCGACGGGTCGAACCCGACCGCGCTGGCAACGCCCTTTTCCGCGAGCAGCGACAGCATATGGCCGTCGCCGCAGCCGATTTCGACGACATGCTTTCCCTTGAGGTCGAACTTGCCGACCAGGGAGGCCGCCAGGGTCTCCGCGAAGTCCTGGAAGCTCGGCGAGAAATGGAGCGCGTTTTCGTAGCCCGGCGCATATTCCATGCGCGCAGGGTCGAAAGCGCGGTTCCAGATATAGGTGCAGCTCTTGCAGACCACGAGGTCGATATCGCCCGAAGGCGCGGATTTCGCGCTTTCGAGATCGGGCCAGAGCTGGTTGCAGACGACCGGCATGTCCCGCAGATGGAAAACGGGCGCTATCTCTGCCGATTTGCAAACCGGGCAAGTCTCATGATCGGCCATAATCACACCGCCACAACTTCCGCTTCGACATCGATCTGCTGAAGCGTGTTCTTGATTTCAGTCAGGTAGATCGGGTTCATCACGATCACCGTGTCGACCCCTGCGGTCTTCAGCCCTTCGGGCCCGATCACGCGATGGCCGGTGCCCGGCAGGTATTTCCCCTGCTTGTGCGGGTTGATGTCGACCACATGGGCCACTTCCTCGCCGACATTGTTCGTCGTCAGGAAGGACACGCCTTTCGATCCGCCGCCCCAGATCGCCACGGTTTTCCCGTCGGCATGGCGCTGCTTGACGAAATCGGTCCAGTACTGCCGGGTCGCGGCGATCTGTTCCGGGAAGGTCTCCGCCAGGTCTCGCAGCTTCGACAGGTCGTCTTCCGCATCCAGCGGCGGATTGCCCTGCGCGGGTTCCGCATACTGGATGATGTATTGCGAGTCGTAAGCCAGGTAGAGATTGGTGACATCCATTCCGGATTTCCGGAACAGGCGGGCATGGCTTCCCAGGGTGAAATAGGAGCAATGCTCGTAGTAGATGTCCCAGAAAGCGCCTTCGGAAAGGACGCGGTTCACGTCCGGCGTCTCGAAGAAGATGCCGACATCGGTCCCGTCGATCACCTCGGAAATATCCGCCATGAAGCTGCCGACATCCGGGACATGTTCCAGCGTGTGGCGGCAGACGACGAAATCGGGATGGATGCCGATGGTCTTGGGCGTGAAGTACTCTTTCTGGAAGGAGAGCTTGGCGGCATCCGCATCGGGAAGCCGTTCGGGAATGAATCCCGGATCGACGCCGAGGCCGGTCGTGCCGGTTCTCGACACCAGCTCCTTCAGGAACTCGCCCTTGCCGCAGCCGATCTCCAGCGTCGTCTTGCCGGAGAGGTCGTAGGTGTTCGCGATTTCCTCGACGAGCCCCTTGGCGAAGCCGCTGAACGTGTCCGAGAAATGCTGGCTCTCTTCCGTGGTGGAGGCGTAGTCCACCAGGTCGAGATCGAACAGGCTGTTGAAGACGAAACCGCAATCGTGACAGAATTCCAGCTTCAGCTCGGCACGGGGGAAGGCGAGCGCCTCCTCCCGCGTGTCGAGCAGAATGCAACTTTGCACCGGAATGGCGCTCAGATGGTAGATTTCCTTCAGATGGGTCCCGCCGCAGGCCGGGCAGGTTTTCTCTGATCGCTGCATGCTACCGACTCACGCCTCGACGATTTCCAGGTCGGGAATGGGCACGACGAATTTCCCGCCGGCAGACAGGAAGCCCTTCTGCTGGCTGATGATCTCGTCGCGGAAATTCCACGGCAGGATGACGACATAGTCCGGCTTGTCCGCCATCAGGCGGTCCGGCGTGTCGATCGGAACGCGGACGCCCGGCATGAACTTGCCCTGCTTGTGGACGTTCTTGTCGACCGCGTATTCGATCGTCCGCGCGTTGAGCTCGAGGAAGTTGAGCATGATCGTGCCCTTGGCGGCGGCGCCATAGGCCGCGATCCGCTTGCCCTCGGATTTGAGCCCGCCGATCAGCTCGCGCGCGCGCGACCGGAAGGCCTGAACGCGAGCGCCGAAGGTGGTGTAGTACTCGTAGGTATCGAGGCCGAGCTCGGCCTCTTCCGCCAGCGCGGCGTCTACGGCGGCGCTGGGGTTCGGGGTCTTCTCGAAGAAGAGCCGCAGCGAGCCGCCATGGATCGCGACATGGCGCATGTCATTCAGATAGAGCCCGTGCCGCTCGAAGAGCGCCTTCGCGGAGCGGACCGAGAAGTAGCACAGATGCTCGTGATAGATCGTGTCGAACTCGATGTAGTCGATCAGGTCGCGGACATAGGGGAATTCCACGACGACCATGCCCTCATCGGACAGGAGCGTGGCCATCCCGGCAACCAGGTCGTTCTGGTCGGCGACATGGGCGACGACGTTGTTGGCGATGATCACGTCGGCGCGCTTGCCCTCGGCGCGCAGGCGTTCGGCCACGCGGGTGCCGAAGAAATCGATGACCGTGTCGATGCCCTTCTCGATCGCGGCGCTGGCCGGCTGCTTCGCCGGGTCGACGCCGAGAACCGGGATGCCCTTCTCCTTGAAGTTCTGCAGCATGTAGCCGTCATTCGACGCGATCTCGACGACGAGGTTGTCCCCGCCGAGCTCCCGGCGCTCGATCAGCTCGAGCGCGTTGCTGCGGCTGTGCTTCAGCAGGTCGTCCGAGAAGGAGGAGAAATACAGGTAGTCATCCCCGAACATCTCTTCCGGCGGGCGCGTTTCCAGCAGCTGGACCAGCGTGCAATGCGGGCAGTAGCCGAGGCGCAGCGGCACTAGGGTCTCCTGCGACGCCAGCTTGGTCTGGTCGAGCAGCCCGTCCGAGCGCGGCATCAGGCCGAGATCGAGGATCGGCTGCAGGCCCTTGTGCTTGCAGGAGATGCATTCGACCTCGCCGGCATCCGCGGTGAAGGCTTCGGAGAAATCGGCCGCCGAGCCGCCGGGGCGGGCGGCTTCGCCCGCTTCGGTGTGCTTCAGCGTCTCGTCGATCAGCCCGTCGGCGATCAGCTTCTTGATATGGCCGATCCGCTGGTAGCGGGGACCTTCGAATTCCTCGAGGGTCAGCGACGCGGCGGTATAGGCCTCGTAGAGCGACTGCGCGCCCTTGCGGGCATCCCAGACCGGCTGGAAATGCGGCATGACCCGGCGGATCTTGTCGCAGTTCACCCGGTAGGAGCGCTTGTCGGGCCCGGCATTCTCGGCGAAGGTCACCTCGCAGCCCGGGACGACATCGGCGACGATCTCGGCCAACTCGCGGATCTGGTAGTTGTGCTCGGTCAGGCCGACATTGAAGGCCTCGTTGCGGATCAGCTCGACCGGCGTCTCCAGCGTGGCCATCATCGCCCGGCTGATATCCTCGATATGGGTGATCGGGCGCCAGGGGGTGCCGTCCGATTTCATGTGGATATTGCCGGTGGTCACGGCCCAGGCGACGAGGTTGTTCAGCACCAGGTCGAAGCGGATCCGCGGGCTGACGCCATAGGCGGTCGCGGAGCGCAGGAAGGTCGGGCAGAAGTTGTCATCCGCCAGTTCCGCCAGCGCCAGCTCGGATTTGACCTTGCTTTCGCCATAAGGCGTGACCGGGTTAAAGGCGCCGGTCTCGTCGATCATGTCCGGGCCCGAGGCGCCGTAGTTGGAGCAGGACGAGGACATCACGAAGCGCGACACGCCGCCGGCCTTGGCGGCCTGCGCCACGCGCATCGTGCCTTCGTAGTTGATGTCGTAGGTCGTCTGCGGGCGGAAGTCGCCGAGCGGGTCGTTCGAGAGCGCCGCGAGGTGGATCACCGCGTCGATGCCGAGGAAATCCGCCGCCGTCACGTCCCGGATGTCCTTGCGGATCATCGGGATGTCGGGAACCTTTCCGCCCGGCTCGAAGGTGCATCTCTCGTAGAGATCGCTGTCGATGCCGCGGACGACATGGCCCGCTGCCTGAAGCATCGGGGTCAGGATAGTGCCGATATAGCCGAGATGGCCCGTTACGAGAACACGCAATTCACTTCTCCCAAATAGCCCAGGGGCGATCGCCCGAATCCCACAGTTTCTGCAGCGTATGCTTGTCGCGCAGGGTGTCCATGGCGGCCCAGAAGCCCTCATGGCGGTAGGCCATCAGCTGGCCGTCGCGCGCAAGGTTCTCCAGCGGCGCATGCTCGAACATGACCATGTCGCCCTCGATGTAGTCGAAGACCTGCGGCTCGAGCACGAAGAACGCCCCGTTGATCCAGCCTTCCGCGGTCTGCGGCTTCTCCTCGAAGGCGACGACCTGGTCGCCCTCGAAGCGCATGTGGCCGTAGCGCGCCGGCGGGCGCACCGCGGTGATCGTCGCCAGCTTGCCATGCGACTTGTGGAAGGCGATCAGCTTGTGCAGGTCGATATCCGACACGCCGTCGCCCCAGGTCAGCATGAAGGTGCCGTCGCCGAGGAAGGGCTTCAGCCGCTTCACGCGGCCGCCGGTCAGGGTCTCGTCGCCGGTCTCGATCAGGTCGACCTTCCAGGGCGCGTGGTCCTGCTCATGGCGCATGACGGGGCTGTCATTGTCCATGTCGACGGTGATGTTGCCGGCCAGCGTGCCGTATTCGACGAAGTACCGCTTGATGTAGTCGCCCTTGTAGCCGAGGGCGACGGCGAAGTCGTTGAAGCCGTAGTGCGAATAGATGTTCATGATATGCCAGAGGATGGGCTTCCCTCCGATTTCCACCATCGGCTTGGGCCGGATGATGGTCTCCTCGGCAAGCCGGGTTCCCTTGCCGCCAGCAAGAATTGCCGTCTTCATAATCATGCACTCCGTTCTCGACTTTTTGCCTGTCGTGCGCTGGTTGCGCTAAAAAATTTCACGAACATATGGCGTATTAATACATGGATTCGGGACGAGTCTGGCAGGTTTTTCTACGCCACCAGGCTGTCTGTGAAAATGAAATCGCTCGCGAGCGAGATGTCGTAGGCGCCGTTCAGAAGGCCGATCAGTTCATCCTCTTCGCCTGCCAGTCCGGCGCGCCAGATCGCGGTGCCGGCCGTCAGTTCGGCCTCGTCGACGGTCAGGAAGTAATCGGAGGCGGAACCATGGAGCTGGACCAGATCCGTGCCCGATTCAAAGTCGTAGACGAAGCCGTAGTCGCCCAGGCCGGCATCGGCGCTGTCGCCATCGTCGTAGTAGGTGCCGTTCTCGTCGCCGAAGACGAAGACATCCGCGCCGTTGCCGCCGACGAAGACGTCGATCTCGCCCTGGCCGGGATTGGCGCTGCCGGCATCCGCGCCGACCAGGACGTCATCCCCGTCCTCGCCCTGCAGGATGTCGTCGCCGGTGATCTCGGTCACGCTGAGATCGCCGAAGGTGACGTCGTAGTAATGCGCGTTGAGGTAGAGGCCGCCGGTCGCCGGCGCCTCGTCCAGCGAGAAGGTCTCGACCGCCTGGATGGTCCAGTCTACCGGCTCCGCGGTGCCGACCTCCCAGACCTTCAGGCTGTACATGCGGTCGTAGATCCCCACCTGCTCGACGCGCACGGTGAAGTTGTAGCTCGTGCCCTCGTCGAGCGAGAAATTGGCCGCGCCCAGCACTTCGGTGAAGCTGTGGTAGCTGTGGCTCTCGAACTTGTCCTCGAAGGTGAAGGCCGCGCCGGGTTCCCAGCCGGAATGCGGCTGGAAACCGCTGACCGGATCGTCGGTATGGCCGTTCCACAGCATGCCGATGCCGAAGGCGCCGCCGTCGCGCCCGTTCGGATCCTCGTTCTGGAGGTCGTGCATCGTGATGGTGATGTTCAGCTCGTAGTTGTCCCAGGTCGAGTCGCCCAGCACCAGCAGCCGGTCATAGCCCAGCTGCGTCGGCCGCGCACCTTCGTCAGTGACTTCCCACTGGCCGTCGGCCACCTGCACGACGTCCTGGATATTGGTCACGGTCGACCAGTCGATCGCGTAGTTGACGCCGTAGTCGCTGCCCGACTCGTACTCGATGATGACGTCCTGGGTGTAGACGACGCCGTTCTCCATCACCGCGGTGATGGTGATCACGTCATCGGCGCTCGACCCGTCGAGCTCGCTATAGGCGAGGTCGATGTTGAAGTCGCCCTCGTCCTGCAGGCGCCGTGTATCCGCGCCGACCGACAGCGCGCGCGCCGCGCCGCCATTCAGGCTGTAGCTGAGCGTCGCGACCGGGCCGCCGATATTGCCCAGCACGTTGATCCATTTCTGGGCCTCGCCGGGGCTGCCGAAGGTCTGGGTCGTGCCGTACCAGACATCCAGCGTGTAGCCGACGGTGATCTCGACATTCGCGGTATCTTCAAACTCGCCGTCGCTGACCGTGTAGGCGAAGCTGTCGAGGCCGGTATAGTCGGTCTCGGGCGTGTAGGTCAGCGTGCCGTCGCCATTGTCGACCAGCGTGCCATGGAGCGGCTGGGTGAAGCCGCTGATGGTCAGCGGATCGCTTTCGAAATCGACGTCATTGGCCAGCAGGTCGCTCGCGGCGATGATGATCAGCGGCTCGTTTTCCGGCGCGGCCAGTTCGTCGTCGGCCGCGATCGGCGGGTCATTGACCACCGTGATGTTGCCGTCCTCGTCCACGATCGGATCGACCGAGGTCTCGAACCAGTCGATCTTCGAGACGAAGCCCGGGATCTCGCCATTCCGCTCGGCACTGCCGGCGAAGACGCCGACCTGGGTCGCATCGAGGTCGCTGGTGATCGAGATCGCCTCGGTCCAGGTTTCGCCATCCGCGGAGTAGAGGAAGGTGTAGGTCTGGCCGTCCTTGACGATCCGCAGGTAGCTGACCTCGCCGGTCAGCACGACTTCGCGGTAGGGGAAGCCGCGGACGGTCCCGTTGACGTCGCCGACCAGCAGCTCGAGCTTGCCGGTCGTGTAGGCCAGGTCGAAGCGGAACCAGCGGGTGTCGCTCTCCAGGACCAGAAGCCCGTGCTCCTGGTAGGTGGCGTAGGGCTCGTTGAGCATGTGGATGGCAATGTCGAAATTGCCCTCGCCGACATCCTGCAGCACCCGCGGCGTGGTCATCGCCCGGTAGGCATCCACGGCGACGCCCTCCGGAGAGGTGATCTCCAGCCAGGAGTCGGTGCCGTCGGTCTGGATCGAGGCCGAGCCCGCCGTGCCCGCGAAGGTCCAGTCGTCCTCCAGCACGCCGGAGGAGAAGTCGTCCGAGGCCAGGATCGCATCGCCGATCGGCACGTCGACGCCGATCGAGACCGTGGCGGTATCCGTCGTCTCGCCGTCCGAGATCGTGTAGGTGAAGCTGTCCGCCCCGGTATAGCCAGTCGTCGGCGTGTAGGTCAGCGTGCCGTCGCCATTGTCGGCCAGCGTGCCGTGGCCCGGCTGCGTGAACGACACGAAGGCGAGCGCCACGCCCTCGGGGTCGCTGTCATTCGCCAGCAGGTCGCTGTCGATATCGATGACCAGCGCCGTGTCGGCCTCGGTCACGAGGGTGTCGGCGGCCGCCTCCGGCGACAGGTTCGGCGCGACGAAGCCGTCATCCTCGGCAGTGATCGGATCGCCCGAGACCTCGAACCAGTCGACCTGGGCGGTATAGCCCACGGCGGCGCCGGTATTGCTGGCGAAGAGTCCGGCGCTGGTGACCTCGAGCGCCCGGGTCGTACTGCCCGCAGTGGTCCAGCTGGTGCCGTCGGTCGAGTATTCGAAGACCCACAGATCGCCCGTCCGCGTCAGCCGCAGATAGGGCGCGCTGCCGCCCGCGATCTCGACGCGGAAGAGCGAGCTCGAATTCCCGTTCACGGTGACGGCGGCGAAGGCGTAGAGCTTCGTGCCGTCCGAATAAGTGTCGAAGCGCAGCCAGTTATTCGCGTCTTCCTCGATCAGGAAGCCCTGGCCCTGGTACTTGTCCTCGGGCGTGGTCAGGAAGCGCGCGCTCAGCTGGAAGTCCTCGTCGGCCACGTCCTGCATGGCGCGGGCGGCGTTGTTGGTGCCCCAGATGTCGTGATTGCCGTCGGGCGTCACCAGTTCCAGGAAGGCGTCGGTCGCATCCGCGCTGACGCCGCCCGAGATGCCGCTCGGGCCTTCGATCGTCCAGACCGAGCTGTCGAGCGCGGCGACATTGAAATCGTCCGAGACCAGCGTGCCGGTCCCGGTCCCGGGATCCGGATCGGTCACGGTGCCGGTGACGGTCAGCGCGACCGTGGCGGTATCCGTGCTCTCGCCGTCGGTGATCGTGTAGGTGAAGCTGTCCGCGCCGGAATAGCCAGTCGTCGGCGTGTAGGTCAGCGTGCCGTCGCCATTGTCGACCACCGTGCCATGGTCCGGCTGCGTGAAGGAGACGAAGGTGATCAAGTCGCCCTCGGGATCGCTGTCATTCGCCATCAGGTCGCTGTCTATGTCGATGACCAGCGCCGTGTCCTCGTCCGTGGCAAGGCTGTCGGCCACCGCGTCCGGCGCCTGGTTCACGGCGACGAAATCGCCGTCTTCCCCGGTGATCGGATCGCCCGTCACCTCGAACCAGTCGACCTGGGCGGTATAGCCCACGGCGGCGCCGGTATTGCTGGCGAAGAGCCCGGCGCTGGTGACGGCGAGGGCCTTGGTCGTGCTGCCCGCGGTGGTCCAGCTGCTGCCGTCGGTGGAGTATTCGAAGACCCACAGATCGCCCGTCCGCGTCAGCTTCAGATAGGGCGCGCTGCCGCCGGCGATCTCGACGCGGAAGAGCTTGGTTGAATTGCCGTTCACCGTGACCGCCGCGAAGGCATAGAGCTTCGTGCCGTCGGAATAGGTGTCGAAGCGCAGCCAGTTATTCGCGTCTTCCTCGATCAGGAAGCCCTGGCCCTGGAACTTGTCCTCGGGCGTGGTCAGGAAGCGCGCGCTGAGCTGGAAGTCCTCGTCGGCCACATCCTGCATGGCGCGGGCGGCGTTGTTGGTGCCCCAGATATCGTGATTGCCGTCGGGCGTCACCAGCTCCAGGAAGGCGTCGGTCGCATCCGCGCTGACGCCGCCGGAAATCCCGCTCGGTCCTTCGATGGTCCAGACCGACGTGTCGAGCGTGGCCACGTTGAAATCGTCCGACACCATCGAGCCCGTGCCCGTCCCGGTCCCGGGATCCGGATCGGTCACGGTGCCGGTGACAGTCAGCGCGACCGTGGCGGTATCCGTGCTCTCGCCGTCCGAGATCGTGTAGGTGAAGCTGTCCGCGCCGGAATAGCCAGTCGTCGGCGTGTAGGTCAGCGTGCCGTCGCCATTATCGACCAGCGTGCCGTTGGCCGGCTGCGTGAAGGAGACGAAGGTGATCGCGTCGCCCTCGGGATCGCTGTCATTCGCCATCAGGTCGCTGTCGATGTTGATGACCAGCGCCGTGTCCTCGTCGGTGGCGAGGCTGTCGGCCACCGCATCCGGGGCGTCATTCACCACGACCAGGTCGCCGTCTTCCCCGGTGATCGGATCGCCCGTCACCTCGAACCAGTCGACCTGGGCGGTGTAGCCCACGGCCGCGCCGGTATTGCTGGCGAAGAGCCCGGCACTGGTGACGTCCAGCGACTGCGTCGTGCTGCCTGCCGTCGTCCAGCTGGTGCCGTCGGTCGAGTATTCGAAGACCCACAGGTCGCCCGTCCGCGTCAGCCGCAGATAGGGCGCCGTGCCTCCGGGGATCTCGACGCGGAAGAGCTTCGTGGAATTGCCGTCAACGGTGATCGCGGCATAGGCATAGAGCCGCGTGCCGTCCGAATAGGTATCGAAGCGCAGCCAGTTGTTCTCGTCTTCCTCGATGAGAAACCCCTGGCCCTGGTACTTGTCTTCGGGCGTGGTCAGGAAACGGGCGCTCAGCTGGAAATCCGTGTCGTCCATGTCCTGCATGGCGCGCGCGGCGTTATTCGTGTTCCAGATGTCGTAATTGCCGTCCGGCGTCGCGAGCTCCAGATAGGCGTCGCTATCATCTGCGCCGACCGTGACCGAGGTCCCGGCGGGGCCTTCTGCGCTCCAGACAGTTCCGTCGAGCGACGTGCCATTGAAATCGTCGGAGACGATCATTTCTCTCTCCTGAAAACTATGCGCCCGAGGCGGTCAAATAAAATAAACACTCTCACCCGCAGGCCAGGTGCCCATCTTCCCCGAAAACGGAAAGACGGAAACGCAACTGCCCGATCGGCATTTCCAAACGCTGCAATCCCGGAACGGTAGGATGTCCGGGACGGCAATGGCCTGGTCTGTCAAGCCAGTATATCTTGATGGGGGATTATGTTCGGCCCACACCCGGCTCCCCCGCCTCCTCGACTTAATACAGACTGACTTAAAAGCTGTCCATGTTACAAGAGCGAAATTTTGCCGGAGGTCGGGAACTCCATACATTCCACTTGCGGAATGGGGCTTTCTGTGCTTCTGGGGCGAGCAGTATTTCGCCTGAATGGACGAAAATCGTGCGGATGGCCACGCCCCGGATTCGGGCCGGATTTCAGCCACGGGCCGCCGAAAATGGCCGCACGAGACGGGTAAACGTAAATATTTCAATGCGCTAAGTTTTTGGCGACCTGTCGGATGGAAAGTGTTCTTCCCATGGATACCTTTACGATCGCAACAGTATCGTCCCGCAGCCGGGCGCAGGACGCGTCGCGGCGGGCCTCGCCGGGACGCCCTGCGCAGCGCTTGGCCGGTCCCGGTCTTTACTGCAACCCTAAAATCAATCCGGCGGCCTGGCTTGCGGCCATCTCTCCCGCGCCGCGGCGGCGGCAGAGGCGGAGAGGGGCCGCGCTGATTCTCGCCGTGGCGGCCTTCGCGATCGCCATCTTGGCGCTGCCCGAACGGGCATCTGCCCAAGACTCCGCCTCCGGTTCGGGCAGGGTCCTCTCCACCCGGGAGCTGGGATGGAAAGCCGGATCCGATGTCGGAGAAAAGCTTGCCGCGCTTCTCGCAAACGACCTGCAGCCCGGCGACACGTTGCGGGTGGAGAAAATATACCGGATCGATGCATCCGAATTGCAGCTTCTGCCGGGAATGACGGTTGAAGGCGTCAATGGCGGCGGGTTCGATGTCGTTTCCAGGCCCGGCGACAAAACCGCGCTTTTCATCGCTGCAGACGGGCTCACCGTGTCCAATCTGGTGATCCGGTCGTCCACCGCGCCGCAGACGGATTACCTTGGAACGAAGGCCCAGCCCGGCGAGCATTACTACCCCAAGAGGATATTCATCCTCTTCGGCCATGAGCGCGTTTCCTTCGTGAATTCCGAATTCCAGGGAAATGTCGACATGTTCATCGATGCCCGCAACAGCCCGGACATGACCGTCGAAAACAGCTTCTTCGAGGGCGCGAACTACCAGATCAGCCTCGAGGGCCGCAGCGACGGCGCGACCATCACCGGCAGCCATTTCCGCTACGCGGTCGGCGATGCCATCCGGACCGCGACCGATGGCGGCTACGGGCCGGGCGGCATCTCGGTCAGCAGCTGCTTCTTCGAGGACGCCAACCGCGACGGGATCGAGGCGACCGGCGGCTTCCGGGACGGGCGCATCACGGACTCGGTCTTCTTCGCCAACGGGATCGATCTGAAGGTCAGCCTGGAGGATGCCGCGGAGGACAGCCGGAAAGCGGGCATCGACGGCACCCGCATCGACGGCGTCCAGGTGATCGACGAGTCGAACGCGATCGTCATCTCGGTGCTCGACCGCCACGATATCCTGACCGCCGGCAATGCCGAGGCGCTGATGCCGCACGACATCCGCGTGGCGAATTCGATCATCGAGAGCACGACCGGCGACGAGATGCGCGCCTTCTTGATCCGCGACGGCTATGACATCCACTGGGAGAACATGACATTCCTTGGAAATATCAAGGAGTTGCGCGTTCTCAACGAAGAGGCGCCGGAGGGCTGGACCGCGCATGGGGTCGATGGCGCGGGGCTGGTGACCGGCACGCCGCGCTGTTCCTCGACCGAGGACCGCCGCCGCCGTCCCGGCGCCCGGCCGCAGGTGCCCTACGTGCTGCCGGATCCCGAGGCCTGCCCGCTGCGGCGCTGAGCGCGTCAGGCAGGGCCGGCCGGTCCCTGCTGCCTGGTCCGGGGGGCGCCGCATGGTCATGCCGCGGAAAGCTCGTTCAGCACCGTCCGGTAGGCGGTGATGACGAGCTTCTCGTCATAGAGGCTTTCCATCCGCGCCCGGCCCGCGCAGCCCATCGCCTGGCGGGCTTCCGGGGCGGCATCCGCGATCTGCAGCAGCGCGCGCGCCAGATCCCGGGCATCGCGCGAGGTGACGAGGTAGCCGGTCTTGCCGTCGGCCACGACATCGCGGCAGCCCGGCTCGCCGGTCGTGACCACCGGGCGCCCGCTGGCTGCGGCCTCCAGCAGCACCCGCGGCGTCCCCTCGCGATAGTAGCTGGGCAGCACCACGCAATCGGCCCCGGCGATCACCGGGCGGACATCCCGCGCCGTGCCCAGATAGCTGACCGCGCCCTCTTCCGTCCATTCGGCAAGCCGCGCCTCCGGCACCGCGGCATCGCCGGGCTTTTCCAGCGCGCCGAGGATGCGGAACTGCGCCTCGGGATAGCGCTCGCGGACGATCCGCGCCGCCTCCACGTATTCGCCGATGCCCTTCTCCCAGAGCAGCCGGGCGATCAGCAGGAAGACCGGCGCCTGCTGCGTGCCGGGCAGGGGGGTGACGGCGAAGCGGCCGAGATCGACGCCCGAGCCGGGCAGCAGCCGCGCCCGCTCCTCGGTCACGAGCCCCTCGCCGGTGAAGCGCGCCCGGTCCTCGGAATTCTGGAAGAACACCGCGCGGGCGCGGCCGAAGGCCAGCCGGTAGGCGCGCTGCGCCAGGATCGTCGTCGTGCTGCGCCCCGAGAAGACGGTGCCCAGCCCGGTGACATTGGGCAGGAAGGGAATGCCCATCGCCCGCGCCGCGATGCCGGAATAGAGGTTGTTCTTGATCGTGTAGCTCAGCACCGCGCCGGGGCGCACTTCGCGCAGGGTGCGCGCCACGGTCAGGAAGGTGGCGGCCTCTCGGTCCGGGCGGGTGCCGCGGCGGTCCATCGGCAGCTCGATCACCGTGCAGCCGGCCTCGCGCAGCGCGGGCGTGTAGTCGTCGACCGGGACCAGCGCGACCAGCTCGTGTCCGTCCTGCTTCAGCGCCGCGATCAGCCCGGCGCGGAAATTCGCGAGGGCAAAGGAGGTGTTGGCGGTCAGCAGGATCTTCATGTCCGCAGGGCTCCCAGACGGCGGAGGCCGGATTTGGCGGCGCTGCGCATGGCATTGGCCCGCGCCTCGGCGCGCAGCGACAGCGCGGCCTGCAAGTCGGCGAGCCGGTCGGGCCGCGGCCGGGGCGCGCCGGCCAGCGAGGCGAAGAGATCGCTCCATTCCGCCGCGCCGGCCTCGGGGCCGTACTGGCGCTCGACATGGGCGCGCGCGGCGGCGCCCAGCCGCTCGCGCAGCGCCGGGTCTCCGCAGAGCGCGCGCAGCGCGGCGTGCCACGCGCCCGGCTGGGCCAGCAGCCCGGTGCGGCCATCCTCGATCGCGTCCGAGAAGGCGATGCTCGGCGAGGCGATGGTCGGCACGGCGAAGGCCGCGGCCTCGAGGTATTTCAGCTCGCTGCGCGCCCCGGCGAAATCCGAGCCGAGATCGAGCGGCGCGAGGTTGATGTCGACCTGGCCAAGCAGCGAGACGAACTCGGCATAGGGCCGGAAGGGCTCGACCCGGACGCGGTCGCCGAATTCCGCGAAGGCCGGATCGATGGCGATCTTGCCCGCGACCATCAGCCGGGTCTGCGGCAGCTCGCGCAGGATCTGCCGCAGCGCCGGCGCGATCATGGCGAAATCCGCGTCGTGATGCGCCGAGCCACTGAAATAGCCGATCGTGATCGCGCCGTCCGCGGCGGCGCTGCGCGGTGCCAGCCGCCCGGCATCTAGCACCGGGCGGGAGAGCTTGTTGCGCAGGATGCGCGTGTCCGGATGCAGGGGCGCGATCCGCGCCTGAAGCGCCCCGCCCGAGACGCTGACCGCGTCGGCAAGCTGCAGCGCCGCGACGATGGCGGGCGACAGTTCGGTCCCGGCGGGGCCGTCGAGGATGAGGTCGTCGATATCGTAGACCACCGGCGTCTGCCGCGACCGGGCGAGGGCGACGACGCGCGTCAGGATCGGGCTCATCCGCACCCGGTGGAGCACCAGCAGCCGGCAGCGCGCGGCGGGCGCGTCGAGCAGCTGCGCGGTGGCGGCGCTCAGCCCGGCCTGCCGCAGGAAGGCGGCCGGCTGGGCGCAGCGGATTTCCGTCGTGCCGTGGCCCAGCATCGGCCGGAAGGACAGGAACTGCACGTCCACGCTCATCTCCCGGCCCTCCGCCGGCGCTGCTCAGGACCGGGCATCGCGATAGACCTCCCGCATCTGGCGCGCGGCCTCTGCCCAGGTGAAGCGGGCGGCGTGGGCGCGTCCCTCCGCGGCCATCTTCGCCAGGGTCTCCTCCGAGCTGCAGACCTCGACGATGGCGGCGGCCATGGCCTCGGGATCGGTGGCATCGACCAGCCGCCCGGCGGTGCCGACCACTTCGGGCAGGGCGCTGGCATCGGAGGCGACGACCGGCGTGCCGCTGGCCATGGCCTCGAGCACCGGCAGTCCGAACCCCTCGTAGAGCGACGGATGCACATAGAGCGCCGCGGCGTCATAGAGCGCGCGCAGCGCGTCGTCGCTGACGAAGCCCGGCAGGTGGACGCGGCGGCGCAGCTCCTCGTCCTCCATCTCGCGGCGGAAGTCCGGGCTGTCCCAGCCGGGCCCGCCGACCAGCACGAGGTGGTGGGGGATGTCGCGGATCGCGTGGCGCATCGCCCGGGCCAGCCCCTGGAAGTTCTTGCGCGGGCTGATCTGCCCGGCCGAGAGGATGAAGGGCGTGCCCGGCGGCGGCAGGTCGAGCCCGGTCAGCGTCTCGGGATCGGCGGGGGCGAAGAAGCGCGGCGAGACGCCTTCGAGCACCACGCGCAGGCGGTCCTCCACCCCGGGCCCGGCGCGCTCGCGCACTTCGCGCGCGGTCGATTCCGAGACGCAGACGATGGTGTGCGCCTGCTCGACCGCCTGGGCGAGGCTGCGCTCCATCACCCAGGGGCGGGTGTTGCGGAAGAACTCCGGATGGGTCAGCGGCCCGAGATCGTGCACGGTGACGACCAGCGGCCGCCGGGTGGCGACCGGATAGCCCAGCGAAACCGCATGGACGATGTCGATCCCGCCGCCGAGGCAGGTCTCGATCGAGGGGCGGTTGAGGAAGGTCCAGGCCAGCTTCGTGCCCTGGCGGCCGAGCCCGGTCATCCGCAGCCCGGTCTCGCGCTGGCGCTCCTCCAGCGCGGCGGAGGGCAGCGAGGACCAGCCCGCGACCGGCACGATCCGGTCGTCTTCCGGGCCGCCGTCGCTCTGCAGTGCGTCGAAGAGGTCGCGCGCGTAGCGGGCGAGCCCGTGGCCGTGGCTGTCTGCGAACTGGTTGGCGAAATAGGCGACGGTCATGCGGCTCCGGCCTCTGTGTAGCGTTCGATCAGGGCGCGGACCTTGCTGCGCCAGTCATGGCGCGCGGCGAAGCCGAGGGCGCGGGCCCTGGCCTCCTGCGGGTCCGCGGCGGCGAAGGCGGTGATCGCCGCGCCGGCCTCTTCGGGCGTGTCGACGATCTCCACCGGGGGGGCGAGCGTGGCGAATTCGTCATGCCGGGTGGAGACGATGGCCAGCCCCGCGGCGGCGTATTCGTAGAGCTTCAGCGGGTTCTGCCCGCGATAGACATCGGCCTTGGCGCGGTCGTAGAGCATCAGCCCGATATCGGCCGCGCAGAGATAGGCCGGGATGCTGGGCGGCGGGCGCGATCCGATCAGCTTCACCGTCTGCGGATGCGCCGCGGCCAGGCGCTCCGCCCAGGGCGCGGAGGGGCCGATCAGCAGGAGGCTGCCGCCGGCGGCCTCGAAGGCGCGGGCGGCGGCCGCGAAGAGCTCGGGATCGCCCTTCGACAGAACGCCGGTCCAGATGCCGCGCGGATGCGCCAGGCCGGCGATCTCGGGCGGCGCCCCGGCGGCGACCTGGTAGCGCTCGGTCTCCACGCCCTGGCCGAGCACCGAGACCCTGGCGGGCGGCACGCCCAGCTCGCCGGTGAGGTAGTCCTTCAGCGCCTGGCCGATGACGAAGATGTCGTCGGCCACGGCATAGTCGCGCCGCTCCAGCCGCTTGACCGCCTCGCCGCGGAAGGCCGGGTAGTAGTCGATCACATGGAAGACCAGCCGCGCGGCGGGGAAGGCCGCGCGCAGCGCCGGCGCGCTGCCGGGCACGGTGGTCCAGACCACGTCGGGTGCGCCCCGGCCCGCCGCGCTGACCGAGCGGCGGATCGAGGGCAGGCAGAGCCGGTAGCGCAGATCCGAGGCCGCCGGACCGTCGAGCGGCGGGATGTCCCGCACCGGCACCGGCGTCGCGGGGGTGACGATCCGCACGCCGTCCTCGATGCGCGGGCTGTCCTGCCAGGCGCCGAGATAGCCCTTGCCGCGCAGGAGATGCACGGGATCCAGCGGGCTCTGCAGATAGGTGACGTCCCAGCCCTCCGACGCCCAGAGCCGCGACAGCAGCTTGGTCGAGCACTGGATGTCCGAGGCCCAGAGCGTGGGCCGGTGGAAGAGGATATGGGGGCGGTCTGCGGTCACAGCGGGTCCTTCCCGTCCTTGTGCCAGGCGCGGGCCAGCTCGGCTTCGAAGAGGTCGCGCGAGATGGCGTTCTGGCGGTCCCAGACCAGCGCCCGGGCACGGAATTCGGCAGTGGCGGAATGCAGTGCCGAGATCAGCCCCGGCGTGCCGTCGAGGAAGCCGCGCTGCAGCAGGTAGCGCTTGAGGAACTCGCGCGCGGTGCGGAACAGGATCTGGCTGCCGCTGACCTCGGTGCCTGCGTCCTCGATCCCGTCGGCAGTCATCGCGGTATAGCCCGCGCTCTTGGCCAGCCGCTCGGCGAAGCTCTCCTCGTTGAGATGGATCATCATCCCCTCGAGCTGGCCGGTCTTCGCCGCGCCGCCCTCGATCTCGCAGGCCTCGTGGATCCGCCCGGTGAAGCGGTGGTGCCCGCGCCGCGCCAGCTGCGGACGGTTCCAGGAATCCCAGCCGCCATGGCGCATCGGCCGGTGCAGGAAATGGTTCAGCCGCCGGTAGCGGAAGCCGTTCATCGCCGTGCCGGGCAGGGTGGCGAAGATCTCGGCCAGAAGCTCCGGCGAGAGCCGCTCGTCGCAGTCGACATGCAGCAGCCAGTCCGCGCTTGCGGCGTCGATCCCGGCATTGCGCTGCCCGGCGAAGCCCTCGGTCTCGGACATCGGCCGTTCGATGAAGCGCACCCCGGGCCCCGCCGCTTCGGCGATCTCGCGGCTGCGGTCGGTCGAGCCGCTGTCGATGATGACGATCTCGTCGGCCCAGTCCGCCGCATTGGCGAAGAGTCCGGGCAGGTTGGCCTCCTCGTTGCGGCTGATCGCGACGACGCCCAGGGTGATGTCGGTTCCGGGGATCATCGCCGCCTCACCGGCCGTTCCGGAAGGCTGCGCGGGCGCGCAGCATCATCGGCTGCAGGAACCGGTCGCGGCGGCGGTTCAGCCAGATCCGCAGGCGGCGGCGCAGGTCGGGGGCGGGCGCGGCGCGCCCGGCGCTGGCGCTGCGCGGCAGGTCGAGCTCTGCGGCGCCATAGCCGAACTGCATGGCGATCTGCCGGACCGACGCGTCGAGCCCCAGCCGGTACTCGCTGTCGCGGACCCATTTCTCGGTCGAGCCTCCGCGCGTTCCCGAGCCCGCGGCGGGGTCCGGCGCGAGCCCGAGGAAGCGGGCGACACCGGCGAAGCTCTCCACCGGATCGGGCAGCAGATCCTCGTAGCGCAGGCGCAGGTAGCTGCCCGCGGGCAGCATCGCCTCGAGCGCCAGCAGGTTGCGGCAGCCATTGGCCCAGGCGAATTGGCGGCTCGCCGGATCGGTGCCGAAGAGCTTCGAGGCGGAATACATCACCCCGTGCGGATTGCGCACCAGCCCGATGATCTTCACCTCGAAGCGGGTCCGCTCCATCCATTCCAGAAGCAGGCTCAGCGCCGCCCAATGGGCGAGGAGCTGCGGCGACTTCTCGAAGAAGACCGGGCGGGCGAGCGCCTCGCAGATCGCCTCCCAGCCGCCGAAGACCAGCGCCTCGTTTTCCTCGGGGGGGACGTAGCCCGGGGCGCAGTGCTCCAGCAGGTCGATCATGTAGGCGCGGGTGTTGCGGCGGCTGCCATAGCCCTCGTAGGGCTTGCCGCCGGCAAAGAGCGCGCCGGGGCGCTCGAGCAGCACGGCCGCCATCAGCCACCAGTGGGTTTCCAGGTAGGTATGCGGCGAATAGGGCACCGTCTGCACCGATCCATGCCGGCACAGCTCGTCCTGGAACATGGTGGAACCCGACCGCTTATCCGATAGCAGGATGACGACTTGAGACATGGTACACCGGAAGATTGCGAGTGGGACGGCGGACGGGCGCGCGGAAATGCTCCAGCCCGGAGGCGAGGCCGATGACGAGGAAGAACAGCATCGCCCCGCGCGGCGTGGAGACTGCCGCATGGCCGAAGGCGATCCAGGGCACGAGCGCCAGGGCCGAGACGAAGAGCACCTGGGCCATCATGCTGTGGACCTTCCTGTCGCGTGACAGGGCGGGGCCGGCGAGCCGCAGCAGCAGGCGGACCAGCAGCGCGATATAGAGCACCGCCGCCACCATTCCGTAGGCGTAGTAGGAAATCGCGAAGAGCGCGTGGGTGGCCTGGCCGCGCATCTGCACCTCGCCCGGCACATAGGCGAAGCGCACCGTGATCCCCTCGCCGAAGAGGGCGAAGGCGGGATGCTCGATGACATGCTCGAAGGGCTGGGAATAGGCCAGGAAGCGCTCGCTCTCGCGCTCGTCCTGCATCGGGGCGTCGAACATCGCCTCGGTGCGGTTGACCAGCCGGTCGAAGAAGAAGAGCTGCGAGCCGACCCCGACCACCGCCACCAGCGCGACGCCGAGCACGACCGGGACGAGGATCCCCCGCCGCACCCGCCTGAGGCCCAGCACCAGCGCCGCGGCCACGATCAGGATGCTGCCCAGGATCGGGCCGCGCGAATAGCTCATCAGCACGCCCATCGGCGCCAGCAGGCAGCCGAGCATGGCGAGGTTGCGCCACATGCCTGTCAGCCGCCAGGGCCAGAGCCAGGCCATGGCCACGATCGGCCAGCAGACATTGATGAAGGTCGCGCCGAGGATCGACACGCCGACCAGGGTGCGGCCGCGCACGCCGCTCTCCCCGGCATTGGCGTAGTCGTCGACGACCTCGTTCGTCGCGGGCTCCAGGATGGAATGCGAGAAGACCAGGTCCATCACCGGCTCGCGGGTCTGCGGCAGCGAGGTCAGGATCATCAGCGAGGCGGTGACGATCGTGCCCAGCACCACCGCGCGCAGCACGACGGCGACATCGGCGACATTGCGCACCATCTGGCTGGCGATGAAGAACACGCTGAAGGCCAGGCAGGTCCGGATGATGATGTAGCCGCTTTCCAGATAGGTCCCGAAGCGGGCCATGCCGATCATCTCGCTGACCAGCGCCAGGATCAGGATGACCTGGATCGTGCCCGCGAAGGGGCGGCGGCCATGCGGCAGGGGCGGCAGCTTCTGCGCGTGGAAGAGCAGCAGCACGATCAGCCCGTCGATGAAGTAGAAGGGCACCGGGCCGATCTTGACGTTCATCTTCGGCACCGCGATCAGCACGAAGACGAAGATCGCGAAAAGCCCGATGCCGGGGGTGGGACGTCCGGGACTAGGCTGCATCGGCGGGCGACTCCCCCAGTTTGCGGTAGAGATGCAGATGGTCGGAGACGAAGCGGGCGAAATCGTAGCGGCCGGCGCGCTCGAAGCCCGCGCGGCCCAGTTCGGCGCGCAGCTGGCGGTCGCCGAGAAGCCGCGACAGCGCGCGGCCGACATCCTCCGGATCGGCCGGGTCGACCAGCAGCGCGGCCTCGCCATCGGGGCCCGCCACCTCGCGCAGCCCGGGCACATCGGCGGCGATAACCGGCAGCCCGGCATTCATCGCCTCGGCCGCGGCTAGGCCGAACCCCTCCCATTTCGACGGCATCAGGAAGATGTCCGCCTCGGCGAGCAGCGCGGGGACATCCGCGACATGGCCGGCGAAGGTCGTGCGGTCTCCGAGGCCGAGCGCGTCTGCCTGGCGCTCCAGCGCGGCGCGCTCCGGCCCGTCTCCGGCGACGACATAGCGGAAGGGCACGTCGCCCAGGCCCGCCAGCGCCTCGAGCGCCACCGGATAGTTCTTTTGCTCGGCCAGCCGCCCGACCGAGAGGATCACCGGCGCCGCGGTCTCGGGCCGCTCGGGCGGCGCGCCGAAGGCCAGGTGGCAGCCGTTCTCGATCACCACCGTCCGGTCGGCCAGCCAGGGCCGGGCGCGGGACAGCTCCTCCGCCACGCCGACGCTGATCGTCACGATCCGCTCGAAGGGACGGTAGACCTGGTCGTCGATCACCCCGCCCAGGGGATGGGCGCGGCGGCGGTTCGATGAATTGTGCTCGGTGAAGACCAGCCGCCCGGGCATCCGGCCGAGCCGCGCCAGAGCGGCGACATG
This sequence comes from Poseidonocella sp. HB161398, assembly GCF_005870025.1. Taxonomy (GTDB): domain Bacteria; phylum Pseudomonadota; class Alphaproteobacteria; order Rhodobacterales; family Rhodobacteraceae; genus Mangrovicoccus. The sequence goes on from NZ_VATA01000008.1 coordinate 21,617, forward strand.
GGCGATGGCGGGGAAGAGATGCACATGCACGATGTCCCCCGGCGCGATCTCTCTTGCATAGGCGCCGAGCCGCAGCAGCGCGCGCGGATCATAGGGGCTGGCGAAGCCGAAGGAGGTCGCGCCCTCGAGTCCGCCGGTGTCGCAGGCCTCCAGCGCGACCAGCCGGGCATCGACGCCGCGCGCGCGCAGCGCCACATGCAGCCCGCGGGCCAGGCGCTCCGCCCCGCCGCGGTCCATGCCGAAGCTGTTGACGATCTGGTGCACGCGCGGCGCGGTGCCGGGGGCCGGGCGCGGCGCCGCCGGGGCGGGCGTCTGCTTCAGCAGCCGGTCCGACATGCTGCGCAGCATCCGCCGCTGGCGCGCCGGGATCAGCCGGGCCAGCGGGCGCGGGCGGAAGAGCGGATCGGTCTCGAAGCGCGACCAGGGCCGCGGCGTCCAGGCGGGCGGGGCGTCTGCCATCACCTCGCCGAAGAGCGCGACATAGGCGGCGCGGCAGGCTTCGACCGAGAACTCGGCGCGGGCCGAGGCGGCGACGGCGCGGCTCATCTGCGCGGTGCGGGCCCGGTCCCCTGCCAGCGCGACGATCGAGGCGGCGAAGCCGTCGACATCGCCGACCGGCGACAAGAGGCCGGTCTCGCCGTCCTTCAGCAGGAAATCGGTGATCCCGGGCAGGCACCAGGAGACCGGCACCGCACCGGCCATCATCGCCTCGAGCAGCGCGTTCGGGCAGCCCTCGAAATGCGAGGGGAAGAGGAAGCAGTCGACGCCTTCCAGGAAGCCCGGGATCTCGTCCGGCGTCAGCGTCCCGGTGAAGCGCACCCGGCCGTCTTCGATATGCGCGGCCATGGCGCTGCGCAGCTCGGGCTCGTGCTTGCCCTTGCCCGCGATCGACAGCCGGTAGGCGATGCCCGCCGCGTCCAGCCGCTCCAGCACGGGCGGCAGATGCAGCACGCCCTTCTGGCCATGCTCCAGCCGCCCGAGGAAGCCCAGCTCCAGCCGTGCGCCCCGGCCGCGTTCCGCGCGGGCCGCCGCCTCGAAGCGCTCGGGCGAGGCGCCGTTCGGGATCAGCGCGATCCGCGCCGGGTCGGCGCCGTAATCGGCGATCAGGTCGTCGCGCAGCCGCGGCACCAGGGCCACGACCTTCGCCAGCCGCTCGCGCCCCATCATCGTCAGCCGGTAGCCCTCGTCGAAGCCGTTGGCGCAGCGCGCCATGGCGCGGATGCGCCCGGGCAGATGCGGCAGCGCCGAGAGGATCGCGGGCGAGTTGACGCCGAAGACGATGTCGATCTCCTCGGCCTCGCACCAGTCGGCGAATGCCCTGGCCTGCGCCTTCAGGCTGTCGCTTCTGGCGGCCAAGAGCACGCAGCCCTCGTCGGCGAAGCTGTCTTCCCAGAGCGCGGCCTGGGCCGGTCCGGCGGCGACGCAGCGCAGGTCGATGCCATGGGGCAGCAGCGCCGGGCGCATGTTGCGGTAGAAGGTGAAGGTGCCGCCGTCCTTGGGGACGGAGCCGAAGGCCACTCGGATCATGGGGCTGCCTCAGCGAGCTGGGCCGGGCGGAGCGGCGCGGCCGTCTCCTGCCCGAGGATGAGGCCGCGCAGCCGCGCGGCGAGGCTGTCGGCGCCGTAGAGCCGCTCGACGCGCGCCCGTCCGGCCTGCCCGAGCCGCCGGGCGAGCTCGGGATCGGCGGTGACGCGGCGGATATTGGCGGCCATGGCGGGAATGTCGTGCTCGGGCGACAGGAAGCCGGTCTCGCCCTCGATGACGGTCTCGGAAAAGCCGTTATGGTCGGTGCAGATGACCGGCAGGCCCGAGGCCATCGCCTCGAGCAGCGAGATGCCCTGGCTTTCCTGGTCGCCGCTTTCGGCGGTCACGGAATGCTGCAGGAAGAGCCCGGCCCCGGCCAGCCGCGCCTTGACCTCCTCATGGGTGCAGGCGCCCAGCATGGTCACCGCGCCGCCCAGGCCGAGCTCGGCGATCACCGCGTCGCAGCGGCCCCGCTGGCCGCCGTCGCCGATGACCTCGAGCCGCAGGTTCGGACGGCTCCGGCGGGCTTCGGCGAAGGCGCGGATGGTCAGGTCGGGCCGCTTCTTCGCGGTCAGCCGGCCGACGGCGATGGCCAGATCCGGATCCTTCGCGCCATCGGCGCAGAAGCCCTCCAGCTCGATGCCGCAGGGGATGACCGAGATCTTGGCGGCCGGGAAGCCCAGATCGCGCAGGATGCCGGCGAAATGCTCGGAGCCGCAGATCACCCCCGCCGCCTCGGCCGCGAGCAGCCGGTAGCAGGCGCGGATGTCGCGCCGCTTGGGCAGGACGGTGGCGTCGTAGCCGTGGAAATTGACGAAAAGCGGCAGCCCGGCCCGGCGGCAGACCATGCGCAGCGCCGCGCCTGTGGTGCCGAACTCGGCCAGGACCGCCTCGACGCCATGGGCGCGCAGGAACTCGGCCAGGCGGCGCTCCTCGGCGAGGCTCAGCGCCGCGCCATAGCCGGTGCGCCAGCGCCGCGCGAGGCTGAGCGCCTTGCCCGCGGCCCCGCCGGGACCGCGCCGGACGCAGAAGAGCGGCAGGTCGAGCGCGGTGGCCTCGGGGCAGTCAAGGCCGATGGCGACGGTGCGCCCGGGCGCGATCAGCCGCATGTGCTGGCGGATATAGGTCTCGGCCACGGCCATCGGATTGCTGGTTGCGACTGCGAGCGTCATGGCCGGGCCTCTGCTGCGGCCGCGGTCGCGGCCAGCCGCTGGTAGAGCTCGGCGCAGAGCGCGGCCACTTCGGGCGAGAGATAGCCGGGCCGGGCGACGCGGGGATTGCGCCGCTCGGTGCGGGTCGGAAAGCGCAGGAGCGGCGCGCCGGTGCCGGTCATCCGCGCCAGCGCGGCCATGCTTTCCGCGGGGCGGGCCAGCAGCGTCTGGTAGTCCAGCAGCCGGATCCGCGGATCGGCATCGATGCCGCAATCGAAGAAGGCGTCGTTGCGGGCGTGCCAGTAGAGCGCGTAGAGATCGCGCAGCCGCGCCTCGCTGCCCGGCGCGGCGCTGCTCAGCGCCTCGGCGCGGTCATGCAGGTCGCTCCAGAGTGTCTCCAATTCCCACACCCCGTCGGCCCCGGTCTCGACCCGGCGCGAGATCTGCTCGAAATTGCCCGGCCATTTGCGCAGCATCGAGGCGACCACCTCGTCGGCGCGGCGGAACACCCAGACGGCGCGCGAGCCCGGCACGGCGTCGAGGATCTCGATGGCGCGGTGCGAGGCCAGCAGCGATCGGGCAACGGCATAGCTGCCCTTGGCGGCGTCGAGACGGCGGCGCAGCTCGGGCAGGGGCGTCCAGACCGTCTTCGACGGGTCGATCGAGAGCGGGCTGAACTCGCCGAAGACGACCGTGCGGGGATCGGCGCGGAACAGCCGCTCCAGATGGGTGGTGCCGCTGCGCTGCGCGCCGAAGATGAACAGCGTCCGCGAGGGATGCGACCCCGCCAGGCGGTGCAGCGTGCGCTTGCCGCCCTCGAAGGCGTCGAAGGCCCGCGCCGAGGCGCGGTACGTCAGCGAGGCCTTCACGCGGGCGAAGGTCAGGCGCTTGCCGGGGGCGGTCGCGATATCCATGCTCATGGTGTGCCTCGCCGTTTCCCGGGCTCAGTGGCGTCCGTTGACTGCCAGGGGCAGCACTTCGGCCTGCGATGCGACATCCGCATAGGTGCCGACCTTCACCACTTCGCCCGCTTCGAGCGTGATGAGGGCGTCGCAGTTGCGGACGGTGGACAGGCGGTGGGCGACCATGATGAGGGTCCGCGATCCCGCCAGTTTCGAGATTTCCTCCATGACCAGCGACTCCGTGCTGTTGTCGAGCGCGCTCGTGGCCTCGTCGAAGGCGATCACCTGCGGCTCGGTATAGAGCGCCCGGGCGATGCTGATCCGTTGGCGCTGGCCGCCGGAGAGGCGCACGCCGCGCTCGCCGACCAGCGTCTCGTAGCCCTCGCTCAGCTCGTTGGAGATGAAGCCGTCGATCTGCGCCATGCGGGCCGCCTCGCGGACGCGGTCGAAGTCGCGCTCGGAAGGCGGCGCGCCGAAGGCGATGTTCTGGGCGATGCTGGCGTCGCTGAGGAAGATGTCCTGCGGCACGTAGCCGACATTGGCCCGCCAGGCGCGGATCTTGGCGTGGTCGAGCGGCTGGCCGTCGACCAGGAACTCGCCCTTGCTCGGCTCGATCAGCCCCAGCAGCATGTCCATCAGCGTGGTCTTGCCCGCGCCGGTTGGCCCGATGATGCCGACGGAGGAGCCGGCCGGGATCGTCAGGTTGATGTCCTTCAGCCCCGGCGTGTCGGTGCCCGGATAGTAGTAGGTGACGTTGCGCAGCTCGATGCTCTGCTGGAAGCGCAGCGGCTCGATCCGGCCCCTGGGCAGCTCGGGCAGGCCCTCGACGCCGTCGAGATCCTCGAGCAACGCGTCGAGCGCGGCCTTGCCGACCTTCAGCGAGACGACCGACAGATAGCCGTTCTGCAGCGCGGGCATCATCCGGTAGCCGGCCAGCACGAAGAGGCCCAGCGTCGGCAGCGCGTCGGTCATCGAGCTCGAGCCGACGCCGCCGCTGCGGCCGAGGAGGCTCAGCACCAGCAGGATCGTCCCGCCGATGGCGATGACCTCGACCACGTAGCGCGGCGACTGGCGCAGCAGCCGGGACTTGGCGGCATTGGTCGCCATGGTCAGCGAGGGCTCTTCATAGCTCTCGATCAGCGAGCGCTCGCGGTTCAGGAGCCGCACCTGCTTGCCGCCGGCCAGCGCCTCCCAGGCGATCCGGTAGCGGTTGCGGTTGGAGTCGACCAGCGTCTTGCCGATCCGCGCGGCGAGGCCGCGGATGACCCAGAAGAGCGCGACATAGAGCCCGCCGAGCACCGCCATGACGAGGATCGTCACGATCGGATCGACCACCAGCAGCATGCCGACGAGGAACAGCAGCGTGACCGCGGCGACGGTGGCGTCCGACAGCGGCTTGTAGACCTCGACGATGATCCGCGGCACCTCGGAGAGCATGTTCGTCACCAGCGTGCTGCTGTGGCGGCTGAGCATGAATTCGTAGGGGCGGCGCAGGTAGCTGTTGAGCAGCCGGCTCGAGATGCTGTGCGCGCGCAGCTCCAGCCAGTAGTTCACGGTGTAGACCGTCGCGATCTTCAGCGCGGCCGTGGCGATCAGGATCGCGATGAAGGCGACGCCGATGAAGACCACGAAGCCGTTCGGACCGCTGAACCCGCCGGCATTGTAGGCCCAGGCGAGGTACTTGTTCGTCGTGATGATCTCCGGGTTGCCGAGAATATTCAGGAACGGGAAGATCAGGGCCACGCCCACCATGTCCGCGAAAGCGCGCAGGCAGATCAGCGGCAGCAGGAGAAGCGCCGATCTGCGCTCCTCGGGAGTGAGAAGGCGGACGGCCTTGCTGACATTGTTCATGGCTGCCTCTCCGGGAAACCGGGCCAGCCGTCGCGCGTGCATGGAAGGCTGTCCTGTGCCGCAAGATGGGCCAATGGTCTTCCTCCTGCTCGATGCAGCCGGCGTTGCGTGGTCCTGCCGCGCCGGGACTGGCGTAGAAAATAAAGGGTCTTGCGCGGAACCGGGTCCAGGACCGCGCGACTATGAGAGCGGCCGGAAAGGGCCGTGTTCCGGGTGTCGGAGCTGGCCGCCGGTTTCCCGGCGGCCTGGTCGCTCAGCGTGCGCCGTAGAACGAGAAGATGACGCCGATGGTCTGGAGCATGATGCTCAGATCGAGGCGCATTCCCATGTTGTCGACATAGTAGCGGTCGAGCGTGTTCTTGGTGCGCACCATCTCGATGCTGTCGGTATATCCCTGCTTCACCTGGGCGTAGCCGGTGATGCCGGGACGGACGTTGCCGCGCACTTCGTATCCGGGAATCTCGCGGCGGAACTGCCGGTCGAATTCCAGGATCTCCGGACGCGGTCCGACGATGCTCATATGGCCGAGCAGCACGTTGATGATCTGGGGCACCTCGTCCATGCGGGTCTGGCGCATCCATTTCCCGAGCGGGGTGATGCGCGACTGCTCGAGCGGATCGTTGGGGCCGCGGGCTTGCTGGGCCGGCCTCATCGTCCGGAACTTCACCATGACGAAAGGACGGCCGTCCTTCCCCGCGCGTTCCTGGAAAAAGAACAGCGGTCCGGCGTTCCAAAAAACGTTCAGAATCATGAAGATAACGCAAAGCATGACAAATGTCGGCAATGCGGCAATCGAGAAGATGATGTCCACGACGCGCTTCAATGTCGCGTAATGGGATGTGTTGTACCGGATGAACCCGTAGGGCCGCCCATCGCCTTCGCGAGGTGAGTAAGCGACATCATGCAATTCATCGGCTATTGCGCATCCGGAATGGTCAGACACGGCTACAATTTTTTCGCTGTCTACTCGTTTCAATGCAGGGCCTCACTGAAGCAAGATTAAATCGGTACGCCGACAAGAAGAACGCAAAAAACACTTGAATTCAGCATTGCACCCGGTTGCCAAACAGCAAAGGCCACGCAACCCTGAATTGTTCTGCTGTCGAATCAAACATATTAACAAGAAAAAGCTAGTAAAGTTTCGACATGAAGTAAATACCTATCCGATGTTAATTCTAAATTAGTATATGCTTAATCGAAATTTTTAGGTGCGGATAGTCATTTTATTCCCACCTCACGCCAATTTTTTCTGCAAAATGATGATGTGGTCGGTGTTTCAGTGCCCGAATCCCACAAGGACATGCGGCAGATTGCTAATATGTGCACTTCCCTCGGAGGGAATTACTTCAAGGTTCACGTATCTACCCCTTGGAATTGCTGCGATTGCACATAGGCATCAGAGGCGCCGGATTCGCAAGCATTTGTATAAAACTGCAGCAATCGGTAAAGGCCGGTATTTCATACCGCATGGTTTTCGTGGTCGGGATTTCCAGCCCTCTCACGGAAAGTTTCATTAGCATATTTATTATCGATCCGGGGGATTGAGGTAAAACTCCACGTTTTCATGCCGCTTCCGCCGGAATTTCATAGTTGTTGCGAAATTAATTTTCTTCTTCAGTAAATGTCCGCTGCACAAGCCTGCACGGCATGCAATGATTTCATGCGGCGCCGGGGGCTGAATCGCGCCCGCCGCAAATTTGTTCCACAGGCTTTCCGGACGCCGTTCCGGCATCTTTTCAAACCCGAAGGACCCGTCGATTCCCCGTTCTCGGGACCCGCCGGAGCCTGGTCTTCCGACAAGCTGGGTGCCCTGTTCCGGGGCTGTTTGCAAGGCGCCTTCCGGCTATCGGCGGGGGCATTCGGATTAGGAGGCCGGGTTTCCGTGCGGATCCTGCCCGCGGAGCCGCCGTCCCAGCCGCTTCGCCCCCAGGATGGCTTCCCATTCCCAGCGGCCCAGCCGGTCGTGCCGCGCCTTGAACAGCCGCCGGCGGTGCAGGATCGCGCCCTGCAGGGTCATCTCGCAGCCGGGGATCAGCGATTTTCCCAGCAGATGGCGCGACATGCGATCCTGCAATTCGCAGCACAGGCGCAGCCGCGGCGTGCGGCAGATGTCGCGTATCCACTCCCAGTCGAGCGGCGCCGCCGGATTGCCGGCCAGATCCGCCAGCTCCAGCAGGTAGCGCAGCTCCAGGAAGCCGCTGATCACGCCGCGGTCATGCAGCATGTCATGCAGAAGGTTGATCACGAAATGCAGGCTGGCATCGGGCAGGGCGAGCTCGGCGTCGCCGAGCCGCACGGTCTGCCAGCGGGCGCTGCGCGTCCCGGGCGGCACCCACCGCTCGATATTGGCGGGCATGCGGGTGTGCAGGTCGACCGCGCCCACGCTGTCGTCGCGGAAGAAGCTGCCGACGGAATGCTCCCAGATGCTGCCCTCGATCAGCTCGTAGCCCAGATCGCCAAGCAGGGCCGAAACCTCGGCGCCGCGGCTCTCGTCGACCATCAGGTCGAGATCGGAGAGCATGCGGGGGCTGTCCCCGGGCCGGGCCTGCCGGGCGAGCACCGCCGCGCCCTTGAAGACGCGCGGCACGATCCCCTCGGCATTGAGCCGCGCCGTGATCTCGGCGAGCTGGCTTAGCAGGCGGCGGTTCCGCTCGTTATTCGCGTCGTCGATCTCCTCCAGGTAGTCCAGGACCTCCTGGTCGAACCCGTCGGTCCGCGGCGCGGCCTTCAGGCTGCGATAGAGCCAGGGGCCCGCGAAGTGGATATTGGCGATCGAAATCACCGCCAGCCAGTCGGCATCTGCGGGGGGATCGCCGCGCAGGCAGCGGCCGAGCTGGTCGAGCGGCGTCTCCTGCCGGGCGGGCGCGGTGAAGGACATGCGCAGTGACATCAGCCGGGCTCTTTCCCCGTTTCGCAGGCGCGGCGCGCGAGCTCGATTGCCTCTTCCAGGCTGTCATAGGTCATGCGGAAGAACCGGGCGCCGCCGATGCAGGCGGTCAGGGCCGTGAAGGCCCGGGTCGACAGCCGCTCGTCCTCGGACCAGGCGCCTTCGAGCAGGGCGGCCATCGCGGCTTCGACGCCGAGCGGCTCCAGCCCGGCCGGGCGGCTGCTGCTGCGGTCGAGGCACAGGACGGTGCGGACCGGGCGGCGCGGCGGCTCGGGCTCCGCCGAGAGCGGAAGGTAGCGGACGATCTTGTCGTCGGGGCGCAGGAAGGCCGGTTTCTCCTCCAGCTCGGGGCAAAGCGGGGCGAGCAGCGGCCAGGACCCGTCCTTGACGGTGGCCGGGAAGGGCAGGGCGCTGGCGCGGCCATCTGCATGGAGCGCGGCGATGTCGTCGCCTTCGAGGCCGAAGCCGGACCGGCCGAGCGCGACCGAGAGGGTCGACTTGCCCGCGCCCGGCATGCCGACGAGCAGCAGCGCATCGCCTCCGGTCTCGAGAAGCGCGGTGTGCAGCGCGATGCCGTCGAGGCTTTCGAGCGCCAGGTCGGTCAGCAGGATCTTCAGCTCGGGCCCGATCTGCTCCCAGCTGCACCAGCCGGTCTCCTCGCCATTGAGCGCCACGCCGATGCGCGACTCCTCCTCGCGGATGACCAGCTGCAGCTCGCAGGGGACGGGGGCGGTCTCGAGATGGGCCAGCATGCCGCGGACCAGGGCCTGCGCCCGCGGGCCGTCGAAATTCAGGCAGACCTGCAGCGCGCCGACGCGCAGGAACATCCGCCCGGCAATCGCCGGGATCGCCTCATCGCTGCCGATCGGAACCAGCACGCCTGCATCGAGAAGATCCGAGACGATCTGCACGGCATCCAGCCCTTCGGCCGCGGCGGCCTTGTCGAGCGCGTCCATCGACATGCCCTCTCGCAGCTGCTCCCACAGCCCGGCCGCGAAGGGATCGGCGCGGAACAGCAGCTGCCGCTCGGGCACGAAAAGGAGGGGAATGCCGTCGACGGTCCGGAGACAGGTTCCGGGCGCGGAGTGGACATGCGTCGCCCTTGCAGGCGACAGGCTGGCGGAGTCGGACTCTGGCGCGGTTTCCAAGTTCAATTTAATCTTCAAATTCTATGGTGGGCCGGAAGAGGGCCGATCTAAAATAGGAAGCCGGGGAATCTCTCCCCCGGCTTGCCGAAATCATGACGCAGGAAGGTCTCTCATGCCCCTGCCAGTTCCGACCGGTCTCAGCGGATCTTCTTCTTCTTCTTCATCTTGCGTTTCTTCTTCTTGCCGCCGCCAGAACGTACAACGGCGCCGGCTTCAAGAGACGTGGAGAGAAGGATGGTCACAGCGGGCGGTGTCGCTGCTGCAAACCGGCCTGCTTGGCCGAGAAAGCGGCGGCGGTCCGGAGAAGTAGGCGCATCGACCGAGTGTTGAGGATGTTCCATACAGTTCGCCTTTGATAAGATTCTTGATCAAACAAGTTACATCGTACCTAAAGCTTTTTAGCTTTTCAAGCATCTCGGCGGATAGGCGGGGGTCTGGATGACAGATTAATGCACTATTGTTTCGACGGGAATACCGCTCTCGCAAAGGTTGTGCCCGCGACCGCGCCGCAGGCGGCCCGGCATCAGCTTCCGGGCAGGAGCCGGGCGATTTCCGAGCGGGTCCGGCTGACCGTGCGCCGCGCCAGAAGATGGGCGGAGGCCTGCAGCCGGTCGCCCAGGGCCAGCCCGTCGAGCGCCCAGATGCCGCGCATGTATTCCCGCGACAGGCGCCGTTTCGGCCGCCGGTCGACCCGTGCTTCGGGGTCGAACCACGCGGTCACCTCGGTCGGGGTCCGGTTGGCGCGGCGGGAGTTCTTGTCATGGAAGCGGCGGTAGAATTCCGGCTCTCCTTCGAGCCGCAGCACCTTGCCGAGAAGCGCGCATTCCGCCAGCAGGACGTAGTCCGAGCTGATGAAGCTGCCGATCAGCCGCGTGCGCAGCAGCGCGTCGCGCCGGAATACGCCGAAGACCGAGGTCACGAGCCCCAGATTGTCCAGCGTCTCGCGGAACCGCGCCCCGGCCCGGGCATCGGTCAGGTGCAGGAACGGGCTGTCGGTCTCCAGCTCGTTGCGGTCGCCGTCGACGAAGCGGAAATTCGGATAGACCAGCACCGCCGAGGACCCGTGGGTCTCGAAGCCGCGGATGCAGGTCGACAGGAAGCCCGGCCCGAGGATGTCGTCATGCGCGAGCCAGTTGAAATAGGTCCCGGCGGAGCAGTGGAAGACGTAGTTGTAGTTCTTCGCCGCGCCGATATTGCGCGGATGGCGCACCAGCCGGATGCGGCTGTCCTTCTCGGCATAGCTGCGGCAGATCTCGTAGGTGCTGTCGGTCGAGGCATTGTCGGCGATGACCAGCTCGAAGTCGCCGAAATCCTGCGCCAGGACGGACTCGATCGCGTCCGATATGTACTTTTCTCCGTTATAGACCGGCATGCCGATGCTGGCGACGGGCTGCTGGGACGATGTCATGGACGGACCTCGGTCTGTGGGGCGGATGTTCTGCGGGTCGAGGACGGGGGAAGGCGCGGTCACCGGATCACCTTGGCTGCGGCGCGGGCAGGCCGGGGAAGTCGTGCCGCATCTTCGCGTCAAGCACCGGGCTGCCCTTCGCCCGGGCGAGGATCTTGGCGATGATGGTGCTGGCGCGCTTCCGAAGGTTGCTGCCGCGCAGCCGCGTCTTGGCCGGGGCGCCCTGGCGTTCCGTCGCGAACTTGTCGCGGATGCTGTCGGTATGGCCGCGCACGTAGATCGCGGCCGGGAAGGGGATGTAGCGGTAGCTCCAGCCGGCCTCGGCAAAGACCTTCTCGGCGGGCTTGGGATGCGCTTCGCGGGTCATGACGTGGCGCTCCACCTCGCGGTCCGAGGCGATCCCCTCGAAATCGGAGGCGCGGAAGGGGAAGATCATCGACGAGCCGGAGGCCAGGTGGAACGGCTTGATCCGGCGCAGCCGCGGGCTGCCCATCGTGTAGCGGTAGCCCTTGTTGATGATGAAGGCGTCCGCCTCGCTGCCGTGGTCGCGGACATAGGCCACGAGGTCGCGGTGCAGCAGGTCGTCGGCATCGACCACCATCGCGCGCTCGGGCGCCAGGGCGCGGGCATGCAGGAGGCCGTGCAGCACCTTGCGCTGCTTGTCGCCGCGGCCCTTCCAGGCGTCGTAGCTGCCTTCGATGCGGATATCCGTCTCGAGGCAGGTCAGGTTGCGGTAGCGGCCCGGCAGATCCGGACGGTCGGTGCAGACAAGAACCGCGTGGTAGTCGTCGCAGCTCTGCGCCTCGAGCGAGTTCAGCGTCGCGTCGAGCAGGCGGCAGGACTGGGCCCAGTCCTTCGAATGCGCCTTGGACTTGAAGGGGATGATGAACGTGAGCTTCATGGCCATGGATGCGTGTTCGGCCAGGGCGCGCGCGGGAAGGCGCGCCCCGGGAGCAGGATGATGCGGACGCCTCAGCGGTAGTAGGCGGCGTAGCTCCTCCGGTAGAGGAATTCGTTGTCCGAATACTGCGCGGCCTTGCGCTGCGACACGCGGGTGAAGGCGCAGCCGGCAATCGCGACGCCCATCGAGCGCACTTCGCGCAGGCCTTCCACCACGGCATTCCTCTGCGTGCTGTTCCAGCGGACCAGATAGACGACCTTGTCGACATGGCGCGCCATCAGCCTGGCATCGGTGACCGCCAGGGCCGGGGGCGTGTCGAGCAGGACCAGGTCGTAATCCTGGCGCAGCTCGGCGATCAGGTCGGCGAAGCGCGGCATTGCCAGCAGGTCGGCCGGGCTTTCCAGAACGCGCTCGGAGGGATGGACCGCGAGGTAGTGCAGCCCGCTGCGCGGCTCGGTCCGGACGGCCTCGTCCAGGGTGCAGTCGCCGCGCAGGAGCGACAGCAGGCCGACCTTGGGATGCTCGGGGCTGTCCTTCGACAGCGAGGCGTAGAGCTTCGCATTGCCGTTGTCGCGCAGGTCGCAGCTCAGCACGATGGTCCGGCGTCCGGCCTGCTGGCTGGAGATGCCGACGAGCAGCGTGGTCGAGGACTTGCCCTCGCCCGGCACCGAGGAGGTGAACATCACCACCTCCGGCGTGTTGCCCGGATCGGAATAGAGCATGCTGGTGCGCAGGTTGCGGATGCACTCGCCGAAGAGCCCGCGGGGCTGGCGGCTGAAGCGGGCGGCCAGGTCGCGGGCGTTGAGCAGGCGGCCGGATTGCGGCACCGCGCCGATCACCGGCAGGCCGGTGGCGCGCGACAGCTCGCCCGTCGTCCGGAAGGCGTTGGTGGCCTTCTCGAGGATCAGCACCAGGAACAGGCCGATCGCACCGCCGGCGATGCCCGCGATCATCAGCGCGCGCATGCTGCGGCTGCGGTCGGGGCGCGACGGCGCCTCGGCACGCGACAGGAAGCGCGCATCGGCCGATTGCAGGCGGGCCTGCTCGGTGATTTCCTTCAGGCGGTCGACGAAGCTCTGGTAGAGCGTCTGGTTCGCCTGCACCTCGCGGGCCAGCCGCTCGGTCTGCATTGCATCGACGGACTGCTCGATCGCCACGACCTCGAGATCGCGGATCATGCCCTCCATCTCGTCCTCGCGGCGCTGCAGCGAGGAGACCTCGAAGTCCAGCGCCTCGACGATATAGCCGGCCTCTTCGCGGATGCCCTCGTGGATGCGCTGCATCACGGCGGCATTCACGGCCTTGGCCGGGGTGGAGGCCTTGCCGGTGATGGCGGATTCCTGGGCGTCCGCCTCCTTCAGCTCCAGCTCCCGGCGGCGGAAGTCCTGGATCAGGGCGGAGTCGCGGAATTCCGAGACGCTCCACAGATCCTCGTCGCTGGCCAGCGCTTCGGAGGCGCGCTTGTGCCGCGCCTGGGCGGCCACCAGCTGCAGGCGGATGCCCACCAGTTCCTCGTTGAGCGCGTTCAGCTGGATGCTGGTCATCTCGGCGCTCTGGGGCTGGCGCTCGTAGAGGTCGAGCCGCGCCTTCTCCAGCGCCGTCTCCGACGCCTGGAGCTGTTCGCGCAGCCCGGTGATGCGGGTGTTCATCAGGTCGATGACCGCGGTCACGTCCTGGTTCTTCAGCTCCTGCTGGAAGGAGATGTATTCCTCGCCGACGATATTCGCGACCTTCGCGGCATAGGCAGGATCGGCGCCGGAATAGTCGACCTCGATCACCCGCGAGCCGGAGATCTGGCCGATATCGAGATGGTTCCGCAGCGTCGCCAGCGCGTCGCTATGGGCCTGGGCCGCGATCTCTTCCGCGCTTGGCTGGGCCGCTTCCAGTTCGTCGACCTCCGCCGAGGAGAGCGGGATCTGGTAGGTGGCGCCGCGCGCCTCGAGGAAGCGGTTGACCGCCTCGACGCGTCCGGCCCCCCAGGCCTCGATGCGTGCCAGCACGGAGCCGTCTTCGGCATCGCCGTCCGCGGCGTCCTCAGCTGCAGCGGGGGCGGCGGGCGCTTCCTCGTCCTCGAGCCGCCCGACGACGCGTTCGAGCAGGGTGGTCGAGTTGATGATCTGCAGCTGGTTGGCAAGCGTGGCATTGCTGTCCTGATCGGCCAGCACGTCGGCAAGATCGACGAGCTGCAGCCGTTCGGGTTCGAACAGAAGGCTGGCAGTCGCCATGTAGACCGGCGTCTGTCGGCTGACATTATAGGCGCCGATGGCCAAGCCGGCGGCGCCGCACAGAATCAGGATCCACTTGCGGCGCCACAGCGTCGAGACGAGCCAGCGCAGGTCGATGGTGGAGTCGGACTGATTCTCGGGCACTTCGAATGGGTCGAAATGCGTGGGTTCTCCGCGGAGAACTGGCTTTTGGCTATGCGTGTTCAAAACCGCGATGCTCACTCACAAAGGTTTCTAAACCAACGAGTTCCTGGCGACGCTTGTACTAAATAAGTCAAAGAATCCTCCCGAGAAGCTCTATAAAAAGCAAGGAACTTTTAGTTTACCATTAAAAGATATCGGTGCCCGGTGGGCCTATCAGATTAAAGCATTATTCACAACTTGCTGCAGATCGCAATGCTGCACCGCAATGATGCCGGAATATTTAGCATCGGCAGAGACTGGACGAAAAATACCGAAAGTCCGCTGGCAGAATCGAAGAAAACAGAAAAGCCTGTATCACAATAGGTTAATGTAAGATACACACTAAAGTAGCAATAACGAAATGTGTCGGAACCCTTCAAAACCGCTAGAAATTTTACGTAACATGTACATCTTCAGATTGTCATTTTGTGGTTGATCGTTAATCATACGTTAATAGATTACCACAAAGCTGCGTTACAGGTGGCGCGACCAGGAGTTCGAGATGTCATTGCCGGTTCTGGTGATTGGGACGTTCGCGGGATGGGTGTTCACCTTTGCTCTCTGGCTGATATACCCGTTCAGCTTCGTGCACAGCCTGATCGTCGGCACGGCAGCCGGCACCGCCCTGGCACTGGCCGTGCTGCTTCTTTTCCAGTTCTACAAGGCGATGGGCTCGGGCGGCGGGCATTCCGGCGCGCATCCGCTGTCCCATGACAAGGCCGATACCTACCGCAGCAACGCCAGCGGCGCGGAGTAGCGCCGGGACCCGCTCCCGCCCCGGCGGAGGCGCCCGCCTTCCGCTTGAGATTGCGCGGATGTCAGAGAATCATCCTCTCCGCGAAACGCCCGCCGCAACGCCGCGCGCCCTCCTGAGCCCTGCATCCACTCAGCGCCCCAGACGGGCGAGGGCGGTTTCCATCCGCGCATAGACCTCCGCGGGACCGGTGCAGCCGGCCAGCCATAGGCAGTTGTCGGGCTTGCCGGTCTGGCGCAGCCAGTCGACGACGGTCATGCCGGTGGTCAGCTCGCCCGCGCATTCGACATCCACCGGGCAGAGCCTGCCAGTGAAGAGCTCCGGCCAGATCAGCGCGGCGACCGCCACGGCGTCGTGCAGCGGCCGCGAGGCCGTGCCGTGCTTGGCATTGCCGTAGCGCTCGAAGAATTCCATCATTCCCGAACAGGCCTGCATCACCGGCTGCGGATGCGCGGCCAGCATCTGGGACCAGCCGACCGGCGCGGCGCAGGCATGCGTGCAGTCGAGCGGCACGGCGGTGATCGGGATGCCCGAGCCCAGCGTGATCCGCGCGGCCTCCGGGTCGACGAGGATGTTGTACTCGGCCGCCGGGGTCATGTTGCCACCCTCGAAATAGCCGCCGCCCATGAAGACCACGCGGGCGATATTCGCCGCGATCTCCGGCGCGCGGCGCAGCGCCATGGCGAAATTGGTCTGCGGGCCCAGCAGGATCATCGTCACCGGCTCGGGATGTGCCAGCACGGTCTCGATGATGAAGTCGACGCCATGGCCCGGCGCGGGGCCGTCGGCGGCCTCCGCCCAGTCCCAGCCGTCGATGCCGGTCTCGCCATGGATCTCGGGCACCGGGCGCGGCGCGCGCATCAGCGGCCGGGCGCAGCCGGCATGGACGGGCAGGGTGCCATGGCCCGCCAGCTCGACGATGCGCCGCGCGTTGTCCGTGGTCTGGGGCAGGCCCATATTGCCCGCCACCGTCGTCAGGCCCAGCACCTCGAGCTCGGGCGCGGCAAGGGCGAGCAGGATCGCGAAGGCGTCGTCCTGGCCGGGATCGGTGTCGATGATCACGGGAATGGCGGGCATGGCGGATCCTTCTCTGTGCAGGTGCCGCCCGTTTATGCGGCACTGCCGCGCGAGTGCGAGAAATTTCGCAGCAGAAATGCAGGTTCTGCCGGAATCCGGCCGGACGCCTCGGCTTTGGGCTTCGCTTTTGCCGCTCTGCCTGTTCCGTATACAAAATACAGAAATCAGGAGGCGCGCGATGAAGGGCGAGTTCGACAATATCCCCGTGGTGGATCTCTCGGGTCTGGCCGGGGGTGCGGCGCCGGAGGCGCGGGCAGCGACGGTCGCGGCGCTGAAGGAGGCGCTGATGACCTCGGGCTTCGCCTATCTCGCGGGCCATGGCGTGCCCGAGGATCTGGTGGAGCGGATGCGGCAGATGAACATGGCCTTCCATGACCTGCCGCTCGAGGAGAAGATGAAGCTGAAGATCAACGGCTTCCACCGCGGCTACATGCCGATGTCGACCTCGACCATCGTCACTTCCTCGGTGGCCAAGGTGACGAAGCCGAACCAGTCCGAGAGCCTGATGATCATGCACGAGGTCCCCGAGGACGCGCCCTATGCCGGCGAGCCGATCCAGGGGCCGAACCAGTTCCCCGCGGATCTGCCCGAGCTGAAGGAGACCGCGCAGGCCTACATGGCGGCGATGACCGGGCTGGGGCAGCGGATCGCGGGCGGCATCGCCGAGGCGCTCGGCCTGCCGGTCGACTGGTTCGACAGGCATTTCGTCAACCCGACGCTCTTCCTGCGGCTCCTGCACTATCCCGAGCAGCCCGACGAGGAGCAGCTCTTCGGCTCCGCGCCGCATACCGATTACGGCTTCGTCACGCTGCTGAAGCAGGACGATGTCGGCGGGCTCGAAGTGCGCAACAAGAACGGCGACTGGATCCCGGCCCCGCCGATCCCCGGCACCTTCGTCATGAACGTGGGCGACATCCTGTCGAAATGGTCGAACGGCCGCCTCGTCTCCACCCCGCACCGGGTGAAGAACCTGTCGAAGCGCGACCGCTATTCCCAGCCCTTCTTCTACGATCCGTCGATGTCGGCGCTGGTCGAGTGCCCCGCCGAGATGCTGGCCGAGGGCGAGGTCGCGCAGATGGAGCCGGTGCTCTATGGCGACTACCTGATGGAGCGGCTCAACAAGAACTACGATTACCGGAAGAAGGCCTCCTGACGACCTCAGGGAACGAAGAAGAGTACCAACAGGGAAAGGGATACCGGCAATGACCGAAATGAACCGCCGCACCATGCTGCAGGCGCTGGTGGCGCTCGGCGGCGCCTCCGTGCTGAACGTGCCCGCCGTCCATGCCCAGGCGCAGGACCTGGTCATCACGACCTATGGCGGCTCCTGGGAGAAGTTCTGGCGCGACATCCTCGTGCCGGGCTTCACCGAGGAGACCGGGATCGCGCCGCAGCTCGATATCGGGCTGGGCCGGGTCTACACCACCAACATGCGCGCCGCGGGTCCGGAGAATCCGCCCTATGGCTGCCTGATGACCAACGAGATCTACGCCACCGTGCTGCGCGACGAGGGCTTCTTCGAGAAGCTCGATCTCGACCTGGTGCCGAATTACGCCGATCTCTACCCGGTGGCGACCAAGGCCTCGGACGGCTGGGCGGCGGTCGGGCTGATCTCGCCGATCGGCATCGGCTACCGCACCGACATGGTCTCCGAGGCGCCGACCTCCTGGAAGGACCTGTGGGAGAACGAGGAGCTGATCGGCCAGCTCGGCCTCTACAACATCAAGAACTCGGCCGGGAAGATGTTCCTGATGCTGGCCTCGATGATCTACGGCTCGGGCATCCGCGACGTGGAGACCGGCTTCGCCAAGCTCGCCGAGCTGGGCCCGGTCTACCAGACCGACTTCAACATGAGCACCGCCATGGCCACCGGCGAGATCGCCGTCGCGCCCTTCGATTTCGGCGAGATCGCGCGGCTGCGGAACCAGGGCCTGCCGGTCGACTGCATCATCCCCGAAGAGGGGCTGATGATGTGGGACCAGACCTTCAATATCTGCGCCAACACGCCGGCCCGCGAAGAGGCCTACAAGTATCTCGACTTCGTCCTCGGCCCGAAGGGGCAGGAGCTCCTGATGAAGGAATTCCTGGTCTCGCCGGTCAACAGGACCGTCACCGTGCCCGAGGAGCTCAAGCGCGACGTTCCCGTCTCGGGCGAGGCCATGACGCAGTTCATTGACTGGGACTGGGATTTCATGAACGAGAATGCCGAGGAATTCGCCCGCCGCTGGAACGAGATCTTCGGCGCCTGACGCCCCTGCCCAAGCCGCCCCGCGCCTGACGCGCGGGGCCAGCCAGAAAGACCCCCTCTCCCCATGACCGAAGTCTCCCTTCTCTCGCTGGTCAAATCCTATGGCGGCGCGCCGGCGCTGCGCGGCATCTCGCTCAATGTCGGGCATGGCCAGTTCGTCTCGCTCCTCGGCCCGTCGGGCTGCGGCAAGTCGACGACGCTGCGCTGCATCGCCGGCTTCGAGGAGGTGACGGACGGCCGGATCCTCTTCGACGGCAAGGACATCTCGCGCAAGCTCCCCGAGAAGCGCGACATCGGCATGGTCTTCCAGTCCTACGCGCTCTTCCCGCATCTGACCGTGGCGCAGAACCTCGCCTTCGGGCTGGAGATGCGGAAGGTGCCGAAAGCGCAGATCGCGGAGCGCGTGGCGAAGACGCTCGATCTGGTGCAGCTGACGCCCTATGCCGGGCGCTACCCCAAGGCGCTCTCGGGCGGGCAGCAGCAGCGGGTGGCTCTGGGGCGCGCGCTGGTGATCGAGCCCGCGATCCTGCTCCTCGACGAGCCGCTGGCCAATCTCGACGCGAAGCTGCGCGACGAGATGCGCGGCTTCATCCGCGACCTGCAGAAGCGCGTCGGCATCACCACGATCTACGTCACCCATGACCAGAACGAGGCGATGACCATGTCGGACCTCGTCGTGGTGATGTTCGACGGCGACATCGCCCAGGCGGGCACGCCGGAGGAGATCTACAACACCCCAGCGACCGAACAGGTGGCGCGCTTCGTCGGCAACGCCAATATCCTCGACCTGCCCGTGGCCGCCTCCGGCGCGGGCATGGCGGAGGTCACGCTGCCGGGCGGCGCGGCGCTTTCCGTTCCGGCCCCGGCGACGCCCGGGGCCCGTCTCGGCATCATGGCCCGGCCCGAGCAGATCGCGCTGGCCGATGCCGGCCAGGGCCATCTGCAGGGCCGCGTGACGCGCAGGCTCTTCGGCGGCGGCTATATCGACTACGAGATCGCCACCGATTGCGGGGTGCTTGCCGTCCAGACCCCGGCCAATGTGCTGGCCGGGGAAGGCGCGGCGGTCGGGCTGGTGCTCGACCCGGCGCGGCTCTGGCCGGTGGCGCGGGACGCCGCCGCATGAGCCGCCGCCGTCCGCTCCTGCTGATCGCCCCGGCCGCGGGGCTGATCTTCTTCTTCGTGATGCTGCCCTATATCAACGTGCTGGTGATGAGCCTGCGGATGCCGGGCGCCGACGGCAAGCCCTACGGCCCGGGCTTCGGGATGGAGGCCTATGCCCAGTTCTTCGCCGAGAACTACTATCTCTCGGCGCTGCCGCATACGCTGTGGCTGGGCATCGTCACCACCGCCGTCTGCCTGGTCCTGGGCTATCCGCTGGCGCTGCATATCGCGACCGCCTCGCGGCGCTGGCGCGGGCTGCTCTACGGCATCGTGCTCTCGCCCCTGCTCGTGGGCATCGTGATCCGCAGCTACGGCTGGACGATCCTCCTTGGCAATACTGGCGTCATCAACAAGACGCTGAAGGATCTGGGGATCATCACCCGGCCGCTGAAGCTGATGTACAACGATTTCGGCGTCGTGCTGGCGCTGGCGCATGTCTTCCTGCCCTTCATGGTGCTGCCGCTTCTCGCCTCTTTGCAGGGCATCGACCCGGCGATCGGCCAGGCGGCGCGCAGCTTGGGCGCCTCGCGCCTGACCGTCTTCCGCCGCGTGACCTTCCCGGTCTCGATGCCGGGGGTCCAGTCGGGCTGCATCCTCGTTTTCGTGCTGGCGATCTCCTCCTATGTGACGCCGGCGCTGATCGGCGGCATGCGGGTCAAGACCACCACGATCCTCGTCGTCGACGCGCTGATCGACCAGTTCCTCTGGCCCTTCGGCTCCGCCATGGCGCTGGTCCTCGCGGTCAGCGCCGGGCTGATCGTCATCGCCTTCGCCATGCTCACCCGGATGAAGTGGAAGTAACATGCGCCTCGCCGAAGCCCTGCTCGCGCTCTTCCGGGTGCTGGTCTACATCTTCCTGCTCGCGCCCATCGCCGTCGTGGTGCTGGCCTCGTTCAATGCCGGGAACTTCCTGACCTTTCCGCCGCAGGGGCTCAGCCTCCGCTGGTTCGTCACCTTCCTGCAGAACGACGTCTTCATGGACGCGATCGTCTATTCCGCCGTGCTCGCCGCGCTGGCGACCGCGGTCTCGCTGGTGATCGGCACGATGGCGGCGCTCTACTACGTTCGCCATGCCGGGAAGGAGGCCGAGACGGTGCGCGTCCTGCTGCTGCTGCCGCTGATCCTGCCCGAGATCCTGACGGCCATCGCGCTGCTTTTCTTCTTCTACGAGATCGGCATCGGGCTCGAGCACAAGATCGCGCTCTTCACCGGCCATGTGCTGATGACGCTGCCCTTCGTCTTCCTCAACGTGACCACCTCGCTGCAGGGGCGCGACGAGGCCTGCGAGCTGGCGGCGCGCTCGCTGGGCGCCTCGCGGATGACCGCCTTCCGCCGCATCACCCTGCCGCTGATCGCGCCGGGGCTGGCGACCGGCGGGGTCTTTGCCTTCATCATCAGCTTCGATACATTCGGGATCTCCTTCATCCTCAAGGGAACCGGCTCCGCGCCGCTGCCGATCCAGCTCTATGACTATCTGCGCTTCAACTTCACGCCCGAGGCCGCGGCGGTCTCGACGGTCTCGATCGTCTTCACGCTTGTCGCCGTGGTGGCGGCGGACCGGCTCTT
The DNA here is from genome assembly GCF_005870025.1 of Poseidonocella sp. HB161398. Classification (GTDB taxonomy): domain Bacteria; phylum Pseudomonadota; class Alphaproteobacteria; order Rhodobacterales; family Rhodobacteraceae; genus Mangrovicoccus. The sequence goes on from NZ_VATA01000008.1 coordinate 42,603, forward strand.
CGGCCGGAAGGCCTGAGCGATGACCGGCGAGAGGATCGGCATGCTGCCCTTGCGTTCCATCGGGGCGCAGATTGCCGAGCAGCTCGAGGCGGCAATCATCCGCGAGGAATTCGCCCCGGGCGAGAAACTGCGCGAAGAGGCGATCTGCGCGCGGTTCGGCGTCTCCCGCTCGCCCCTGCGCGAGGCGCTGCAGCTGCTCGAGCCCGGCGGGCTGGTGGAACGCCGCCCGCGGCTCGGCGCGCGGGTGACGGAGATCTCGGTGGAGCGGCTCGACGAGCTGACCCAGTGCCGGGTGCCCCTGGAATCCACCGCCGCGGGGCTGGCTGCAGCGCAGCCCGACCATGCGGAGATCGCCGGTCGGCTGGCGGCCGAGGTCGCGGCGATGGATGCCGCGCAGGGCCATCTCGACGCGTTCGAGGCGAATGTCCGGCTGACCGGGCTGATGCATGGCGCCTGCGGCAACCCGATGCTGATGCGGCTGCTGGCGCAGGTCGACAAGCAGGCGCTGCGCTACCGTTTCCGCGCCTACCGGATGGATCCCGGGATGCTGCCGCAGATGAGCGCCGAGAACCGGCTGATGGTCGAGGCGATCCGCGCCGGCGACAGCGCCCGCGCCGAGGCGGTCACCGCCGAACTGGTCCGCCGCGCCTGGTCCGCGACCCGCGCGGTTCTGCTCTCGGGCGAGGGCTGACGCACCGGGGCCGGCTGCGCCGCGGAGGCCGGCGCCGAGGATCAGCCGATGGCGGCCGCTACTGCGCCGCGTCGCGGATCAGGTAGCTGCAGCGCCGCGCGCCGCTGACGATATGGTCCTTGCGCTCGACGACCGTCCCGGGGCCCAGAACGGTTTCGAAGACCGCTTTTTCGGCGCGGCAGAAGCCTTGGCAGGCCCGCGCCGCGGCGCAGATCGGGCAGTGGTTCTCGATCAGCTCCAGCGCACCGTCCGGCGCCTCCTCGACCGTCGCCATGTAGCCCTCGGCGCTGCGCAGTTCGGCCAGCTTCCGCACCCGTGCCGCCAGGCTGCCGCCTTCGGGCATCGCGGCGCGGTACTGCGCCAGCGTCGCCGCTTCCCGCGCGGCGATGATCTGCTCCAGCGCCTGCGGTCCTAGCATCTCCGAGACGCTGCGCAGGATGTCGACCGTCAGCGCGGCATGGGTGTCGGGAAAGCGCGCCTGGCCCTTTTCCGTCAGGTGCCAGTAGACCGCCGGACGGCCGCGCCCGGCGCTGCGGCGCTCCTCGGCGACCAGCCCCTCGCCCTGCAGCTTCAGGAGCTGCTGGCGCGCGGCCTCGCCGGTGATGCCCTGGCGGCGCCCGATCTCGGCAGAGGTCAGGGCGCCGTGCATCTTCAGCGTCATCAGGAGACGTTCGGAGGGCAGGCGCACGCTCCGCGTTTCCTGCCCGGGGCTGTCGCTTGGCATGGTTGCTCCGGCGCTTTTCAAAGGGTCCGCTTGATTAAATAGCCGCAGCAGCAGCGACAGGCAAGCGGACCCGTGCCGGAGCCTTCAGCCCATCTCGCTCTTGCGCGGCAGGAGCACGGTCAGGAGCCCCAGCACCGGCAGGACGGCGCAGAGATTGAAGACGAAGACGATGCCGCTTGCATCGGCCAGCAGCCCCAGCGCCGCCGCCGCGATCCCGGCCACGCCGAAGGCCGCGCCATAGAACAGCCCGGCCGCCGTGCCGACGCGATGCGGCAGCAGCTCCTGCGCGAAGACGATGATCGCGGGCAGGGCCGAGGCCAGGATCACCCCGATCACGGCCGACAGCACCCCGGTCCAGAACAGCGAGGCATGCGGCAGCAGCAGCGTGAAGGGCAGCACGCCGAGGATCGAGATCCAGATCACCGTGCGCCGTCCGATCCGGTCGCCCAGCGGTCCGCCGATCACCGTGCCGAAGGCCACCGCGGCGAGGAACAGGAACAGCATGCGCTGCGCCGCCCCCGTCTCCAGCCCGAAGCGGTCGATCAGGAAGAAGGTGTAGTAGCTCGACATCGAGGCCATGTAGACCTGCTTGGAGAAGAGGAGCGCCAGAAGCACGCCGAGCGCCAGGCGCAGCCGCGCCGGGGGCAGGGCCGGGCCCGCGGCCGCCTTGCGGCGCCGCGCGGCGAGATGCTCGCGCGCATGCCAGCGGCTGACCTGCACCAGGATTGCCATCGCCAGAAGCGCTGCGACCGCGAACCAGGCGACGGAGCCGCGTCCCATGGGCAGCACCACCGCGGCGGCCAGGAGCGGGCCGAGCGCCGTGCCGAAATTGCCGCCGACCTGGAAGACCGACTGGGCCATCCCGAAGCGCCGGCCGGCCGCGGCGCGCGCGACCCGCGAGGCCTCCGGGTGGAAGACCGAGGAGCCGATGCCGATCAGCCCCGCCCCCATGACGAGAAGCCCGTAGCCCGGCGCAGCGGCCAGCACGAGAAGACCCGCCATCGTGGCGAACATGCCCAGCGGCAGCGCCCAGGGGAAGGGACGGCGGTCGGTCACCATGCCGACGACCGGCTGCAGGAGCGACGCCGTCAGCTGGAAGACGAAGGTCAGGAGCCCGATCTGCCAGAAGGCCAGCGCGAATTCCGCCTTCAGCATCGGATAGAGCGCGGCCAGAAGCGACTGCATCATGTCGTTGAGCAGGTGGCAGCAGGCGATCGCGCCGAGGATCGCGTAGGTGGTGCGCGCCGGATCGGTCTCGCGCATGTCTAGGGTGGCATCGGTCATGGGGTCGTCCTTTCGTCCCCCCTGCCTATTGCGCTGGACGGCGTCTGTCCTTCGTGGTTTGGTCAGGAAGTTTCGCGATCGGGCCAGAATCCGGATCGCGCCTGCGGGAGGAGGCAGGATGGAGGTCCAGGCGCAGTCGCTGCTGTTCAACCGGATCGCGCGGGTCGAGGCGACCGCGGCGCCGCTGGTGGCGCTGGCCTCGGACTATCCGGCGGCGACCAGCGTCGCGCCGCACAGCCATCCGCGCGACCAGCTCCTGCATGCGCTCTCGGGCGTGGTCCATGTCCGCACGGCGCAGGGCAGCTGGGTGGTGCCGCCCGATTGCGCGCTCTGGATCCCGGCGGGCTGCGTTCATGCGGTGGAGATGGCCGGGCCGGTGCAGATGCGCTCGGCCTATCTGCGGCCGGGCGCGGCGGGCCAGGCGGCGGACCGGCCGAGGGTGCTGGCGATGAACGACCTGGCGCGGGCGCTGATCGTCGAGCTGGGCCGGATCGCCGAGGCCGAGGCGCCCGATCCCCGGGCCGAGATGCTGGCCGGGCTGCTGATCGCCGAAATCTCGCGGCTGGAGGAGCAGCCGCTGGCGCTGCCCCTGCCGCAGGATCCGCGGCTGCTCAGGCTCTGCCGGGCGTTTCTCGAGGCGCCCTCGGCGCGGCTGTCGCTCAAGGACTGGGCGGCCAGGGCGGCGATGAGCCGGCGCAGCCTGACGCGGCGCTTCCGGGCCGAGACCGGGCTTTCGCCCGAGGGCTGGCGGCAGCAGGCCTGCGTGCTCTGCGCGCTGCCGCGGCTGGTGGCGGGCATGCCGGTGACGTCGATCGCGCTGGATCTGGGCTATGACAGCCCGGCCGCCTTCGCCACGATGTTCCGCCGCCATCTGGGCCAGAGCCCGCGCGACTGGCGCCGCGAGACCCGCCTCTAGCGCCGTCTCAGGCCGGGCGGCCGCCGGTCTTCAGCCAGTGCAGCACCATCTTGCGCATCCCCTGCATGGCGCGGGCATAGTTGAAATTGGGGAACATCACGTTGCGGAACAGCGCCCCGTCGAGGAAGGTCGAGATCAGCGTGGCGGTATCGGCGGGGTTGGCATCGGCAAAGACGCCCTCGGCGATGCCGCGCTGGATCGCGTCCTTCAGGATCTCGGCCTCGTGCTCGTAGAAGGCGCGGATCGCCCGGTCGGCGACCGGCGTGCGCTTGCCCGTGGCGGCATAGTCGAGGCTGATCCGCGCGACCTTCTGCAGGGCGACGAACTGGCGGATATGCAGCTCGATCCAGCTGGAGATCACCTCCTCCGGCGCGCCCGCGCGCTTCAGGTTGCCGTCGAAATGCGAGAAGGCCTCGGCGACAACGCGGGCGATCGTCTTCATGAAGAGATCCTCCTTGTTGTCGAAATAGTAGTAGAAATGCGAGGGGTTGAAGCCCGAGGCCTCGGCGATGTCCTTGATCCGCACCGAGGAATAGGAATGCTCGGCAAAAAGGTCGAGGGCCGCGCGGCACATCAGGTCGGGCGGCGAGCCCGGCTCGGGATGGTAGCCGTGATCGAACTGCGCGGTTTCGGTCGCCAGCGCCTTCTTGCGGGCCATTCGCTGTCCTCCTTGCGGGCCGCAGGTCAGCCCTGAATGTACCAGGTGGTGGTTCCGCCGCCATCCACGACGAGATCCTGCCCGGTAACATATTCCGCTGTGGCAAGATAGAGCACCGCATCCGCGACCTCCCGGGGCGCTGCGGCGCGCGGCAGGGGCAGCCGGTCGACCTCTTCGGCAAGCGCCGGTTCCCTCTCGCGCCAGCCGCTTTCGGGATCGCGCACCGGGCCGGGGCAGACGGCGTTGACGCGGATGCCGAAGGGCGCCCATTCCACCGCCATCTGCCGCCCCGCCGCCAGCACGGCGGATTTCGACGGGCCGTAGGCGCCGTTGCCGGGATAGCAGCGCAGCGCCGAGGCGCCGGCGATGGCGACGATGGCGCCGCCGCCCTGGTCCTTCATCTGCCGCGCCGCCTCGGTGGCGAAATGGAAGAAGCCGCGGGTCTGGATGGCGAAGACCCGGTCCCAGTCCTCGGTCGAGAGGTCGAGCAGGTGCCCCGGCGCCGAGACCCCGGCATTGTTGACCGCCAGATCGAGCCGTCCGAATTCCGCGATCGCGGCGGCCACGGCGGCGGCCATGCTGGGCCGGTCGGCCAGATCCATCTGCACCGGCAGCGCGCCGCCCAGCTCGTCGGCCAGCGCGGCGGCGCCTGCCGCGTCGCGTCCGTAGCCGAGCGCCAGGCGGGCCCCGGCCCCGGCAAGCCTGCGGGCGATGGCGGCGCCGATCGGGCTCGTCGCGCCGCTGAGCAGCGCGACCTTGCCCGCGAGCGGCCGTGTCGGATCGGTCATCTTTCTGTCTCCGTCTCATGGGCGGCGATGCTCTCGCCGCAGAGGAAGCCCCAGGCCAGGTTCGGCCCGAGCGTGGTGCCGGACCCGGCGGCGCGGGTGCCGACCGGATTGGCCATGGCGAGCCCGGCGGCAAAGAGCCCGCGCAACGGCCGGCCATCGGGGCAGAGCACCCGCCCGCCGGCATCGGTCATGGGCCCGCCCTTGGTGCCGAGGAAGGTCAGGTTGAAGGGCAGGGCGTGAAAGGGCCCGTGCGCCACCGGGGCGAGGCGGCGGACACCGTCTGCCCGGCCGGTGAAGGGATCGAGATGGCGGCCGAATTCCGGATCCGCGCCCGCCCGCGCGGCGGCGTTGAAGCCCTCCGCGGTGGCCGCCAGTGTGCGGGGGTCGAGGCCGATCTGCGCAGCGAGCGCCCCGAGGCTCTCGGCGCTCCGGCGGAAGCCGCGCCCATGGCGGGTCAGGAACCAGCGGAAGACCGGGCTCTGCGCCAGCGTCCGCTGGTCCAGGATCAGCCAGGCGGGCAGGTGCCGGGCGGTGCCGTCCGCGCCGCGCTCCGCCAGCACCTCGCCGAGGTTGAAGATGTACTCGTTGACGAAGCGGCGGCCATGGCGGTCGACGAGGAAGGCGCCGGGCTCGCGGTGGTGGAAGGTGCCGACCGGCAGCGGCTGGCCGCCGAGCCGCGCGGGCAGGGCGGGGGCGATATTGGCCTGGTCCATCCGCGCCATCGCCGCGCCCGCGGCCTCGGCCATGCGCTGGCCGTCGCCCAGATTGCCCGGGGCGGAGGCGATCAGGTCGAGCGGTCCGGCGAAGTGCGCGGCGCGGCGGGGCGCGTCGCGCTCGAACCCGCCGGTGGCGATGACGACATGGCGGGCGGGCAGGGTGACGGTGCCGCCGGGCGTCTCGGCGGTGACGCCCTCGATGCCGTCGGCGCCGAGGACCAGATCCCGCGCGCGGCAGCCGGTGCGGATCTCGCCGCCCTGCGCGAGGAAGGCAGCGGCGAGGCCGGAGACCAGCGCCGTGCCCTGCGCGCGCCGTCCCGTGGCAACGCGCCAGGCGAGCTGCGGCAGGCGGGCGGCGACGGCGCCGGCGGGGCGGTGCCAGGGGTCGAGCGCGCGGGTCTCCTGGTAGGTGAAGACATGCGGCACATGCGGCGGCTGCAGCCCCGGCGCGCGGAGCTTCGGCAGCGGCAGGGTCGAGACCATCCGGCCGCGCCCCTTGCCGCCCGGCAGCTCCGGATAGGGATCGCTGTCATCGGACAGCGCGAAGCGCAGCGCGGTCGCCTCCCCGAGGAAGCGCAGCATCCGCGGCGCCGCCTCCGCCATGGCGCGCCAGCGCGGCGCCTCGGTCTCCGCCCAGCCGGGCGGGGCGGCGGCGGCAAGATAGGCCGCGGCATCCTCCGGGCTGTCGGCGATCCCGGCTGCGGCGGCCAGGTGGTTGCCCGGCACCCAGATCCCCGCGCCCGACATCGCGGTGGTGCCGCCGATGACCGGGCGCGCCTCCAGCACGGTGACGCAGAGCCCGGCGGCCCGGGCGCGCAGCGCCGCCGCCAGCCCGGCCCCGCCGGAGCCGAGCACGATCACCCGCGCAGACGTCACGAGAAGCCGATCACCGGGCGCGGGCGGTAGGGTTCCTCGAGCCAGGCGATCTCCTCGGCCGAAAGCGCCAGATCCAGCGCCGCGGCGGCGTCGTCGAGCTGCTCGGGCCTGGTCGCGCCCATCACCGGCGCGACGACCGGGTCCTTCTGCCAGAGCCAGGCCATGGCGATCTGGGCGGGCTTGACGCCCCGCCGCGCGGCCAGATCGACCACGCGGCCGACGATCACCGGTTCCTCCGCTACCTCGGCAGCATAGAGCGCGGGCGTGTAGCCGTCCTGCGCCGAGCGGGCCGAGCCCTCGCCCCAGGGCCGGGCGAGGCGGCCGCGCGCCAGCGGGCTCCAGGGCAGGACGCCGATCCCGGCATCGCGGCAGGCGGGCAGCATCTCGCGCTCTTCCTCGCGGTAGAGCAGGTTCAGGTGGTTCTGCATGGCGACGAAACGCGCCCAGCCATTGGCCTTCTGCATCTCCACTGCCTTGGCGAGCTGCCAGGCGAACATCGAGGACGCCCCGAGATAGCGCGCCTTGCCGGCCTTCACCACGTCATGCAGCGCCTCCAGCGTCTCCTCGACCGGCGTGCCGTAATCCCAGCGGTGGATCATGTAGATGTCGACATGGTCGGTGCCGAGCCTGCGCAGCGTCCCGTCGATCTGGTCCATGATCGCCTTGCGCGACAGCCCCGCGCCGTTCGGGCCGGGCCGCATGCGGTTGAAGACCTTGGACAGGATCACCACCTCGTCGCGCGGCACCTGCGCGATCACCTGGCGGCCGAGAACCTCCTCGCTCTGGCCCGCGGAATAGCCGTTGGCCGTGTCGAAGAAATTGATCCCGAGATCCAGCGCCTTGCGGTAGAAGGGCCGGCTCGCCGCCTCGTCGAAGAGCCAGCCGTGCTTCTGGTCCGGCCCGGTGACGGTGTAGCTCATGCAGCCGAGGCAGATGCGCGAGACTTCGAGGCCGGTGCGGCCGAGCTTTGCGTAGTCCATCAGACCGCCTCCCCGATATGGTCGCGGATGTAGTCTGCCAGCTGCCAGACCGGCTTCTCCAGATGGCTCAGCCGCCCGGGCTGCGCCAGGCGCGAGGCCGCGCCGATCTGCTGGAGCGTGTTGACGCCCACATCCTCGCCCGCGATCACCGCGCCGTTCTCCTTGGCCCTGGCCATCATGTCCTGGAACTCCGGCAGTTCTGCGGCCTCGCGGCGCACGAGATGCAGCCGCACCCACCAGGTGTCATTGGCGCCGCGCGGCAGGATCGAGGTCCAGCGCACCGCGTCGACCGAGGTGCCGATCAGGTTCATCGGGAAGACATGGTAGAGGTTGCCGGTGCGGATCTGCTCTTCGGACCAGCCGTCGAAGGGCGGCAGGCCGGATTGCAGGTTGGTCTCGGTCGGCAGGTCGGGGCGCAGCGGATGGCGCAGCGTGACGAAGGCCTGGTCGGGATCGGCCATGTCCTCGCCCCAGCTCAGCCGGCCGGGATTGTGCGGCTCCAGCGTCTTCGCATGGGCGCCGATATGGTGGTAGCACTCCATGAAGGTCTCCACCGCGATCTTCCAGTTGAACGGGCAGTGGAACTGGGTCTCGTAGCCGACGACCAGCTCGTCGACGGGGATGTTCGACCATTCCTCGATCATCCCGGCCATCTTCGGCGCCAGGGGCTCGGCATCGCCCGAGAAATTGATGTAGATGGTGCCCAGCACGATCTCGGAGCGGACCTCGGGCAGCTTCATCTTCTTCGGGTCGAAATTCCGCGCCTGCTCCATGAAGGGGGCGGCGCGCAGGTTGCCCTCCAGGTCGTAGCCCCAGCGGTGGAACGGGCAGGAGAACATCTTGGCATTGCCCGCGCCCTCGACGACTGGCGCCCAGCGGTGCAGGCAGACGCGCGACAGGACGCGGATCCGGTCCTTGCCGCGGACGACGACCAGCGGCTCGCCCATCACCTCGATCGAGACATAGTCGCCGACTTCCGGCACCTGCGCGACATGGGCGACGGCCAGCCAGCCGGGGCGGAAGATGCGCTCGCATTCGAGCTGGAAGAACTCTTCCGAGGTGTAGGCGGCAGGCGGCAGGGTCTCGCTGTCTGCCAGGGTCTGTCCGCGTCCGGCATGGATGGCGCGCAGGATCTCGGGCAGCGCCGGGGCGGCCATGCTGCCGATGGAGGCGTGATCGGTCATCTGGGGTCCTCGTTTCACGATAGGTCCGGGCCGGGGGCCGCGGCTGGGCGCGGCGCCGTTGCGGCGCGGGCGGCCCTGGCAGGCGGCGGGTTTCCGGTCCGGGGCATCCGGGGGGCGGCCATCAGGTGCCGCGCGGGCTGTGGCCGCGGTTGTAGTGGCGCTCGATCCGGGCCTGGAGCGCGGAGAGCACGCTGGTCGCGACCAGGTACCAGGCGCAGGCGACGAGCAGCAGCGGGATGGTCTGGAAGGTGCGCGAATAGATCGTCTGCACCGAATAGAGCAGGTCCCAGAGCGCGACGATCGAGACGATCGAGGTGTTCTTCAGCATGCCGATCGTCTGGTTGCCGGTCGGCGGCACGATGAAGCGCATCGCCTGGGGCAGGATGATCAGCCGCATGGTCTTGCCCGGGCCGAGCCCCATCGCCGCGGCGGCCTCGCGCTGGCCGCGGCCGACGCTTTCGAGCCCTGCGCGGACGATCTCGGCCATGTAGGCGCCCTCGTTCAGCCCCAGCCCGAGGATCGCCGCCGTGTAGGGGGTGATCAGGTCGTTGAAGGAGCCCTCGAAGAAGGTGATGCCGGTGAAGGGGATGCCGATCCCGTAGCGCGGATAGAGCGCGGCGAGGTTGTACCACAGGATCAGCTGCACCAGCACCGGCGTGCCGCGGAAGATCCACAGATAGCCCGCCGAGAAGGCGCGCAGCGGCAGCAGCGGCGAGACCCGCATGATCGCCAGCGCGATGCCCAGCACCACGCCGATTGCCATCGTCACCACCGTCAGCCACAGCGTGGTGGCGAAGCCGCGCAGCACCACCGGGTCGAAGAGGTAGCGGCCGAAGACGTCCCACTGGAACCGCTCGTTGGTGGCGACATCCTGCAGCACGGCCAGCGCCAGGAACGCGAAGGCGATCCAGGCCAGCAGCTGGCGGCGGGGCAGGTGCCGCTTGCCCTCGGGCTTGGGCGGCGCCTTCTCGGGCAGCAGCGCATGGCGGACAAAGGCGGTCTGGCTCGTCATTGCGGGTCTCGGTCCAGGAAAAGCGGCCCGCCCCGGGCAGGGGCGGGCGGAAGGGGTCAGTCGCGCGGATTGGTGGTCGTCATGTTGATTCCGAACTCGTCGAGCGCGGCATGCGGGATGTCCCATTTCTCGAAGATCGCGTCATAGGTGCCGTTCTCGTCCAGCACCTTCAGCGAAGCGAGCAGCGCCTCGGCCAGCTCGGTATTTTCATGCGCCACGATCGCGCCGAGATAGTTCTGCTTCTCCAGCGGGTTGGCGATGGTCGCCACTTCCACGGGGTTGTTCGCGCGGATTTCCTCGACCGCGCTGGCCGCGCTCAGCGTGAAATCGATGCGCCCCGCGAACAGCGCCAGCAGCACGGCGGATTGCTGCGGGTACTGGCCGATCTCCAGCGGCTCCAGGTCCTGCTCCTCGCACCAGGCCGAGAGCTGCTCCAGCTTGGAGACGAAATCGGTGCCGGTCTGCCCGGCCGAGGTCAGCCCGCAGAGCGAGGCCGGATCGCCCTCGGTGATCGCCTCGTTGTCGGCGAGGAAGTAGAAGGCATTGCCGTAGTCGAGGCTGGTATTGACGAAGGTGACCACCTCCTCGCGCTCGACGCGGTCGGTGATGCATTCCATGGCCATGTCGTAGCGGCCGCCCTCGACCCCGGGGATCAGCCCGCCGAAATCGATCGAGACCGGCGCGATGTCGGTGCCCAGCACCTGCGCCATGGCGTTCCACAGGTCGACCTCGAAGCCGACCATGGTGGTCCCGTCCTCGTCGAAGGACTGGCAGGGCGGATAGTTGGCGTCGGTCGCCAGGTCGATCTTGCCCTTCTCCTTGACGGAGGCGGGCAGCATCTCGTGCAGCTCGGGCACCGCCTCCTGGGCGGGGATGTCCTGGGCCAGGGCGGGCAGGGCGGCGGCAAGGGTCAGGCCGAGGCCCGCGAAAGTGGCTGCCTTGGTCAGTCTGAGGGAATTCATGTCAGTCTTCTCCATGCTGGACGGGGTGCCACGCCGGGGCGTGTGCGGTCTTTTTTTGAATTGTGGTTCAAGTCATGGCGGCGAGCGGTTTTGCCGGGCAAGGCTTCCGCGAGGAGGCCCCGACGGAAACTGCGCGCATTCCCGATCTGCCCAATCCGTGAGCGGTTTGATGCGCCGAATTTGCGAAAATTGCGCGAAGTTTGACGAATTCGTGGCATATTCGCCAAGCTTATGGGTTTCACCGATTATTTTATGACGATATGAGCCGATTCTGCCGCCCGACCGGCGCGGCCCGCTCCGGCGGGATTTGCCCAATTTTCGATCTTTTGCGCCGAACCCTCGCAATCTCCACGATATTTCAGAGATATAGCGGTGCTCCGCGCGCCGTGTTGCCGTCCAGGAGACCGCGATTTTCAAGTTTTGGTTTGAATAGAAGTTCAAATCATCTCATGAATGCCGGAAACGGCGCCCGGCAAGGCGCCCCCTCACCGACAAGGAGAAGCTGCATGACACTGGACGAGGCCATTGCCCGTTTCGAAGCCGAGCGGGAGAAGATCTGGTTCGAATCGCCGAAGGACATCGAGGCGCTCGGCCGCGGCGAGGTTCCGCGCGGCACCGGCGCCCGCGGCCAGTACCTGTCGACGATCATCTTCGCCGAGGGCGAGGCGCGCACCTTCGCCGACGAGATGCTCTGGGGCATCATCCGGGTCTGCGAGGACACCGAGGCCGACCTGAAGACCCTGCAGGCGCTGATCGACCAGATCATCGGCTACAAGGCGTCCTTCTTCGACTTCGTCTCGATCCCCTCCGCGGCCGAGATGACCCGGCTCTATGTCGACGCCTCGAAGCTCTGCGAGACCACCGACGACCTCAACCGCCTGACCCAGGCCGCGCTCGGCTATGCCAACCGGCTGCACATGTGGGTCGACTACATCCTGCCCTGGGGGCTCGGGAACGCCTTCCCCCGCAAGAAACCTGCCACTGCCTGAGCCCGAGGACGACCCATGCACCTGATCCTGAGCATCGACGACAAAGACATCTGCAAGATCGAAGTCTGGGAGGACAAGGTTCCCCAGCTCTGCGAGCAGTTCCGCCAGAAGCTGCCGATGACCTCCATGCTGCAGCACGGCAAGCTGCTCGGCGACCTGATCTTCTTCACCATGCCGATCGTCGCCCCATGGGAGAACAAGTACCTGACCGAAGAGGTCGGGGCCGAGCGCAAGGCGAAATACGGCAGCCCCGCGGGCGGCGTCTGCTTCTACTCGCCGCGCCAGCAGTTCTGCGTCGTCTATGGCGACGAGGCCTCCGACGAGCCGCTGCCGATCTCGTATATCGGCGAAGTGGTCGAGGGCTCGCTGGAGCTGAAGGTCGCCGGGCTGGAGACCTGGTTCGACCAGAGCCGCCGCGTCACCCTGCGCATCGCCGCCTGATCCGGACGCGAAGGAGAGCCGCAATGGCAGAACTTACCGACGACGCGCTGAGCGAGCTGCAGGCCGCGCTGGAGGCCAAGGGCATCCGCTACCTGATGGGCGCCTATGTCGACATCCACGGCGTCCAGAAGGGCAAGGTCGTGCCGGTCGGCCACCTGAAGCACATGGCCCACGGCTCCGAGCGCTACACCGGCTATGCGCTCGACGGGCTGGGCCAGGCGCCTTCGGATGACGAGATCACCTCGGTCCCGGATTTCGGCCACATCATCCAGCTGCCCTGGGAGCCCAAGGTCGCCTGGATGCCGGCCGACAACCACTTCCAGGGCGCGCCCTATCCGCTGTCGACGCGCAACGTGCTGAAATCCGTGCTGGCCGAGGCGGAGGCGATGGGCTTCGGCTTCAATCTCGGGATCGAGGCGGAGATCTTCCTGCTGAGGAAGGAGGCCGACGGCACGCTCTCGGTGCCGACCGAGAACGACACGCTGGTCAAGCCCTGCTACGACCTGCGCAGCTTCATGGACAATTTCGGCTGGCTCGACCGCATGGCCGGGACCATCGACGCCCTCGGCTGGGATCTCTACTCCTTCGACCACGAGGACGCGAACGGCCAGTTCGAATTCGACTTCCGCTTCGCCGACGCGCTGACCATGGCGGACCGCTTCACCTTCTTCCGGATGATGGCCAAGCACTATGCCGAGGAAGAGGGGCTGATCGCCACCACCATGCCCAAGCCCTTCGCCGACAAGACCGGCAATGGCGCGCATTTCAACATGTCGCTCTTCGATCTGGAGACCGGCGCCAATGTCTTCGCCTGCGATCCCGCCGACGATCCGCGCGGGCTGGGCCTGACCGAGACGGGCTACCATTTCATCGGCGGCATCCTGCGCCATGGCCGCGCGCTCTGCGCGACCTTCGCGCCGACGGTCAACAGCTACAAGCGGCTCGTGCGCCAGGGCGCGATGGCCGGCTTCAGCTGGGCGCCGGTCTTCAACTCCTACGGCTCGAACAACCGCACCAACTCGGTGCGCATCCCGCAGGGCGGCGGCCGCTGCGAGAGCCGCAATGCCGATGGCGCGGTGAACCCCTATCTCGCCGCGGCGATGGCGCTGGCCGCCGGGCTCGAGGGCGTGCGCGAGAAGATCGACCCGGGCAGCCCGAACGAGGACAACCTCTACGAGCTGACCGACGCCGAGCGCGCCGAGCGCGGCATCGACTTCCTGCCGCAGAACCTGCTGGAGGCGGTCGCGGCCTTCGATGCCGATCCGCTGACGGAGAAGGTGCTGGGCGCGGAGCTGAAGGCGGAATTCGTGCGCTACAAGACAGACGAGTGGAACGAGTACCATCTCGCCGTCTCCGCCTGGGAGACCGCGCGCTACAGCCACATGTTCTGATGCTGCCGCCGCTCGAGCGACTGGAGCTGGGCGATCTCCCGCTTTCGGGCGGGGGCGTCCTGCCCGGCGCGGTGCTGACCTACCGCGTCTGGGGGCGGCCCGCGGGGTCCGGCGGCGCGGTGCTGGTCCCCAGCCACTATACCGGCACCTCCGCCTCGCCCGCGGGGATGATCGGGCCGGGCCGCGCGCTCGACCCGGAGCGGCTCTGCATCATCGCCGCCGACATGTTCGGCAACGGCAATGCGAGCTCGCCCAGCCATCGCTCCGGCCCGGCGGCGCGGCTGGCCTTTCCGCGGGTGTCGATCGCCGACAACGTGGCGGCCCAGGCGCGGCTTCTCTCCCATCTCGGCATCGCCCGGCTGCGGCTGGTCTATGGCTGGTCGATGGGCGCGATCCAGGCCTGGCACTGGGCGGCGCTGCATCCCGATCAAGTCGACGCGATCCTGCCGGTCTGCGGCGCCACCGGCTGCTGGCCCCTGAACGGGGTCTTCCTCGACGGGCTCAGGACGGTCCTGCGCGCCGATCCGGCTTTCCGCGAGGGCCTGGCGCGGCCCGAGGCTGCGCTGCGCGCCTTCGCCCGGGTCTATGCCGGCTGGGCCTATTCGGACGCCTTCTGGCGCGACCGGCTCTGGCAGGGGCTGGGCTTCGCCTCTGCGGAGGCGCTGCTCCAGTGGTGGGAGGAGGACCATCTGGCCTGGGACGCGCTCGATCTGGCGGCGGTGCTGGAGACCTGGGCCGCGGCCGACCCGGCCGCGCTGGCACCGCACCTTCCGGGCATCCGCGCCCGCGTGATCGCCATGCCCTGCGATACCGACCGCTATTTCACCCTGGCCGAGAACCGGCTGGAGACGGCGGCCCTGCCCGGAGCGGAGCTGCGCCCGCTGCGCTCGGATCTGGGCCATGTCGCCGGGGCGCCGGGCCGCCACGCCGCCGAGACCGCCCGGATCGAGGCCGCCATCGCCGAATTGCTCGCCCCTCCGCCGGGGTAGCGGGGGCCGGTACGGCTTTGGACAGCTTGCGCCAAACCCTTGGAGCCCGCGGTATCCGGCCGATGGCTGCAGCCGGGCGGGAACCGTGCCTATTGCTTGGCGAAGGGCACGCTCCGTTTCACGCCGCCTAGGCCCACCGCAGCGATCCGCTGGCCCCGCAGGACGGCGCGGCCGGGCGCAGGGCCCGGCGCGCCAGGTCTGCCACTCGCGCTTGACCGCACCCGACGGCAAAGGCGCTCCGACAGGTCTCTGTCGGGGCACGTGTTCGGACAGGTGGCGCCAATACGCTGCCAATACGTGCGGAGAGGCCATCAAAGGAGGCGTCCGGGACGTCGCTACCAAGGGAACCGCATCTGGCAGGCTGCTGAAAATGGAACTTGGCAGGCTGGTGAAAAGTCCGTTTGGCCGAGCTGCTGGGGCAAGACTGGACCAATCGTCCAGAAAGCGGCTGGACTTGCCGATCTCTGAAGAAACCACCTGACCAGATCCGGAACAAATTCCTCCACAGCGAGGCCCTGGGTTCCCTTTTCGCCAGCCTGTCAGCGCCTTGCCGCGGAGGAAATCGTTCCAGTTCCGGCAAGGACCGCCCCCGGGATCGAACAAGTCCCGCCGCCTTCGGGACCTGCTGCTGACCTACGTGGCGGAACCGGCATTTTCGGCGCCCAGCCCGATGCAGCCAATGCGGCTCCCCGAAGCAGCAGAGATCCGGCCGGCTCAGGGGCGCGTTTCCGGCCCGGGTCCAGCCTGTTAGCGGAACCGGCTTTTCCTGTACCCTGCCAAGTGTGCCCGCCGGACACCGCCGGAAGCTCCGTGCCCCGGGGACAGAGCCCGGGGCTGAACGGGAGCACAGACAGCGTGCCGCTTCTGCCCGTCTCCCGGGTGCAAGCGTCGCTGTCCTGCGGAGGGTGGCCGGTGCGCGCCGAGCGGGGCAGCGCCGCTGGCGAAGCAGGCCGTGCCGCTGTGCCCCTGCCGGTCGGACCGCGGTCTGCGACGCCGTTTCCGGTCCGGATCCCGCAGATTGACAGGCGCGCGGTTCCGCGCTCTCCTCGCAGTTGCGGGGAGGGTTGGGCCCCGTGCCGGATCCCCTGATTTGCCATGACCGACGCCATTCCTCCCGCGCGTGCCGATGACGAGATCGCGGCCTTCCGCATGGCCGGGCGCCCCGGCGGCGCGCCGCTGACCGCCGATATCGCCGCCTTCCTGGAGGCCGGGCAGACCGTCGCGCTGGCGGCGGGCGGGCGCGGGGACTATCCGGTCTGCGCCATGGGCATCGGCTGCCGCGTGCTCTGCCCGGCGCCCGGCACCCTGCTGATCCGCGTCTACCTGGCCGCCGCCGCCAATGCCGCACTGCTTGCACGGGTGCGGGCGGGCGGCTCGGTCGGCGCGACCCTGACCGGGGTCGATCACCGCTCGATCCAGCTCAAGGCCGCCCATGGCCGGCTCGTCCCGACGGGCGCGGAGGAGATCGCGCTCCTCCATCGCCAGGTCGCGGCGCATCGCGACTGGCTGGAGATCGTCGGCTTCCCGCGCGACTTCGCCGAGACGCTGACCTGCTTCGCCGATGACGACGTCGCCTGCATCGAATTCCTGCCCGAGCGGGTCTATGTCCAGACCCCGGGGCCCGGCGCGGGGAGTCGGCTGGAATGAGCGCCGCGATCGATCTGGAACGGCTCCGCCCGTCGATGGAGGGCGTGGTCGCGGCGGTGCTGGCCACCTGCGACGCGGAAGGCCAGGTCAATGTCTCGCTGATCTCGCAGGTGCACTATGTCGGGCCGGGGCTGATCGCGCTCAGCTACCAGTTCTTCAACAAGACCCGCCGCAACCTGCTGGAGACCCGCCGCGCGGCGGTCACCGTGATCGACTGCGCCACGGCCGAGCGCTACCGGCTGTCGCTCGACTACCTGGAGACCGATACCGAGGGCCCGGTCTTCGAGGCGATGCGCGCGCGGCTCGCCGGGATCGCCTCCCATACCGGCATGGCGGGGGTGTTCCGCCTGCAGGGGGCCGATCTCTGCCGGGTGAGCGCGATGGAGCAGGTCCCGGGCCCGGCGCTGCCGTCGCCGCCCGCGGGGCCCAGCCGCCTCGCCGCAGCGCGCCGCGTGGCGGAGCGGCTGCGCGGCGCCGCCGATCCCGGCGCGCTGGCCGATGCCGCGCTTGCCGGGATCGCCGAAGAGCTCGGCATCACCCATGCGATCTTCCTGGCGGCGGATGCGGGGGAAAGGCGGCTCTTCACGCTGGCGTCGCTCGGCCATGCCGAGACCGGCATCGGCTCGGAAATCGCCTATGGCGAGGGGCTGGCCGGGGCGGCGGCGCAGTCCTTCGCGCCGGTGCGGATCACCATGATGACCGCCGAGTACCGCTATGGCGCGGCGGTGGCGGGCACGGCGCGCAGCCTGGGGCTCGACTGGGACCGGGCGCGGACCATCCCCTTTCCCGGCCTCGCCATGCCGGGCAGCCAGATGGCGGTGCCCCTGCGCTTCGGTGACCGTCTCTGCGGCGTGCTGCTGGTCGAGAGCCCCGAGATCCTGCGCTTCAGCCACGAGGACGAGGATGCGCTGGCACTGATCGGCGACCAGATCGGCGCGCTGATGGTGGCGCTCGATGCCGACCGGGCGGGCGAGGAGCCGGGCGAGCCCGCGGCGAAGGACGGCCCCGCCTGCATCGCCATCCGCCATTTCGACCGCGACGACAGCGTCTTCATCGGCCATGACTACCTGATCAAGGGCGTGGCCGGGGCGATCTTCTGGCGCCTGCTGCAGGAGCACGCGGCCAGCGGGCGCACCGAATTCACCACCCGCGAGCTCCGGCTCGACCCGGCGCTGCGCCTGCCCGGAAATGCCGAGAATTTCGACACGCGGCTGATCCTGCTGATGCGGCGGCTGGAGGAGCGCGCCGCGCCGGTCCGGCTCCTGCGCGCGGGGCGCGGGCGGCTGCGGCTGGCGCTCTCGGCGCATCCGGTCCTGTCGGAGGCCGATGCCGGCAGCAGCGCCCGGGCCGTGCCGGATCCGGCCTAGCCGCCCGCGGGACCTGGCTGCGCGGCGAAGGAGGCTGGCCATCTGCGGGACCCGCCTGTCCGACCGCAAGGACGGTCCGCGGGCAGGGAAACAGCCGCAGCCCGTCCAGACGCGGCTCCGGCAGGATGCCCGGCATTTCCCTCCGCACCGTCCAGTCCCCTGGCCACGACCACGGCCGCGGCGCCGGGCCGCTACGACAGGTTCATCCGCGAACCCGCGGCAGGTCCGGGCGGCGTCTTTTAGCGGTCTTTTAGCATTCCGCGCGGGATGTCTTAGCAAGCCCCGGCGGCCCCGCCGCGCTATTCCTCCGGCATCGCGAGCGGCCCGGCATCGGCGCCCGCTCCCGCAACCGGCCCCGGCCCGGGGCCCGCCGACAGGATGACGACATGGAACTCGAGACCCTCAGGTCGGCGGTGCGCGGCACCGTCGTCTCCGACCGCGATCCCGGCTATCCGGCGATCTGCGACGCGCTGCTCTTCAACGGGCGCAAGCCCGCCCGCCGGCCCCGGCTGATCGTCGAGGCGGCCGATGCCGAGGATGTCCGCCGCGCGGTGCGCTATGCCGCCGCCGAAGGGCTGGCCGTGTCGGCGCGGGGCGGCGGCCATAACTGGTCGGGCGTCGCGCAGCAGGCCGGGATGGTGATCGACCTGCGCCGCCTGGACGCGATCCGCATCGATCCGGTCCGGCGCCGCGCCGAGGCCGGGCCCGCCGCCACCAACCGGCGCATGGCCGCGGCGCTCGATGCGGCCGGGCTCGCCTTCCCCCTGGGCCATTGCGGCAGCGTGCCGCTCAGCGGCTACCTGCTGGGCGGCGGGCTGGGCTGGAATGCCGGGTCCTGGGGCGTGGCCTGCTTCTCCGTCGAGAGCCTCGAGGCGGTGCTGGCCGACGGCCGGCTGGTCTCGGCCAGCGCCGCCGAGCATCCCGGGCTCTTCTGGGCGGCGCAGGGCGGCGGGCCGCTCTTTCCCGGGATCGTCACCGGCTACCGGCTGCGGCTGCAGGAGGCGCCGGGGGCGATCTGCACCGCTCTGCATATCTACCCCTCGGGCCGGGCGGAGGCGCTGGCCGGCTGGATGGAGCGGCTGGCGGCAGAGGCGCCCGCCTGCCTCGAGATGACCGCCAAGTTCTGCCCCGCGCCGCCGCCCTTCGCCGACCGCGCCGCGCATCTGGCGATCGGCATCGCCACGGTCTTCGCCCGTGACGGGGAGGAGGCGGACAGGGTGCTGGCGGAGGTGGCGCAGAGCGCCCCGGCCGGCGCGATCGGGCAGGGGCCCGCGATGCCGACGCCCTTCGCCACGCTCTACGACACGGTCGACGCCGCCTATCCCGAGGGCCGCCGCATGGCGGTCGACGCGCTCTGGAGCGATGCGCCCGCCGCACTCTTCGCCGCGCTGGCCCGCGGGGTGGAGCGGGCGCCGACGCCCGAGTGCCATGCCATCGCCACGCTGCCGTCCGAGCGGGCGCCCCTGCCCGGAGACGGCGCCTTCTCGATGCGGGCGCGGGCCTTCGGCGCGGTCTACAGCCTCTGGCAGGACCCGGCGGCGGATGCCGAGGGCACCGGCTGGATGCGCGGCGTGGCGGAGGCGGCAGCGCCGGTGACGCGCGGGGTCTATGTCGGCGAGGCCGATCTGGCCCGGCCCGGCCGCATCCGCCAGGCCTATTCTCCCGCCGCGCTCGACCGGCTTCTGGCGCTGCGCGCCCGCTACGACCCGGCCGGGCTCTTCCGCCGCGACATTGCCGGGCTGCCGCTCGGCGCCGGGGCGGCGGAACCCGCCTGACCCCGGTCCCCGCCGATGTCCGAAGGGCATTTTCGTATGACCCGTTTCCCGTACCTTCCCGGCGCGCTCTGCCTGCTGGCGCCGTCCGCGGCCCGCGACAAGCTGGTCTCGCTGCGCTCCCATTCCGTCCCGCCCGACTGGCGCCCGCCGGAGAAGGCTCGGCCGAGGGCCGCGGCGCGGTCGCCACGGAAGATCTGGCGCCGGGCGTTCTCGCCCGCGCGGGCACCCAGGCGCGCAGCCGCCAGCCGCAGGACCGGGCGGGGGTGCAGTTCTTTCCCCGCGACCGGATCAGATTCGCCAATCGCGGCAGCCGCCCGGATGTCGTCTACAGCGCCTTCCGGCGCTTCCTCGATCCCGGCACCTCCGCGGCGGAGGGGCTCTCGGGCGCGCTGGCCACGGCGACGGCCGGCATCCCGGTCTGCCAGGAGACGCTGCGCGCCGACGGCACCCTCTTGCAGCAGGCCGCCTATGGCTGGAGCGGGGATCCGGGTCCGGCGTCCAGATCGGTCGGCCGGAGGGCATCGCCACCACCGTCAATGCCAATGTCCTGCCGTGCGAGACCGTCTCGATCGTCATCGCGATGCCGGCCATCGCCACTGCCTGGGAGGACGGCCCCGCCGCCGGACCGGCCGCGGCGCCGCTGCCCTCGGGCGCGCTGGCCATGACCGGCGGGCTGCGCCGCCCGGCCCTCCCGTCCCGATAACCGCAACCAAAGAAAGGATCTTTCCATGTCTCAGATATCCCGCCGCTTCGCCGTCCTTGCGATGGCCGCCTGCCTGCCCGCCGCCGCCCCAGCTGGAGAGGGACCGGTCGAGCGCGGCGCCTACCTGGCGCGGCTGATGGACTGCGCCGGCTGCCACATGCCGCGCGGCGCCGATGGCGCGCCCCTGCCCGGAGCCGGGCTTTCGGGCGGCTCGGTCGGCTTCGAGGTGCCGGGCTACGGCATCGTCTGGCCGCCGAACCTGACGCCGGACGCGGAAACCGGGCTGGGCGGCTGGAGCGATGCGGAAATCGCCGCCGCGCTGACCCGGGGGGTGCGTCCCGACGGGCGGGAGCTGGCGCCGGTGATGCCATGGCCGGGCTATGCCGGGCTGGCGCCGGACGACCTGGCGGCGCTGATCGCCTTCCTGCGCGCCGCGCCGCCCGTCGCCCATGCCGTTCCCGCGCCCGCGGGCTCGGGCGCCGATGCGGCAGGGCCCTATTTCACCGTGGCCCTGCCGCAGTGATCCCCGCCGCCGGGCGCGGGGATCGGAGCGCCCGGCGGCGCGGCGCCTGCTAGAGCCCCGAGATCGCCCGGTCGGCGAGCAGCGCCGCCGCGGTGCGGTTGTCGACGCCCATTTTCTGGAAGACCTGCTCGAGATGCTTGTTCACGGTGCGGGCGCTCAGCTCCAGGATCTCGGCGATGTCCTTGTTGGTCTTGCCGCGGGTCAGCCAGAGCAGCACCTCGGCCTCGCGCTGGGTCAGGTCGAAGCGCTGCGCCAGCGTCTCGCGGCGGCCGAGCCGCGGCTCGGCAAGGAAGCGGATCAGGAACTGCCCGTCGGCGGTGGTGCCCATGAACTCGCAGCGACCGCCCGGCCGCTCGAAGGCCGCGACCTCGGAGACCGCGCGCCCTGCGAGGCTGCCGATCCAGCCGGACATCTCGGCATCGCCGATCGCCTGCGACACGGTCAGCGCCCCGCCCGCGGTCAGCGCCTCGCGCGCCAGCGGCGTCGCCCAGGAGACCCGCCCGGCGGCATCGGAGACGAAGATCGAGCGGCCGCCGGAATCCAGCGCGGCCCGGGCGGCCGAAAGCTGGCGGGCATTGACGGTATGGACGGTGACGCGGGCGATCACCTCGTCGACGCGCACCGGCTTCGAGACATAGTCGACCCCGCCCGCGGCAAGCCCGCGGCGGATGTCCTCGGTGCCCGAGAGGCCGGTCATGAAGATGATCGGCGCCTCGATCATCAAGGGCGGGGCCTTCAGCCGGCGGCAGGTCTCGAACCCGTCGATCCCGGGCATCATCGCGTCCATCAGGATCACGTCGGGCGAGATGCGGCGCACCAGCTCGATCGCGGCCTCGCCGTTGCGGGCGACAAGCACGGTCGTGCCGCTTTCCTCCAGCGCGGTGGAGACCATCCGCACCGATCCCGGATCGTCGTCGACGATCAGCGCGATCGAGGGCCGGTTCGCCGCCAAGGGCGTCATGCTTCCATCCATTCCTGCAACTTCCCCTCTATCTCGTCCATCCGGTAGTCCTGAAGCATGCCGCGCAGCTCGCCGATCTGCGCCCCGGTGCCGTCGCCGCGCGCCTCGATCGCGTCGAGCCGCGCCTCCAGCCCGCGGGCATGGCCGATCCGCGCGCTTTCGGCCAGCAGCGCCAGATCCGCCGCCGGGATGCGCTGGCGCAGCAGCGTGTCGGGCGCGGGGGCCGGGGGCGGCGGCTCGTATTCCAGCACGAGCTTGAGGAGCGCGGCAATCGTCTCGAGCAGCTCGGCGAGGTTGTAGGGCTTGGTGACGAAGGCGTCGCAGACCCCGTCGCCGGGATCGTGCTGCCCCGCCTCGAGCGCATGGCCCGAGCACATCAGCACCGGCGTCGCGCGGTAGCCCTCGCGGCGCAGCCGGTGGGCGAAGCTCCAGCCGTCCTCGCCGGGCAGGTCGATGTCCAGGACGAAGAGGTCCGGCCCGATATCCTGCAAGAGCCGCGTCGCGGTCTCGGCATCCGGGGCGGCGACGACATTGAAGCCGGCCGGGCGGAAATAGCTTTCGAAGAGGCGCAGGTGGTTCAGGTCGTCATCGACGATCATCAGCGTCCGCCGCCGCCCGGCATAGCCGATGGCGCGGCGCGGCGCGCGCAGCCCCTCGCTGGTGGTCTGGCGCTCGGCATGGTCGGGGACCGAGGGCAGCATCATGCGCACGCGGAAGCTGCTGCCCTCGCCGGGGCGGCTCTCCACCGTGATCTCGCCGCCGGTGATCTCGACCAGCAGCCGGGTGATGGTCAGCCCCAGCCCCGAGCCGTTGCGCCCGGAACTGGCGCCGCGCTCGAAGGGCAGCCAGATGCGCTCCAGCTGCGAGGGCTCGATGCCGATGCCGGTATCGCTGACCTCGATCCGGGCGATCTCGTTGCGGTAGCGGAAATTCAGCGTCACCGTGCCCCGGTCGGTGTAGCGGATGGCGTTGCTGAGCAGGTTGATGAAGATCTGGCGCAGCCGCTTCTCGTCGGCGATGATCCAGGTCGGCAGCTTGCCCGAGGTGCGGATCACGAAATCCAGGTTCTTCTCGCGGGCGCGCAGCTCGAAGAGCTCGGCGATCTGGCCGAGGAAGGCCGGCAGGTTGATCCGGTCGCGGCTGAGATCGATGCGGCCGACCTCGATCTTCGAGATGTCGAGCAGCCCCTCGATCAGCCCGGCGAGATGCTCGGAAGAGCGGCGGATGGTCGAAACCGCCTCGCGCCGCCGCGGCGGGATGCCGGGATCGGCCTCGATGATCTGGGCGAAGCCGAAGATCGCGTTGAGCGGCGTGCGCAGCTCGTGGCTGAGCCCGGCAAGATAGCGGGTCTTGGCGGAATTCGCCGCCTCCGCCTTGTCCTTGGCCTCCTGCAGGGCGCGGTCGGTGCGCTCATGCGCGCGGATCTCGCGCAGGAGCCGCGAGGTCTGGCGCTCGGCCTCCTCGTTGGCCTTGGCGCGGGCCTCCTCGATCAGGATGAAGAGCCAGACGCCGATGCCGATCAGCACCATGGCGATGCAGAAGATGGTCAGCAGGATCGCGGTGAAGTTGCCGGCGTCGCGCCGGGTCCCGAGATACCACAGGAGCAGCGCGACGCCGCCGCTGAGCGCAGAGAAATGCAGCACGAAGAGCCCGAGCCGCGAGGTCAGGATCTTGCCTGCCGCGGGCGGCAGGCTTGTCTCCACCAGGCTGCGCAGCATCACGCCCGCCCGGCCATGCGGCTTGCAGCTGTCGTTGCAGGAGCTTTCCAGCGAGCAGCAGAGCGAGCAGATCGGGCCGCTGTAGAAGGGGCAGTGCGCCATGTCCGGCGCCTCGAACTGGTAGCCGCAGACGCAGCAGGCGGTCTCTTCCGCGGCGGGGGCGTCGGGCGCCGCCGGGCGCGCCAGGTAGTAGCGGCCGCGTGTCGCCCAGGCGATGCAGGGCGCGGCCAGGAAGGCGGTGCCGAGCGCGATGAAGGCCGAGAGCGCTGCGCCGACCGGGCCGAACACCCCGCCATTGGCGGCGAAGCCCGCGATCACCGCGATGCCCGAGGCGCCGATTCCCACCGGGTTCAGGTCGTAGAGATAGGCGCGGCGGAACTCGATCCCCTTGGGGCTGAGCCCGAGCGGCTTGTTGACGACCAGATCGGCCACCAGCGCGCCGATCCAGGCCAGCGCCACGTTGGAGAACGCCGCCAGCGTCGATTCCAGCGCGGCGAAGACGCCGAACTGCATCAGCAGGTAGGCGATGCCGACATTGAAGAACAGCCACACCACCCGGCCGGGATGGCTGTGGGTGACGCGCGAGAAGAAGTTCGACCAGGCGATCGAGCCGGCATAGGCATTGGTGACGTTGATCTTGAGCTGCGACAGGATCACGAAGGCGCCGGTCAGCCCCAGCGCCAGCCAGGGCACCGGGATCACCGCGTCGAAGGCTGTGAAGTAGAGATGCGCGGGATCGGTCAGGTGGCTCGCGCCCACGCCCGCGCCGAGCGCCAGCACCGCCAGGAACGAGCCCGCCAGCATCTTGGCGACGCCCAGAACCGCCCAGCCGGGCCCCGCGGCCAGCAGCGCCAGCCACCAGCGGCGGCGCTCGGCCGCGCTCCGGGGCTCGGGCAGGAAGCGCAGGAAATCGACCTGCTCGCCGATCTGCGCGATCAGCGACAGCACCACCGCCGAAGCCGCGCCGAAGGCCACGATCCCCTGGGCATGGCCGGCATGGATCCCCTCGAAGCCGGTCCAGGCCGCCGCATCCGCCCCCGCGAAGGGCAGCAGCAGGAAGGGCAGCAGGTGCAGCACGATCCAGAAAGGCTGGGTCCAGGCCTGGAAGCGGGAGATCTTGGAGAAGCCGCGGAAGACCAGCGGGATGATCGCCAGCGCGCTGAGGATGTAGCCCAGCGGCAGCGGCAGGCCGAAGCAGAATTCCAGCGCCAGCGCCAGGATCGTCGCCTCGAGTGCGAAGAAGATGAAGGTGAAGGTGGCGTAGATCAGCGAGGTGATGGTCGAGCCGATATAGCCGAAGCCCGCCCCGCGGGTCAGCAGGTCGATATCGGTGCCGTAGCGCGCCGCGTAGTAGCTGATCGGCAGCCCGGTGAGGAACAGGATCGCCCCGCCCACGAGGATGGCCAGCGCCGCCGTCTCGAAGCCGAAGCCCAGCGTCAGCGCGGCGCCGATCGTCTCGAGCGCCAGGAAGGAGATCGAGCCGATGGCGGTGTTCGCGACCCGGCCCGCCGACCAGCGCCGCGCGCGCTTCGCGGTGAAGCGCAGCGCGAAATCCTCCATCGTCTCGTCGGCCACCCACTGGTTGTATTCGCGCTTGGGGGGCGTGGCTTCCAGGTACCGTGTCATGGCGCTCCTCTCGCAGGACAGGAGCGGGCGCCCGCCGCTGCCGGTGGCCGTCCCTGTCCTGAGCCCAGTGGGATAGGGGGGAATTCTGCGCAGGGCCATACGTCATTCAACGTATACCGCAGTGCAGCATGCTGAGGAATGCTCGGGGCAAGAAAACGGAACCCGCAGTGGAGGCCCCATGTCCGACAACAAGAAAACCCCCGCCAACCCGTTGAAATCCGGTCCGAACCGCCGGGCGGTGCTGGCGGGCGGCGCGGCGCTGACGGCGTCGCTCTTCACCCCGAAATTCCTGCGCGCCCAGGACTTCCCGACCGCCGCCGTCAACACCACCGGCCTGGCAGTCACCGACGACACCGTGACCATCGGCATCCTGCATTCGATCACCGGCACGATGGCGATTTCCGAGACCGGCTCGGTCCAGGCGGAAAAGCTCGCCATCGAGCAGATCAACGCCCAGGGCGGCATCCTCGGCCGCAAGATCGAGTTCATCCAGGAGGACGGCGCCTCCGACTGGCCGACCTTCGCCGAAAAGGCGCGCAAGCTCCTGGTCAACGACAAGGTCGCCTCGGTGATGGGCTGCTGGACCTCCGCCAGCCGCAAGGCGGTGCTGCCGGTCTTCGAGCAGAATAACGGCATGCTCTACTATCCGACCTTCTACGAGGGCCTCGAGCAGAGCCCGAACGTCATCTATACCGGCCAGGAGGCGACGCAGCAGATCATCGCCGGGCTCGACTGGGTGAACCGGACCAAGGGCGCCAAGAGCTTCTACCTGCTCGGCTCGGACTACATCTGGCCGCGCACCTCCAACAAGATCGCCCGCAAGCACATCGAGAACTTCATGGAGGGCTGCGAGGTCGTCGGCGAGGAGTACTATCCGCTCGGCCATACCCAGTTCAATTCGGTCATCAACAAGATCCGCCTGAAGAAGCCCGACGTGATCTACGCCATCGTCGTCGGCGGCTCGAACGTGGCCTTCTACAAGCAGCTCAAGGCCGCGGGCATCGACATGACCAAGGAGGCGCCGCTGCTCCTGACCATCTCGGTCACCGAGGACGAGATCCGCGGCATCGGCGGCGAGAACATCGAGGGCGCCTATGCCTGCATGAAGTACTTCCAGTCGCTGAAGAACGAGAACAACCGCGCCTTCGTCGCCGCCTTCAAGGAGATGTGGGGCGATGACATGGTGATCGGCGACGTCACGCAGGCGGCCTATCTGGGCCCCTGGCTGTGGAAGGCGGCGGTCGAGAAGGCGGGCTCCTTCGATGTCGACAAGGTGCGCGAGGCCAGCCCCGGCATCGAGCTGCCCACCGCGCCCGAGGGCTACGTGAAGATCCACGAGAACCACCACCTGTGGTCCAAGACCCGCGTCGGCCGCGCCCAGGCCGACGGCCAGTACGAGGTGGTCTACGAGACCGAGGACCTCGTCGAGCCGAACCCGTTCCCCGAAGGCTACCAGTAAGCCCGGCGGAGGGACCGGCCGTTTCCCCCGGCCGGTCCCGGTTCGACGCCTCCTCCCCCTCAGCAGCGCGACACAGGAGCCACCGGTCATGTTCTCCGGCTACTCGATGTCAGAGCTCGGCGCGATCTTTGCCATGCAGGGATTCGCCGGCCTGATCCTTTTCTCGGTCTTCGTCCTCATGGCGCTCGGCCTGGCCATCATCTTCGGCCAGATGGGCGTCATCAACATGGCCCATGGCGAGTTCATGATCCTCGGGGCCTATGTGACCTACATGGTCAGCCACGTGTTCCAGACCTGGCTGCCGGGCCTCTTCGGCCTCTACTTCTTCGTGGCGATGATCCTCGCCTTCATCGCTGCGGGGCTGCTCGGCATGGCGGTCGAATGGGCGATGATCCGGCATCTCTACAAGCGCCCGCTCGACACGCTGCTGGCGACCTGGGGGCTCAGCCTGATCCTGCAGCAGATCTACCGCTCGGTCTTCGGCGCGCGCGAAGTGGGCGTGACCATCCCCGACTGGATGATGGGATCGCTGCCCCTGACCGATCTGATCGAGATCCCGATCAACGGCATCTTCGTCATGGTGCTGACCGTGGCGATCTCGGCGGCGGTCTACGTGATGATGTTCCGCTCGCGCTGGGGCCAGCAGGTCCGCGCGATCAACCAGAACCGGGTGATGGCGGGCGCCGTCGGCATCGACACCGAGCGCACCGACCGGCTGACCTTCGGGATCGGCTGCGGCGTGGCGGGCGTGGCGGGCGCGGCCTTCACCATGATCGGCTCCACCGGGCCGACCTCGGGACAGCTCTACATCGTCGACACCTTCCTCGTCGTGGTCTTCGGCGGCGCCGCGAGCCTTCTGGGCACCATCGCCTCGGCCTTCACGATCAGCCAGGCGCAGTCGATCATGGAGTTCTTCCTGTCGGGCTCGATGGCCAAGGTCCTGACGCTGCTCGCCGTGGTCGGCATCCTGATGCTGCGGCCCCAGGGCCTCTTCGCCCTCAAGCTGCGCAAGTGAGGTCCCCGATGAAAAAGCAGCGCCTCTTCGAACTCGACGAAGCCCTGGGCTTCGCCCTGCTGGCCGCGGTGATCTTCGTCCTGTTCCCGGCGATCCTCGACGACTTCCGGCTGAACCTCTTCGGCAAGTACCTGACCTATGCCTTCGTCGCGGTGGGGCTGGTGCTGTGCTGGGGGGCGGGCGGCATCCTCAGCCTCGGGCAGGGCGTGTTCTTCGGCCTCGGCGGCTACTGCATGGCGATGTTCCTCAAGCTCGAGGCCTCGACGCCCGAGAACACCGCCATCCAGTCCACCCCCGGCATCCCGGATTTCATGGACTGGAACCAGATCACCGCGCTGCCGATCTGGTGGCAGCCCTTCCACAGCCTCGGCTTCACCATCCTCGCGATCCTCGCCGTGCCCGCGATCTTCGCCTTCATCCTGGGCACCGCGATGTTCCGGCGCCGCGTCGGCGGGGTCTATTTCGCGATCATCACCCAGGCGGTGGCGGCGATCATGACCATCCTGGTGATCGGCCAGCAGGGCTATACCGGCGGGGTCAACGGCATCACCGACCTGCGCACGCTCCTGGGCTGGGACATCCGCCCCGACAGCGCCAAGGTCACGCTCTACTTCGTCAACGGCATCCTGCTTTTCGCCTGCCTCTTCGTCGCCCAGGCGGTGCGCAAGTCGAAGGCCGGGCGGATCCTGATCGCGATGCGCACCGCCGAGGACCGGGTCCGCTTCTCGGGCTATGACGTGGCCAGCTTCAAGGTCTTCGTCTTCTGCCTCGGCGCGGCCTTCGCCTCGATCGGCGGCGCGATGTTCACGCTGCAGGTCGGGTTCATGTCGCCGACGCTGGTCGGCATCGTCCCCTCGATCGAGATGGTGATCTTCTGCGCCGTCGGCGGACGGATGTCGCTGCTGGGCGCGGTCTACGGCGCGCTGCTGGTGAACTGGGCCAAGACCACCTTCTCGGAGAGCTTCCCCGAGCTCTGGCTCCTGGGCCTCGGCGGGCTCTTCATCGCGGTGGTGATGGCCTTCCCGAACGGGCTGGCCGGCCTCTACCAGGATTTCGTCCGCCCGCATCTGGGCTTCCTCCACCGCGAGCGGGCCCGCGCGCCCGCCGCAGACCAGAGCCCGGCAGAGTGAGGAGCGGATCATGAACGCATTGGCCAACCCGAATTTCGTGCTGATGGTCGAGGGGCTGACCGTGTCCTTCGACGGGTTCAAGGCGGTGAACGACCTGAGCTTCTATGTCGAGCCGAACGAGTGCCGCGTCATCATCGGGCCGAACGGCGCGGGCAAGACCACGGTGCTGGACCTGATCTGCGGCCGCACCCGCGCGACCTCGGGCAAGATCGCCTTCAAGGGGCAGGACCTGACCCAGATGCGCGAGGACCAGATCGTCCATGCCGGGGTCGGGCGCAAGTTCCAGAACCCCAGCGTCTACGAGGATCTGACCGTCTTCGAGAACCTCGAGATCAGCTATCCGCGCGGCTACTCGGTGCTGGGCGCGCTGGTCTTCCGCCGCGATGCCGAGGTCACGGCGCGGATCCGCGAGATCGCCGGGATGATCTTCCTCGACGACATGCTGGACGAGCGCGCGGCGATCCTCAGCCACGGGCAGAAGCAGTGGCTGGAGATCGGCATGCTGCTGATCCAGGACCCCGAGCTCCTGATGCTCGACGAGCCGGTCGCGGGCATGTCGGTCGCCGAGCGGCGCAAGACGGCGGAGCTCCTGAACCGGATCATCGCCGACCGCTCGGTCATCGTGATCGAGCATGACATGGGCTTCGTCGCCGATATCGCGACGCGGGTCACCGTGCTGCACCAGGGGAAGATGCTGAGCGAGGGCTCGATGGCCCATGTCCAGGCCGATCCCAAGGTCGTCGAAGTCTATCTGGGCCATTGAGGAGAGCACCATGCTGAGCATCCGCAACCTGACCGCGGCCTATGGCGAATCCGAGGTGCTGCACGGGCTGGACCTGACCGTCTCGCCCGGCCAGATCGTCGCCATCATGGGCCGCAACGGCATGGGCAAGACCACGCTGATGAAGACGCTCATGGGCATCGTCCCGGCCAGGAGCGGCGAGATCGACATCGGCAGGACGCCCGTCGCCGGGCTGAAGCCCCATGCCCGCGTCGCCTCCGGCCTCGCCTATGTGCCGCAGGGCCGGCAGATCTTCTCGGCGATGACGGTCGAGGAGAATGTCGAGACCGGGCTGACCGTGACCGGCCGCACCAAGGTGCCGCAGGACATCTACGAGCTCTTCCCCGTGCTCCTCGAGATGCGCCGCCGCCGCGGCGGCAACCTCTCGGGCGGGCAGCAGCAGCAGCTTGCCATCGCCCGGGCGCTGGCCTCCGAGCCGAAGGTGCTGCTGCTCGACGAGCCGACCGAGGGGATCCAGCCCTCGATCATCCGCGAGATGGCCCGCACGCTGCGCCGCATCCGCGACGAGCGGGGCCTGACCATCGTCGTCTCCGAGCAGGTGCTGAGCTTCGCGCTCGACGTCGCCGACCGGGTGCTGGTGCTGGAGAAGGGCGAGATCGTCCATGACAGCCCGCGCGCGGGCATCGACGAGGCCAAGGTCTCGAAATTCCTATCCGTCTGAAGTGAAGCCAAGAAAGGACGCCCCATGGCTGACACCCTGATTTCCGTGGATCTCGCCGAGAGCCCGCACACCAATGACTGCGTGCACAACCGCTGGCATCCCGACATCCCGATCGCCGTCTGGGTGGAGCCGGGCGACGATTTCAAGATCGAGACCTATGACTGGACCGGCGGGCAGATCCTCAACAATGACGACGCGGCCGATGTGCGCGATGTCGAGCTGGAGCAGGTGCACTACCTCTCGGGGCCGATCGGCGTGAAGGGCGCCGAGCCCGGCGACCTCCTGAAGGTGCATATCCTCGATATCGGCGCCAAGGAGGAGATGCAGTGGGGCTTCAACGGCTTCTTCGCCAAGAACAACGGCGGCGGCTTCCTGACCGACCATTTCCCGCAGGCGCAGAAATCCATCTGGGATTTCGAGGGGATGTTCACCAAGTCGCGCCACGTGCCCGGCGTGAAATACGCGGGGCTGATCCATCCCGGGCTGATCGGCTGCCTGCCCGACCGCAAGATGCTGGACATGTGGAACACCCGCGAGGCGGCGCTGAAGGCGACCGATCCCGACCGGGTGCCGGGGCTCGCCAACCTGCCGACCACGCAATCGGCGCATATGGGCAAGCTGACCGGCGACGAGAAGATGAAGGCCGCCTCGGAGGGCGCGCGCACCGTGCCCCCGCGCGAGCATGGCGGCAATTGCGACATCAAGGATCTCAGCCGCGGTGCGACCTGCTACTTCCCGGTCTATGTCGACGGGGCGGGGCTCTCGATGGGGGACCTGCATTTCAGCCAGGGCGATGGCGAGATCACCTTCTGCGGCGCGATCGAGATGGCCGGCTGGCTGCATATCCGGGTCGAGCTGATCAAGGGCGGGATGGAGAAATACGGGATCAGGAATCCGATCTTCACTCCCTCGCCGATCACGCCGAAATACGACGACTACCTGATCTTCGAGGGCATCTCGGTCGACGAGGAGGGCAAGCAGCACTATCTCGACGTCCATATCGCCTACCGCCAGGCCTGCCTGAACGCGATCGAGTACCTCAAGAAGTTCGGCTATACCGGCGCCCAGGCCTATGCGATCCTCGGCACCGCCCCGGTGCAGGGCCATATCTCGGGCGTGGTCGACGTGCCGAATGCCTGCGCGACGCTCTGGCTGCCGAACGGCATCTTCGAGTTCGACATCATGCCGGGCGCGGACGGGCCGACGAAGTTCCTCGACGGCTCGGTCGACGTCCCGCTGGCCCCCGATCTGTGATCCCGTCCGGGCGGCCCCGGCGGGCCGCCCCCTTCCTGCAGACAGTTCCGGAGCGATCATGCCCGTCTACGATTACGACTGCCCCGCCTGCGGCCCGTTCGAGGCCCTGCAGCCGATGTCGGCCTTTGCCGCCCCCTGCACCTGCCCGGTCTGCGCCGCGCCCGCGCCGCGCGTCCTGCGCACGGCGCCGCAGATCGCCAACATGGATGGCGGCCGCCGCCGCGCCCATGCCGTCAACGAGAAGAGCGCCGACAGCCCGCGCCGCGCCAGCCACGGGCCGGGCTGTTCCTGCTGCTCGGGCGGCGGGCAGAAGAAGAGCTCGGGCACGCTCTACCGC
Organism: Poseidonocella sp. HB161398; assembly: GCF_005870025.1. Lineage (GTDB taxonomy): Bacteria > Pseudomonadota > Alphaproteobacteria > Rhodobacterales > Rhodobacteraceae > Mangrovicoccus. The sequence continues at coordinate 74,182 of NZ_VATA01000008.1, forward strand.
CCCGACGGCTCGAAGAGCTTCCCGAAGAAGCGCCCCTGGATGATCTCCCACTAGCCGGCGCGGCTCCGGGCGGCAGGTCCCCCTCCGGAGCCGTCCCGCCAGTTTTGCCTTGCCTTCCGGGACTGGTTGCGATTGAAATTGGAACGGTCCAAAATGGCTGCGGGACCGGAATCGCGGGCTCTCCGGCAGGAGGGCCCGTGCCGGTGCCTGCGCCTTGCAGAAGAGGGAGGACAGGCCTTGGGGCATAACGGATCCGTCGAAATCATGGTGTGGAAGCAGGTGCCGGGCGCCGCGCAGGATATCGGGATAGGCTCGGATGACAGCGTCTGGATCACGGGAGGAGAGGAGCGCGAGGACGGCTTCGCGGTCTATCGCTGGACCGGTCTCGGCTGGGCCGAGGCGGGCGGCACCGGCGTCGAGATCGCGGTGACGCCGGAGGGGCAGCCCTGGACGGTGGACCGGACCGGGCGGATCGCCAGATGCGCCGATGGCGGCTGGGAAACCCTGCCCGGCCGGGCGCGCGACATCGGCATCGGCGCGGATGGCAGCGTCTGGATCATCGCCGCCGAGGACCTCGCGGAGGGGTTCAACCTGCAGCGATGGACGGGGCAGGGCTGGCAGCCGGATGGCGAGATCGGCTTCGACCCGCTGCCGGACGGCACTGGCGGGGTGCAGGTGGCCCGCGGGCTGGCCTGGATCAACGAGGACGGCGCCTCTCCGGTGGCGGGGCGTCATGCGCGGCGGATCGCGGTGGAATCCGACGGCCGTCCCTGGGTGGTCGACGACCAGGGCGACGTCCATCGCCGGGTGCATGGCGGCTGGCTGCGGCTGCCCCATGCCGAGGCGACGGATATCGGCATCAGCGCGCATGGCTGCGTCTGGATCGTCGGCTCGGACCCGCGCAAGGGCGGCTACGGGATCTACCGCTGGTACCACGGCACGGACTGGGACACGCTCGACGGCGCGGGGCGGCGGATCTCGGTGCTTTCCGACGGGCTCACCTGGATCTGCAACGACGCGGGGGACATCTTCCGGCGCCATGTGAAGTGCTAGGGCGCGCTTGACGGCGCCGAAATTGGATCGTTACAAAACCGGCGGGACCGTGCTTTCTGGGCGCGGTCCCGTCGGCATTCATGCCGTCGGAACGACGCGACCGCTGGCAGATGTCCGCTGCGGAGCGCCACGGGAGTTGTGGATGGAAAAGAAGACCGGCAAGCGCGCCAAGGGCCCGACCGTGCGTAGCGTCGCCGAACGCGCCGGGGTGTCGAAATCCCTGGTCTCGCTTGTGATGAACGGCTCGAAGCAGGTCAGCGAGAAGCGCCGCGACGAGGTGCTCAAGGCGGCGCGCGAACTGGGTTACCGCCCGAATGCCCTGGCGCGCAGCCTGGTCTCCGGCCGCACCAACACGGTCGGGGTGGTGATCTCGAATGTCGCCAACCCCTGGTGGGTCGCGCTGGAACGCGGCCTCTCCGAAGAGCTCGACCGCCACGGCGTGCGCGCCCTGCTGGCCGATCCGCGGATGGATCCGGAGGTGGCAGACGGGCTGGTGGAGGCCTTCCTGGAGCTGCGGGTCGACGGCATGGTCTTCCTCGGCACCCAGCCGGTGGAGGAGGTGGCGCGGAACGCCTCGCGCGTGGTGCCGACCGTGCTCACGAGCTTCTCCCGCCCGATTGAGCTGCCGAATGTCGATTGCGTCAATGTCGATGACGAGAAGGGCATCGCGCTGGTGCTGGAGCATCTCTGCGCGCTCGGCCACCGGCGCATCGCCTATGTCGACGGCAGTGACCGGCTGGTGACCTCGGACAATGCCCGCCTCGCCGCCTACCTGTCGCAGATGGAGCGGCTGGGGCTCTCCGCCGAGATCCGCACCGACATCTCCGACGTGCCGCTGAACGAGGATGTGGGCTATGACGCCGCCCGCCGGCTGCTTGGCGCGGAAGTTCCGCCGACGGCGATCGTCGCGGGCAGCGATCTCGGCGCGCTCGGAATCCTGGCCGCTGCCGACGATCTCGGCGCAAGGGTGCCGCAGGATCTGTCGGTGACGGGCTTCGACAATACGCGCCTGTCCTCGATCCGGCACGTGTCGCTGACCACGGTCGATCCCAATGGCCGCGAGATGGGCCGACTGGTCGCCCAGTGCCTGGCCGGCAGAATCGAGTCTCCCGACCGTCCGCGCCGGGACGAACTGGTCGAGCCGTCGCTGGTCGTGCGCGCGACGACCGGCCCCGCACCCGGCCGATGATCCGCCAGATCTAGCTGCTCGGGCCGAAACCCGCCCCCCGGCGCGACAAAGGAGTTGACCGGGTTTGCGCTGCCGGATAACAAATTGGAACGGTCCAAGTCGTGCAATTCGCGAGTTGGACCCTTCTGGGAGGAGAAAGACATGAGGCAAGATGTGTGCCGGAACGCGGTTCCTGGCGCGGGATGCGGCCTGCCGGACAGGGCGGGGCGGCCATGCTGAACGGGACCTCCGGCGACGTGCTCGACAGGCCCGCGGCAGAGCGGGCCGGGCCGACCGCCTCTGCCGTCGCGCTCCGCGGCGTGCGGAAATCCTTCGGCCAGCTGCAGGTCATCCATGGCGTCGACATCGACATCGCGCCCGGGGAGTTCGTGATCCTGGTCGGCCCGTCGGGCTGCGGGAAGTCGACGCTCCTGAGGATGATCGCCGGCCTCTCCGAGATCAGCGGCGGCGATGTCCTGATCGGCGGCACGCGGGTCAACGCGCTCGAGCCGAAGGAGCGCGACATCGCGATGGTGTTCCAGAACTACGCGCTCTATCCGCAGATGACCGTGGCGCAGAACATGGGCTTCGCCCTGCGCATGGCCGGGCTCGGCAAGGCGGAGATCGCCCGCAAGGTCCGCGGCGCGGCCGAGATCCTCGGCTTGGAGCCGCTGCTCGGGCGCAAGCCCGCCGAGCTTTCGGGCGGCCAGCGCCAGCGCGTCGCGATGGGGCGGGCGATCGTCCGCAACCCCAAGGTCTTCCTCTTCGACGAGCCGCTGTCGAATCTCGACGCCAAGCTGCGCGTGCAGATGCGGGCGGAGATCAAGGCACTGCATGACCGGCTCGGCTCGACGATCATCTACGTCACCCATGACCAGCTCGAGGCGATGACGATGGCCGACAAGGTCGTCGTGATGCGCGGCGGCAAGGTCGAGCAGGCCGGGGCGCCGCTGGAGCTCTACGACCGCCCGGCCAATATCTTCGTGGCGGGCTTCATCGGGTCGCCGTCGATGAATTTCTTCCGCGGCATGCCGGATCCGGGCGCGGGCGGGCTGCGGCTGGAGGACGGCTCGCTCATCCCGCTGCCGCGCCTGCCGGCGCAGGCGCCAGGCCGCGGGCTGGTCCTGGGCATCCGCCCCGAGAGCATCGCGCTGGACGGCAGCGGCGGCGTGCCCGCCCGGATCCTCGTGACCGAGCCGACCGGGGCCGAGACCCATGTGATCGCCCGGATCGCCGGGCAGGACTGCGCCTGCCTCCTGCGAGAGCGGGTCGAGTTGCGCCCCGGCAGCACCGTCGGGCTCCGCTTCGACGCGGCGGCGGCGCATTTCTTCGATCCGGAGACCGAACAGAGACTGTCCTGACCGCGGGCGGAGCCCGGCCCGGCCTGGCGTCCGGCGGCTGCCGGAGACCGGGCGCAATGGAGGATTGCGCGGCGGCCCTGCGGCCGGCCCTGGGCAGCAGCACTGGAAGGAGGGGCCGGGCCGCGCCGCGAAGAGCGGGCCCGCCGCCTCGAATGACCAAGATGGGAGGAGGAACCATGAAGAAAGAGAGCGTCGAGAGCACCGGGCTGGCCCGGGCCGCGCGCCGGGCCGCGGCATCCATGGCGGTGGCGGTCCTGGCCCTGTCGGCCGGAACGTCCATGGGGATGGTCAATGACGACCCCGTCCAGCTGCGCCTCTGGACCGTGGCGCCGAAGCTGAACCGCGACGGCTACCAGGCGGTGATCGACAGGTACCGCGCGGCGCATCCCGAGGTGGAGATCGCGCTGGAATACACCGAAAGCGAGGCCTTCCTGCGGACCTACAAGCTGGTGATGTCCTCGGACTCGGCCCCGGACATCATCGAGTGCCCGCAGGGCCAGTCGGTGATGGGCCCGCTCGTCGCCGCCGGCCTGGTCATCCCGCTCGAGCCCTATGCCGCGCAGTACGGCTGGACGGACCGGCTGTCGCCGAGCCTCGTCAACCAGGCGCGGATGAGCGACGACGGCCGCTCCTATGGCAGCGGGACGCTCTACGGCCTGCCGATCAGCGGCAATGTCATCGGCCTCTACTACAACCGCGCGAAGGCGCAGGCGCTCGGGATCGATCCGGAGGCCTTCGCGACCATGGCGGATGTCGATGCCGCGCTGGCGGCGGCGAAGGAGGCCGGCGAGGTGCCCCTGATGATGGGCAATGTCGACGGCGATCCGCTGGCCAAGCTCTGGGAGGGCGTGGTCTCGGCCCATGCCGTTCCGGAGGCGAAGCGGGCCTTTGTCTACGGCCGGGCGGGCGCGCGGATCGACACGCCCGGGGTGCTGGCCGCGACGCAGCATGTGCGGGACTGGGTGGAGGAGACGTACATCTACCGCGGCGCGCCGGGGCTCGGCCGGGACGATGGCGTTGCGCGCTTCGCCCGCGGCGAGGGCGTCTTCATGGGGCAGGGGACCTGGTACCAGGGGACGCTGGCCGAGGCGATGGGCGACAATGTCGGCTTCGTGCTCTTTCCGCCGGCCGAGGCCGGGGCGGAGCCGCGGGCCAGCGGCTCGGCGGAGAAGCCCTTCTGCATCTCCTCGAAGTCGCGCCATCCGGAGATCGCCGCCGACCTGATCGACTTCTTCGGCCGACCGGAGAACGCGCAGATCCTCTATGACGCTTCGCTGCTGCCAATCGCCCCGGCGGAGGTTGACGGCGACCTGCCGATCGCGGGCCAGGTGCTCGAGGCCTGGACCGCGGTGCTCGGCGCGGGCGAGGGCGGCGGGCTGACGCTTCATACCGACTGGGCCACCTCCTCCATGGGGCGGACGCTCAATGGAGGGCTGCAGGAGCTCTATGGCGGCCGCATCGACAGCGCGGCGCTGCTTGCGCGGATGCAGCACGACTGGGCCGGGGCCTATGCGCAATGAGCCTGGCAAGCGATATCGGCGCGGCGCGCGGTCGGCGGAAGCCGCAGCGCGCCCTGCGCCCGCAGCGGGAGGGTGCCGTGCTGAAAAGCGGGATCGGCGGCCGCTACGCCCCCTATCTCTGCATCTTCCCGGCGCTGGCGATGTCGCTGTCGTTCATCGGCTTCCCGCTGGCGCAGACGGCCTGGTACTCGCTACATGCCTGGGACGGCATCTCGGCGCCCGAATGGCGCGGGCTGCAGAACTACGCCCAGGTGCTGGCCTCGGCGAATTTCCAGCAGGCGCTGCAGAATGTCGGCGTGCTCCTCGTGTTCTTCTGCATCATCCCGGTTTCGGCCGGGCTGGTGACGGCGGCGATCATCTCCAGGCGGAAGCTGCCGGGGATGGGCTTCTTCCGCAGCGTCCTCTTCCTGCCGCAGGTCATCGCGCTGGTGGTGACCGGGATGGCCTGGCGCTGGATGTACAGCTTCGAGGGCGTCATCAACCAGATCCTGACGGCCGTCGGGCTGGAGGACTACACCCGCATCTGGCTCGGCGATTTCGACTGGGCGCTGCTGGCGGTGGGGCTGGTGATGACCTGGGTGGCCAGCGGCTTCTCCATGGTGCTCTTCCTCTCGGGGATCGCCCGGATCGACAGCTCGCTCTATGACGCGGCGCGGATCGACGGCGCGGGCCCGGTCGCGGAATTCTTCGCCGTGACGCTGCCCGGCGTGAAGCAGGAGCTCGGCGTGGCGGTCACCATCACGCTGGTCGGCGGGCTGCGCGCCTTCGACGTGGTCTATGTCACCACCGCGGGCGGCCCCGGCACGGCCACCACCGTGCCCGCCTTCGAAATCTACGTGACGGCCTTCCGCGACCAGGCGGTCGGCCAGGCGGCGGCCATGGCGGTGCTTCTGACCGCGATGATCCTGGCGGCCGTGCTGATCCTGCGGCGCATCATGGGGATGAAGTGATGAGACGGGCGAACCTGAACCTGACCGTGAGCTATGCGATCCTCGGGCTGGCCGCGCTGGCGATCCTGCTGCCGCTCTACAGCATCCTCGTCGTGGCGATCTCGCCGCAATCCGCCCCGGCCATCGGCCTCGGCCTGCCGGCCGATCCGCAATGGTCGAATTTCGCCGCGGCCTGGGCGCAGGGCAATTTCGGCGTGCTCATCAAGAACAGCACCGTCATCGCGGTCAGCGTCGTTGCCGTCGCCGTGGTCTTCTCGGTGCTCAGCGGCTTCGCCTTCAGCATGATGGAATTCCCCGGCAAGCGGCTACTCTTCCTGCCCCTGCTCGTCGGCCTGGTCCTGCCCTTCGAGGCGGTGATCCTGCCGCTCTACTACAACCTGCGCGCCCTCGGCCTGACCGACAGCCCGCTCGGCGTGATCCTGCCCGAGGTCGGCCTCTATGTCGCCTTCGGGACGCTCTGGATGCGGGCGGTCTTCGCCGGGGTCAGCCGCGAGATCGTCGAGGCCGCGCGGATCGACGGCGCCAATGCCATGCAGCTTCTGTGGATCGTGCTGATCCCGATGTGCCGCCCGGCGATCACCACGCTCGTCGTGCTCTTCTTCCTGTGGAGCTGGAACGAGTTCCTGGTCTCGCTGGTCATCCTCCAGGATCCGCTGCAGCGGACCGCCCCGGCCGGGCTCGGGGCCTTCGTGGGCGAGTACCTGACCAATGTGCCCCTGCTCGCGGCCGGGGCCATCTATGTCGCGCTCCCGGTGGTGATCGTCTACTTCTTCCTGCAGCGATACATCATCGAGGGGCTGACCCAGGGCGCCGTCAAAGGCTGACCCTGGCGTCGCCAGCGGCCTGCCGGCCGCGCTCCCGACGCGGTTTGGACCGATCCAAGTGCCGCTGGCGACGCATCGTCTTCCGCAACACCAACCGAAGGAAAGGACCATCTCCATGCCTGGAATGCCCTCAGCCCAGACGCTTCTCGACCAGGAGAAGCGCTTCGTCTTCCCCCGCCTCGCCGAAAGCGACGGCATCCGCATCGGCAGGCGCATCCTCGAGCTTGCCGAGGCGCGCGACCTGCCCGTCACCGTCGAGGTCCGGCGCCTCGGGCGGGTCGTCTTCCGCGCCGCGCGCGAGGGGACCAATGCCGAGAACGACATGTACCTCGCCGGCAAGGCCCGCGTGGTCGAGCGCTTCAGCCATTCGAGCTTCTACGAGCGGCAGCGCCATGCCGAAAGCGGCGGCGACTTCACCCGCGACACCGGGCTGCCCTTCCCCGAATTCGCGCCCTTTGGCGGCGGCATTCCGCTGCTGGTCGAGGGCGAGGGCCCGGTGGGCGCCGTCATGGTCTCGGGCCTGGCCCAGGAAGACGACCACGCGCTGATCGTCGAGGCGATGGACAGCCTCCTGGCAGGCGCCCATGCGTGATCTCGGCGAGACCCCGGGCGCGGGCAAGCGCGGCACCGACATGCTCTCCTCGCTCTACCTGCCGCCGGGGCCGGACGGGCAGTGCCATCTCTACGAGCCCGAGACCATGGCCTGGGCGCGGATCGAGTTCGATGGCGACTACTTCCGCGGCACCGACATCGCGATCGGCGCGGATGGCAGCGTCTGGGTCGTCGGCAACGATCCCCGCCCGGGCGGCTTCGGCATCTACCGCTGGAACGGCCGCGTCATGGAGGATCGCGGCGGCGCCGGGACCGGCATCGCGGTGGGCCCCGACGGCCTGCCCTGGACGGTGGATGACGCGGGCAATATCGCGCGGCTGACGCCCGAGGGCTGGCGCGCCGTGCCGGGGCAGGCGCGCGACATCGGCATCGGCGCGGATGGCAGCGTCTGGATCATCGGCTGCGACCGGCGCGAGGGCGGCTACGGCATCTACCGCCGCGAGGGCGGGGACTGGGTCGATGCCGGCGGGGCGGCGCTCCGGATCAGCGTCTCGCCCGAGGGCGAGCCCTGGGTGGTGACCGAGCAGAACTTCATCTTCCGCAGGCTCGGCGAGCGCTGGTTCCAGGTGCAGGGCGGGGCGGTGGACATCGCCGTCGGCGCCGACGGCAATGTCTGGATCGCGGGGTCCGACCATGGCTGGCACGGCGGCTACACGGTCTATCACTGGAACGGCCGCAATTTCGAGTCGATCGGCAGCGCCGGCGGCCGCGTGGCGGTGGCGCCGAACGGCATGCTGTGGCTGATCAACTTCCGCAACGGCGTCTACCGCCGCGTCGTGCGGGTCTGAGGCGCGCGGGCCGGAGCGGACTCCGGTCCGGCCCGCGGCGGCGCGCTAGGGCATGAACTGGCCGCCATTCACCTCGAGCACCTGGCCGGTGACGTAGCCGCCGCTGCGGTTCGAGGCGAGGAAGAGGAAGGCCGGCGCGATCTCCTCGGGCCGGCCGAAGCGCCCCATCGGGATCCCGGCCGAGACCGCCGCGCGGCCGGCCGCGTCCTTGTCGGCATGGAAGGCGGTGTCGACCGTGCCCGGCGAGACCGTGTTGAAGCGGATGCCGTCGGCGGTGTGGAAGGTCACCCAGTTCTTCTGGATGTTCTGCAGCCAGGCCTTGGCCGCGCCGTAGAGGCCCGCGCCGGGTCCGCCGCCCGTGCTGCCCGCGATCGAGCCCACCAGGATCACCGAGGCCATCTCGCCCCGCTCGGCGGCCGAGCGCTTCAGATGGGGCAGGGCGAAGCGGGTGCACATCAGCGCCGAGCGGCAATTGACGTCGCCCACCGCGTCGTAGAACGCGTCGTCGATCTCTCCCAGCGGCTTGCGCCCGACCAGCGCGCCTGCGTTGTTCACCAGGATGTCGATGCCGCCGAGCTGTGCCGCCGCGGTCTCCACCACCCGTTCGCAGTCCTCTGTCCGTGACAGGTCGCCCGCCGCGAAGACGGCGCCGCCGAGTCCCTCGAGCAGCGTTTCGAGTCCCTCGGGCGTCCGCCTGCCGTTCAGGCAGACCTTTGCGCCGGCCTCGGCAAAGGCCCGTGCGGCCGCCAGGCCGATACCCTGGGTCGATCCGGTAACCAGGACGCGGCGCCCGGCAAGATCTTCGTACATAATGATTTTCCTCCTGCTCCGGGCCCGCCCGGCCCCCCGGCCGTCACGGTCCCGATTCTGTGGTGTCTCACTAAATGGGACATAGCAATACTATTTGACACATCTGGCGCCGTGATTCATAGTCCCGCCGCAAAGAGGAGGAGGGGAATTTGGAGGAGGATCGCGACACCAGGACCGCATCCGGCGCGGCGAAAGGGACCCAGACGCTGATGCGCGGGCTCGAAGTCGTCCGGCTGGTCTCGGAAGGGGTCTCGGATGCCGGGGGCATCGGCCGCGCCCTCGGCGTGCCGCGCAGCACGGCGCACCGGCTGCTGGCCAGCCTGGTGGCCGCGGGCTACCTGCACCACGTTCCGCAATCGGGCTATCTGCTGGGGCCGCAGCTGATCTTCCTCGGCCAGCGCGCGCGCGAACAGCGCCCGGTCCAGGCGCTCGCCGCGCCGGTGCTGCGGCGGCTGGCCGAGCTGACCGGCGACACCGTGCATCTGGGCGTGCCCGACGGGGCGGAGGTGCTCTATCTCGACAAGATCGAGGGCACGCGGGGCCTGGAGATGCGCTCGCGCCCGGGGCAGCGGATGCCGCTGGCGCTGACCGGGCTCGGCAAGGCGATGATGATCGCCATGCCGCCCGAGCGCTGGGAGCCGCTCTACCGCGCCGCCGCCGAAATCCAGTCCCGCCATCCCGGCCGCGTGCCGCCGCGGCCCTGGCCGGAATTCCGCGACGACCTCGAGGCCGCCGCAGGCCGGGGCTACTCCCTCGACCTCGAGGAGAACGAATTCGGCATCCGCTGCGTCGGCGCGCCGGTGCGCGATGTCTCGGGGCAGGTGGCCGCGGGGCTCAGCGTCGCCAGCGCGGTGCCCTTCATGCCCGAAAGCCGCCTGGCCGAGCTCGGCCCCGTCGTCGCGGCCCATGCCGCGGAAATCACCCGCAGCCTCGGAGGCAGCCCCGCATGACCGGACCGCACACCGCGCTGATCGCGCTCGACTGGGGCACCTCGAGCCTGCGCGCCTACCGGATGGGGGCGGCGGGCGAGATCCTCGAGACCCGCTCCAGCGGCGCCGGCATCCAGCATCTTCCCGCCCCGGGCGAGGACGGGTTCGAGGCCGCCTTCGAGGCGATCTGCGGCGACTGGCTCGCCGCGGCGCCGGTGCCGGTGGTGGCCGCGGGCATGGTCGGCAGCGCCCAGGGCTGGCGCGAGGTGCCCTATCTGCGCTGCCCGGCGGGTCCGGACGCGCTGGCCGGGGCCTCGCTGGGCTTCGAGACCCGAGCGGGCCATCGCGTGACCATCGCGCCGGGGCTGATCCACGATCCCGAGGGCGGCACGCCCGACGTGATGCGCGGCGAGGAAATCCAGATCGCGGGCACGCTGGCGGCCCATCCCGAGGCGGCGCGCGACGCGCTCATCGTCCTGCCCGGCACCCATTCGAAATGGGCGAGCCTCCGCGACGGGCAGGTGGCGGGTTTCGCGACCTACATGACCGGCGAGCTCTTCGCGGTCTTCCGCGCGCATTCGATCCTCGGGCGGCTGATGCCTGAGGCGGCGCCGGACGCGGAGGACTGGGACGCTTTCGGTGAAGGGCTGGAGCGCGCCCGCGACGGCGCGCTCGGCCATGCGCTCTTCAGTGTCCGCACGCTGGGCCTGACCGGGCGGATCGCGCCCGAAGGTCTGGCCGACTACATGTCCGGACTGCTGATCGGCCACGAGATCCTCGCCGCGGCCGAGGCCGAAGGACAGGACCGCCCGCTCTATCTCGTCGGCGAGGGCGAGCTGTGCCGCCGCTACGAACGCGCGCTTTCGCAGCTTCTCGGCCGCGCCCCCGCGGCCCAGCCCGGCAATCCCGCCCCGGCCGGGCTCTTCAGTCTTGCCGGAGCCGCCGGGCTCCTGGCGCCGGAAAAGGAAACCAGCCATGTCTGACAGCCTTCTGCAAGCCCGCTTCGACGCGGCGATGGCGGCCCTGCCGCTGGTGGCGATCCTGCGCGGCCTGACCCCGCAGGACTGCCTGCCGGTGTGCCGCGCACTCGAGGCGACCGGGTTCCGCCTGATGGAGATCCCGCTGAACTCGCCCGAGCCCTTCGACAGCATCGCGCAGGTCCGTGCCGCCATGCCCGCCGAAGTGCTGGTCGGCGCGGGCACCGTGACCTCGGTCGAGGCGGTCGCGCAGCTGGCCCAGACCGGTGCCGAGCTCGCGGTGATGCCGCATGCCGATACCAAGGTGATCCGCGCCGCCAAGGCGGCCGGGCTCCTCTGCGTGCCGGGCGTCGCCACCCCGACCGAGGCCTTCGCGGCGCTCGAGGCCGGGGCGGATGCGCTGAAGATCTTCCCCGCCGAGCTGGTCGGCCCGGCGGCGATCCGCGCGATGCGCGCGGTGCTGCCCAAGGGCACGCGGCTCTTGCCGGTCGGCGGGATTTCCCCGGCCACGATGGCGCCCTTCCTCGAGGCGGGCGTCGCGGGCTTCGGCCTGGGCAGCGCGCTCTACCGCCCCGGCGACAGCGCCGAAACGGTGGCAGGCCACGCCCGCGATTTCGTGGCGGCCTATCTGGGGCAGGCGGTCCCGGCCTGAGACATTCCGCGGTCCCGCCGCGTGGCGGGCCGCCCATTTCCTGTGGAGGATAACGATGGACAGACGCAGTTTCACCTTCTCGGCGCTTGGCGCCATGGCCGCACTCCCGCTTGGCGGGCGCGCAATGGCGGCCTCCTACCCGTCGCGGACGATCGAGATGATCGTGCCCTATTCCGCGGGCGGCGGCACCGACCTGGTGGCCCGCGCCTTCGCGGACATCGCCAATGAATCGCTGCCGAAGGCGATCGGCGTGGTCAACCGCACCGGCGGCGGCGGCGCGGTCGGGCTGACCGGCATCGCCCGGGCACGGCCGAACGGCTACACGATCGGGCTCGGCACCGCCGAGATCACCATGCTGCCGCATATGGGCATGGCGAGCTTCAAGGCCACGGACTTCACCGCCATCGCCCAGCTGAACGCCGACCCTTCCGCGATCACCGTCAAGGCCGACGCGCCCTGGCAGACGCTGGAGGAGTTCATCGCCCATGCCAAGGAGAACCCGGGCACGGTGCGGATCGGCAATTCCGGCACCGGCGCGATCTGGCACCTGGCGGCCGAGGCCTTCGGCAAGGATGTCGGCGCCACCTTCAACCACATCCCCTTCGAGGGCGCGGCCCCGGCGGTCACGGCGCTGCTCGGCGGCCATATCGAGGCGGTCAGCGTCAGCCCGGCCGAGGTTTCGAACTTCGTCGCCGCGGGCGAGCTGCGGATGCTGGGCGTGATGGCCGACGAGCGCGTCGCCGCCTTCCCGGAGGTCGAGACCTTCAAGGAGCAGGGCATCGAGCTGTCGGTCGGCACCTGGCGCGGCGTTCTGGTGCCGAACGGCCTGCCCGATGACGCGCTGGCGGCGCTGCGCGAGGTCGCGGCGACCGCGGGCCAGTCCGAGGCCTTCAAGGCGCAGCTCGCCAAGATGAACCTCAACCACGCCTATCTGGACGCCGACGCGTTCCAGGCCAAGATCGCGGCGCAGGACGAGTTCTTCGGCGAGCTGATGACCGAACTGGGCATGGCGCGCTGACCATCGCCCTCCGGGCGGCGCCAGGGCGCCGTCCGGCATTCACGAGGAGCCTTCCCCATGACTGATACCGGACCGGAGCAGGCGCTCTCCGCGCGGGAGCGCGCGGGCACGCTGGTGCTGCTCGGCCTCGTCGCGGCGATCTCCGTCGCGGCGATCCTGCTGACGCGGAGCTTTCCGCCGACCTCGCTGCCCACCGATGTCGGGCCCGCGCGCTTTCCCGTGCTCTATGCGCTGGTGCTGATCGCGCTGTGCCTCGTTTCCGCCCTGCAGACGCTGCGCGCGCCGGGGATGGAGGGGCTGCCGCCGGTGCCCGGCGCGGCCAAGCGCGTCGCGCTGGCCGTCGCCGCCGTCGCCGTCGCGATCGCGGTGATGCCGTATCTGGGCTTTCTCGTCACCGCGGCGCTCTTCCTCTATGCCGTGATCTGGCTGATGGGGCGGCGGCAGGCCGTCGGCAATGCCGTCTATGCGGTGGCTGCGGCCGCTGCCATCTACCTGCTCTTTTCCTACGGGCTGAACGTGCCGCTGCCCGGCCTCGCCCTCGGCGATGGCTGAGCAGGACGAACGGAGACCGTAATGTTTGATTTTGCAATGCTCGCCCAGGGGGTCGCCACGCTGGCGGCCAGCCCGATGGCGCTGGTCATGGCCGCGATCGGCGTGGTCATCGGCATCTTCATCGGCGCCATGCCCGGGCTCACCGCCACGATGGGCGTGGCGATCCTTCTGCCCTTCACCTTCGGCATGGACCCGCTGCCGGGGCTCCTGCTGATCTGCGGCGTGTTCTTCGGCGGGGTCTATGGCGGCTCCGTTACGGCGATCCTCCTGAAGATCCCCGGCACGCCCGCCGCCGCCGCGACCGCGATGGACGGCTATGCGCTGACCGAGAAGGGCCAGGCCTCGCTGGCGCTCGGCACCGCGACCGTGTCCTCCTTCCTCGGCGGCACCGGCTCGGTTCTGGTGCTGATCTTCCTCGCGCCGGTGCTGGCGCGCTTCGCGCTGAACTTCTCGGCGCCCGAGAGCTTCGCGCTGGCGGTGTTCGGCCTGTCGATCATCTCCTCGATTTCCGGCTCCTCGCCGGTCAAGGGGCTGATCGCGGGCATGCTGGGCCTTCTGGTGGCGACGATCGGGCTCGACCCGATGGGCGGCTTCCCGCGCTTCACCTTCGGCTTCCCCGATCTCTACGAAGTGCCCTTCATCCCGGTGATGATCGGCCTCTTCGCCGCGGCCGAGGCCTTCAAGACGATGGAGGATCCGGCGCGCCGCCTCGGCCAGGCCGCGCGGCTCGGCCGGCTTCTGCCCCCCTGGGAGAAGCTCCGGGGCGTGCTGCCGACCATCGGGCGCTCCACCGGGCTCGGCGTGCTGATGGGCATGATCCCCGGCGCGGGCGCCGATGTCGCCGCCTTCGTCTCCTACAACGAGGCCAAGCGCTTCTCGCGCAATCCCGAGAATTTCGGCAAGGGCGAGCTCTCGGGCGTCGCGGCCTGCGAATCCGGGGCCAATGCCTGCACGGGCGGCGCGCTCCTGACCATGCTGACCCTCGGCATCCCGGGCGACGCGGTGACCGCGATCATGCTCGGCGCGCTGACGCTGCAGGGGCTGCAGCCCGGGCCGCTGCTTTTCCAGCAGCACGCCGATCTGGTCTTCACGCTCTTTGCCGGCATGGTCTTCTGCTATGTGGCGATGCTCATCCTCGGGCTCGGGCTGATGCGGGTGATGGGCAATGTGCTGCGGGTGCCGACGGCGCTGCTGACGCCGACGATCCTGGTGCTCTGCATGGTCGGCACCTATGCGCTGAACAACTCGATGTTCGATGTCGGCGTGATGCTGGTTGCGGGGGTCGCGGGGTATTTCATGCAGAAATACGGCTTCCCGGCCTCGCCGGTGGTGCTGGCGCTGATCATGGGGCCGATGGCCGAGGCGAATTTCCGCCGCGCGCTGTCGCTGTCGAATGGCAGCCTGGATTTCCTCTGGACCCGGCCGATCACGGTGGCGCTGCTGGCGCTGGCGCTGCTGACGCTGTTCCTGCCGCTCCTGCGCTGGCTCTGGCAGGCCAGGCGGGGCGGAGGCAGCGCCCGGCATTCCGCCTGAGACGATCCCCGGACCGGCCGCCATCGCGCGGCCGGTTCCATTTTGCCCGCCCGGCAGCGCCTTGGGGCGGTGAGCCGCGCTAGCGGGGCCATGTCAATCACTGGCCCATGTCCGTGTCCTCCGCGGCCGGTTTCCAGCCGCCTTCCGGGCGCGCGGCGGTCGAGGCGCCGGGTGCAGCCCGGGCAAATGCGCGGCTGACCCTGCCTCCGGATGACGCTCCGGAGCAAGCGGACCGCCCTTCTGGCCCGCGCTGGCGGCGACCCGGAACGCCTGCAATCCCGCCCGGCCGGGGCCCGCGTCGCTCCAGCGCGTTCGCCATTCTGCTCGACCCCATGGCGTATCATGGGTCGTGCGGTGCGCGGAGGTCCCGGCTTGCCCATGGCGCTCTCACCCCGCCGGATCGACGCCGTGCCCCCCGGAAGCCGACACGTGCTGCCCCAACGCCCATGGTCGCTTTCGACACGGGATCCGAGGCCCGGACCGGGTTCGGCAGGTGGTGGATCACCTTGGATGACACACCGCGCCCCTTCCGGCGCTTGGCGGGCGGAGACCGGTCGAGGCCGATGCAGGCCATGGCCCTATTGCGGCACGACCAAAAGGCAAGCCAGGCGCCGCCGCGCAACTGTCCGGACATCGGGAACCGTGGGTGGACGGTCCTTCCGGGGCAAGCGCAAAGCTGCGATGGCAGCTCGGCGGGCGTGCATCCATCTGTCTGGCCGTGTCACGCGGACGTGCCGCCGGACCTGATGAAGTCCGAGGACCGGTCCCCAAATCACCGCGTCGCGCTCCGGGCGCCTGGTCCCCATGGGTTTCATGGTTGCCCATCATGGTCCTCCGCCCCTGCCGCGTGTCCTTGGCGGCAAGGTCCTTGTCAGGCTGCCGCAGCGCAGGTGCTGCCGCGCGTCGTCACCGCCCGGGCGATCCTCGCCGTCTTGTGCGCCAGGGCCGCTGCGGCGGTTTCCGTTCGAGATGCCGCGCGGCCCATGTGCCCGATTCGGACCGCTTCCGCGCCATCCGCATCACGGCGGAGACCTGCTTGCCGATGCCCGCCCTCCTCTGCCATGTGCGCGCGGCGTCCGTCCGAGCCACGCCGCGAACGGCCGTCCGGGACCGCGGCGGCGATCGCGCTGGCCATGCCCGGAATGGTGGCCGGGCGGCGGCTGGTCCCGCTGCTCCGCTGCCCGACGATGATCCGGCGGTGCAGCCCGTCCATTCCGGGTTCCAGGCGGCATAGCTGGCCGGTGACGGCATCGCGTGCGGGGCGCGCTGCTTCCGGCACCGCGTCACTTGCGGTCGTCTGGGCGGCAATCGCGGGGCCGCCGCCTCCCGGCGCTTTGGCGGAAATGATGCCGGGCCCGGCGAGATGGCCGCGCTGGTCCTCGACCGGCATCGTCCGCTGCCGGACCAGCCGATCCCGGGCCCTGCGCAGCATCAGCACCGCCTGCTGATCCACCGCCTTCACGATGACGAAACGCATCGACGGCCGGGCACGGCCCCGCAGACCGCTTCTGCGCCGGCCGCGTCCGTCTTGCCGCGTTCGACTGGGGCCGTATGGGCCGCGGGCATCCGCCGGACATCGTGCCCGGCGACAGGAGCTCCCGCGCGCGGTGATCTGCGATAGCGCAAGCGGCCATGCCGACATGGCACGGCGCGCGTTTCCCGAAGACCCCGCGCACCCCGCCACGGCGCAGCTGTCGCCGAATGAGCGTCTTGCCAGTCTCATCCGCGCCGGGATCCTGGAGAACGGTCTTGGCCAGGGCCCGACCGACCGTCTCCGGCTTGTCCATGGTCCGTGGCCCGCAACTCGGTGAACATGGAAGCCCCGCCATGTTCCAGCGGCACGAGCGCGGAAGGGCCGTCCGCCACATCACCGCAGTCATGCGGGCCGTTCCCGGGACCTTCGCGGCGCATCGGCGCCACGTTCCCTTCGCTTCCGCTTCGCCGGCCATCGCCTGATGCGGTCGTCCACCGTCATGCTCGTCGCCACCTCCGCCCGTGTCGCGCGAGCGGCCTTGCACTGGGGGAGTGCAGCCGCGCCCTGCGAGATCCGTCAGGGTCGCGGACGGGACCGGGTCCGGCTGACGGATGGCGACGGACGGGCGAATGGGGGCAGCATCGGCGGCTGCCTTTCGGGTTGGGTTCCTGTCCCGGTCCCCCGGCGTGGGTCTCGGGCCAGGAGAGGGTCAGCGCCGCCATAGTGCCCTGACCGCCGGCGCCGGACGATGCGCCCGGGGCAGGGAGGTGCTTTCTCCCGGGGGGCGGCGCTGGTAGGGTCCGGCGCGGCGGCGGTCGCGACCCGCCGCCGGGATCACCACGAGAGCGGCAGCCGCCCGGCGGCGGGTCGCCAGAGGCGGGATGCAGCCTTGAAACACCACCAGCTCGAAGCCTTCTACCAGGTCATGCTGACCGGCAGCGTCTCGCAGGCGGCGCGCAACATGGGGCGCACCCAGCCGACGGTCAGCATGGCGATCGGCGCGCTCGAGACCGACCTGCAGACCCAGCTCTTCGACCGGACCGCGGGGCGGATGCGGCCGCGCGCCGAGGCGGTGATCCTGTTCGAGCGGCTCCGCCCGGTGATGGAGCAGATGGAGGACATCCGCAGCTCCTTCTCGCAGATGGACGGCATCGCGCTGCCGCAGGTCTCGATCATCTCGGCCAACAATGTCGGCACCCACCTGATCCCGGCCTGCATCGCGCCGCTGGCCGCGCCCCGAAGCCCGGTGCGGCTGATGAACGGCTCCGCCGCGCGGATCGTCGCCGACATGGAGGGCCAGCTGCGCGACATCGCGGTGGCCGACGAGGGCGCGGGGGTCGAGCTGGCGGAAAGCCCGCTCTACGAGGTCGAGGCCTTCCGCGTGCCGGTCTACGCGCTCTTCCGCAAGGGGCTGGCCGGGGATCCGGGGCCGGTGATGACGGCCGCGACCCTGCGCGCGCATGCCGTCTATTCGCTCTACCGCGAGCATGTGGTCGGGCAGCGCACTGCCCATCTGGTGGGCGAGACGACCTTCGAGTTCCAGAATTTCTTCCCCATGGCCTGCCATGCGCTCAATACCGGGGCGATCGCGCTGGTGGACCGGATCACCTGCACCACGGTCGCCGCGCTGGCGGGGCGGACGCTCGATCCGGACTGGCGGCCGCTCGAAGAGAAAATCCATGCGCTATATTACCTTATGCGGCCGAAATTCCGCGCCCGCTCGGAGGCGGCGGATGCCTGCCACAATGCCATCCGGGCGGCGCTGAAGGCGCAGTCCGACCCGGGCTGAGCAGGGCGCCCATCAATGGCGTTTATATTCTGATAGGTTCCGCCGATTTGCATTGATGGCGCTGCGGGTGTTTCTCGGGGCCAGTCCTAACGGCAAACTCCAACAGGGTTCTCGCATGAAACATATCTCGGCTCGCCTCGGCGGGGCATTCGCCCTTGCCGGTCTGCTTCTGGCCGCGCCTGCGATCGCGCAGGCGCCGTCCTTCTTCCGCATCGGCACCGGCGGGGCAGGGGGCACCTACTATCCGATCGGCGGCCTGATCGCCAACGCGATCTCCAGCCCGCCGGGCTCGCGCCCCTGCGCCGAGGGCGGCAGCTGCGGCGTGCCCGGGCTGGTGGCGATCGCCCAGTCGACCAATGCCTCGGTCCACAACAACGCGGCGGTGGAGAATGGCGGGCTCGAGGCCGGGCTGACCGGCTCCTCGACGCTCTATGTGCAGTTCAACGGGCTCGGCGACTTCAAGGACAGCCCGACGCCCGACCTGCGGGTGATCGCGGCGCTCTTCCCCGAGGAGGCGCAGATCGTGCTGCCCGAGGACAGCGCCATCGCCAGCATCGGGGACCTGCGCGGCAAGCGGGTCAGCATCGGCGAGGCGGGCTCGGGGCTGCAGGTCACGGCCGAGGAGGTGCTGGGCGCCTTCGGCATCACCCGCGACGACTACACCCCGGTCGAGCTGAACAACTCCCAGGCCGGAGAGCGGCTGGCGGACGGCCAGATCGACGCCTATTTCGCCCTTGCCGGCGCGCCGACCGCGGCCATCGTCCAGGTCGCCTCGACCTCGGGGATGAAGCTGCTCGACTTCTCGCCGGAAGAGCTAGACACGATCATCGCGGCCTTCCCCTACTACGCGCGCACCACGATCGCGGCGGGAACTTACGAGGGCCAGGCGGAGCCGGTCGAGACCTTCGGCGTCAACACGATCCTCGTCACCCGGGCCGACGAGCCGGAGGATCTGATCTACGGCATCACCAAGGCGCTGTGGAACGACAACAGCCGCAAGCTGTTCGATGCGGGCCATCCCAAGGCGGCGACGATGACGCTGGACAAGGCGCTGAACGGCGTCGACACGCTGGGCGTGCCGCTGCATCCGGGTGCCAAGCGCGCCTATGACGAGCTGCTGGCGGAATGACCGGCCGGGCCCGGGCCCTTCCGCGATCCATGACAGGGAGGCGGGCCCGCAGCGGCCCGCCATCCCGGAACTTCGGACAAGACAGATGACCCCCGACGAGCATCAGGCGCAGGCGCGCCCGGCAGAGGCCGGCGGCGAGGATTTCGCCGAGATCCGCAGGCCGCGGAGGCAGGCGCGCCGCGCGCTCTGGCTCCTGGGACTGGCCTTCGGGCTCTACCATTTCGTGACGGCGGGCTTCGGCGTGCCGGTCCACCGCGTGCATATCGCCATTCACCTGGCCGGGGTGGCGGTGATGGCCTACTGCTATTACCCGCTGTCGCGCCGTTCCATCCGGCCCGGGACCGAGGCGCGGATCCCCGCCTGGGATATCGCGCTGATGGCCGGGACGGTGGCGGCGCTCTTCTACCTGCCGCTCTACTGGCGCAGCGGCAGCTTCGGCATCGGACCCTGGGCGGTCGAGGTGCTGCCGCAGACACTGCGCCAGGGCAATCCCAACACGCTCGACCTGGTCTTCGGCACCTTCCTGATCCTCTCGGTGATCGAGCTGTCGCGGCGCACGCTGGGCTGGGCGCTGCCGCTCATCTCCTTCGCGGCGATCGGCTATGCGCTGTTCGGGCCGCAGATCCCAGTCGCCATCCTGCAGCATCCGGGCGTCGACTGGCGGCAGTTCGTCAACAACATCTACTTCCCCTCCGAGGGCATCTTCGGCCTGCCGGTCTGGGTGGTCTCGACCATCGTGATCCAGTTCGTGATCTTCGGCGTGATCGCCCAGGCGACCGGGCTCGGCGAGTTCTTCATCGCCAATGCCCAGGCCATCGCCGGGCGGCAGACCGGCGGGCCCGCCAAGGTCAGCGTGCTCTCATCGGCCTTCTTCGGCTCGATCTCGGGCTCGTCGATCGCCAATACCGTCTCCACCGGCTCGCTGACGATCCCCAACATGAAGCGGCTGGGCTATCCCGCCACCTTCGCCGCCGCGGTCGAGGCCGCCGCCAGCGCGGGCGGGCAGATCACGCCGCCGCTGATGGGCGCGGCCGCCTTCATCATGGCCGAATTCCTCGAGGTGCCCTACACGACGATCATCCTCGCCGCGGTCGTCCCGGCGCTGATGCACTATACCGGCGTCTTCGCGCAGGTGCATTTCACCGCGCTGCGGCTGGGGCTGAAGCCCGACGCCACCGGACGGCTGCGCGACATCCTCGGCATCTGGCGCCATGGCTGGCGGCATGTCTTCCCGCTGGCCGCGCTGCTCGTCATCCTGTTCTCGGGCTACACGCCCTACATGGCGGCCTTCATTGGCATCTCGGTGGCCGCGCTCTTCGGCTTCACCTCGATCCGGCGGCCCGCGACGCTGGTGCTGAACCTCGCCTTCGTCGCCTTCGCGGCGAGCCGGACGCTCGACGGGGCGTTCTCGCCCGCGACCGGCGCCTTCCTGGCCATCGCGGGCGTCACCGCGGCGCTGCGCCGCGACGAGCCGCAGCCGCTGCGGCAGCTGGCCGAAGCCTTCGTCACCGGGGCGAAATACGCGCTGATCGTCGGCGTCGCGGCGGCGGTGGTGGGGATCACCATCGGGGTCATCAACACAACGGGCGTCGGCTTTCGCGTCGGCTTTCTCGTGACCTCGGGCGCGGCGCAGATCGCGGGCGGGCTCTCGGCGCTGGTGCCGCTCGATGTCTACAGCCTGCAGAAATTCATCTCGCTGCTGCTGATCGCGGCCTGCTGCATCCTGATGGGGGCGGGGCTGCCGACCACGGCGCTCTACATCCTGCTGGCCACCGTGGCGCAGCCCGCGCTGGCGCAGCTCGGCGTGCCCGCCATCGCCTCGCACATGTTCGTCTTCTACTACGGCATCATCGCCGAGCTGACGCCGCCGGTCTGCACCACCGCCTTCGCGGCCGCCGCGATCGCGCAGTCGCCGCCCTTCCGCACCGGCATCGCCTCCTTCAAGCTGGGGATCGGCAAGATCGTCGTGCCGATGGTCTTCTGCTACGCGCCGTCGCTCCTGCTGGTGGCGGAGGGCTTCACCTGGCGGAGCCTCGCGATCGACGGCGGCACCTGCGCGATCGGCGTGGTGGCCATGTCCGCGGCGCTCTCGCGCTACCTCCTGAAACCCGTCGGCGCGCTTGCCGCCGCCCCGGTCTTCGCCGGCGGCCTCCTGCTGGCCGTGCCGGATCCGCGGGCGGACATCGCCGGCGCCCTGATCTGCCTCGGCATGATCGCCCTCCTCAACAGCTCCAGAAAAGGGAGAGAACCCAGTGCGCGTCACTAACATGAAGGTCTACCGGATCACCGAAGGCGAGCTGCATCCGGTCCTCGTCGAGTTGCAGACGGACGAGGGCATCACCGGATGGGGCGAGGCGGCCGTGGCCTACGGGCTGGGCGCCAAGGCGGTGGCCGGGATGCTGGCGGACCTGGCGCCCAAGGTGATCGGGGCGGATCCGCAATTCCCCCGCAATGTCTATCACGACATCTACGACAACTCGTTCTGGACCAAGGGCGGCGGCGCCATCGTCTTCGCCGCGATCAGCGCCATCGACCATGCGCTGTGGGACATCAAGGCCAAGTCGCTGGGCGTGCCGGTCTGGACGCTGTTCGGCGCGTCCTTCCAGGACGAGATCCCGGTCTATGCCAATGGCTGGAACTACCGCAACGACGACGTGACCGAATGGGCCCGCGCGGTCGAGCGGCCGCTGCGCGACGGCTACACGATGCTGAAGACCTATCCGCTGGCCTTCCGCCTGCCGGGCGGCACGCTGAAGCATGTCACCCGCCGCGCGCTGACGGCGGAGCAGTTCCAGATGGCGGTCGACCGGGTGCGGCTGCTGAAGGACATCGTCGGGAACCAGGCCGAGATCCTGCTCGATCTCAGCGGCGGCATGAACAACGACCAGCTGATCCGCTTCATGGCGGTCTGCGAGGAGGCGGGCGTGTCCTGGGTGGAGGAGCCGCTCGACGCGTTCAACACCGGCGGCCTGCGGCAGATGGCCGGGCGCTGGAACATCCCCATTGCCGCAGGCGAGCGGGTCTATACCCGCAACGGCTTCCGCAACCTGCTGGAGACCGGCGGCGTCGACATCGTCATGCCCGATGTCGGCAATTGCGGCGGCATCTTCGAGCTGGTGCAGATCGCCGCGACCGCCGAGGCCTACAATGCCCGCGTCTCGCCGCATAACTGCGCCTCCTCGCTGTGCACCGCGGTGTCGATGCAGGCCTGGATGGCGACGGCCAATCCGATGCCGCTGGAGACCTATCCCTACTTCCCCGAGGCGAACGGCTATGTCCAGGTCCTGCGCGACCCGCCCGAGGACCGCATCCGCAACGGCCGCCTGGAGGTGCCGGACGCGCCGGGGCTGGGTGCCGAGATCGACACGGCGCGGATCGCGCCCTTTGCCGATTTCGACTATCTCGACGCGGCCGCCTGACGGGGCCGGGGCCCGCGGGCCCCGGCGATCCTAGAAGCCGTTGGAGAGGTTCTCGTAGACGAGGACCTCGCCATGCGTCCAGCCGATCGAATAGATGTCCATGTCGCCGTCATTGTCGAGATCGGCAAGCTGCGCGCCGTCATGGTGCTCGTCGCCCTCGTAGACCAGGTGCTGCCCCCAGGCCGAGCCCGCGCCGTCCAGATTCTCGAAGACATGGAGCCCCAGATCGCCGGGATCCGCGGGCAGGTGCTCGCCCGCCACCACGTCCATGTCGCCGTCGCCGTCGAGATCGAAGACATCGACGCTCTGGGGATTGCCCGCCAGCTGGTTCGAGATCGCGTGCTCGGCCCAGAGCGCCTCCGGGTCCGCGCCCTGCTCGTACCAGGCCAGCGTGGTGATGCTGCTCTCGTGGCCGTAGCCCACCAGCGCGTCGAGATCGCCGTCGCTGTCCATGTCGACCAGATGGACGCGGTCGGGCTCGGCCTGGGCTGGCGGCTGGTGCAGCGCGACGCGGGTGAAGGCGCCGCCGTCATTGCGCAGCCAGTCGAAGCCGGTCAGGATGTCGTTGTCGCCGTCGCCGTCGATATCGGCCGCGTCGAGCCCCTCGCCCGAAGAGAAGGCCGAGAGCTGCGACCAGGCCCAGGTCCCGCTGGCCGGATCGTCCGGCACGGTCAGCACCTGGGTGCCGCCCGCCCCGTTCTGCCAGGACAGCACCACTTGCAAGGGCCCGCCATCGGAGAAGCGCGTCACCGTCGTGCCCTGCAGGAAGGCGCCCTCGGCATCGGCGATATTGACGTGGATGGTGAAGTTCCCCGCCCCGTCATTCTCCGCCCAGGCGAAGCTGCTATTGGCGGAACTGCCGATGCCCTGGGTGCCGAGGATGTCGAGATCGCCATCGCCGTCGAGATCGAAGACCGCGGCGAGGTTGTTCAGCGGCGCGCCGATCGCCATGCGCACCCAGTCGCCGCCGATCGTGCCCGGATTGCGGTACCACCAGCCGCCGGTGACGATGTCCAGCAGCCCGTCGCCATCGAGATCGGCGGCCTCCTCGAAGATCGCGCGATAGGGCCGGTCGCCGTCGATCACGGTGCGGTTCCAGGCATAGAGCACCGGCTCGGTCAGGGTGTTGTACCAGATGTTGATCTCGGACTCGTGGAAGCCCTTGCCGAGGATGTCGAGATCGCCGTCGCCGTCGAGATCGCCCAGCGTCGACTCGTGGTTGTCCGCACCGGTCGCGACCAGCGTCACCTCGAAGCTGCCGGTGCCGTCGCCGAACAGCGCCCAGGTCTCCGCCCCGGGATTCTGGCCGTCGAGGTTCATTTCCGCGACGAAGATGTCGAGATGCCCGTCCTCGTCGAGATCGGCGATCTCCAGGCTGTGGCCCTCGTCGACGATGGTGCCCAGCAGGTCGGTGCCCGTCCAGTTCGCCGCGACGGTCGGATCGCCCGAATAGGTGTAGAGCATCAGCGGCCCGTCGGCATCGCCGCTGGAGATCACCACGTCGAGCCGCCCGTCCTCGTCGAGATCGCCGACCGCGGTCTGCGGATAGGGGAAGCCCGCGTCGATCGTCGTTGCCAGGTAGTCCGCGCCGCCCTGCCATTTCAGCCAGTAGCCGCCGACCACGATGTCGAGGATCCCGTCGCCGTCGATATCGCCGGTATCCATCCCCTCGCTGATCGCGCCGTCGTAGATCTGCACCTTCGGCCAGAGCTGCGTGGGATCGGCCGGGATCTCGGCGAGGTAGATGCCGTTGCCCGCGCCCTTCTGGTTCCAGAAGGCGAGCTCGTCGGTGCCGTCGCCGTCGAAATCGCCGAAGGCCATGTCATGCTGCTGGTTGGCGCCGCCGGTCTTCAGGACATGGCTCTGCCAGGTGTCGCCCTCGCCGTAGAGGCCGGGATTCTCCCACCACCAGATCTCGGTCGACTTGGAATCGCCGCCCAGCACCAGGTCGAGATCGCCGTCGCCGTCGATGTCATGGACCGTGCCGCCGGCCTCGATGTCGAAGCTGCCGGGCTCGATCACCCGCTCGGCGAAGCGCCCGTCCGGCTGCTGCAGGTAGAGCGTGACCGCCGGGCCGCCCTTGCGCCCGGCGATGATGTAGTCGTCGAGCCCGTCGCCATTGGCGTCGAAGACTTGCGCGGCGGTGTATTCCGCGGTGGCCGGGCGCGGCAGCCAGCCGGTCCCGGTCGAGACCTGCCGCCAGTCCGGATCCGCGCCGGAGGCGGCCACGACGGCGAGGCTGACATCGAGGACCGCGATGGCCGTCGAGGCATGCGTGCCGTCGCTGATCGTGTAGGCGAAGGTCGCCAGCCCCTCGAAATCGGCGGGCGGCGTGTAGGCCAGCGTGCCATCGCCGCGATCGGCCAGCGTGCCCGCGCTCGGCTGCGAGAAGGACTGGAAGGCCAGCGTGTCGCCGCCGGGATCGCTGTCATTGGCCAGAAGCTCCGCGATGTCGATGACCGAGACGGCGCCCTTCGGCAGTTCGATCAGGTCGGTCACGGCGAGGGGCGCCCCCGGGACAGGGGCCAGCGCGCGCGCCGCCAGCATCGCGGCATCCGCCCCGGAGAGCGGCTGGCCATAGAGCTCGAAGCCGTGGATCACCCCGTCGAACCCTTCCGACAGCTTGTCGGCATAGCCCGGCGAGGAACTCCACTGCGTGGCGCCCAGCACCAGCGGCTCGGCATTGGCGGCGATCCCGCCGGCATAGGCGGCGGCGGCCTCGAGCGTGCCGTCGAGGAAGAGCTTCAGCCCCGCCGCGCCGAAGCTCACCGCGGCATGGTGGAAACTGCCCGCCGCGATCTGCGTCTCGGCGAGCAGCTCGTAATTGGCGCTGCCGGACTGGATCCGCAGGCCGATCCGGCCATCCTCGAGGAAGACGCCGACATGGCCGCCATCGCCGTAGCCGGAGGCGTCCTTCGACAACAGCCAGCTGCGCCCGTCGGCATTGCCGGCCTCGAAGGCGAAGGCCAGCGCGCCGTCCTCCACCGCCATCACCGGGTCATGCGGCAGGATCACGGCATCCGCGGCCGTGCCGCCGAATTCCATCGCCCCGAGCGCGAAGGCGATGCCCAGAAGGTCGGCATCGGTGACGGCGACGGTGACGGCCGCCACCGTGGCGGCGCCGTCGCTGTCCGACACCTCGACCCGGAGCGCGTAGCTGCCGGGTCCGCCGGCCGCCAGCGCCGCGGCATCCGCGACGGTCACCCGCCCGGCGGCATCGACCGAGAAGATCCCGGCCGGATCGCCCGAGAGGATGCGGTAGGACAGTGCCTGTCCCTCGGGGTCGCTGGCCCCGATGCGGCCGGCCACGCTGCCTTCGGGGGCATCGTCGTCGATGGCGAAGGCCGCGTCCGCGGCGCTTGGCGGGTCATTGACGGCGGTGACGGCCACATCGACCATGCCCGTGGAAAGCCCGCCCCGTCCGTCCGCCACCGCATAGCCGAAGCTGTCCGGCCCGGCGTAATCCGCATCCGGCGTGTAGCTGACCGTGCCGTCGGCATTGAGCACGACCGCGCCATGGGCCGCCGCGCCCACGGAGAAGACGGCCAGCGCGTCGCCCTCGGCATCGCTGTCATTCGCCGCCGGGTCGAAGCGCAGGACCATGTCCTCGCTGGTCGCCACCGCGTCGGCGCGCGCCACCGGGGCGGTGTTGCCCGCCGCCATGACCGAGACGAGCACCGCCGCCGCGGCCTCGCGGCTGCCGTCGCTGGCGGCATAGGTGAAGCTGTCGATCCCGGAAAAGCCCGCCGCGGGGGTGTAGACCAGGTCGCCGGGCTGCGGGCCCGCGGCCAGCGTCCCGTGGGCGGGCTGCGTGTAGCTGGCGAGGGACAGCAGGTCTCCGTCGGGATCGCTGTCATTGGCCAGGAGGTCGCTCGCCGCGATGGCCAGCGCCACGCCCGCGCCGGTCTGCAGATAGTCGTCCGCGGCAACCGGCGGCAGCCCGCCCAGATCCTCGCCGAGGATCGGATCGGCGGCGGATTCGAACCAGTCGAACATCGAGACGAAGCCCGGCGGCGTCTCGTCATTGCGCCCGGTGCTGCCGGCGAAGGGGCCGATCTGCGCGGGGACGAGATCGCTCTGGAGCGTGATCGCCGTGATCCAGTCCGTGCCGTCGGCGGAATGCTCGAAGCGGAATTCGGTGCCGGTGCGGGTGATCCGCAGGAACAGCGCGTCGCCCGGCGCCACCGGCTCGCGATAGGGGAAGCCGCGCGAGACCCCGTCGACATCGCCGACCAGCAGGTAGAGGCCGCCCGGCGTATAGGCGATGTCGAAGCGGAACCAGCGCGTGTCGCTTTCCAGCACCAGAATCCCGTGCTCTTGGTAGATCTGGTCCGGCTCGTTGAGGAAGCGGATGGCGACCTGGAAATCCCCGTCTTCGACGGATTGCAGCAGCCGCGGCGTGGTCATCGCGCGGTAGGCATCGACGGAGACGCCCGCGGGCGAGGTGATCTGCAGCCAGGACTCGGTGCCGTCGCTTTCCAGCTCCGCCGTGCCCGCGATCCCCTCGAAGAGCCATTCCGGCCCGAGCGTGCTGCCGCTGAAATCGTCCGAGACGAGCCCGCCGGCCTCGCCGCCCACCGTGACGGCGACGGTCGCGGTATCCGTGCCGCCCTTGCCGTCGGCGATCCTGTAGCCGAAGCTGTCCGTGCCGGCGAAGCCCGCGGCGGGGGTGTAGAGGATCCGCCACTGGGCATCGACCGCCGCCGTGCCATTGGCCGGCCCGCCTGCGAGCGTCACGCTCAGCGCGTCGCCGTCGGCATCGCTGTCATTGCCCAGCACCGCGACCAGGACGGCGGCGCCCTCTGCCGTGCGGGCGGTGTCGTCCGCGGCAAGGGGCGCGTCATTGACCGGCGCGACGGTCAGCCTGGCGGTCGCCAGATCCGTCCCGCCCTTGCCGTCGGTCACCCGGTAGGTGAAGCTGTCGCTGCCGTGGAAATCGGCGTCGGGCGCGTAGCTGAAGGATCCGTCGCCGTTCAGCGTCAGCGTGCCGTGCAGCGGGGCGGCGGCAAGGCGCGCGCGCAGCCCGTCGCCATCCGCATCGCTGTCATTGGCAAGCACCCCGCTCGCCAGCGCGATCGCCAGGAGCGTGTCCTCGTCCAGCGCATAGGCGTCGTCCCGCGCCACCGGCGGCGTGTTCGGATCGGCCAGGACGCTCAGCGACACCGTGGCCGTGGCCGTGCCGCCCTTGCCGTCCGCGACGGTGTAGCCGAAGCTGTCGGGCCCCGCCTCCGCGCCCGCGGCATAGGTCACGGTGCCGTCCCCATTGTCGGTGACCGTGCCGAGCGCGGCGCCCGTCACCGCGGCGATGGCGAGCGCGTCGCCATCGGCATCGCGGTCATTGCCGATCAGGTCGATGACGATCGCGCGGCCCGCGACCACGCTGCCGCCCGCGTCATCCGTTGCCACGGGCGCGTCATTGACCGGCGCCACCTCGACATCGATCCGCGACCGGGAACTCCCGCCCTGGCCGTCGCCGATGAAGGCCGTGAAGCTGTCCGTGCCGCTGAAATCGGGATCGGGCGCGTAGGTGACCAGCCCCGTGGCGGGATCATAGGCGGCGCTGCCGTGATAGGGCTGCCGGGCGAGGCCGAGGAAGACCGGCGTGCCGCCATCGGGATCGCTGTCATTCTCCAGCAGCTCCGCCGCCGCAAAGCTCAGCGGCGTGTCCTCCTGCGTGGCGTAGCTGTCGAAGCGGGGCGCGGGCGGCGCGTTCGGTGTGCCTGCCAGCGCGGCGATCTCCTCCGCCGAGAGCACGCCGGAATAGATCTCGGGATCGGCGATGGTGCCCTCGAAGGGCGCGTCGAAACCGGCCTGGCCGCTGTCGCTGGCCCAGCCGCGGCCGCCCCATTGCATGGCCTCGGCATTCAGCCGCCAGTCCATCACCAGCGTGTCGCTGGCCACCAGCACGCCATCGACCCAGAGCGCGACCCCCTCCGCGCCGAAGGTCGCGGCGATCTCGTAATCCCGTCCCGCGGCGATGCCGTCATAGGTCAGATAGACCTCGGCGCTGCCGTCCTGGAACCGCGCCTTCAGCCGGTCGCCGTCGAGGAACACCGCGAAATGGTTGCCGCCGCCGCCATAGCCGTAGGCATCCTTCGAGAACAGCCCCTGCTGGCCATCGGTATCCGCGGCATTGAAGGAGAAGGCGACGCTGCCCTCCGCGATTTCGAAGGCCGCGTCATGTCCGAATTCCAGCACGTCGCCCGGCGCGCCGCCGAGATCGATCGTCCCGACGCCGCCGAAGATGAGATCTGCCAAGACTGTTCCCCCCGTTCCGCTTGTCCTTTGGCCGGCGCGCAAACGGGTGTGGCTGTGAAGGGACGGCCCCCGGAGGGCGTCCTCGAACGCAGCCGGGGTACGCAATCACTGGCTAAGGGCGGCCGTCCAACTCCGGTTTCCCCAAGACGGGCCCGCGCGGCTCTGCCTGCCCGGACCCGCGGCACGCCCGCCAGCTCCGCGCCCGTCCCCTCGGGACATGCGGGCGGCAGAGCGGGTGTCCAAGGGCGGGCCGCTGATATGCCCGCAAGCTTGGAGTGGCCGCCTCCCTTGCGTCAACCTTAATTGCACGGTTGCGCCAAGTTTACTGTCCGGCAAGAATCTTGCCTCCGGTCCGCCTGCCGGGCTTTTGCCCGCGCCGCCAAGGGGATCCGCGCGGCGGCGGGCGGGGGTCTCAGGGTCCCGGCGGCGGGGCGCCCTCCGGGCCGGGGCGCACGGTGGCGCGCCAGACCGGGGCGGCGGAGAGGGTGGCGACCTCGCCCGGGGCCGTTTCGCCGGTCAGCATGCGCTCGACCTCCTCGGCGATGCGGGCATAGGGCTGGGCGAAGGTGGTCAGCCCGTAGCCGCGCCAGGCGGCCTCGGGGATGTCGTCGAAGCCGATCACGCAGAGCTCGCCCGGCACGGCGAGGCCGAAATCCTGCCGCGCCGCGTCGAGGAAGCCGCAGGCCACCAGATCGGTGATGCAGAAGACGCCGTCGGGGCGGCTGCGCCCGGCCAGCAGGCTGCGCGCGGCGGCCGCGCCGTCGGCATAGTCGCTGCCCGGGCCGCGCCACAGCACCGGCTCGAGCCCGCGCGCGGCCGCCGCTTTGAGGAACATCGCCTCGCGTGCGGCCAGGCTGGGGGTGCCCTTCGACGAGCTCGCCAGCCCGATCCGGCGGCAGCCGGCCCGCAGCAGCATGTGGAGCGCGTCCTCCATCGCGTCGCGGTAGTCGATCCGCACCTGGTGGACGCCCGGCCCGGCCTCGCCGCGGTTGATCAGGATCACCTTCTGCCCGGCCTCGACGCAGCTGCGCACCATGTGCCCGGGCGGCGTGCCCGACATCACGATGCTGGCCGAGGCGCGGTAGCTCAGCGCGCGCTCCAGCGCGTCCTGCGCGCTGTCGGGATCGGCGGTGACGTTGATGACCATGGCCATCCGGCCGGCCGCCTGCAGCCGCCGGGTCAGCGCGTCGAGCAGCATCCCGTGATAGGGCCGGGTCATGTTCGAGGCCAGCAGGCAGACCGGCCGGCTCTCGTCCTTGGAGATGCCGCGGGCCAGGTGGTTGACGTGGTAGTTCAGCTCCTTCGCCGCCGCCATCACCTTGGCGCGGGTCTGCGCCGAGACGCTGGCCCCGTCGGTGAAGGTCCGCGACACGGCCGAGCGCGACACGCCCGCCAGCCGCGCGACTTCGGCGGCGGAGGCGGGGCGGGGCGGCTCGGGGCGGCGGGGCGGACGCATGGCTCAGCTCCGGGGCAGATGGGGCGCGATCATCCGCACCATATCGGCCGACCACTGGGCCGCATCAACCAGAACCTGCTTGGGCGCCTGCGGCCATTCCTGCGGCTGCAGCTCGCGGGCCACGCGGATATGGTCGATCGCCGCCTGCAGCGTCGGGTAGGTCCCGGGGCATTCCAGATGCAGGAAGAGCGCCACCAGCGTCACCGAGCGCGAGCGCCCGCCGCGGCAGTTGACCAGCACCGAGCCGCCCGCGGGCCAGGGATAGCTGGCCTTCTGCGGCAGCTCCTGCTCGATCAGCCCCTTGAGCTGGTAGTAGCCCGCCAGCAGCATGGAGGCCGGGTTGCCCGGCCCGTCGACGATGCCGAGCTTGTAGTAGCGCACCGGCCCCCAGCCGAAGGGCAGGGCGCGGGCCTCCGGGTCGGGACGGGTCGCCATGTTGATGTCGAGATTGACCGCGCAGTTCAGCACCGCGCCGATCCCGTGCGCCGCCAGCAGCGCCGGATCCGAGGCGGCCTGCTTGTTGCCGACATAGAGGCCGGTGCCGGTGCCATGCAGGTCGGCATGGACCAGGTGCATCGGCGCGCGGGCGGCATCCTCGCGGGCGAAGATGTCCTTGATGGCGGAAATGTCGAGATCGTTCACGCGGCCGGTTCCTTCAATGCGACAGGAGCGGCCGAGGCCGCGGCCAGGGCGGGGGCGAGCGCCGGGGCGGCGGCAAGGACCGGGCGCAGCGCGGCCAGACCGGCGGCGCCTGCGGGGCCCCGGGCGACGCGGCCCCCGGCCTCCTCGACCATCAGCAGCCCGGCGACGCAGTCCCAGCTGTTCATCGCGATCTCCAGATAGCCGTCCGAGCAGCCCTCGGCGACATGCGCCAGCGCCAGCCCGCCCGAGCCCGCGCGGCGGATATTGGCGCCCTCGGCCAGCACGCGGCGCTGCGCCTGCAGATAGGGGTCGACGGCATGGCGGCGCGACCAGCCCATCTCGATGCAGGCGGCGTCCATCGCCGGGGTCGCGGCGGCGCGGATCGTCCGGCCGTTCTTCGTGGCGCCGCGGCCCTTGCGGGCGAGGTAGAGGTCATCGAGCACCGGCTGGTGGATCGCGCCGAGCAGGCACTCGCCCTCGAGGCAGAAGGCCAGGATGACGCAGAAATGCGGCACGCCGCGGGCGAAATTCGCGGTGCCGTCGATCGGGTCGATCACCCAGGTGGCGCGGCCGGGCGTGCCGCCGCCCTCTTCGCCCAGGATGGCGTCCTGCGGAAAGGCGCGGGCGATCTCGCCGCGGATCAGCGCCTCGACCGCCAGATCGGTCTCGGTCAGGAAATCCTGCGGGCCCTTCATCTCGAAGCCGGCCGCGTCGCGGCGGGCAAAGCCCTCGCGGGCGCGGGCGGCGGCGCGGGGCATGAGCGCGCGCAGGAAGGCCTCGCGCGCGTCGAGGTCGATCGCGGGCGCGGCGGGAATTGTGTCGGTCTCGGTCAATTGCGGTCTTTCATCTTGCAGGGCGGGCGGGCCGGAACATCTCCGGCCCGCCCGCGGAAAGCAGGGTCACTGGGTCATCTGGCCCGCGCGGGCGAGCGCCCAGATGTCCTGCCAGTCCTGGCGGCTGGCCCAGTCGTCGCCCGAAGTGGCGGCGGCATAGCCCAGCATGCCGTCCAGATGCGCCTCCATCCCCGAGGGTTCGCCTGCGGGGATCGGGTTTTCGGGATTGGCCGAGATCTTGCCGTCGATCGCCTGCGGCGCCCAGCCCTCGGCGGTCAGCATGTAGTGGACGAAGAGCTTCGCGGCATTCGGGCTGTCGGTGCCTTCGGTGACCAGCATGAATTTCGGATAGAGCAGCCCGACCATCGGCTGCATCGAGGCGCAGATGCCGAGCTTCATGCCGTTCTCGTTCTCGCGGTACTTGGCGGTCGACATGATGCCGAGGAAGTTCTCCGTCGCGTCGGGGGCGCCCACGGCCAGCGCCACGTCGCTGTCGGAATTGGTCAGGAGCGGCTGGTTCGCGGCCAGCGCGACGACGAAGGCCTCGGTCGCGCTGTCGAATTCCGTTTCCAGCGGCGTGCCGAAATGCGCCTGGTAGGCGGCGGCGATCTCGGCGTCATGGTGCATGGCGAGCTGGTTGAACCAGTCGGTGTACATCGACTTGGCCAGCGGATCGGGCATCGAGACGCGGCCCTGCCAGGCGGGCTCGGTCAGCGCCCAGATGTTGTCGACCGGGCAGGCGTCGTTCAGCGCGGTGTTGTAGGTCCAGACCACCGGCTCGCGCGAGACGATCAGCGGCGACTGCAGGCCGGGCGCGATCTTGGCCGCCATGTCCTCGGGCAGGTAGCTTGCGGCATAGCCCGGTTCGATCAGCTGCGCGGTGGCGGCGGGCAGGTCGGAGACCAGCACCACGTCGGCCTGCACGTTTTCGGCCTGCGCCTCGCCCGCGACGATCTTGATGGTGGCGGCGGCCTTCGATTTGATGCCCGTCGCCTCCAGCCCGTACTTGGCGGCGAAGGCCTCGGCCTGCTCGCGGATCTTGCCGGTGGAGTCGTAGACGGTCAGCGCGGGCTCGGATTTCGCCGCCGCGAGCAGGGCGGCCTCGTCGAAGCCCCCGGCCAGCACGGGCGCGGCCAGCGCGGTGGAGAAGAGCAGGGCGGTCGCCAGGGTCGTTTTCATGTCGCGATCCTATCGGAATGGAGAAGGGGGATGGTCAGGCCGGCCCCGCGGCAGCGCGGGAGCGGAGGGGCGCGTCTGCGGGGGACGCGCTCGGGTCCCGGCTGCCGGCGAGCCGCCGGCCTTCGGGACAGAAGAGGTGCAGCGCCTCGGGGCGGGGCTCCAGGTAGACCGCGTCGCCCGGCCGCCAGGCGGGCGGGGACTGCGTGGTGTGGATCAGCGGCCGCGGGCCGGAGGCGTCGGCGCAGCGCATCTCGATCAGCCAGGCGCCGCCGGTGGGCAGGATCGCCTCGATCATCGCGGGCACCGCGCCGGGCCGCTCGCGGCTGCCGAGCACCATGCCCTCGGGGCGCAGCCCCAGCGTCGCGCCCGCGGGCAGCGCGGCATGGCGCGCCGCGCCGGTCAGCGCGCGGGCGGTGTCGCAGTCGGCGGGCATCAGGTTGATCGGCGGGTTGCCGATGAACTCGGCCACGAAGCGGTTGGCGGGGCGGCTGTAGATCTCGTCGGGCTGCCCGTATTGCTGCAGCCGGCCCTTCGACATCACCGCGATATGCGTGGCCAGCGTCATCGCCTCCCACTGGTCATGGGTGACGAAGACGATGGTGGTGTCGAAATCGCGGTGCAGCCGCGCCAGCTCGGTGCGCATGGTCAGCCGCAGCGCGGCGTCGAGATTGGAGAGCGGCTCGTCGAGCAGCAGCACCCCCGGGGTCAGCGCCAGCGTCCGCGCCAGCGCCACGCGCTGCTGCTGCCCGCCGGAGAGCTGCGCCGGATAGCGGTCCTGAAGCCCCTCGATTCGCAGCGTGGCGACCATTTCGGCCACCCGCGCGCGGCGTTTCGCGGCCGGCATCCGCGCCACTTTCAGCCCGAAGGCGATGTTCTGCGCCACCGTCATGTGCGGCCAGAGCGCGTAGGACTGGAAGACCAGCCCCAGCCCGCGCTTCTCCGGCGGCACGAAAATGCCCCGGGCGATGCTGTCGAGCACGCGGCCATCGATGCGGATTTCGCCCGCGCTCAGCGTCTCCAGCCCGGCGAGCATGCGCAGGATGGTGGACTTGCCGCAGCCCGAGGGGCCGAGGATGCAGGTGAAGGACCCGTCCTCGATCCTGAGCGAGAGGCCGTCGACGGCGGGGGCGGCCCCCTTGGCGTAGCGCTTGACGAGCGTGTCGAGATGGATGGTCGGCATGGATCAGCTCTCCAGTCCCCGGGCCAGCCCGGTGCCGGTGGCGCGGTTGATCGCCAGCGTGCCCAGCAGGGCGATCAGCGCGATCATCAGCACCACGGCATTGGCGGCCTGGGTGTAGTTGTAGTCGACGAGACGCAGCGAATAGGTGGTGAGCACGTCGGTGGCGGGAACGGCGAGGATGACGAAGAGGCTGACCCCCTTGATCCCCGAGATGAAGGGCATGAGGATCGCCGTGACCAGCGCGCCCTTCTGGATCGGCAGGATGATCGCGCCCATCCGGCGCAGCCAGCCCGCCCCGGCGACGCGGGCGCTTTCCTCGACATCGCGGCCGAGCTGGGTCATCGCCGAGATCCCGGCCCGCGAGGCAAAGGGCATCTGGTCGGCGATCAGCGCCAGCAGCAGGATCCAGGGCGTGCCGTAGAGCGCCGGCAGCGGGCCGTGCGGCACCGCGAAAAGCGACAGCATGGCCGCGGCAAAGGCGATCCCCGGCACCAGATAGGGGAAGAAGGTCACCTGCCGCAGCGCCGTGCCGAGCCCGCGCAGCGGCGAGCGGGTCACGGCATAGCCCGTCAGCAGCCCCAGCAGCCCGGCGCAGAGCGAGGCGGTGCCGACGATCCGCACCGTGTTCCAGGCCGCCGCCCAGAATTCCGGGGCGCGCAGGATGCCGGTTTGCAGCGCGATCGTGCCGAGCCCGCTGCCGATCCAGTAGTCGAGGGTGAAATTCGACCACTCGAACCGCCCCGGCAGGCGCATCACCGTCGAGAGCGCCAGCGCGCCCAAAGGCAGGATCACCGCGACGAAGACCAGTCCCAGCGCCAGCGCCAGCGCCGGATAGCCCAGCAGCCCGAGGCCCTGGCGCCGCTCCATCGCGCCCTTGCCGCCGACCGTGGCGAAGCGCCGGGCCTCGCGCATCATCCAGGTGTCGAGGCTCAGCGTGACGATGCCGACCAGCATGATGACCCCGGCGAAGACCGCGGCCATGCCGCTCTGCTGGGTGTTGATCGCGCGGTAGAGCGAGGTGGCGAGCGTCTCGAACTGCACCGGCAGGCCCAGCACGTAGGGCACCGAGAACTCGCCCACCGCATCGGCGAACATCAGCAGGCAGGCCGACATCACCGCCGGGCGCATCAGCGGGAAGACGATGCGCAGCGCCACGGTGCGCCGCCCTGCGCCCAGCATCCGCCCCGCCTCCTCCAGCTGGCTGTCGAAGCGGCGCAGCGCATTGCCGACCAGCAGGATCACGAAGGGGATGAAGTTCAGCGTCATGATGACGATGGTCGGAAAGGCGCCGTAGGAGACCCAGTCGGGCAGATCCGCGCCCATCGCCTCGAACCAGCCGGGCTGGCCGCCGGTGGTGGCATTCTTGAAAAGCACCGTCCAGGCCAGGGCGAAGGTCCAGGCGGGTAGCATGAAGGGGATCACCAGGGCGGTCGCCAGCCAGCGCCGTCCGGCGAGATCCGAGCGCACCAGCAGCCAGGCCATGAGCGTGCCGATCGCCAGCGCCGCCGCCGTGGCGGTCCCGGCCACGGCCAGCGTGTTCCTCAGCGGCGTCCAGAAGATGATCTGCGACATGCGCGAGGCGAAGGCGCGGTCGAGATAGTAGCCGGTCCAGCTGCCCTCCGGGCTGCCGGTGCGGGCCGCGTCGCCGGTCTGGGTCAGGAACATGTCGGAGAAGATCGAGACCACCGGCACCACGATCAGCCCGAGAAACAGCGCCAGCAGCGCCACCCCGATCAGCAGGGTCGGATCCTGGCGGGCGACTGCGATGCGGTGGCGGAGCCTCGCGCCCCGCTGCCCTGCTGCCTCTGTGCGTGTCAGTGCCGTCATGTCGCTCCCGCCTCGTGGTTCGGGGCCGAGCTCTAGGCCGCCGAGATGACAGGGGCATGACAATTTGCAACTATGTGCAAAAAATAAAGCACTGGTATCATGCGATGATTTTCCGGCATGAATGGCCCGCTGCATGCAGGTGCCGGTCGCCAGCCTTGCGCCGCCCCGCTGCGGTCCCTGTCAAGTTCCGGTTACAGGCCTGTGGCAGAAGGCCGGACCGGCACGGCGGAAAGGGGACGGAGAATGGGAATCGACGCATGCGGGCTCGGCCGCGATTTCGGCGCGCAGACGGCGGTGGACGCGGTCAGCTTCCGGCTGGAGCCGGGTGAGCTCTTCGCCATTGTCGGCCCCTCGGGCTGCGGCAAGTCCACCCTCCTGCGGCTGATCGCGGGGCTCGAGCGGCCGAGCCGCGGCAGCCTGCGCCTCGGCGGCCGGCTGGTGGCAGGCGAGGGCGTCTTCGTCTCGCCCGAGGCGCGCGGCACCGGTGTCGTCTTCCAGTCCTACGCCCTCTGGCCGCATATGAGCGTGCTCGGCAATGTCGCCTTCCCGCTGGAAGCCTCCGGGCTGGGCCGGGCGCGCGCGGCAGAGGCGGCGCGCCCGCGCCTCGAAACAGTGGAGCTCGGGGCCCATGCGGACCGCAGGCCCGCGGAGCTCTCGGGCGGCCAGCGCCAGCGGGTGGCGCTGGCGCGCTGCCTGGCGGGCGGGGCGGCGACGATCCTGATGGACGAGCCGCTGGCCAATCTCGACCCGCATCTGCGCGACGCGATGGAGCGCGAGCTGATGCGCTTCCACCGCTCCTCCGGCGCGACGACGGTCTACATCACCCATGACCAGCGCGAGGCGATGGCCCTGGCCGACCGGATGGCGGTGATGCAGGACGGGCGCTTCCTGCAGCTCGGCGCCCCGCAGGAGCTGCATGACCGCCCGGCTTCGGCCGCGGTCGCGGGCTTCATCGGCGCGGGGTCGCTTGTCGGTGCCCTCTGGCAGGGCGGGATCGCGCGGGCCGGGGCGC
Source organism: Poseidonocella sp. HB161398 (assembly GCF_005870025.1). GTDB lineage: Bacteria > Pseudomonadota > Alphaproteobacteria > Rhodobacterales > Rhodobacteraceae > Mangrovicoccus. The sequence goes on from NZ_VATA01000008.1 coordinate 111,127, forward strand.
TGGAGATCCCGGCAGAGGCGCAGCCGGGCCAGGCGGAGGGGCCGGTGCAGCTGCTGGTGCGTCCCGGCGCGGTGCGCCCCGATCCGGCAGGCGTGCCGGGCCGGGTCCGCGAGGCCACCTATCGCGGGGCTGTCTGGGAAGGCCTCCTCGACATGCCGGGCCTCTCCGCCCCGCTGCCGCTGGCGCTGCCGCAGCGCCTGCGCGCGGGCGAGACCCTGCCGGTCCGCGTGACCCATGGCTGGGTGCTGCCCGGCTGAGCGGCGCGGCCTCCCTCTCCCCCGCGGGGAGAGGGCCGGGGTGAGGGGGAACCGCCCCGGACCGGGAGCCTCCGGCGCCGGTCAGAACCGCCAGGGCACCACCCCGGGCGGCGCCCGCCGTCCCAGCAGATCCAAGAGCCCCATCAGCGCCACCGTCGCCGCCACCGTCACCGAGGCCATCGCCGCCGCCAGCACCGTGTCGCCGCCATCCTCGTAATTGTAGATCACCGTGCCGATCGTCTCGTTGCCGCTCGACCACAGGAGCGCCGAGACCGTCACCTCGTTATAGGCGGTCAGGAAGACCAGGATCGCCCCCGAGGCCGCGGCCGGGGCGATCAGCGGCAGGACGGTGCGGCGCAGCCGCAGCAGGTACCCCGCCCCGGCGATCCGCGCCGCCTCCTCGAGCGCCGGGTCGAGCTGCGCGACCGCCGCCGAGACCGGCTTCAGCGCGATCGCGAAGAAGGCGCAGAGATAGGCCAGGAAGATGATCCCCAGCGTGTTGTAGAGCGACAGGCCCAGCAGCGGCAGCGGCCGCAGGAAGGCGAGGATGAAGGCGACCGAGATCACCAGCCCGGGGATCGCATAGGCCGTCTCCGCCAGCCCCGCCATCGCCGTGCCGCCCTGGCGGATGCGCCGCGCCGGGGAGGCCATGAGCCGGGCGAGGACGACCGCGCCGAGCGCGCAGGCCCCTGCCGCGGCCGCCGCGGTGCCCAGCGAATTGGCGAAGGCGCGCAGCGTCACCTCCTGGCGCAGCAGCACCTCGGCGAAATTCTCCCAGGTCAGCGTCGCGCGGGTCAGCGCCACCCCGTAGGTCGGCACCAGCGCGGTCGCGAAGAGCGCGCAGAAGGGCAGGACCAGCGTCCCCAGCACCAGGAGCCCGAGCGCCGCCTCGGCCGGCAGCCGTCCGCGCCCGAGCGCGATCCGCAGCGGCGCCTGTGCCCTCCCGGCCAGCGCGCTGCCCGCCCGCCGCAGGAGCCGCGACTGCAGGAGCAGCACCGCCACGGCCACCGCCCCGAGCAGCGCCGCCAGCACGGCAACATCCGACAGAACGCTCGGGCCGAAGCTCGCCAGCCGCTGCCAGATCAGCACCGGCAGAGTGATGTAGCGCGCCGGAATGCCCAGGAGCGCCTGGATGCCGAAATTGCCGAGCGCCGAGACGAAGGCCAGCGCGGCGGCGGCGATCAGCGCGGGGGCCAGGAGCGGCAGCACGATCCGCCGCAGCAGCATCGCCGGCCGGGCGCCCGCGATCCGCGCGGCCTCCGCCAGATCCCGCGGCAGCGCGCGCAGCGCCGCCAGCACGACGAGGAAGACCAGCGGCATGTGCTGCAGGCCCAGCAGCAGGATCACGCCGCCGCGGGAATAGAGCGGATGCGTGCTGCCCAGCGGCGGCGCGAGGCCCAGCGTCTTCAAGAGCGGGCTCGACGGCCCCATCGCCTGGATCCAGGCGATGGCGGTGACATGCGGCGGGATCATCATCGGGATCAGCAGCAGGAAGGTGAAGACCCCCTTGCCGCGCAGATCCGTCAGCCCGACGAGCAGCGCCACCGCCGTGCCGAGGACCAGCGACAACAGCGCCGAAGAGGCCGCGCTGTCGAGCGAATGGAAGAGCGCCCGCAGGGTCTGGGCCCGGCCGAGCTGCCCGGCCAGCGGCGCGAGCGACAGCGCGCCCTCGGGCATGAGCGCGGTGCGCAGCAGCAGGCCCAGCGGCCAGGCGAAGAGGGCGAGGGCGGCCAGGCCCGCGATCAGCAGGACCAGCAGCTCGCCGGAGGGAAGGGGGGGCCGTTTCATGGCGGCTCTTCTCCGGTGCGGAAGGCGGCCCGGCGGGAGGCTCCCGCGCGGGCCGGGACGGCGGATCAGCCGCCGAAGATCTCGGTGAACATCTCCTTGGCGGCCCGGTCTCCGGCCAGCGCCGCGGCCGGGTCGAAGGGCAGGAGCCTGATCTCCTCCACCGGCGGGAAGCCCTCGGGCGGGGTCACGCCCGGCATGGCGGGCAGGTAGCCCATCGAGGAGGCCAGCTCCTGGCCCTCGCGCGAGATCAGGAAATCGACGAAGGCCTTCGCCGCCTCGGGGTTCTGCGCGGTCGACAGGATCGCCACCGGCTCGGTCACGGCCGAGACGCCCTCCTCGGGGAAGACGAACGCCACCGGCGCGCCCTTGGCCTTCTCGCGGATCGGCAGGTAGTCGACGACGAAGCCGTAGAGCTTCTCGCCGCCGGCGACCGCCTGGTAGGTGCCGCCATTGCCGCCCTGCGGATTGGCGCCCTGCGCGGCCAGCGCGCGGTAGTAGTCCCAGCCGAGGTCGTCATCGGCGGTGATCGCATCCATGTGGATCGTCGCCGCGCCCGAGGTCAGCGGCGAGGGCATGGCCAGCCGGTCCTTCGCCTCGGGCTTCAGCAGGTCCCGGTAGGAGGCGGGGACCATCGGCGCGCCGGTATTGTAGACGATGCCGGTGGTGATCAACTTGGTCGAGAAATAATGGCCCTCGGGATCCATCAGCCCGTCGCCATAGGCCGAGACATCCGCCCCGGGATAGGCCATCAGCCGCCCCTCGGCCTCGAGCCCCTCCATGGTGACGCTGTCGGCGATCAGCAGAACGTCGGGCTGCGGCGCGCCGGCGGCGAATTCGGCGCGCAGCTTGGCCATGATCTTGGTGGTGCCGTCTCGGATCCACTCGACCTCGACGCCGGGATGGGCGGCCTCGAAGGCATCGACAGTGGCCTGGGCATCGGCATTGGGCTGCGAGGTGTAGAGCACCAGCCTGCCCGTGGCGTCCTGGGCGAGGGCGGAGCTGGAGAGCAGGGCGGCGGCGAGGCCGGCGAGGGCGAGGCGCATGGGGGATCCCTTTCGGTCGCGGTTGCAGTCCGGCAGCCGGTAGCAGCGGATCGTGACAGGAATGAAACAGCCGGGGGATTTTCCGCCGCGCCATGCGGCCACGGGCGGCCACGGGCGACCGGCGCCGGGCGCAGTGTGTCCTTGCGGAGCACGTCGCGGACGGATCGCCTGCGGCCTGACGGATCGCCTTGATTCCGAAGGTATTAAGATGCGAAGGATCGTTGGAATCAGGGGCGGCTCCGGGAGGAAAGACAGGCCGGGGCCGCTGCCGGAGTGCAGTGCTAGTGGGCGTTCAGCCCAGTTCAGGGGCGAATGCAGGTGAAACGGAACGTCGGATCGCGCGGGGTCTTCGGACCGCAGACTGGGGGCAAGCTCGAGGACATGGTCCGGGCCCTGCCGGAACGGGCCGAAGTGCTCGACTATGGCTGCTTCGGCTTCGACCTGCACAAGCGCGCCTCCGCCCTGCGCGGCGACTTGCGCCACTACGCGGCCGATTTCAAGGAGCCCGACACCCGCCCCGAGGGCGTCGAATTCGGGCTGCTCGACTACGAGACCTCGCGGACGGTCTTCGAGGATGACAGCTTCGATTTCGTCGTCGCCTCGCATGTGATCGAGCATGTCCAGAACCCGACCGTGTTCTTCCAGGAGCTGATGCGCATCTGCAAGCCGGGCGGGCTGGCCTATATCGAGTCGCCCTCGGACAATGCCGCCCTGGTCAAGAGCGATCCGGACTACCGCAACAGGAACTTCTTCTCCTTCTGGGACGATCCCACCCATGTCCGGCCCTGGAGCCCGGCGGCCTTCTACCGGCTGGCGCTGTCCTTCGGCTGCGAGCTGCAGGACAGCCGGTATATCGGCGGGATCGCCGACAAGGTCGTGCTGCCCTTCGCGCGGGCGGCCAAGGCGGCCGGGATCATGGCGGGGGATATCACGCCCTATGTCTGGCGGGCGAACCGCTGGGCCTGCTACGGCGCCTTCCGCAAGCCCGAGGGGATGCGCGGCGCGCCGGGCTACGGCTATGTCTCGCTGAAACCGGACTGAGCCCTCCGGGAGGGGACAGGGACCAGCCGGACCGCGTGCATGCGAGTCTTGGGGGGAACTCTTCTTGCCGCCCGACTGGTCCCATCCTCGCCGGCGGCCGGAACCGCCGGCAGAGCTCGGGTTTTGGGACTTGGGGTCCGAGCCGCGCCATGAGCGCGACCGGCAGCAGCGGCCTGGGCCGCTGAGCGCGCGGGCGGCGTATCGGCACCGCCCGCACGCGGGGGATTACGCTTCGGCCAGCTCCGCCGCGGGCACTTCGGCCAGCAGCAGGCGCCAGCCGGCCGCGGTCGCGGCTTCGGCAAAGGCAGCGCGGCCCAGGGGGACGGGGGCGCTGCGGCCTTCGGCCAGGGCGAGGATCGCCTCGCGCCAGGCGGCCGGGGTCTGTTCCGCCACGGCGATCGCGCCGGCGGCGGCATGGTCGCAGAGCCCGTCGACCGGCGCGGCCAGCAGCGGACGGCCCGCGGCCATCGCCTCCAGCGCGACCAGGCCATAGGGCTCCCAGCGGGACGGCATGGCCACGGCATCCGCCCCGGCCAGCGCCGTGGCGACATCCTCGGCGAAGCCCTTGAAGACGATCCGCGGATCGCCCGCGGCGATCTCCTCGAGGCGGGCGCGCTCGGGCCCGTCGCCGATCAGGTGCAGGCGCAGCTCGGGGCCGGGCACTTCGCGGAAGGCGCGCAGCAGCAGGTCGAAGCCCTTCTGGCGGTCGAAGCGGCCGATCGCGGCCAGCACCCGCAGCGGGCCCTCGGGCCGCGGCAGCGCGCGGAACGGCGCGAGATCGACGCAGGGCGGGATCACGGTCAGCGCCTCGGGCGCGACCAGGCCGCGCCGCTCCAGCCAGCGGCCCTGGGTGCCGCTGACCGCCACGACCTGGTCGAAGAGCGCATAGGCGGTCTTCAGCAGCGTGCGGAAGCGGCGGCGCGAGCGGACGTTATGCGCGGTGAACCCGGCCGAGTAGCTGTGCTCGACATGGATCAGCCGCCGGTCGGCCGTGCGGGCGCGCAGCGCGATCAGCCCGGGCAGGCCGCGCCAGCTGATGGCCAGGTGCGAGACGATCACGTCGGCGCCCGAGAGGTCGGTGGCCGCCGGACGGCTGCGCGAGACGTGGCGGATCTCGTGCCGGGCGAGGCGGGACATCGCCGGATCGGCGGCGATGAAGTCGAGATAGCGGGTGACGCCGCCGGGATTGCGGTCATCGACGAGGTGGAGGACGGTCTGCATCGGCTTTCTCCTCGGGTTCCGGCTCAGCGGCTGCGGTGGCGGACGGGGACGGGCTGGAGCGCGGCGATCGCGCCGGGCCCGGCCAGGGACAGGAACAGGGCCGCCGCGGCGGTGACGGCGGTCTTGACGGGTTCCTCGGCCAGCGGCCGCAGCGAGGCGGCGAAGGACCGGGCGAGAAGCGCGCGCGCCTGGGTGGCGTCGCCGGCGCTGACCGCGCGGCGCGCCAGGTAGCGCAGCTGGTAGGCGCGGGCGGCCGGGGCGCGGCGGGCGAAGAAGTCCGGCGCGGCGGGCTCCAGCTTGGCGACCATGCGCTCCCAGGCGTCGAACTGGCGGCCGGTTGCCGCCGAGAGGCCGCCGCCGGCGATGCGGTAGCAGGTCAGCAGCCCGGGCACGCCCTCGATTTCCCAGTCGGTGGTCAGCGCCAGGCGCAGCCAGCACTCGATGTCCTCGGACTGGCGGAAGCTCTCGTCGAACCACCAGTCGCGCAGGGTCTCGTCCGCCGGGCGGAAGGCGATCGCGTCGAGCGCCTCGCGGCGCAGCACCGGCGCCGAGCCGTTGCCGACCGGGTTGCGCAGGAAGACATGCGCGGCGGTGATGCCCGCGAGGCGCGGCCGCTGGGCGCTGCGCAGCCGGGTGCCGGTCTCGTCGATCAGCGCCGAGCCGGAGAAGCTGAGCCCGACCTCGGGGCGCGTCTCGAGATGGCGGACATGCGCGGCCAGCTTGCCCGGGCGCCAAAGGTCGTCGGCATCGCAGAAGCCGATATAGCGTCCGCGCGCGGCGGCGATGCCGCTGTTGCGGGCACCGGCCAGGCCGCGGTTCGGCTGCTGCACCAGGCGGATGCGGCGGTCGCCGAAGGCGCGCGCGATGGCGGCGGTGCGGTCGGTGGAGCCGTCGTCGACAACGACGATCTCGTAATCGGAGAAGGTCTGCGCGAGCAGGCTCGACAGGGTTTCGGGCAGCGTCGCGGCAGCGTTGTAGGCGGGCACGACGATCGAAGCGATAGGCATGGTCATGTCTCCTGTCAGGATGCGAAGAGGCTGCGCCGGAGGCGCCGCGGGAGCAGCGGCGCCAGAAGGGCGCCGGAGAGGGTCAGGAGCCCGCGGCGGGGCTCCGAGAGGAAGCCGGCCGGGCTGGCGAAGAAGCCGCGCAGCGCCAGGCGGAGGGCCTCGCCATTCGGGGCGTCGATCCTCAGCGCGCGCCGCGCCAGGTAGCGGAAATGCACCGCCTCGTCCTTCCGGCGCGGGCGGAAGCCCAGCTCGGCGGCGCTGCGCAGGGCCGCCTCGCGCCCGGCGCGCATACGCGCCAGCTCCGAGGAGAGGCCGGTCGGCGAATTGCGGTACTTCACCAGAACCGCGTCGATCCCCTCGGCCCGGTGGCCGGTCCCGGCCAGCCGGATCAGCCATTCGAGGTCCTCGTTATGGACCATCCGCGTGTCGAAGCCGCCAGTGGCGCGGAAGACCGCGCGGCGCACGGCCAGGTTCGACATGGTGCAGACCGGGTTCTCGCCCAGCAGCATGCCGACCTCGAGCGGACCGGCGGGCAGCGAGGAGACCGTGCCGGTCTCTTCGCCGTCGTAGAAGGCGACCCGGCCGAAGCAGGCGTCGAGGCCGGGATCGGCGAAGGCCTCCGCGCAGGCGGCGAGCTTTTCCGGCGTCCAGAGGTCGTCGGCGTCGCAGAAGGCGAGGAAGTCGCCATCGGCCTCGGCGGCGGCTGCGTTGCGCGCGGCGCTCGGTCCGCGGCCGCGGCGGGCCACCTGGCGGAAGCGCGGATCGATCCGGGCGGCGGCGGCGATGATCTCGCCGGTCGCGTCGGTGGAGCCGTCATCGACAATCAGGCATTCCCAGTCGGCCAGGGTCTGGGCGCGGAAGCTCTCCAGCGTCTCGGCGAGCGTTCCGGCGGCGTTGAAGGCGGGGACGATGATCGAGAAGCGCGGCATGTCAGATTGCCTTTGCACGGAGGGGACGGAAGGCCGAGGCCAGCACCGGCAGCGCGGCGGCGACCTGGATCACGGTGGAGATGGCGAGGTAGCCCCAGGCGATGGCGGCGACGCCCGAAGAGGCCAGCAGCGCGGCATTCGCGGTCAGCGCCACCGACAGCAGCGCGGTCAGCGCCAGCTCGTCCTGCGGCCGGTCCTCGGCGCGCAGCCACTGGGCGGCCCCCTGCCACAGCACCGCGGGGATGGCGGCCAGGCAGAGCACGGAGACCACGGTCTCGATCCCGTCCCAGCCCTCGCCGAAGAGCAGCGGCACGTAATAGGGCGCGGCCAGGGCCTGCAGGATCACCGCCGGGGCGATCACGCAGAGGCTCAGCGTCACCGCCTGGCGCAGCGCCTGGGCGCGGTCGGGCGCCTGGCACAGATGCGGGAAGAGCGCGGTGGAGAAGGCCTGGGCGAAGGAGGCCGCGAGGCCCAGCCCGGCATTGAAGGCCATGAAGTAGAACCCCAGCGCCTCCGGTCCCAGCATTGCGCCGACCACCAGCTTGTCGGTCTGCGGCGCGGCGGCGCGGATCACCTCGGTGCCCAGCACGGCGCGGCCGTAGCGCAGGAAGGGAGCGAGCGGCGCGGGGCGCACCCGGCGGTCGGGCCGCCAGGGATGCAGCCGGCGCATCGCCAGCAGCCAGATCGGCGCGGCCAGCAGGCGCGGCAGCACCAGCGCCATCGGCCCGGGCATCGTGAAGGCCAGCGCGGCCGAGAGCAGGTTGGCGCCGACGACCTGGCCCGCCGCGATGGCGGCGGTCTCGCGCATCTTGCCGGCCCGCATCGCCAGCGCGCATTGCACCAGCCCCTCGGGCATGAAGAGGTACTCGCCCGCCAGGATCACGACGAGCATCGCCAGATGCGCGTTGCCGGTGGCAAGCCAGATGCCCAGGGCGACCGCGGCCTGCAGCGCGAAGAGCCCGCCGCACCAGAGGCGGAACAGGGTCTGCGCGGTGCGGCAGGTGGCTTCCAGCTCGTCCTCCGGGGCGGCGATGATGCGCTGGCCCACGCCGTTCTCGGTCAGGGCCTTGAGGATGTCGGCGGCGGCGATGGCCGCGGCGGCGATGCCGATCGCGCTGGCATCCATGGTCCGCGCCACCGCGACCACCACGAAGAGCCGCGAGGCCTTTGCCGCGACGCCCGACAGGCAGTAGGCTGCCAGGTGGCTGCCGAAGGAGCCGGGCCGCAGGCGGCATGCGATGCGGGACATGGTCGTGGGCGCGGTCATGGCTGCGGTCCTTTCGTGAGATTGCGTTTCGGGGCGGTGCTGCGGGGTGAAATTGCTGAACATGGTAATATCGCAGGCGGCGCGCCAAATCCGCTGCGCGGTGGGAGGGTGCAATGGCGCAACAGATCACGGACCTATCCGAACGGATTGCCGCGCTCCCCGCTGGGAGAGTGGACGGCCGGGTCCGGGCGGCGCTATCCAGTGGGGAGCGAGACGAAAAGAAGTGAAGATGTGAGCAGCCAGTCGAGCGGCCAGTTGAGCGGAAGGAGCCCCGAGCCTTGCCGGAGCGTCGCAGCACAGTAGGTGCCAGGGTCCTGGCGCTGTCTCTTCTCGCGGCCTGCTCCGCGCCGCGCGGCGCGCAGAATATCGAGCATGCCGATGCCGGGGCCGCCTATCAGGCGCAGTACCGCCAGTTCGAGGGCGTGCCGAAGGATTCCGTACCGGTGCTGCGCGCGCCCGCGCTGAATGCCCGCGCCTGCCGGGCGCCTGCCTCCGCGGCCGATGGCGGCGCGGCGGCGGCGGGCGGCAAGACCGTCCATGCCGGCGTGCCTGCCGCGCTTGCGGGCGAGGCGCTGTCGCGCGGCGACCTGCTGGATTTCCGCCTGCCCGAGGAAGACACCTTCACCGGCGAATACGTTGTCTCGCGCGACGGCTTCCTGAAACTGCCCTACCTGCCGCCGGTCCCCGCCCAGGGCCGCAGCACCGAAGCGGTGCGCGCCGATATCGAGGCGGCGCTGATCGATGGTGGCTTCTACCAGGTGCCCCCGGTCGCCTCGCTCCTGCTGATCGACTACGCGCCGATCCGGGTGACGGTCTCGGGCGCGGTCTTCGAGCCGCAGCCGCTGGAGATCGGCGGCGTGCCGGGCGACCAGGTGGACAGCCGCCGCCAGGCGGCGCTTGGCGCCTCGACGGAGGCGCGCAACCTCTCGGTCGCGCTGCGCAATGCCGGCGGCATCCGCCCCGATGCGGATCTGTCCTCGGTGCGGATCACCCGCGGCGGGCGCACCTATGCGGTCGATCTCGGCGGCATCACCCGCGGCCGCGCCTTCGACGACGTGATGCTGATCGCCGGCGACGCGGTGCATGTGCCCTCGCGCGGCTGCTTCCAGGACGAGCTGATGGCGCCGAGCCCGGTCAGCCCGCCCGGGATCTCGGTCTACCTGTCGAATGTCACCGTGCCCGCCACCGGCAATGCCGCCTCCGCCATCGGCCAGGAGGTCCGCCAGTATCCCTACGGCACGCGCTTCATGCAGGCGGTGGTGAACACCAACTGCGTCGGCGGCTCGCGCGCGACCAGCGCCGACCGCTATGCGGCGCTGTTCTCGCGCAATCCGGTGACCGATGTCTCGGTGGTGATCGACCGGCCCGTCGAGGTGATGCGCACCCGCGCTGACCGCGATGACTACGATCCCTATCTGCTGCCGGGCGACTCCATCGCCTGCTATGACAGCAGCGTCACCAATATCCGCGATGTCCTGCAGATCCTCGGCCTCGCCGGGGCGGTGGCGGTGCTGGCGCCCTGAGGCCCGGCAGGCTGCCGACAGGGGATTCCGCGGCGGTGCCGTTCGGGAAATCGGTCCGGATTCGGCAAAGGCAGGCCGGAGGATCGAAAGAGCATCGCCGCCTCCGGGACCATTTTGCGGATTTGCCCCGGCCCCTTTTGCCCCCGTCCCCTGTCGCCGAAAGGGCTATTTCGGCGCGCGGCGGGCGGCAGCCGCCTCAGGCGGCCAGCCGCTGCATCTGCGCCTCGCCCGCGGCGCGGCTGTCGGCCCAGAGCGCGGGAAGCGCTTCCAGCTCGGCGGGCGGGATCGGCCGCCCGGTCTTGGCCGAGGTCTCGATCCGCGCCAGCGCGCCGCGCAGCGCCGCCATGCCGAAGGTCGCGCAGCTGCCCGCGCAGCTATGCGCCGTCGCGGCAAGATCGGGCGAATCCGGCGCCATCCCGGCCAGCGTGTCGATCGTTCCGTCGGTCTCTGCCACGAAGCGCTCGAAGAGCTGGGCGGCGGCTGCCGCGCCGAGCTGGCTGCAGAGCGCGCCCAGCTGGCCCGCGTCGATCACCGGCTCCGCGACCGGTTCCGCGGCGGCGGGAACGCCGGAGAAGCCGCCCTCGGAAATCTCGGCCAGGGTGGCGGCCAGCGACTGGCGGTCGATCGGCTTCGACAGGCAATGCGCCATCCCCGCCTCGCGGAAGCGCGCGATCTCGGCGGGCAGCGCATGGGCGGTCACGGCGACGATCGGCACATTGGCCGAGGCGCCGCCGCCGGTGCGGATCCGCCGGGTCGCCTCGGGCCCGTCCATCACCGGCATCGAGATGTCCATCAGGATCGCGTCGAAGCGGTGCGCCGCGGCCCATTCCACCCCGGCGCCGCCATCGACCGCCTCGGTCACGCGGTGGCCGTCGGCCTCCAGCATCTGGCGGACGACGAAGCGGTTGATCTCGTTGTCCTCCACCACCAGCAGGTCGAGCGACCGTCCCGGCGAGGGGCGGAGCGCCACTTCCTCGGCCGGCCGCAGCGGCAGCTCGCGCAGCGGCGTGATCGGGACGCGCAGCCAGAACAGGCTGCCCTCGCCCGGCTCGCTCTCGGCGCCGATCTCGCCGCCAAGCAGCTCCGCCAGTCGGCGGGAGATGCCCAGCCCCAGGCCGGTGCCGCCGGCCTGGCGGGCATAGGAGGAGTCGAGCGTCTCGAAATCGTTGAAGATCCGCTCCAGATTGGCGGCCGAGATGCCGATGCCGGTATCGATGACGCGGATTTCGAGGATGCCGCCGCCGGGGCCGGTGATCTCGGCCTCGATATCGACGCTGCCGCCGCGGGTGAACTTGACGGAGTTGCCGACCAGGTTCAGCAGGATCTGGCGCAGCCGCCGGGGATCGCCGCTTGCGCCCTCGAGCGGCACGCTCGCCCAGTCCCAGCCGAGCGTGTTGCCATTGGCCGCGGCCAGCGGCGCGGCGGTCTCGACCACGCCGTCGAGCAGCCGGCTGATCGAGAAGGGCCGGTTCTCCGGCTCCATCTTGCCGGCCTCGAATTTCGCCAGGTCGAGCACGTCGTTGACCAGCGCCAGCAGGCTGCGCCCCGAGCTCTGCATCCGGTCGAGCAGCTCGCTCTGCCTCTCGGTCATCGCATGGTCGCGCAGCAGCTCCATCGAGCCGAGCAGCCCGTTGAGCGGCGTGCGCATCTCGTGGCTCATCACCGCCAGGAATTCCGCCTTGGTCCGCTCGCCCGCCAGCGCGCGGTCGCGCGCCTCGGTCAGCTCGGCCTCGGCCTCCTTGCGCCGGGTGATGTCGCGGATCAGCGCCACGAAGAAGTTGCCGCCCTCCTGCTCGGCGCGGTCGACCGAGAATTCCACCGGGACCGGGCGGCCCATGCTGTCGACGGCCGTCACCTCGATCTGCCGCTCGTTCGGCTCGGGGCGGCGGTCCTCGGAGAGGAAGTGCAGGCGGTTGCGGTTCAGGTCGTCGGCGGTGTCGGGCGGGAAGAGCAGCTCCACCGCGCGGCGGCCGCGCGCCTCGGAGCGGAAATAGCCGAAGATGCGCTCGGCGGCGGGGTTGAACTCCTCGATCCGCCCGGCGGCATCGGCGACGATGATCGCGTCATGCGAGGTCTCGACGATCATCCGCATCCGCGCCGCGGTCTGCTGCATCGCGCGGGTTCGGTCCTCGGCCATGCGGCCGAGCACGAAGAGCGTGGCGGCCATCACCGCCATCCCGCTGAGAAGCACGCCCAGCACCGCCGCGACCAGGGTCAGCGAGCGCGTCAGGTCGGTGCGTCGCTGGTCCGAGACCGCCGCGAAGATGGAGAGCCCGGCGATCGAGACGGTGCGCACCTGGTGCTCGACGGCATCCGCGTCCCTGACGAGATCGGGCAGGGAGGCCGCAAGCGCGGCATCGCCGGAATCGACTGCGGCGGCGGTGCGTTCGAGGAAGGCGGCGACCTTGGCCTGGGCGGCGGCGAATTCGGGATCCTCGCGCAGCTCGTAGAAGATCTCGCCGGTCTCAAGCGTCGTCATCCGGCTGTAGAAGATGTCGAAGCGGCGGCGGACGGCGCCGACATCGGCGCGGCCCGTCGCGGCACGCTCCAAGGTCCGCTGGAATCTCAGGAATTCCACGTCGGCCTGGGAGAAGGTCCATTGCAGGTTGTCGGAATTGGCGGTCGAGAGCTCGTCGATCTCGCGCAGGATCACGCCGGCCAGGCCAGCGACGAGTCCGATGCACAGCACCAGCGACAGTGCCGTGAGACCGGTCCATAGCCGGGACCGTGTCCGCTGCCTGCCGAGAGCGTCGGCCAGAGCATCGTCCTCCTCAACAGCCATTTCGACAGTACTTTTCTACTTCAGGACTTCGATCCTGTCGAGCTGCCAAATGCTGCGCGCATAGATCAGCTCGGACTGGAATGCGGGGTCGGAATCAAACGGGTAGATGATCCAGAGCGGGCCCTTGCCGCGCAGCGACATGGTGCTGCCGTTATGCAGGTAGGCGATGATCGGGCCGCCCTTCTCCCAGTCCTCCGAGGGGATCTCGACGGCATAGTCGTTGACCGCCGTGGCCTTGACGGCGCTGCCACTGGCGCCGACGGCTTCCAGCAGCGCGGCCAGCGGCACGCCGGTGAAGGTCTGCACGCCCTCGGTCCAGGTGGTGGTGGTCTCGATCTTCTCGACGGGCATGCCCTGGAGCATCGCCATGTCGAATTCCGCAGCGCCATTGGCGTTTGTCTGGGTGATCTGGCCGGTGACGCGCAGCACGATATCGTCTTCCGGAGAGGGCAGTTCGCCGGAGATGGCAGGGCTCAGGCCGAGGCAGAGCGCGGCCAGGACGGCGGAAGCGAAGCGGGTGCGGGTCATACGGGACTCCTTATCCTTGCACCGATATTTCTAGCACGGCCCCCGCCGGGAGGGCGGGAGGCATTGGCACAGACCGGCTATCCTTTCGGGTAGGACCGGTCCGGTGGGGGCGGACGGCGCCGTCAGTAGGCGCCGCGGCCGCCCAGGACCGCACGGGCGGTCATGCCGATCAGCAGCAGGTCGAGCAGCAGCGACCGGGCGGAAATCTGCGCCAGATCCATGTCGATCATCTTGTCGAAGCCGATTTCGGCCCGGCCCGAGACCTGCCAGAGGCCGGTCAGCCCCGGGCGCACGGCCAGCCGGCCGCGGGCGCGGCCGTCATAGGCGGCCACCTCTTCGGGCAGGGCGGGGCGGGGGCCGACGATCGACATCTCGCCGCGCAGCACATTGAGGATCTGCGGCAGCTCGTCGATCGAGTAGCGCCGCAGGAGCCGCCCGACGCGGGTGATCCGCGGATCGTGGCGGGCCTTGAAGCAGATGCCCTCGCGGTCCGACTGCGCCAGCAGCGCCGCGCGGCGCGCCTCGGCATCGGCATGCATGGAGCGGAACTTGAACATGGTGAAGTCCCGGCCGTCGCGGCCGACGCGGGTCTGGCGGAAGAAGACCGGGCCGCGGCTTTCGACGCGGATTGCGGCGGCGACCAGGAGGCCCAGCGGCAGCGCCGCGGCCAGGGCCGTCCCGGCGATGGCGATGTCGAGCCCGCGGCGCACCATCTCGCTGCGGTCGGCGCGGCCGGCGGCATGGCGGGCGGCGCGCGCCAGGAAGGCGGCATTGCCGGCCAGGTAGCGGCGCGCCAGGCGGCGCGGCTCGCCGGCCAGGCGCCAGGCCCATTCCAGCCGCGCCTTGCGCAGGGCCTCCGGGGCGCGGCGGACGCGGCCGGAGAGGAAGTCGAAGAGCGCGCCCACCCCCATCAGGATGCGGGCCCGCAGGCGGCGGGCATTGCGCGCCAGCCACAGGTCCTGGAACGGCACGCCGAGCGCGGCCAGCACGATGTCGGCGCCGCTGCGGTTGATCTCGTCGATCGCGTCCGCCTCGTCGCGCATGCCCTCGTAGCCGTCGCGGGTGCCGGCGATGCGCAGCCCCGGAATGTCGCGGCAGAGCCGGTCCGCGGCGTCGCGGGCCACGCCCGGAGCGGCGCCGAGCAGGAAGACGGTCATGCCGCGCTCTGCCGCCTCGCGCAGCAGGGCGGGGACGAAATCGGTGCCGTTGAGGTTCTCCTTCAGGCGCAGCCCCTGCATCCGCCCGGCCAGCTCGACGCCGATGCCGTCGGGCAGCAGCAGGTCGGCGGTCTCCAGCGCGTCGGCATAGCCGGGATCGCGGGCACGGACATTGCAGCAATGCGCGTTCACGAAGGCGACGCGGCTACGCCGTCCGGGGCGCAGCAGGTGGGCGATCACCGAAGCACCGGCATCCGAAACCAGATCCAGGTCGAGAATCCGGGCAGTTCCAAGCGATGCGGGCAGCGCCGGAGCGATGGCTGCGGGCATGGGGAAATCGGCGGAAAGACGGCTGGCGTAAGTCATCGGTTTCGGTCCTGCGTTAAAATCTGGCGGCAGACATGCGACAACGAGGCATCTTTGCTCAATGCCGCGACAGGACAGAAACAGCGCCCGGGCGGATCGCGGCGGCGCCATCCGCCCGGAGCCGAGACGGCGCGGATAGTCCTTTCTATCCAAAAGGATAGGAGATACTATCCGGACGGGTGCAGGAACGCACCGCTGCTGCGAGAGGGCCAAGTGAGGGAAAAACGCAGCAGGTGTGGCCACTTGCGCATTCGCCAGCTTGAGGCGGCCCCGAAAATCGTTAACATCTGATCGGACGCATTTTGCGTCTGCGGGCACATTCTACGGAGCCGGACATGCGCATTCTCATCGCCGATGATCACGACCTGCTGAGGGACACGCTTGTCATGTTCCTGTCGCAGGAGCACGGGATGGAGGCGGAGACGGCCCGCAATTTCGGCGAGGCCATCGAAATGGCGGAACAGCGCGAAGGCTACGACCTGGTTCTGCTCGACTATTCGATGCCGGGGATGGACGGGCTGGCGGGGCTCGACCGCATGCGCGCGGCGCCCGGTGCCACCCATGTGGCGATCATTTCCGGCACGGCGAGCCGCGACATCGCCGAAGAGGCGCTGGCCCGCGGCGCGGCCGGCTTCCTGCCGAAGACGCTCTCGGCGAAGTCGCTGGTCAACGCGATCCGCTTCATGGCGATGGGCGAGCAGTACGCGCCGCTCGACTTCATGCGCGGCGGCGGCGAGGAGGAGGCGGCCAATCCGCTCTCCGACCAGCTCTCGCGGCGCGAGATGGAGGTGCTCGAGGGGCTGACCCAGGGCAAGTCCAACAAGGAGATCGCCCGCGATCTCGACCTGCGCGAGCCGACGGTGAAGCTGCACATGAAGACGCTCTACCGCAAGATCGGCGCCTCGAACCGCACCCAGGCGGCGATGATCGCCAAGGAAGCCGGGCTCTTCTGACCGGCGCCGCCGGGGCGGGGGCACCTCTCGCGCCGGCTTGTCCCGCCTCCCGGAGCCGGAACGGCCCGCCAGCCTCTGGCGCGAGGCCCTGCCTTGGCGTTGGACAGGGGATCGGTCCCCGCCATAACAGAGCTGCCGCCGTCGGCCGTGATGTCCCGGACCGGCCGCCCGTGCAGGCGGGGGCGCGGGCACTGGGGACAATCGCGCTCATTGCCGCCGTGGACGGATGCCCCTAGACCGCCCGGGACCATCCGGGAGCCCGCCGCATGAAACTCCGTCCTGCACGACCGTCCGACGCGCCGGTCCTCGCCGCCATTTCCATCGAGGTCTGGCTCGGCACCTATATCCGCCGCGGCGTCAGTCCCGTCTTCGCCGAATTCGCGCTGAGCGAATTCACCGCGACCCGGTTCGCCGGCCTGCTCGCGGATCCGGACGAGCATGTGACCGTCTCCGAGAACGAGGACGGTCCCGACGGGTTCATCCGCCTCAGCCGCGGGCGCCCCGCTCCGGTGCCGGGCTGCTCCGACATGGAGATATCGACGCTCTACGTCCAGCCGCGCCATCATGGCAGGGGGCTCGGGCGGGCGCTCCTGCGTGCGGGGCTGGCGCATGCGCGGGAGGCGGGGGCGCCGGACGTCTGGCTGGCCACCAATTCCGAAAACGCCCCGGCGATCGGCTTCTACCTGAGGCAGGGATTCGAGCGGGTCGGGACCACCGCGTTCCGCATCGGCGGCGAGGCCTATCCCAACGACGTCTTCCGCTATCCGCTCATCCGCAAGGCGGGCCGGTAGCAGGCGGCTGAAACGCCCTGTGCCGGACCGGGAAGGCGGTCCCGGACCGTCAAGACGGTGCTGGAAAAGGAGTCCAGGGCGGAGCCGTGGAGGAAACCGTCCCGGATCCGGTCGGGAATGCTGCCCGAGTTGGGCAAGTCTCGCTGCCCACGGAAATTTCCCCGATTTCGCCTCGAGCTCCGCGGCCAGCCGGATTTTTTCACCGCCCTGCCGAGGGGGCTGCCATGTCCGGCACGGGCCGCGGCTGGACTCGGACCGATGGCCGCCCCGGTCTCCTTTTCCCGCGGCCGGCTGCCGGCGGCGGGGCGGACAGCCCGCGCCATGACCGTCGGGAAGAGGGCGCAGGCTCTCCCTCCGCAGGGCGCGGGTATCCGTCCGTATAGGGGCGCTGGCCCTATTTCCCCGGGGCCATCCCCCGGCGCGGACGCGCGGGCGGAGCGTCTGCGATAGGGAAGGGCGCACCGTTCCCCCAGCCCCGAGGATCGCCCGACATGCCCCGCCTGCCGAAGCTCTTCCGCCACAAGCCCGCCCAGATCTCCCCCGTCCGGCTGCTGCGCGGCGGGCGGCTGCTCGACCGCGGGCGGCTGCCGCGCTATGCGCTGATCTTCCTCCTGGGCTCCGCCGCGCTCTGGGCGCCGATCGGGCTCTACCTGGCGAAGGCGCCGCTGCGCTACCGCACCCAGATGTCGCTGATCCTGCCGGGCTCGGGCGCCTCGGCCTCGGTCAACCTGGACCGCATCGGCCAGGCCTCCTCCTCCTCCAGCTCGCCTTTCGCCAGCTCCTCGGTCAGCCCGACCGAGACCTACAAGCGCCTGCTCGGCGCCGAGCGCATCCTCGATGCCGCCGCCCTTTCGGTCGGCGTCGCGCCGGAGGCCTTCGGCAAGCCGCGGGTGGAGCTGGTCGACCAGACCGGGCTGATCCATGTCTCGCTGACCGATGGCAGCGCCGAGGGCGCGAAGGCCCGGGGCGACGCGCTGCTTGCCGCCTTCTTCACCGAGATCGAGGCGTTGCGCAGCGACGAGATCTCCATGCGCGAGATTAGCGCGGGCGACGCCATTTCCGAATACCGCACCTCGGTGCAGACCACGCGAGCCGAGATCTCGGCGCTGCAGCGCGCCACCGGGCTGGTCTCGGGCGAGCAGTACCGCGCGCTGGCGGCGGAGACCGATGCGCTTGGCGAAAGGCTGCGCGATCTCGCGGCGACGCTGGCGGAGAAGACCGAAGCGGTGCGCGCACTGCAATCCGCGCTGCGCACCACGCCCGCGCTGGCGGCGGCGGCGCTGCGGCTGCATGCGGATACCGAATTTGCCGCGCTGGCCACCCGCATGGCCGAGCAGGCCGCCGAGCTGTCGCAGGTCCAGGCGCAGTTCGGCGCCCGCCATCCGCTGGTGACCACCGCGCAGGGCGGCTTCGAGGCGGCGCAGCGCGAGACCATGCTGCGCGCCGCAGTGCTGACCGGGCTCGACCGCGACGCGCTCGGCGGGCTCGACCTGTCGCATGTCGGCAACCGCGCGGCGCTCCTGAGCGACCTGGTGACGGCCGAGGCCGAGCGCGCCGGGCTCGCAGCCGAGGTGGCGGCGATGTCCGAGCGGCTCGAGCGCGCCGAGGCGCGCCGCCGCGAATTGCTGGAGCCCGCCGCCCGGCTCGAGGATCTGCAGCGCGACTTCTCCGTGGCCGAGGCAGTCTTCGCCTCCGCGATGGCGCGCAGCCAGGCGACCAAGACCGATCTCTATGCCTCCTATCCGCTGGTGCAGGTGCTCGAGGATCCCTCGCTGCCCGATGCGCCCTCCTCGCCGAACCGGCTGATGGCCTTTGCCGCGGGCGTGGCGGGGACGATGTTCCTGGGCTTCGGCCTCTTCCTCGGCTGGGTGCGCCGCCCGCTGATCGACCGGCTGCTGGCCAGCGCGCCCGAGCGCGCCCCGGCCCCGATCCTGGCGGCCGCGGAATGAGCGCCGCCGCCGTCTCCCTCGCCCCGGCCGCTCCGGCGGCCGCGCCCCTGGTCCCGGCCAACCCGGCCGAGGCCATGGCCTTCGCCGCGCTGCGCTGGACCTGGCCCTTCTACTTCGTCGGCGCGCTCTACCTGGTCGGGCCGGTGCTCGGCTGGTGCCTGGCGGCGCTGGCGGTGCTCTCGCTCTATCTCGGCCCGGCGATCCGGGCCGACCTGCGCCCCACGGGGCCGGTGCCGCCGGTGGTCTGGGGCTGGTTCATCGGCATGGCGGCGATGCTGGTCGCGCTCTGGGCGGGCCATGCCGACTGGGGGCTCGGGACCAAGCAGACGATCAAGTCCTCGATCGGCTGGGCCAAGGGCTGGGCGCTGCTGGCGCTGTTTCCGCTGGCCGGCGCCGTGCTGCCGATCCGGCGCGAGATCCTGGTGCGCGGCCAATGCGTCGTCGGGCTCTGGACGCTGGCGCTGACGCCGATCCTTTTCGCCGCGCCGCAGCTCGGCCTGCCCGAGCGGATCTTCACCTCGCCCCTGAAGGCGGTGGGCGGGCCCGGGCCGGAATACTTCTCGGTCTTCCTCTTCACCTGGGATCCGGGCAGCTGGACGCCGCGCTGGCAGTTCTACGCCCCCTGGTCGCCCTTCGCCGCGCTCCTCGGCGTGCTGCAGGTCTGCTTCGCGCTGGAAGAGCGCAACATCCGCTGGCGCTCCATCGGCGTGGCCGCGGGGGTGACGATGATCCTGCTCTCGAAGTCGCGCATGGGGCTCGTCGGGCTCGTCGCCTGCACCGCCGGGCCGCGGCTGATGCCGCTGATCCTGCGCGGCTGGGCCTGGCAGGCGCTGGCCGCGGTGGCCGCCTCCTTCGCGGTGATCGGCTCGGCCGTGGGCGGGGCGGCGCTGGATGCGGTGGCCGCCTTCAAGGGCGCCCGCGCCGACAGCACCCGGGTGCGCGAAACGCTGCAGCGGATCGCGGGCGAGCGCTGGCAGGCCGAGGCGTTCTGGACCGGGCACGGCACCGTGCATCCCGGCCCGCATGTGGTCGAGTACATGCCGATCGGCAGCCATCACACCTGGTGGGGCCTGCTCTTCGTCAAGGGCGTGGCGGGCTTCGCCGCGCTTCTGGTGCCGCTCGTCTGGCAGACGCTGCTGGCGCTGACGGATGCGGCGCGGGGCCCGCGCGGGCGGCTGCCGCTCAGCGTGATGATGACGATCGTGCTGCTGTCCTTCGGCGAGAACCTGGAGATCGAGGCCTACATGCTCTGGCCCGGGCTGATCCTGCTGGGCATCCATGCCCGCGAGCTGGCGGCCCGCGGCTGAGCTGTCGCCGCCTCCGCCGCGCGATCTTCTATTCAAACCGCGCGGCGCCTCTCCTAGAGTGGGGCGGAAGAGCAGGGACAGCAGGAAGGCCGATGCCGCGCAGGAAAGTTCACGACCCGGTGGCAGAGGCCGCGCTCCGGACGCTGTCGCCGATCGCCAAGACGGCCGACATGCCCCTGAGCGACAAGGCCTACGAGGAAATCCTCCGCCTGATCGTCTCCGGCGCGGTGAAGCCCGGGCAGAGCCTGCCGACCGAGGCCGAGTTCTGCGCCGCCTTCGCGGTGTCGCGCACGGTGGTGCGCGAGGCGATGTCGCGGCTGAAGACCGACGGGGTGATCTCCTCCTCGCCGGGCAGGAAATGCGAAGTGCTCAAGCAGCCCGCGCGCGAGGTGCTCAGCGCGCCCGAGGCGGTCTCGGTCGCCGAGGTGCAGCGCTTTCTCGAATACCGCGAGCTGATCGAGCGCGAGGCGGCCGCGCTGGCCGCGCGCCGTGCCGAGCCCTCGGATCTGAAGCGGTTGCGCAAGGCCCATGCCGACCAGCAGGCCGCCTTCGCCGCGAATGACGTGGATGTCCGGCACGACCTGGAATTCCACTACGCGGTGCTGCGCGCGGCGCATAACAACTTCCTGTGGGATTCGATGGCGGCGCTGCGGCGCACCTATGCCGGGGCGATGACCTATGCCCGCCAGACCATGCCGAAGAACTTCGCGGCGCGCTCCGAGCGGGTGATGGAAGA
The DNA here is from genome assembly GCF_005870025.1 of Poseidonocella sp. HB161398. Taxonomy (GTDB): domain Bacteria; phylum Pseudomonadota; class Alphaproteobacteria; order Rhodobacterales; family Rhodobacteraceae; genus Mangrovicoccus. The sequence continues at coordinate 131,772 of NZ_VATA01000008.1, forward strand.
GCATGCCGCCATCCTGCGCGCGATCGAGGCCCGCGATGCCGAGGCGGCGCGCAACTACATGGCCTATCACCTGCAGCGCGGCAAGGAGCGCATCTTCGCCCATGAGCGCGATCCGGCCCTGACGGGCGGCGGCGGCTGAGACCCGCCGCCACCGCCCTGGGAGGCGGGCTCAGCCAGGGAGCTGGCGGAACCCGTCATGGAGCAGCTGCCCCGGCCCCATCTCGGCCATGGACAGCAGTCCCATCATGCCCAGATCGGCGCGCAGCTGCGTGCGCATCAATCCGATGGCGTGGGCGACCCCGGCCTCGCCGCCGAGCGCCGAAGCATAGTTCATCGGCCGCCCGAGAAAGACGAAATCCGCGCCGAGCCCGAAGGCCTTGAGGATGTCGGTGCCGCGGCGGATGCCGCTGTCGAGCATCAGGGGCATGCCGCCCGAGACGGCCTTCGCCGCCGCCAGCACCCTGAGCGGCGAGATCGCGTAGTCGAGCTGGCGGCCGCCATGGCTCGACAGCACCACCGCGTCGCAGCCTGCCTCGCGCGCCAGCGCCACGTCGCCGGGATGCAGCAGCCCCTTGAGCACCAGCCGCCCCTTCCAGCGCGCGCGGACGCGGTGGAGCATGTCCCAGTCGAGGAACTCGCGCCCCGAGAAGTCGCGCACCGCCTGACGCGACAGCAGCGGCGCCCCGCGCCCCGGCCCGGCATTCTCGAAATGCGGATTGCCGTGGCGCAGGAAGGTCCGCAGGAAGGTGCCCGCGGCCCAGGCCGGATGGGTCAGCCCGTCGAGCAGAAGCGACAGGTTCGGCTTCAGCGGCGTCTTGTAGCCGGTGCGCAGGTTGTTCTCGCGGCTGGGCACCACGGCAGTGTCGACGGTGACGACCAGCGTGCCGATCCCGGCGCGCTCCACCCGGGCGAGCAGGGCGAGGATCTCCTCCTCCTCGCGCGGCAGGTAGGCCTGGTACCAGACCCTCGGCGCTGCGGCGCGGATCTCCTCCAGCGGAATGAGGCTGGCGGCGCTGATCACCATCGGGATCCCGGCCGCCTCGGCGGCGCGGGCGAGCGAGAGGTCGCCGCGGTAGCCGGTCAGGGCCGAGACCCCCATCGGCGCGATGCCGAAGGGCATCTCCCAGCGCTCGCCCATCAGTTCGGTCGCCAGCGAGCGCGAGGAGACATCGACAAGGATCCGCGGCACCAGCCCGATCTCTTCGAAGGCCGCGCGCGCGTCGCCGCGCGAGGCATTGGTCTCGGCGCCGCCCTCGACATAGCCGAAGATCGGCCGTGGCAGGAAGCGGCGGGCGGCGGGCTCCAGATCCTCGAGCGAGTAGATGCGGCGCATCCGGCGCGGCAGCCTGGGCGGCGGCGGCGGCGCCTCCTTCGCGGCGGGCAGCGGCATGGCCGGGGTGTCGTCTGTGGCGATGCTCATGCGGGGCGTCTCCGTCTTGCGGCCTGCCAGAGGTTGAGAAGGATCACCGCCGCGCAGGCCAGCGTGCAGGCCGCCGCCACCGGCTGGGTCAGGAAGGGCGTCAGCGTGCCGTCGGAATAGATCATCGCGCGGCGCAGGTTCTGCTCGAGGATCGGGCCGAGGACGAAGCCCAGCACCATCGGCGCCAGCGGGAAGTTCATCTTCTCCAGCCCGAAGCCGAGCAGCCCGACGCCCAGCATGATCCAGATGTCGAAGGCCCGGCTGTCCGCGCCGTATGCGCCGATCACCGACAGGACCAGCAGCACCGGCACCAGGAAGCGCTTGGGCGTCAGGAGCACCCGCGGGAAGATGCGGATGGTCGTCAGCTGCACGATCAGCACCATCAGCGCCGAGATCAGGAAGGCGGCATAGATTGCCGTGATCACGTCGGGCTGGTTGCGGAACAGCAGCGGTCCCGGCTGCAGCCCGTGGATCTGGAAGCCGCCGATCAGCATCGCGGTGACGGCGTCGCCGGGGATCCCAAGCGTCAGCAGCGGCAGCAGCGCGCCGCCGATCGAGGCGTTATTCGCGGATTCCGAGGCATAGATGCCCTCGACCGCGCCGGTGCCGAAGCGCTCGGGCGTCTTCGAGCGCTTGCGCGCCGCGGCATAGGCCACGAGGTTCGAGGCGCCGCCGCCGATCCCGGGCAGCACGCCGATCCCGGTGCCGATCAGCGAGGAGCGCAGGATGTTCCCGGCATTGGCGCGCAGTTCGGCGAAGGTGACGCCGATGCCGCGCTCGGTCACGTCGAGCTTCGGCCGGTTCGGCGGGCTCAGCGCCTCGGTGATCAGCTGCGGGATGGCGAAGAGGCCGATCATGAAGGGCACGAGCCCGATCCCCGCCATCATGTCCATCTGCCCGAAGGTGAAGCGCGGCGTGCCGTCGATCGGCGCGAAGCCGATCAGCGACAGCGCAAGGCCCAGGAGCGCGGCCAGCAGCCCCTTGACCATGTTGCGCCCGGCCAGCGCGCCGACCAGCGTCAGCGCCAGCGCGGTCATGGCGGTGTATTCGAACGGCCCGAAGCGCACCGCGACGCGGCTGATCGCCGGGGCGAAGGCGATCAGGATCGCCAGGCTGATCACCCCGCCGATGAAGGAGGCGACGATGCCGGTGCCGAGCGCCTTCACGGCCTTGCCCTGGCGCGCCAGCGGGAAGGCGTCGAAGGTGGTGGCGACCGAAGAGGGCGTGCCGGGGATGCGCATCAGCGCCGCCGAGACCAGCCCGCCCGAGATGCCGCCGACATAGGCGGCGATCAGCACCGCGAGCCCGGCCGCGGGCGACAGCACATAGGTCAGGGGCAGCATGATGACCACGGCCATCATCGCGTTCAGCCCGGGCAGCGCGCCGAAGCACAGCCCGATGGCGGCGGCGCCGAACATCAGCAGGAGCTGCAGCGGATGCAGGAGCGCCGCGAAGCTTTCGGCAAATTGCAGGAACATGGGTCAGGGTCCTTTCGCGCGGTCAGACCAGCACGCCGGGCAGGTAGACGCCCAGCACGGTCTGCAGCAGGAAGCCGAGGACAAGCGCCACTCCGGCGCCGGTCGCGGCCGCAACCGCGATGGCGCGCGGTCCGCGCGGCCCGAAGCAGAGGATGGCGGCGGTCAGGAAGCCCGCGGTGGAGAGGGTGAAGCCGATCCGCGAGAAGAGCAGCGCATAGCAGAGCGCGGCGGCAACCAGCCCGGCAATCGCGGGCAGGGGCAGCGCGGACGGGGTCGCGGGGGCAGGCGGCTCTTCGCCGGAGGCGGCGCGCGGCGCGGGGGCCAGCGCCAGCAGGACCGACAGCGCCAGCATCAGCCCGCCGACCAGCCGCGGCATCAGCAAGGGGCCCGGATCGCCCGCCATGTCGATGGTGCCGAGCGTGCGGTTGGACAGGATCAGGACCAGCGCCACGCCGAAGAAGGCGAGCGCGGCGAAACGGTTGGGGTTCATGACGGACCTCGCCGGAAGGCAGGGGGACCGGCCGGGCGGATGGGCCCGCCGGTCCGCCCCGTCAGTTGATCATGGAGTCGACGAAGCTGAATTCCTTCGCCACGAAATCCGCCGTCTCGTCGGGCGACAGGATATAGGGCGTCTGGCGGATGCGGTTCATCTCCTCGGCGAATTTCGGATCGGCGGCGATGGCCTGCATCGTGGCGGCGATCTTCGACATCGGCCCCTCGGCGATGCCCGGCGGGCCGTAGAGCTCCAGCGTCAGAGGGAAGTCGATATCGACGCCCTGGGACTGCGCCGTCGGCCAGTCGGGCGCGAAGGGGTCGGGCTTGGCGGTCGGCACGGCCAGCACCTTGATATCGCCCGATTCCACATATTGCTGCGCGGTGGCGACGCTCATCGAAGAGACCTGGACCTGCTCGCCGATCAGCGCGGCCAGCCGCTCGGCCTCGGGACCGGCATCGACGACTTTCAGCGTCCCGCCCGAGGCCTTGACCAGCGCGTCGCCCTTGACCTGGGTGGTACCGCCCATCTGGGAGGCCAGCATCACCTCGCCGGGATGGGTGCGGGCATGCTCGAAGAGCTCGGGCAGGGTGCTGAAGGGCGCGTCGGCGCGGGCGACATAGACGTCATTCGCCTGGCTCAGCGTCGAGATCGGGGTGAAGTCCTCGTAGGTGAAGGGCGAGCGGCCGAAGAGATGCGCGGCATGCAGCATCGCGTGGAAGATCAGCAGCGTGCTGCCATCCGGCCGGGCCGACGCCACGCTCTGCAGCGCGACCACGCCGCCGCCGCCGGTCTGGTTGACCACGGAGACGGTGACGCCCGCGGCGCGCTCCAGCGCGCGGGCGAAGGTGCGTGCCGAGGAATCGGTGATCCCGCCCGGCGAGGCCGGCACCAGGATCTGCACCCGCTTCACCGGCCAGGCCGCCTCATCGGCCCGGACGGGCAGGGCTTGTGCCGCGGCAATCGCCGTCATTCCCGCAAGCAGCTGTCGTCTGTGCATGGTTTCTCCTCCCTTGGAAAACGCGCTTCGCCGGTCCGCGGCCGGGCTCCCTCCTCCTGGGATTCCGGCCCGGCCGCTCCGGCCAGTATGATGTTTTTCTATAATGTCATAAATTATACCCGCAGGACAAGCCCGTCCTGCACGGGTTTGCACGCCCGCGCCTTCACGAGCCCGTCAGGGGGCAGAACAGTTAAGTATATTCAGGTGGTTGCGGGGAGTTCTGGTCACGAGTCCTGACACATTTTCCGCGGAAAAGGGCCGCTTCATGGCGCGGATCCGGGGTCGGCCGTGATCCCTCCGCCGCCCGCGACGGGCAACGGAACGAATAATGTCCGCCATTTTAGAATCTCTGCCGGTGACTCAGGGAAGCGGCGCTGCGGCGGAGAAATCGGGCTCGATGCGGATCAGCTCGGCCGGGGCGCCGACCCGCAGCGTGCCGCGCCCGGCAAGCGCCGGGATCTGCGCGGCGGGCAGGCGGGTGGCGGCGGCCAGCGCGGCCCCGGGCGGCAGGCCGGCCTCGCGGACCAGTCGGCCGACCGCATGGACCATCTGCAGATCTGCCCCCGCCAGCGTGCCGTCGGCCAGGGTCAGCCGCCCGTCCCGCCGCGCGATCCAGCGGCCGTTCAGGGTGAAGCCCGCCTCCCCGGTCCCCGCCGGCGCCATCGCGTCGGTGACGAGGAAGAGCGTCCCGGGCCCCTGCTTGGCGGCGAAGGCCAGGCGCAGCATCTGCGGATGGACATGCACCCCGTCGGCGATGATCCCGGCCGAGAGCTCCGGCAGCGACAGCGCGGCGCCTGCGAGCCCCGGCGCGCGATGGCCGAGCTGGCTCATCGCGTTGAAGAGATGCGTCGCCATCCGCGCCCCGGCGGCGGCATAGCGGCAGGCCGTGTCGTAATCCGCGTCGCTATGGCCGAGCGAGACGACCGCTCCGGCCGCGACCAGCCGCGCCACCTGCGCCTCGCTCGCCGATTCCGGGGCGAGCGTGACCAGAAGTGCGGGCAGCTCGGCAGCGGCCCGGCAGTAGAGCTCCAGATCGGCGTCTTCCATCGGCCGGATCAGCGCGGGATCATGCGCGCCCTTGCGCGACAGCGCCAGATGCGGCCCCTCGAGATGCAGCCCAGCGATCCCTTCGATGCCCGCGGCTACGGCCTCGCCGACGGCCGCGATGGCGCGGCGGGTTATATCGGGGCTGTCGGTAATCAGCGTCGGCAGGATCGAAGTGCTGCCCAGCCGGCGATGCGCGGCGGCCATGACGGCGAGGGTCCCGGTGCTGGGGTCGTCGTTGAACTGCCGCCCGCCGCCGCCATTGACCTGCAGGTCGACGAAGCCCGGCGACAGGATCCCGCCCGCCAGATCCAAACGCTCGCCTGCGGGCAGCGGGCCGTCGCCGATCGCGGCGATGCGGCCCGCCTCGACCGCCACCCAGCCCTCGGGGATCAGCCGCGTGCCGTCGAAGACCGGTCCTCCGGCCAGGATGCGGCGGGTCATGCGCGTCGTCCCTGCTGTTGCCCGGCCAGTTCGCGGGCGATGGCCAGCGCGCCGTCGAGCGGCGTGCCCGCGGGCTCGCGGAGCCCGGCCTGCAGACCGTCCGGAAGGTAGGGCGCGAAGGCCGGGCCGATCCCGCCGGTGAGGCAGAGCGGATCGCCGGGGCGGTGGCCGAGCGCGGCAAGCACTCGGGCGATGTGGCCTGCGCCCTCAGCGAGGATGCCCGCCGCGACCGGGTCGCCCTCGGCGGCGCGGGCGGTGACCTCGGGGGCGAGGCTGCCGAGCGCGGCGGGGCCTGCCCCGGCGGCGAAGGCGACGATCCCTGCGGACCCGCCGAGCCGCTGCATCAGGCCTTCGGTCAGTCCGCTCGGCGCGGTCAGCCCGTCGGCGGCATCGAGCGTGCGCGAGAGCGCGCGGCGGCCGGTCCAGGCGGCGGAGGCCTCGTCGCCGAGGATCGCGCCCCAGCCGCCGGCCAGCCGGATGCCCTCGGCACTGCGCCGCGCCAGGAAGGAGCCGGTGCCGCAATGCGCCAGCCCGCCCATGGCGCTGCCGAGCGCGCCGCGCACCGCGGCCGGGCGGTCATCCTCGACGGCGAGGACCGGGCAGGGCAGCTCTGCCGCGATCCTGCCGCCGAGCCCGGAGGAAAGGCAGCCCGCCAGCCCCAGATAGGCCGGGATCTCCGCCAGCGCGGCGGCGGGCAGCCCGGCGGCGTCGGCCAGATCGCCCAGCCCGGCGCGGAGCCGCGCGAGCGCGCCATGCGGGTCCGAGACGAGATTGGCCGGGCCGGTCTCCACCGTCACCCGGCCGTCGAGGCTCAGCCGGCAGCGCGTGCCGCCGCCATCGACCGCGATCACCGCGGGGCTCATCGCGCGGGGCTCCGGGTCATACCGTCTCCGTCACCTTGCGCAGGTTGCGCGGCGCGTCGGGATCGGTGCCGCGCATCTCCGCCAGCGCCTCGACCATGGCGTAGAAGGAGGCGATCCGCGCCACCCCGTCGGTCAGCGGATGGCCGGTCTCGACATGGGGCAGGGCGACCGCCTCGCGCACCAGCCCGGTGGTGGCGAAAACCTGCCCGCCCATCCCGGCCAGCCGGTCGGCGACCTCGGCCAGCCCCGGCGCAGCGGCGTCGCCCGCGGCGAGGCAGAGCACCGGATAGCCCTCGCCGACCAGCGCCACCGGGCCGTGCATCACCTCGGCCGAGGAATAGCTCTCCGCCTGGATCTGGACGACCTCCTTGAACTTGAGCGCCGCCTCCTGGGCGATGGCGTAGCAGGGGCCGCGGCCCAGGACGAAAAGCGCCGGCGCCTCGGCCACGGCTTCGCGGAAGCCGGGCCAGGTCTCGGCCACGGCGGTCTCCAGCGCCTCGGGCAGCCGCAGGAGCGCGGCATCGAGCGCGGCATTGCCGGTCCAGCGCGCCAGGATCATGAGCCCGGCAAGCACCGAATTGACGAAGGTCTTGGTGGCGGCGACGGCCAGCTCGGGCCCGGCGAGGATGTCGACCGCATGGTCGGAGGCGCGCGCCAGCGGCGAGTCGGCGGTGTTGGTCAGCGCCAGGCTCAGCGCGCCGCCGCGGCGCGCGGCGCTGGCCAGCTCGACGATGTCCGGGCTCTGGCCGGATTGCGACACAGCGAGGCAGGCCCCGCCCGCGAGCTTCAGCGGCGCGCGGTAGACCGAGGCGATCGAGGGGCCGACCGAGGCGACGGGGCGGCCGGTCTCGATCTCGATGGCGTATTTGAGGAAGCTGCAGGCATGGTCCGAGGTGCCGCGGGCGACGGTCACGAGGAAGGCGGGGTCGCGCTCGGCCAGCGCGGCGGCCGCGGCCTCGAGCGGCGCGCGGCCCTCGTCGAGCAGCCGCTGCGCCGCTGCGGGGATGTCGCGGATTTCCTGCCGCATCTGGCGGGTAGGGGGGGTCATGTCGGTCTCCGGTCTGCTCCGGGTCATGCCCGGTCAAGGGTGTCAGGCGGCGCTGAGCCGCGCAAGGTCGATGCGGCGGGGAAGGGCGGTGCCATCCTCGCGGAAGAGATGGGCGGCGCCCGGATCGAAGCCGAATTCGGCCGGCTGGCCCGGCTTCAGCCCGAAGCCGCCGGTGACGACCGCGCAGATCGGCTGGCCGTTCTCCAGGCTGCCATGGACGACGCTCTGGTTGCCGAGTTGCTCGACCACGTCTGGCAGGACGGCGAAGCGCAGCGCGCCCTGGCCGAGCTTCAGCTCGTCGGGGCGGATGCCCAGTTCCAGCGCCTCGCCGGGCTGCGCGGTGCCGTCGACCGGCAATTCCGCGCTGCCGCCGGCGGCGAGGTCGACCGTGACGCCGCCCGGGCCGCAGGCGGTGGCCGTGGCGGGCAGGAAGTTCATGTTCGGATTGCCGAGGAAGCCCGCGACGAAGCGGTTGGCGGGGCGGTGGAACAGCTCCAGCGGGCTGCCGGTCTGCTCCACCACGCCGCCGCGCAGCACGACGATCCGGTCGGCCATGGTCATCGCCTCTACCTGGTCATGGGTGACATAGACCATGGTGGCGCCCAGCCGGGCATGGAGCCGCGTCAGCTCCACCCGCATCTCGGCGCGCAGCGCGGCGTCGAGATTCGACAGCGGCTCGTCGAAGAGGAAGACCGCCGGTTCGCGCACGATGGCGCGGCCGATGGCGACGCGCTGGCGCTGCCCGCCCGAAAGCGCGGCGGGCTTGTGCGACAGCCGCTCGGTCAGCTTCAGGATCGCCGCCGCCTCCTCGACCCGCCGGCGGATCTCGGCCTCGGGCAGTTTCGAGACCCGCAGCGGAAAGGCGATGTTCTCGAAGACGGTCATGTGCGGATAGAGCGCGTAGGACTGGAAGACCATCGCGATGCCGCGGTCGACCGGGGCGGTGTCATTGACCACCCGCCCGTCGATCAGCAGCTCGCCCGAGGAGATCTCCTCCAGCCCGGCGATCATCCGCAGCATGGTGGACTTCCCGCAGCCCGAGGGGCCGACGAAGACGGTGAATTCGCCGTCTGCGATGCTCAGGTCGGTCGGGCGGATCACCTCGTGATGGCCGAAGAACTTGGTGATGGCCCTGAAATCGAGCTGTCCCATCAGTGGTCTCCCATGGCGGCTGCGGGGATGGGGGCGAGCGCGGCGTCGAAGGCGGCCCAGATCGGCGCCATGTCGACGAGGCGGCCCTCGGTGCGGGCGATGTCCATGGCCAGCGCGGCAAGCCCCGCCTCGAGCGCGTCGGTGACGGAGAGCGGCAGCTCGGGCAGGCGGCCCTCGACATGGGCGAGGATGTCGCGCGCCATGGCGGCATCGGCGCCGTAATGGCCCTCCTCCGCGCCCGAGCCGATGGCGGCCTCGTCGGCGACCCGCGCGCCGGTGTCCGACAGGGTCACGCGGAAGCTGTTGCGGATGAAATCGCCCTCGGCCATGCCGTCGGTGCCGATCACGCAGAAGCGGCGGAACTGGTCGGGGACGTTCAGGTTCGTGTGGAAGGCCAGCGTCGCGCCATTGGCGTATTCGACCAGCGCGGTCTGGTAGTCGATGATGTCCGCCTCGCCCGAGAAGGCGTCCCCGATCCCGTTCCAGCGCGGCAGCTTCTCGTCCAGATAGGCCGGCGGCGTGGACGGGCGGCGGGCGGGCAGGTACTTCTTGCGGCCGCCGAAGCTGGCGATCCGCATCGGCCGCGCGCCCGCCACCCCCTGGTAGAGGTCGATGTCGTGGCAGCATTTCTCCAGCATGAAGCCGCCGGTCATCGCGGTGGAGCGGCGCCAGTCGCGCATGAAGAACGACCCGTGGAAGGGGCCGATATGCTCGGAGGCCTCGATCGACATCACCTCGCCGATATGGCCCTCGGCCTGCGCCCGGCGCAGCGCGCGGTAGAGCGCCGAATAGCGCAGCACCAGCCCGACCATGATCCGCCGCCGGCCGTCATGGGCGGCGATCAGCCGGGCGAGCTCCATCGTCTCCTCGACCGAGATCACCACCGGCTTCTCGGCGAAGATGAAGGGCACGTCGCTTTCCAGCGCGATCCGCAGATGCTCCAGATGCAGGTGGTTGGGCGAGCCGATCATCACCATGTCCGGCTTTTCGGCGGCCAGCATCCCGGCCGGATCGGCATAGCGGCGCGGGCTGTCGCCGAGCGCCTCGATCGCCCCGAGATGGGTGGTGTCGGGGTCGCAGACCGCGCCGAAGCGCAGATCCGGCGCCGCGGCGCGGAATTCGGGCGCGATCGAGGCGATGCGGTGCCCCAGCCCGATGATGGAAACGTTGAGGCCGGTCATTTGGAGGCTCCTGCGGTCAGGCCTTCGATGAACTTCCGCTGGAAGATCAGGTAGACGATGATGATCGGGAAGATGACGATCACCGCCCCGGCGGTCAGGACCGGGATGTTGACCGTGTAGCGGCCCTGGAAGAACAGCATCCCCAGGGGCATGGTGCGCAGCGCGTCGTCATTGACGAGCACCAGCGGGATCAGGAACTCGTTCCAGGTCCAGATGAAGAGGAAGAGGCCCAGGGACGAGATGGCGGGCCCCATCAGCGGCAGGATCACCTTGCGCAGGATCATGCCGCGCGGCGCGCCGTCGATCCGCGCCGCCTCGAGGATGTCGCGGGGCAGCTGCTGCATCGCCGAGGCCATGAAGAGCGTCGCGAAGGGGACCGACATGGCGATCTGCGGCAGGATCAGCGCGGCATAGGTGTTCAGCAGCCCCAGCCAGCGCATCTCGTAGTAGAGCGGGATGATATAGGCCTCGCCCGGCACCATCATGCCCAGCGTCAGCATCACGAAGAGCGTCTTCTTGAACGGGAAGCTGAGGAAGGCGAAGGCGAAGCCGGTCAGCAGGCCCAGCAGGACGCCGATGCCCACGACCGGGATCACGACGATCACCGAGTTCCAGAAATAGACGCCGAAATGGCCGTCGACCCAGGCCGAGACGTAGTTTTCGAAATGCGGCCGGTCGGGCAGCACGAAGGCGCCGCGGAACAGGTCCTGCTTGGATTTCAGCGAGGTCAGCAGCAAGAGGCCGAAGGGGAAGACGGTCATCAGGGTGAAGCCCCACATGACCAGCCGGAAGGTGGCCGCCTGCGCGGCGCGGGAGGAGATCGCGGCCATGATTCAGGCGCCGTCCCGCGGCCGGATGGTGCGGTGGATGACGTAGTTCACCGCGAAGATCAGAAGGGCGCCGATGATGGCGACCGCCGCGGCATAGCCGTAGCGGCTGAGCTGGAAGCCGAGCTGGTACATGTAGATATTGGGCACGAGGGTTGCGTTCGCGGGGCCGCCGCGGGTCATGGTGAAGATCAGGTCGAAGCTCTTGATCGAGGCGATGATGGTCAGCAGAAGCACGATGCGGATCTCGGGCAGCAGGAGCGGGAAGGTGATGCGGCGGAACACATAGCCCGGCTTCGCGCCGTCGACGCGGGCGGCCTCGAAGATCGAGGGGTCGATGCGCTGCATGCCGGTGAGGAAGATCACCATGCAGAAGCCGAAATAGTACCAGACCGCGACCATCCCCACCGCGGGCAGCGCCCAGGTGAAATCGCCGAGCCACGGCAGCGCCAGCGCGCCCAGGCCGATCGCCTTGAGCCCCTGGTTGATCGGCCCGAAGGCGGGGTTGTAGAGCCATTGCCAGACGATGCCGATCACCGCCGAGGGCATGATGTAGGGCATGAAGAGCAGCGTCCGGATCGCCAGCTGCTCGCGCGAGCGGATCGAGGAGACCATCGCCGCCAGCGCCATGCCGACGATCAGCGGGATCAGGCAGTAGAAGGCCATCAGCATCGCGTTGTTCTTCAGCGAGGTGAAGAAGCGCGCATCGCCGAACAGCTCCGCGTAATTGCCGAGGCCCACCCATTCGGGGCGGCTGACGCCGTTCCAGGAGGTGAAGCTGAGCCCCACCGCCGAGAGGATCGGCACGAAGACGAAGGCCGCGTAGATCAGGAGGCCGGGCAGGACGAAGACGAGGTTCTTGCGGACCGGCCCGTCGAGGACGGAACTTTTCATGGCACTTTCCTGGCTGTCCGCGGCCGGAGGGGACCGGCCGCGGCATCGGGGGAGGGCGCGGCAGGCGCGCCCGGGTCAGTTCATCGTGGCGAGGTAGGACTCGTAATCGGCCTCCAGCAGCGCCAGGAACTCCGCCGGGGTCTGGCGGCCGGCCAGCAGCAGCGGCGTGTTGTCGTCGATGGTCTTCAGCATGGTCGGCGTCGACCAGTCCGGATAGTGGCCGATCGCGTCATTGGCGTTCAGCGCGTTCCACACGCCGATGCCTTCCTCCAGCAGGCCCGACAGCTCCAGCCCGTGATCCTCGGGCAGCGAGGTCGAGGGCAGGTAGCCCGCCGCCGCCCAGGCCTTGGCCGCGTCCTCGTTGACCATGTGGTTGATGAAGGACCCGGCCAGATCCTGCGTCTCCTGGTCCGCGGCCAGCGAGGTGATCGCCCAGGCCAGGTCGACGCCGCCGACCGACAGCGGATGCGCGACGCCCTCGGGCGCGGGCACGGCCATGAAATGGATGTCGGGATTCATCTGCATGTCGCCGAAATACCAGGTGCCCGAGGTCAGGAAGGCCGCCTGGCCCGCGATGAAGAGCTGCACCGCGTCATCGCCGGAAATGCCCTGGAAGCCGTCGAAGAAATAGCCGCCCGTGGCCCAGTCCTGCATCAGCGTTGCCGCCGTGAGGTTGCCCTCGGTCTCCCAGCTGCCGCCGCGGCCGTAGATCAGGTCGTCCAGCTCGGCGCGGTTCGGGGCGTCGATCTGCGCCTGGCTGATCGCCGCCATCAGATGCAGCGCCAGGTGCTGCTTGGCCGTGCCCATGGCGATCGGGGTGGTGCCGGCGTCCTTGACCTTGTCGAGCGCGGCGAGGAAGTCGCCGAAGGTCTCCAGCGGCAGCTCGACCCCGGCGTCTTCCAGGACCTTCTCGTTGTAGTAGAGCCCGACGATCTCGGCGAGGCCCGAGATGCCGTAGGTCGGGCCCTCGCCGAACTTGCCGTCCTCGGACCAGCGGTCGCGGTCCAGCAGCGACTGCGACTGCATCTTGTCCCAGCCGTATTCGGAAATGTAGCCGTCGACCGGCAGCAGCATCCCCTCGAGCGCCATCGTGCCCATGTCCTTGGCGCCCTGGTTGACCTTGGTCACCACCGGCCCGTCGCCCGCGCTGACCGCCAGCTTCAGCGTCAGCGCCAGGTCGTCGAAGGTCCGCTGGGTGCGGGTGACTTCGACATCGGGATTGGCCGCCTCGAAGCTCTCGATCAGCGACTCGATGACCGCGACCTGGCCCTCGTAGGAATAGTCGTCCCAGACCGGAAGATCGGCGGCCAGGGCCGGGGCGGCGGCAAGCGTCGCGCCGAGGGCGCAGAGGCTGGATCTGGTGAAGCTCTTTGTCATGGCAGTTTCCCTGTTGGTTCTGGTTTATGGTGTTCCCGTGACCCGCGATGCGGCGTCTGCCGCCGGCGGGATGCGCATTTTGTCGCGCGGTCTTCCCCGCGCCGCGGCGGCCGACCTAGGTTGCGGAGCCTGACGGCACAGCAGCGAGGTGAGCGCGCCATGACCCAGACCCATATCCGCCGGGCCCGCCCGCAGGACATTGCCCGGATCTACGAGATCTGCCGCAGGACGGCCGCGGCCGGAAAGGACGGGACGGCGCAGTTCTCCGATCCCGACCTGCCGGGGCTGCTCTTCGCCGGCGCCTATCCGGTGCTGGAGCCGGACTGCGCCTTCGTGCTGGATATCGGCGGCCAGGCGGCGGGCTACGTGATCGGCACGCCCGACACGGCCGCCTTCGAGGCCCGCATGGAGGCCGAATGGTGGCCACAGGTCCGCGCCCGCGTCGCGCAGATGGAGCTGGGGGCGGCGGAGAAGGACGCGATGGCGCTGGAGCGGATCGCGGCGCCGAAGCGGCAGATGCCCGAGATCCTCGCGCGCTTCCCGGCGCATCTGCATATCAACCTGCTGCCAGAGGCGCAGGGCGGCGGCTGGGGCCGGCGGCTGATCGAGACCCAGCTCGCCCATATGCGGGACCAGGGCGCGCGCGGGCTGCATCTGGGGCTCGACCCGCTCAACACCGCCGCGGCCGAGTTCTACCGCCATCTGGGCTTCTCCGATGTCAGCCGCGAGGGACAGGTGATCTACGGCATGGCGCTCGGCGGATGAGCCGGCGCGCAGGCTGAATTCCGGTCTGGTCTCTCGGCCGGACATCGCCCGATCCCTCCTGTCATCACGGCGCGCCGGCCGTTGTCAGCGCGACGCTACGAATGTGCGGCGCACTTTGTCAAGGCGCTAGACAAAGTCACGGAGCTCGTGCAGGTAGGAGTCGTTCCGGCATTATTTGTCGGCACGATGCACCTTTCTGCCTTCCAATGAGGCTCTGATGACAACGATCACGCCGATCCGCCTGCAGCCGGGCCCCGGGGACTGCACCGGGGCCCTGCAGGCGGCCCTCGACTCGCCCGCGCCGCGCCATGTCCTTCTCGCCCCCGGCCGCCATCCCTGCCGCGGGCTGAGGCTGCATGGCGGCACGGTGCTGGAGCTTGCCGAGGGCGCGGTGCTGGATTTCGAGCCTGGCTACGATCTCTATGCTGCCAACCGGGTCGGGGTGATCGCCGAGGACAGCGACCGCGCGCTGATCGTGGCGCAGGACGCAGACGGCATCGCGATCCGCGGCGCGGGCACGATCCGCGCGGGCGGCGCGGCCTACCATCAGGGCGATGACGGCGACTCCGGCACCCTCCTGCCCGCCGGATTCCGTCCCCGCGTGCTCGTGGCCGAGCGCTGCCGCGACCTCGAGATCACCGGCATCGCCGTCGAGGACTCGCCGATGTGGACGCTGCATCTGGCCGGGTGCGACCGGGTGCGGATCGCCCGCCTCCGGGTGCGCAACGACCGGCGGATGCCCAATACCGACGCGCTGGTGCTCGATGCCTGCCGCGACGTGACGGTCGAGGATTGCGACCTGGTGACCGCAGATGACGGCATCGTGCTGAAGACCTCTGCCGGGCTGGACGGTCCCCTGGGCGCCTGCGCCCGCATCGCCGTGCGCCGCTGCCGGGTGGAGAGCCGCTCCTGCGCGCTGAAGCTCGGCACGGAATCCCACGGCGATTTCCGCGACATCGTCTTCGAGGACTGCATCATCGCCGCCTCCAATCGCGGGCTCGGGCTGTTTTCCCGCGATGGCGGCGCGATGGAGCGTATCCGCTTCTCGCGCATCCGCGTCGACTGCCGCGAGACCCCGCACGGCTTCTGGGGGTCGGGCGAGGCGCTGACCGTCTCGGTGCTCGACCGCCGCCCAGGCCGGCCCGCGGGCAGTGTCCGCGACGTGACGGTGGAGGATCTCTCGGGCCGGCAGGAGGGCGCGGTCAATCTGGTGGCCGGGCGGCCGGGCCAGATCGAGGGGCTGCGGCTCGACCGGATTGACCTGGAGCAGCTGCCCGGGCGGCTCGGCACCGGCCAGTGCCACGACCAGCGTCCCGGCCCGGCCGATCTGGCGCCGGAGGAGGCCGCCGCGGTGGCCGGGCGCAAGAATGCCTGGCGCAAGGACGCCTCCGGCCGGGTGATCGGGCTCCATCCCTATCCCGGCGGCATGCCCGGGCTCTATGCCGCGCGGATCCGCGGGCTATCGCTCGGGCAGGTGGCGATCCGCCGCCCCGATCCGCTGCCCGCGGGCTGGTCGCCATCCCCCGTGGTGCTGGAGGAATGCGAACCCGGGGAGGCGCCGCAATGACGCCCGACCGCGAGACCGGGGCGCTGCGCCCGGCCGCGCCGCCGCGCGCTGCCTCCCATGCGCTGGTGCAGGCGATCGGGCTCGATCTCGGCGGCACGAAGCTGCTGGCCGGGGCGGCCGGTCCCGACGGGCGGCTCGGACCGGGCCGTGCCGAGGCCTCCCGCACCTGCAGCGAGGCGGCGCTTTTCGAGCAGCTCGCGCACGTGGTCGGGTCGCTGCGCGACGAGCGGCCCCGGGCGGTTGTGGCGCTCGGCGCGCCGGGCGCGGTCGATCCGCGCTCGGGCGGGCTCGATTTCACCCCGAATGTCCCGGTGACGCCGGGCCGGGCGCTGGGGCGCGACCTTGGCGAGGCGCTCGGCCTCGACGTGGTGGCCGAGAATGACGTCAACCTCGCCGCGCTGGCCGAGGCGCGGCTCGGCGCGGGGCAGGGGGCGGCGCTGTCCTGCTTCGTCTCCTTCGGCACTGGTGTCGGGCTGGGCATCGTCAGCGGCGGGCGCATCCTGCCGGGCGCGCATGGCCGGGCGGGCGAGATCAGCTACCTGCCGCTGGCCGCGGATGCGGTCGCGGCGGCGGCGCGCTCCGAGGCGGGGCAGTTCGAGGATCTGGTCGGCACCGCCGCGATCCGCCGCGCCTATGGCCGCGACGGCGCCGATGTCCGCACCATCTTCGCCCGCGCCGCCCGGGGCGAGGCCGCGGCCCTCGGCACGATCCGCGCGATTGCCGCCGAAGCCGCGCGCGGCCTGGCCAGCCTGCAGGCGATCCTCGATCCCGACGTGATCGTGATCGGCGGCGGCATCGGCACCCACCGGCTGTTCCGCGAGACGCTGGCCGCCGAGGCGGCGCGGCTCCTTCCCTTCCCCCTGCGCCTGGCGGCGCCGCGGCTCGGCGCCGCGGCGGGCATGACCGGCGCCGTGATCCTGGCCGCCGACCTGGCGGGCCTGCCGACGCCGCTGCCTGCCGGGCAGGCGGCCGAGACCGACGGAGAGACCCTGTGACCGAGTTCGACACCCTTCCGCTCCGCCCCGAAGCCGATGGACGGCTGACGGCGCCGCAGCCGGTGATGCTGCCCTTCATGGCGCCGCGGCTGCAGGGCGACCTGCATCCCAACGGGCGGCTGACGCTGTCGGTCTGGGGCTGCGGCCATATCGCGACCCTGTCGCTGAAACTGCCGGAGGGCCCCTTCGCCTACAGCCCGAACTGCGCCGAATGGACGGGCGGCGGGCTTTTCGTGGCGCAGTCGCGCCCGGTGCTGCTGCTGCGCGGCGCCCGGCTGACCCGCGCGGCCGCCGCGCGCCGCGGCGCCTGGTGGGCGCGCGAGGAGACCCCCGGCAAGGTCGAGCACCGCGGCGCCCGCCGGGTGATCCGCACCGCCTGGGGCATCGTCCTGCTGCTGCAGGCGGGCGGGGACCTGATCGTCGCCGCGGGAGAGAGCGAGGCCGAGGCCGAGGCCGCGCTGGCCCTGCCGCCCGAGGAGATCCGCGCCGAGGCCGCCGCCCATGTGGCGCGCTGCGACCAGGCGCCCGGGGCAGCGCCGCTGATGCGCACGATGGTCTCGCAGAGCACCCATGCCGGGCTGTCGGCGATCCGCCGCGACGCGGCGGGCGGCTTTGCCGGGCTGGCCGCGGGCCAGGCCTATTCGGCGCCCGCGCGGACATACTACCGCGACGGCTACTGGACGCTGCAGATCCTCCTGCGTCTAGCCCCCGAGGCGGTGGCGGGCCAGATCGAGATCCTCGCCCGCGGCATCCAGCCCGACGGCGAGACGCCGAGCGGCGTCATCCTGACCGGCCCGCGCCAGAGCGAGCGCTGGGAGGAGGTGCGCCGCAGCCATCCCAAGATCGTCATCGAGCACCTCCGCCCCGGCGACTGGTGGTCGGACCATTTCGACAGCCCGCTCTTCTTCGTGCTGACCGTGGCGGATTACGTCCGCGCCACCGGCGACCGCGCCGTGCTGGAGCGGCACTGGCCGGTCATCGCGGCGATCTACCGCCGCTACCGCGGCTTCGAGCGGAACGGCGTGCCCTTGCCCTACAAGCCGCGCAACGACCGGGACTGGGCGGACAATGTCTATCGCCACGGCTATGTCGCCTATGACCTCGGGCTGTGGATCGGCGCGCTCGACGCGATGGCCGAGCTCGGCGGGCCGCTCGATGCGAATCTCGCCGCGGAGGCGGCGGAGACCGCGGCGGCGGCCCGCGCCGCGATCGAGCCCGAGCTGCTGACCGAGGGCGGCTGGCTGGCGGATTACGGCGACCGGCGCGATTTCCGCGAGGACCACCTGACGCTCGACAGCCTGACGCTGCTGCGCTTCGGCGCGGTCAGCGAGGCGCGCGCGAAGACCGTGCTGGCCCGCGCCCGCGAGATGCTGGAGAGCCGCGGCAATGCCGAACAGCCCTATGGCGACTGGGGCGTGATGTGCGCCTATCCGCCCTTCGCTCGCCGCGGCGACACGCGCGAGAAGACGGTCTTCGCCTTCCGCTACCATAACGGCTCGGACTGGCCCTATCTCAGCGGGCTCTATGCCGAAGTGCTGGCAGATCACGGCATGGACCCGGTCTATCCGATGACCCGCTGGTGGCGGACCTGCCTGGAGAATGGCTGGGCGGGGGCGGTCGAGTATTTCGCGCCGCCCTGGGGGCGCGGCTCGCTGCTGCAGGGCTGGTCGGCGATGCCCGCCCATGTCTGGCTGAGCCGCGAGGGCGCCTGGAAGGCCGCGGCCGCGGCGGAGCTGGAGGGGGCCTGAAGCCCGTCCCGCGGCCCGGCGGCGGGAAGGGCGCCGGGCCGGCCCCGCTCAGCCGGGCGGCGGGAAGGGCCAGGGCTCGTCCATCCGGCGGCTGTCGATCCGGGGCGAGAAGACCTGGTTGTAGAGCCCGCTCAGCGCCAGGAAGGCCGCGCCGGTGACGGTCGCGCCGAGCCCCAGCCCGGCCGGTTCCAGCCGCGCCGGGCGCAGGCTGCGCCGCGCCAGCTCGTGCCGGGTCGCCTCCGCGACCTCGGGCACCAGCCCCAGCATGCCGCCGATCACCATGACCTCGGGATCGAACATCGCCTGCACCGAAAGCGCCAGCTTCGCCGCCAGCTCGGCGATCCGGCCCAGCACCTCCTGCGCCTCGGGCGACCCGGCGGCGAGCGCCTGGCGGAAGGCCTCGACCGTGGCGGCGGCGCCGCGCGGATCGCGGAACGGGGCCAGCGTCGTCTGCAGCCCCAGCGCGCGCTCCAGCGTGCCGCGCTCGATCGAGGCCGGGTCGAGGCTGTCCGCGCCGATCGGCAGATAGGCGACCTCGCCCGCCGCGCCGCCCGCCCCGCGCAGCAGCCGCCCGTCGGCGACGAGCCCCAGCCCGACCCCGGTGCCGATCCCCAGATAGGCGACATGCCCGGCATGGCGCGCGGCCCCCGCCCAGGACTCGCCCAGCACCGCGCAGTTGACGTCGTTCTCCACCATCGCCTCGGCGCCGAGGAGCGCGCGCAGCGCCGCGGCCAGGTCGATCCCGGCCAGCGCGGGAAGGTTCGGCGCCATCGCGATCTGGCCGGTCTCGGGATTGACCACGCCGGGCGTGGCGAGGCAGGCGAAGCGCAAGGGGCCCGCCCCGGGCGTTGCGGCGGCCAGCTCGCGGCCATGGGCGGCGATCTCCTCGGGCAGACGTTCGGGGCGCAGGTTGTCGGTGCGCATCTCGCGCGCGCCGAGGGGCCGGCCGAGCGCGTCCGAGAGCGAGAGGCGGAAGCGGCTGGCGCCGATATCGAGCCCCAGCACCGAGGCGGCGCCCGGATCGACCTCGTAGAGTACCGCCGCCCGGCCCATCCCGCCGGCGCTGCGCCCCGAGGCGCGCACCCAGCCGGCCTCTTCGAGCGCGCGGATCACGTCCGACATGGTCTGCTTCGACAGCGCCGTCTCGCGCGCCAGGTCCGAGCGCGAGCGGGCGCCCTGCACCAGGAGCGACATCACCGACTTGATCGAGATCTGGCGCAGGATCGGGGGCGATTTCTCGGTGTCGGCCATGCGCGCGCTGGGGCTCCGGACAGGGGCGGGTGCCGGGCGGGCGGGCCGGGTCCAACCAGTTGATCTGGGGGCAGGATAGGGCGGCAGCCGGGCGAGCTCAAGCCTCGCCCCCCCGTCGGCCCGCGGGGCGGGTCCCCGTCCGCGCTGGAATGGCGGCGGCCGCGCGGCGAAAGGCGGTTCAGCGCCGGGCCGAAAGGCCCTAGGCTTCGCGCGACCAGCCAGCCGGAACGGAGAGGGACGATGGGCGCAGCAGAGATCTCGGAGGGCCGTTTCGCCGTCCTGCGGCTCCTTCCGGGGGCGGATCTGGTGGCGGAGCTGCATGCCGCGCTTGCGGCCTCCGGGGCCGGGGCGGCGGCGGTGACAGCGGCGGTGGGCAGCCTGCAGCGGGTGGAGATCCGCCATGCCGACCGCGACGGGGCAACGCTCTACGAGGGGCGGTTCGAGATCGTGGCGCTGTCCGGCACGCTCGATCCCGGCGGGCAGCACCTGCATCTGGCGATCAGCGACGGCGAGGGGCAGGTCCGCGGCGGCCACCTCATGGCCAGGGGCGCGGAGGTCTACACCACTGCGGAGATCGTGCTGCTGCTGCTGCCGGAACTGCGATTCGAGCGGCTGCCCTGCGCGGTTTCGGGCTATCGCGAGCTGGCGATCCGCCGCCGCGGGAGCGGAGAAGGTCCGGGCTGAGGCGCCGCGGGACGGCGGGAAAGGAGACGACCGGGGCGCCGCGGGAGGGCGGAATACCGGGTGACCGCAGGTCGAGCGGAGAGGCGAGGCCCAGGGGGGGCGGGACGAGGGGCGATGCGGGCGGCAGGGCCGCCGCGGAAACCGGGGACGGGCAGGCTGAGCCGCCGCGGGACGGCTGGAAAGGCGATGGCCGGGGCTCCGCGGGAGGGCGGCAGACCGGGTCACCGCGGGTCCACCGGAGAGGCGACATCCCGGGAGGCGCGGGACGAGCGGCGATGAGGGCGGCCGGGCTGCCGCGGAAACCGGGGAGGGGCAGGCTGAACCGCCACGGGCCGATGGAAGAGGCGATGGACCGGGCGCCGCGGGAGGGCGGGAAGACCGGCTCATCGCGGGACGCAAGGAAGCGAGGGCGGCCCGGGCGCCTTGGGACAAGAGGAGAGAACGGCGGGACCGCTACGGAACGGAAACAAGGGCCGGCAGGGCCGCCGCGGGGCGTGAAGGAAAAGGGGGCGGCGGGGGCGCCGCGAGACATGAGGGACGGGGGCGGCGGGACCGCTACGGAACGGGAACAAGGGGCGGCAGGGGCGCCGCGGGACATGAGGGAAGGGGGGCGGCGGGGCCGCCCCCGGGGCCTCAGGCCTCCTCGGGCGCGCGCAGACCGGCGGCGAAGGCGCGCGGGTCGTAGTCGTAGACCCAGTCGGTATTGATCCCGGTCGTGCGCGGCTCCTCGCGGGCGCGGCGGGCGTATTCGGCGTCGCGCGCCGCCATCTCCTCGGGCGTCGGCAGATGGTAGGTGCGGCCGCGCTCGCGCGCCTCGAGCTGCACCCGCGCGGTGCGCGGCAGCCGCTCCGCCTCATAGCGCGAGAGCGCCAGCGGCACATCGGAGGGTGACGCGGCCAGCGCTTCGGCCAGCACCAGCGCGTCCTCGATCGCCATGCCCGCCCCCTGTGACAGGAAGGGCAGCATCGGATGGCAGGCATCGCCCAAGAGCGTGACATGGCCGCGGACCCAGCTTTCCATCGGGTCGCGGTCGAAGAGCCCCCAGGCGAAGACCTCGTCCACGTCGGCGAAGAGCCGGCCGAGCGCGCCGTTCCAGCCCTCGAAGGTGGCCAGCATCTCCTCGCGGCTGGTCTGCGTGCTCCAGCTTTCGGCGACCCATTCCGAGGTCTCGGCGACGGCGACGATATTCACCATCTCGCCGCCCTTCACGTAATAGGTGACGACATGGGCGTTCGGCCCCATCCAGAAGCTGCTGTCGGGGGAGACGTGGTCGACCACGCCGCCGGTCGGCACCAGCGCGCGGTAGCACATGTGCCCGGTCCAGCGCATCGCGGTCTCGCCGAAGACGCTGCCGCGCACGGCCGAGCGCACGCCGTCGGCGCCGACGATCACGTCCGCCTCGAAGGCCGAGCCGTCGGCGAAGCTGGCGCGGGCGCCGGTGGCGGTTTCCTCCACCCCGGTGCAGCGGGCGCCGAAATGGCAGATCCCGGCGGGCAGGCCGGTGGCGAAGAGCTCCAGCAGGTCGGCGCGGTGGATATGGATGAAGGGCGCGTCGTAATGGTCGCGGAACTCCTGGCCGAGCGGGATGCGGAAATTCTCCGCCGCGCTCTGCCAGTTCCGCCCGACGATGGCCTGCGGATAGAAGGCGCGGTCCAGCAGCTGGTCGTAGAGCCCCATCCCCTTGATCGCCTTGACCGCGTTCGGGGTGATCTGCACCCCGGCGCCGACCTCGCCGAAGGCGTCCGCCTGCTCGAAGATGGCGACCTCGATCCCCTTCTGCAGGAGCGCCCAGGCCAGGGCGGTGCCGCCGATGCCGCCGCCGATGATTCCGACTTTCATGATGTCTTTCCTTGTTGTCCGTGTGTCCCCGGGGGCGCGCAGGCTCAGGCGCGCCAGCGGAGCAGGCGTTTTTCCAGGCGTCCCAGCAGTCCGCGCTCGAGGAGCTGCATCGCCAGGATGAAGATGATCGCGGTGGCCGCGACCTCGCGCATTCGCAGGAGCCGGAAGCTCTCGAAGATCGAGGCGCCGATGCCGTCGGGCTGGCCGATCGCCTCGACCACCACGGCGAGCTTCCAGGAGAGCGCGAAGGAGAACCGTGCCGCGGTCAGCAGCGCCGGCACCAGCTGCGGCAGCAGCGACTCCCGCAGGAAGGCGCTTCGCGGCAGCCGGTAGATCCGCGCCATCTCGTCGAGCCCGCGGTCGCGGGCATGGACCGAGGAGCGCACGATATTCGACACGAAGGGCGCCACCGCCACGGTCAGCGCGACGAAGCCCGCGGTCTCGCCGGTGCCGAAGGCGAGGATGGCGAAGATGATGTAGACCGGATCGGGCACGGCCAGCGCCAGCGCCAGGAGCGGCTGGAAGAAGGCCTCGGCGCGCTCGGAAAGGCCGATCAGGATGCCGATCGCCGCGCCGAGCAGCGTCGCCAGGGCGAAGGCGCCGAGCACGCGGGCGAGCGTCAAGCGGAAGTCGTGCCAGAACTCCGCCGATTGCAGGTTCGCCCAGATCTCCACCGCGGTATCCGCGGGCGCGGGGATCCAAGGGAGCACGGCCATAGCGCCCAAATGCCAGATCAGCAGCATCGAGCCGAGCGCGATGACGAGCCCCGGCAGCTTCGCGCCCGCGAGGGCCGGGCCGGGCCGGGGGAGGCGCAGGAAGGGCATGGTCTTGGCGATCAGGTCAGGCACTCTGCCGCTCCTCCGCCGGGCCGAGCCCCCAGGGCGCCTGGATGCGGCGGATGATGTCGGCCTCCACCTCGGCGATGCGCGCGTCGTCATAGTCGCGCGGCCGCTCGATCGGCACGCGGTAGTCCTCGAAGATGGTCGAGGGGCCGCGGGTCAGGATCAGGATGCGGTCGGCCAGGTAGACGGCCTCGCGGATCGAATGGGTGACGAAGACCACGGTGGCGCCGGTGCGCTGGCAGATGCCGGTCAGCTCCTGGCGGAGCGAGCGGGCGGTGACCTCGTCGAGCGTGCTGAGCGGTTCGTCCATCAGGATGTAGGACGGATCGACCAGCAGCGCCCGCGCGATCGAGACCCGCTGGCGCTGCCCGCCCGAGAGCCGCATGGGCCAGCTGTCGCGGAACTGGGCGATATGCAGGATGCCGAGGATTTCGTCGATCCGCGCGTCCCAGGTCTCGCGGGGCACGTCCGAGGCGGCAAGCACGATTTCCAGGTTCTGCTTCACCGTGCGCCAGGGCAGCAGCCGGTGGGCCTGGAAGACATAGCCCAGCCGCGGGTCGCGGCTGCGCGGCAGGTAGAGCTCGTCGCCATCGACCACCACCCGGCCGCGGCTGGGCGCCATCAGCCCGGAAATGGCGTTCAGGAGGCTGGACTTGCCGCAGCCCGAGGGGCCGAGAATGGCGACGAATTCGCCGCGGCGGATCTCGAAATCCAGCCGCGAGATGGCGGTGGCGGCGCCGTAGGAGACGCCGAGATCGGCGACCTTGAGGACGGTGTCCGGTGCGGACATGGGTTCGCTCCTGTCAGGTAGGGGGGCGGGGGCGCTCATCCGCGCCACCGGAAGACGAAGGTTTCCAGCCGCCGGATGACGCCGTATTCCGCCAGGAGCACGATCGCCATGAAGACCAGCAGCCACAGATGCACCTCGACCATCAGCATGTAGTTCCAGGCATGCTCGAAGGCGGCGCCGAAGCCGGTGCGGGCGGCGCCGAAGATTTCGGCCACGACGATCACCTTCCAGGCCAGCGCATGGGCGTTCCTGAGCGCCGAGAAGATGAAGGGCGCGACGAAGGGGGCGGTGATGTGGCGGATCTGCGGCCAGAGGCCGAGATGGTAGATCTGCGCCAGCTCGTCGAGCTCGCGGTCGGCGCTTTCCAGCCCGTCGCGCAGCCCCACCGCCATGTAGGGGAAGGTGATGAAGGCGACGACGGCGATGTAGCCCGCCTCGCTGCCGCGGAAGATCGCGACGGCCAGGATCGCGGCGATCGCGCTCGGCGTGCGCAGCGCGCCGGTGACGTAGTAGCCCAGCACCTCGCGCAGCAGCCGGCTGTGGCGCATGGCGAAGGCGGCGAAGAACCCCGCCGCGACGCCAAGCGCCAGCCCCGCCGCCACCCGCCAGAGCGTGACGCCGATATTCAGCCAGGTGCCGGGATCGGCGAGGAAGCCCGGCAGATGCACGAAGACCTCGGCCGGGCTGGCGATGAAGGTGGTGCTCCGGTGGGCGATCCACCAGGCCGGAAGGAGGAGGAGCAGGGCCGAAACCGACCATGCCCGCTTTTCCGCTATGCGCATCGGCATGCTCTCCGGCTGCCCGTCAGGACCGCGGCCCGAGATAGTCCTCGAGCGTGATCATCACGTCGTCGGGGACGTTCTGGATCAGCGTGCCGTCCTCGGCGAGCTTCTGCAGGAACTCCTCGGCCTGGCCGATCTTCTCCGCCGACCAGTCGGAGGTGAAATAGGGCGTGGCCTTGCCGTTCTCGATCATGGTGTCGAGCACCGCGTCGCTGGTGATGCCCAGATTCTCGCGGATATAGGGCTTGCGCAGGATCTCGTAGTCGGAGTCCTCGAGCATCCGGATCGCCTCGTCATAGGCGTCGCGCACCGCATAGGCGAGCTCGGGGTTCTCCTGCAGCCAGGCATCCTGGGCGACCATGTTGGTGATCCAGGGCGCGAAGCCGCCGGTGAACTCGGAATAGGCCTGGTGCGCCTGCAGCAGGTAGCGCCCGTCGGTGCGGGTGATCGCCTCGCTGACGAAGGATTCGAAGTCGAAGATCGCGTCGACCTCGCCGGCCTCCAGCAGGTTGACCAGCGCCGCCGGGCCGACCTGCGAGAACTCGTATTCCTCGAGCACGTCGAAGCCGTAGATCTCCTGCACGATCAGCCGCAGGAAGGTGGTGGTGCCGCTGTCGGCGCCGAAATGGCCGACTTTCTTGCCGATCAGGTCCTCGGGCGTCTGCGCCTCGGAGCCGCCGGGGACGACGATGCCCAGATAGAGATTGCCGACCGGGTAGAAGGCGCTGACCTCGAACCCCTCGTCGCGGGCGATGGAGACGCCGAGGATGTCGTTGTCCATCGAGATCTGCGACTTGCCCATCAGGAAGTTCTGGAAGGCGCCTTCATGCGGCAGGAATTCGAAGGTGCCGTCGAAGCCGTATTTCTCGTCCAGCCCTTCATTTTCCATGATCATCATCGGCACGCCGCCGACGCTGCCGGCCAGGGCCTGCAGCGTGACCTTGGGCAGATCCTCGGCCTGGGCCAGGCCCGCGGCCATGCCGAGAGAGACCAGCGCCGCCGCGCCGGCATTCGGAAAAGTACGGAAAATCATGTTCTTGCCTCGTTTCCCGGGCGCCGGAACGGCCACCCGCCTGTTGACGATTCCTCGCTAGCCAAAAATTAATTAAATATCTATTTAAATAATGAGCGGCCGCAATCGGGGGGCGTCCGGACGGGAATTGCCGAACGGGAATGCATCAATTGCGGCGACATGCACAAATTGTGTGCGGAATGTGAAAACGGCCGCGAAACTTGACGCCGGACCGGGAGTCTGGGCCTAAGGAAGACCAAAATGGAACGGATCATGGCAAAGAAGCGCAACGGACCCGGCCGCCCCGGCGGGCAGACCAATCTCTCGGATTCGATCCTCGACGTGGCCGAGGTGCTGTTTGCCGACAAGGGCTTCGCCGGCACGGCCATGCGCCATGTCGCCGAGAAGATCGAGGCGAACCCGGCCCTGATAAACTACTATTTCTCCAACAAGGAGAACCTCTTCCGCGCCGTCTTCCTGCGCCGCGCGGAGAAGATCACCGAGGCGCGGATGGCGCGGCTGGCCGAGCTGGAGGCCGCGGGCGGCTACGGCATAGAGGATCTGGTGCGCGCCTTCCTGGAGCCCACCGCCGCGCTTCTGGAGACGCCGCAGGGCCGGTCCTTCCTCAGGCTGCATTCGCGGCTGCACATGGAGCCCGAGGAGATCGCCTTCGACCTGCGCCGCCAGGTCTACCAGGTTTCGACCCGCGCCTATGCCGAGGCCTTTGCCGCGCTGCTGCCGGGGATGCCGCGGCGGCGGGTCTACCACAAGGTCTCGCTGATGGTCGGCGCCTATCTCTACGCCTTCTCCGACACCAACCGGCTGGGCGAGCTGACCGAGGGGCTCGGCGCGCAGGAGGAGCAGGACGGGCTGATCGAGGATGTCGTCGCCTTCGTCTCGGCGGGGATGCGCGCGGGGCAGGGCTGAGCCCCGCCCGGCCGCAGTTCAGGCGGTCAGCGTGTCGAGCGGCAGCACGGTCTCGTTCTTCAGCCGCCGCGTGGCGAAATGCACCGAAAGCTGGCTGAGCTCGATCGCGTTGGCCAGCCGTTTGCGGACGCGCTCGAACTCCGCCATGTCGCGCACCACGATACGCAGCAGGTGGTCGTACTGCCCGGCCAGCTGATAGGCCTCCATCACCTCGGGGATCTCCGAGAGCACCTCTTCCAGCCGGTCCTGCCAGGCCGGCGCCTGGTCCGGCGCCGAGAGGCTGACGAAGACGGTCAGGCCGAAGCCGATCCGCTCGGGATCGACCAGCGCGACGCGGCCGCGGATCACGCCGCTGCTCTGCAGCTTGCGCACGCGCTTCCAGCAGGGGGTCTGCGACAGCCCCACCATCCCGGCCAGCCGCGCCAGCGGCAGGGTGGCATCCGCCATCAGCGCGGCCACGATCTTTCGGTCGATGCGGTCGAGTTCCATCGGGCTCTCCTGTGCGAGTCGGATCAAGCATGCCCTAAAATTCGATAAAATCTACCGTCTTTATCGTGTATAGGCGGAATGTCCGCTTTCCCTGCCGGGAAAATGCTGTTTCTACTGTCTGCATGATCACCCAGAAGACGAAATACGCCCTCAAGGCGCTGATGGCCCTCGGATCGCTGGGCAAAGACGGGGCGCTGACCATCGAGCAGGTGGCCAAGCGCAGCGGCGGGCCGAAGCGGTTCCTCGAGCATATCCTGCTCGACCTGCGCAAGGCGGGCTATGTCGGCGCCAAGCGCGGCCGGGCGGGCGGCTATTTCCTGATCCGCGAGCCCGAGCGGATCTCCCTGGGCGAGCTCCTGCAGCAGATCGACGGGCCGATCGCGCCCTTGCCCTGCCTGTCGCGCCGCTCCTACCGCAAATGCGACGACTGCGCCGACGAGGAAACCTGCCAGCTGCGCCATGTCTTCGGATCGCTCTTCTACAACTACCTGCTGCTGATCGAATCGCTGACCCTGCGCGATCTTCTGGAACGTCCTGAAACGATTGGCGAATCCCTTGGCGTCGAGGCCGGGGAGGCGCCCGCGCGGGAAAACGGCGCGTCGCGGCAGGGCGGCTGAGGAGAAAGCTCTTCTCTTCCGCGTGGGCAGAACGGCAGAAGCTTTCCCTCGATAACACGACAAAGACGGTAGATATTTAGGACATTCGACGGCGTGCCGTCATCCGCAAGGAGGTCCCGAATGTCACATCCCTTTGCCGACACTCCCGGACCGGGGGTCTACATGCTGGAAGTCGTCCGCCGCCAGACCGGGCGGCGGTTCCGCACCCGCAGCGGCGTGCTGCGGGTCCTGGCCAGAGATCCGGCCATGGCGGCCGACGAGCTGATGCGCAACCGCGACCCGGAGCTCTGGCAGGTCCGCGTCGCCGAACTCCCCAGATTCTGATCCCAGGAGAACCCGCATGAACGAACATGCCAATCCCCTCTGCGCCGCGCTTCTGGCCGGCGCGGTGCTGGCGCTCGGCGGCGCAGCCGCGGCCGAGACCCGCATCCTCAACGTGTCCTACGACCCGACGCGGGAATTCTACCGCGACTACAACCAGCTCTTCGCCACCTGGTGGCAGGAGCAGGGCCATGAGCCCGTCGCCATCGAGCAGAGCCATGGCGGCTCGGGCGCCCAGGCGCGGGCGGTGATCGACGGGCTCGGCGCGCAGGTGGTGACGCTGGCGCTGGCCTCGGATATCGACGCGATCGCCGCGCGCAGCGACGACCTGTCCCCGGACTGGCAGGCGGCGCTGCCGCACAACTCCGCGCCCTATACCTCGACCATCGTCTTCCTGGTGCGGGCGGGCAATCCCAAGGGCATCCGCGACTGGGGCGACCTGACCGCGAAGGGCGTGCAGGTGGTGACGCCCAATCCCAAGACCTCGGGCGGGGCGCGCTGGAACTTCCTGGCCGCCTGGGCCTGGGCGCTGCGCGGCAATGGCGGCGACGAAGAGGCGGCGCGGAGCTACATGGCCGAACTCTTCGCCCATGTGCCGGTGCTCGATACCGGCGCGCGCGGCGCGACCACGACCTTCGCGCAGCGCGGCGTCGGCGACGTGCTGCTGGCCTGGGAGAACGAGGCCTTCCTGGCGCTCGAGGAGCTCGGGCCGGACAGGTTCGACATCGTCGTGCCCTCGGTCTCGATCCTGGCGGAGCCGCCGGTGGCGCTGATGCCGGGAAACCAGGGCAGCGAGGAGCAGCGCGCCGCCTCGCAGGCCTATCTGGAGCATCTCTACAGCCCCGCGGCGCAGGCGCTGGCGGCCCGGCACTACTACCGCGCCTGGGACACCTCCGCCGCGGCGGCGGAGGATCTGGCCCGCTTCCCCGATCTGGAACTTGTCACCATCGCCGAGTTCGGCGGCTGGGCCGAGGCGCAGCCGCGCTTCTTCGGCGATGGCGGCATCTTCGACCAGATCTACGAGGAGTGAGGCCGATGCGGCGCGATACTTCCGCCCTGCCGGGCTTCGGCCTGGGGCTGGGCGTGCTCCTCTCGGCGCTGGCGCTGATCGTGCTCCTGCCGCTGGCCGCGCTGCTGGCGCGCGGCGCGGCGATGGGCCCGGCGGAGCTGGCCTCCCATCTCGGCTCGCGCCGGGTGGCCAATGCGCTGGCGCTGTCCTTCCGGGCGGCGCTGGTCGCCTCGGCGGCGAACCTGGTCTTCGGGCTGCTGCTGGCCTGGGTGCTGTCGCGCTACCGCTTCCCGGGGCGGCGGCTGATCGATGCGGCGGTGGATCTGCCCTTCGCGCTGCCGACTGCCGTCGCGGGGATCGCGCTGACCGCGCTCTATGCGCCGGCCGGGCTCTTCGGCCGGGTGCTGGAACCGCTGGGCCTGCGCATCGCCTATGCCGAGCCGGGCATCTGGCTGGCGCTGGTCTTCGTCGGCCTGCCCTTCGTGGTCCGCACCGTCCAGCCGGTGATCGACGAGATCGACCCGGAATGGGAGGAGGCCTCGGCCACGCTCGGCGCCTCGCGGCTGCGCACCCTGCGCCGCGTGGTGCTGCCGGTGCTCGCCCCGGCGCTGCTGACCGGCTTTGCCCTGGCGCTGGCGCGGTCGGTCGGCGAATACGGCTCGGTGATCTTCATCGCCGGGAACCTGCCCAACCTGACCGAGATCGCGCCTCTGCTGATCGTCATCCGGCTCGAGGAATACAATTACGACGCCGCCGCCGCGATCGGCCTGGCGATGCTCGGCATCTCCTTCGCCATGCTCTTCGTCATCAACAGTCTCCAGGTCTGGAGCCGCAGGAGGATCGGCCATGCGTGATCCCTTTCCCGAACATCCCCGCCCGGCCACGGGCTTCGTGCTGGCTGCGCTCGGCGGCGCGGCGGGCTGTATCGCCGCGATCCTCCTGCTCCTCGCCGGGGCAGGGCCCTGGGCGGCGCTCGGCGCGGCGCTCTTCCTGGGCCCGGCCGCCGCGGCGCTGGCCACGCTGCCCCGGCCGAGGCAGCGGGCGGGAGGCCGCAGATGAGCGGTTCCGCCCTGGCCTCCGCCTCCGCCGCCATCACCGAGCCGCGGCCCTGGCGGCTGCTGCTCACTCTGTCCGCCGTCGCGCTGGCCGCGCTGCTGCTGCTGGCGCCGATCGCGGCGGTCTTCGCCGAGGCGCTGCGCGAGGGGCCGCTGACCGCGCTGCGCTCGCTGGGCGCGCCCGACGCGGTCTCGGCGATCCTGCTGACCCTCGGCATCGCCCTGGTGGCGGTGCCGGTCAACGCGGCCGCCGGGATCGCCGCGGCCTGGGCCATCGCCAAGTTCGACTTCCGCGGCAAGGCGGCGCTGGTGACGCTGATCGACCTGCCCTTCTCGGTCTCGCCGGTGGTGGCGGGGCTGGCGCTGGTTCTGCTCTACGGCGCGAACGGGCTCTTC
Source organism: Poseidonocella sp. HB161398 (assembly GCF_005870025.1). Lineage (GTDB taxonomy): Bacteria > Pseudomonadota > Alphaproteobacteria > Rhodobacterales > Rhodobacteraceae > Mangrovicoccus. The sequence continues at coordinate 162,082 of NZ_VATA01000008.1, forward strand.
GGGGGCTGGCTGGCGGCGCATGAGCTGAAGATCGTCTTCGCCCTGCCGGGCATCCTGCTGGCGACGCTCTTCATCACCTTCCCCTTCGTCGCGCGCGAGCTGATCCCGGTGATGGTCGAGCAGGGCCGCGCCGAGGAGGAGGCCGCGCTGACCCTCGGCGCCTCGGGCTGGCACATGTTCCGCACCGTGACCCTGCCGAATATCCGCTGGGCGCTGCTCTACGGGGTGCTGCTCTGCAATGCCCGCGCGATGGGCGAGTTCGGCGCGGTCGCCGTGGTCTCGGGCAAGATCCGCGGCCAGACCACGACCATGCCGATCATGATCGAGATGCTCTACAACGAGTATCTCTCGGTCGCCGCCTTCTCCATGGCGGCGCTGCTGGCGGTGCTGGCGCTCGTGACGCTCGCGCTGAAATCGCTGCTCGAATGGCGCCATGCCGGGCTCCTGGCCGCGACGCGCCGCCACTGACCCTCCCACCGCGAAAGGATTGCGACATGCATATCGAGATCGACGAAATCGCCAAGAACTTCCGCGGCACGGCCGCGCTCCATCCGGTGTCGCTCGCCATTCCCTCCGGGGCGATGGTGTCGCTCTTGGGCCCTTCGGGCTCGGGCAAGACGACGCTCCTGCGGATCATCGCCGGGCTCGAGCAGCCGAGCTCGGGGCGGCTTCTGCTTGACGGGCGCGACGCCACCGGCGTGCCGGTGCGCAAGCGCCGCGCGGGCTTCGTGTTCCAGAGCTACGCGCTCTTCCGGCACATGACCGTCTTCGAGAACATCGCCTACGGGCTGCGCGCCCGGCCGCGCCGCAGGCGCCCCGCCGAAAGCGAGATCGCCCGCCGGGTCGGCCATCTGCTGGAGCTGATCCGGCTGCCGCAGATCGCCGGTCGCTTCCCCTCGCAGCTCTCGGGCGGCCAGCGCCAGCGGGTGGCGCTGGCACGTGCGCTGGCGACCGAGCCGGGGATGCTGCTGCTCGACGAGCCCTTCGGGGCGCTCGACGCCCAGGTCCGCCGCGAGCTGCGCCAGGGGCTGCGCGACATCCATGACGAGACCGGGCTGACCACGGTCTTCGTCACCCATGACCAGGAAGAGGCGCTGACGCTCGCCGACCGGGTGGCGGTGATGTCGATGGGCCGGATCGAGCAGGCCGGCACGCCCGAGGAGATCCGCCACCGCCCGGCGACGCAATTCGTCCGCGACTTCATCCTCGACGCGCAGCCCGCGCCCGCGCGGATTGACAGCGGCCCCGCCTTCGCCGAGAAAGACGGGGCCGGACTGCTCCGGCCGTAAGCGTTCAACGTCAATCAACGCACTCATCGACCCCGTCGGTCGGAGTGCGTTCGCTTGCGCAACTGGGGACGGGGTGCTGCTGCGGAGCACAGCCATGGTCCCGACCCGGACGCAACGGCCCCAGGATGGCCGCCTCTACCTCCTGATCCTGATCCTCTTCGTCTCCTATCTCTGCGTGGCGATGTCGCTGCCGGTGGTGCCGCTGATGGTGACCGGCCAGCTCGGCCTTGCGAATGGCTGGGCGGGGCTGGCGGTCGGCATCGTCTTCCTCGCCACCATCCTCAGCCGCGGCCCGGCCGGGCGTTTCGCCGATGCGCGCGGCACCAGGCCCGCGGCGCTTCTCGGGCTCGGCTGCTATGTCGCCGGGGCGCTGATCTCGGCGCTGGCCGGGCTTGCCGCTGGGGCAGGGACCGGCGCGGCCTTCGCGCTGCTGCTGGCCGGGCGGCTGGCGATCGGCCTCGGCGAGAGCCTGGTCGCCGTCGCCGTGATCGGCTGGGGCATCGGCCTGGCCGGGCCCGAGCGCGCGGGCCGGGTGATGGCGCTGGTCGGCGCGGCGATCTATGGCGGTTTTGCCGCGGGCGGGCCGGCGGGGATGGCGCTCCATGGCCATCTGGGCTTCGCCGGGACGATGGCGGCGGGGGCCGTCCTGCCGCTCGCCGGGATTGCGGCACTGGCATGCCTGCCCGGCATCCCGCCCGCCGAGCAGGGCGGCACCGCGCGGCCGGGCTTTGCCGCCGTGCTGGGGCGCATCCGCGGTCCCGGCGCCGTGGTCGGGCTGCAGGGGATCGGCTTTGCCGCCATCGGCGCCTTCTTCCCGCTCTATTTCCTGGCCGAGGGCTGGGACGGGGCAGGGCTCGGCCTGACCGCCTTCGGCACCGGCTTCGTGCTGGTGCGCCTGGTCTTCGGCGGGCTCCCCGACCGGCTGGGCGGGCTGCCGGTCGCGATCGTCTCGCTCGCAGTGGAGGCGGCCGGGCAGTTCCTGGCCTGGAGCGCGCCGGGGCCCGGCCCGGCGCTTCTCGGCGCCTTCCTGACCGGTCTCGGCTGCTCGCTGATCTTTCCCGGCATGGGGCGCGAGGTGGTGCGCCGCGTCCCGGCCGGGCTGCGCGCCACGGCGCTCGGCGGCTTCGCGGCCTTCCAGGATCTGGCCTACGGGCTGACCGGGCCGCTGGCGGGGATCCTGGCCGACCATGCGGGCTACCGGCCGGTCTTCCTCTGCGGCATGATCGCCGCCGGGCTGGGCCTCTCGGTGGCGCTGGGGCTGCAGCGGACGGCGCGCGCCGCGGCGCATTCTTGAAGCCAGTTCACAGCTCATGTGCGCCTGCCCGCAATTCACATGCCCGGCAGGGACGCTAGTCTATGACGCCAACGCAACTCCCACCGGGCGCCGTCCTCCCCTCCTCCCCAAGCGGCGCCGCATGAGGCTGACATGACAACTCCTTCCCGCGGAAGCGGCCCCAACTGGCCGCTCCTGGCGCTTGCCGTGGGCGCATTCGGCATCGGAACCACGGAATTCTCCCCCATGGGCCTGCTGCCCGTGATCGCCGAGGGGGTCGACGTGTCGATCCCCAAGGCCGGGCTGCTGGTCAGCGCCTATGCCGCCGGCGTGATGGCCGGGGCGCCCTTCATGACGCTGATCTTCGCCCGCTTCGGGCGGCGCGCGGCGCTGATGTCGCTGATGGCGATCTTCACCCTGGGCAACGTGATGGCGGCGCTGGCGCCGAGCTACGGCACGCTCCTGGCGGCACGGATCGTCACCAGCCTCAACCACGGCGCCTTCTTCGGGCTGGGCGCGGTGGTCGCGGCCAACCTGGTGGCGCCGGAGAAGCGCGCCAGCGCCGTGGCGACCATGTTCATGGGGCTGACCATCGCCAATATCGGCGGCGTGCCGCTGGCCACCTGGGTCGGCCAGGCGATCGGCTGGCGGATGTCCTTCGCGGGCACGGCCGTTCTGGGCCTGCTGACCATCGCGGCGCTGCGCCTCGCGCTGCCCGCGGGCGGCGGCGGCCAGTCCGTCGATGTGCGGCGCGAGCTCTCCGTGATCGTCCGGCCCGAGGTGCTTAACGCGCTTTTCACCACGGTGCTGGGCGCCGGGGCGATGTTCACGCTCTACACCTATGTGGCGCCCTTCCTGGCCGAGATGAACGGCGCGCCGGGCAGCTTCGTCACCCTGTCGCTGGTGCTGATCGGCGCGGGCTTCACGCTGGGCAACTGGGCGGGCGGCCGTCTGGCCGACTGGTCGCTCGACGGCGCCGCGGTGATCTTCCTTGCCGCGCTGGCGGCGATGATGGCGCTGATGCCGCTTCTGGGGACCGCCCGGATCACCGCGGCGGCCGGGCTGTTCCTGTGGGGCGCGGCGGCCTTCGCCATTGTGCCGCCGGTGCAGATGCGGGTGATGCAGGTCGCCGCCGAGGCGCCTGCGCTGGCCTCCTCGGTCAATATCGGCGCCTTCAATCTCGGCAACGCGCTCGGCGCGGCGCTTGGCGGCGCGGTGATCAGCGCCGGGCTCGGCTATGCCGCGGTGCCGGTCGCGGGCGGTCTCCTGGCCGCGGGCGGGCTCGGCCTCGTCTGGCTCGGACGCCGCCGGGCCGCGCGGATCGCCGCGGCTTGACGGAATGCCGGGCGGGCGGGGCGCGATGCCCCCGCCCGTCATGCGGCGGCGCTGCAGGATCATCAGCGCCAGCAGCCCGGCACTGATCGGGCGCAGCACGAACCGGGTCCGGTCCCCGCCGGAAAGCAGCATCCCGCGGCGCAGGTCCGCCTCGGTCAGGCTGCCAAGGATCAGCCCCGGGATCACCGGCGCGGTGCTGTAGCCGACGCGGCTGAGGCAATGGCCCGGCCCGCTGGATAACGGCATCCGCGGCACCAGGAGCCCGCTGGGGCGCGCCGGAGATGCGCAAGAAGGCGCGGATGCCGAACCATTGCAGCGCGACCATCGCCAGAATGGCCAGGATGAAGGCGAAGAGGATGCTGTGGAAGATCGCGGCCTGCTGTTCGAAAAGCGCCGTCCCGGCCTCGCCGCGCCATCGGGAAGCCGTCGAGCGTGGTCGCCACCGAAGAGGGCGTGCCGGGGATGTTGCGCAGGATCGCCGGCGCCGCACCGCCGACGATGGCGCCGAGCAGCAGCCCCATGCCGAAGGTCAGCGGGATCAGCCGCGCGATCGCCATTGCCGCGGTCAGCCCGGGGAGCGAGCCTGTCATCAGCTCCAGGAGAGGGCCCGCGGCGACGCCCGCGAGTACCTGCAGATCCGCCCGCATCGCCAGCGCGTCGGTCGGGATGTCCATTCCGGATCCGCTGCGTCGTCAGTGAGCGGTGCGGCGGCTCAGCGGAAAACCAGCCCGCGGCCGTTGGCGAAAGGCGCGTCGGCCATTCCGCTGGCGGCGAAGGCGGCAGCGTGCGCCCGGGCGGCGCGGCTCTCCGGCGGAGCGAGGAGCGCGGTGCGGGCCAGCACCGTCAGGAACGGGAAGGCGCTGGCTGAGACCGGGACGCCCGCCCGCTCGATCAGCGCGACATAGCCCGCGAGCAGCGCCAGCACCGCGGCCGCTCCGGCGAGCCGCGGCGCGGCACCCGCGGGGGCCTCGGCCGCCGGGCCGGGAAGATCCGGCCAGGACCGCCGCCATGGTGGCCGGCATCAGCCCGAACATCGCCCCGCCGGGAAGCGGCCCGGCAGCTCCAGCGCCCGGCCAGGGCCACCGGCAGCAGGTCGAAGCAGAGCCGGCCATTCAGCCGTTCCATCGCATCATCCTCCTTGCCGGGCGCCGGGGCTCAGTTGCCCGCGACGTCACGCGCGAGGGGCACGACGAGCGCATCGCCAGCTCCACGCCGGGATTGGCCAGCGTCTTCCCAACCCGGGATTCTCGGCGGCCTGCTGAATCGCCGCGGGCCAGACGGCTGGGACTTCCGGGTCCAGCCCCTTCGGTGCGGCGACGCCCCGCCATTGCACAGTCGCTGGATCCAGCCCGGTCTCTGAGAAAATCTGCACGCCGGGCCGCGGCGCCGAGGGGCGAGGTGCTGGCCAGCGCGGTCAGCCGCTCTTGCCTTCGAGCGCCGGGGCGGCATCCGAGGGCTGCCGCACCACGCTGTCGAATTGCCCGCCAAGGGCGGCGGCGCCGTCATAGGGGATCATCGGCGCCTCGAGCCCCAGCGCGTCCGCCCTGGCCAGGGTCATGACATGCGAGGCGGAAATCACCTCGGCAGAGGCCGGCGTCCCCGGACCCTCCCGCGAGGCGGCGAAGACGCTCGCCAGGGCGCTCGAGCGGTCGGACTGGGTGACGGCCAGCGCGCAGGGCTCCGAGGCGATATAGTCGCAATATCTCGACCGCGAAGGCCACCGGGCCCGAGAGCGTGCCGAGCGCATTGAGCGGCACGGTCGCGGCATGGCCGTCGGGCCTCGCTGCCAAGGGTCTGGACATGGCCGGACGCGCCGCCGCCGGGGGCATCGCGCATCACCGCATCGGTGCCGCGGGCCTTCTCCAGCGGCGGCGCCAGGGCGCGCATCAAGGTGTCGCTGCCGCCCCCGGCGCGAAGGGTGCGCTGACGGTGACGGCTTGGCGGGCAACTCGGCCGCCAGCGCGGCAAAGGGAAAGACCCCGGCCAGGATGGTTTCGCTGGTCAATGGATGTCCGCCCTCTGGGGGAGGCGCGCCCGGCCCCCTCCGGCCTGCCGGTTCCGTATGTGGAACACATAGTTGCAGAACGCGACACATGATCATGGTCATTCTCAAATCGCGCACAGGCGTCCCTCCGGCGCCGCTCCGGGGCGGGCGCAGGCCGGGCAGGCGGAAGAGATCAGGCGCGCGGCATGCCCTTGGGCGGGGCCAGGCGCTTCTGCGCGGCGATGCGGAAGGGCGCGTTCGGCGCGCCGTAGCCGCGATAGCCGCGGCGCTCGACGATCTCGAAGAAGAACCCGCCGTCGAAAGGGCGGCCGTAGATCTGCAGGAAGGCGCCGTGCGCGTCCTCGTCATAGAGGATCTGGCGGCGCTTCATGCCGGCCAGCAGCTCGGGGTCGAGCTCGAAGCGGCTGGCGATGTCGTCATAGTAGTTGCCGGGGATCTGCAGCGGCTGGAAGCCCTTGGCCACCAGCGCATCGGCGGTGGCGAAGAGGTCGGCGCAGGCGAAGGCGATATGCTGGACCGGCGCGCCGAAGCTCTCGGCCAGGAAGGCGCCGGCCAGCGTGCGGTGGGTCTCGGCGCCGTTCAGCGTGATGCGGAACTGGCCCGGGGGCGTGGCCAGCGCCTGCGAGCGCACCAGCCCGTCGGGGTCGATTACGTCGACCATCGGCGCCACCGCCATGTCGAAGAGCGAGCTGTAGAACAGCGTCCAGCTCAGCATCTCGTCATAGGTCATGGTCTGGGCGACATGGTCGACCCGCTGCAGCCCGGCGCCGGCGGGCCCTTCGCGCGGAACGCCGAATTCGGTCTCCCAGACGCCGGCATGGCCGGGATCGAGGAAATGCAGCAGGCTGCCGCCGAGGCCGCGGATCGCCGGGATGTCGAGCTGCCCGACCGCCGGGGGCTGGGCGAAGGGCTTCGCGCCAAGCGCCACGGCGCGGTCCAGCACCTCCTCCGAGGAGGCGACCGAGAGGCCGATATCGCAGACCGCGGTGCCGCGCAGATTGTAGGCGGAGGCGGCGTAGTCGCCCGGCTGCTCGTTCAGCACCAGGCGGATGTCGCCCTGCTGCCAGAGCGAGATCGCCTTCGAGACATGCCGCGCGGTCTCGGCGAAGCCGAGCGTGGCCAGCTGGGCGCGCAGCGCGTCGCCCTCGGCGCCGCGGGTGGCGAATTCGACGAAGCTGGTGCCGGTGACCTCCTGGCGCGGCGGGATCACGGGCAGGTCGGCCTCGAGCTCGGGCTCGGCGATGCGGGTGTCGTCGAGCAGCGTCACCAGCGAGCGGTAGCCGTCCTGGGCGATGCCGCGCGGCGCGCCGCCGCGGAACTGGTCGTTGAAGATCTCCAGGCTGACCGGGCCTCGATAGCCCGCCGCCAGAACGGCGCGCATGAAATCGGTGACCGGCAGCCCGCCCTCGCCCGGCATGCAGCGGTAGTGGCGCGACCAGTAATGCAGGTCCATCTCGATCTTCGGCGCATCGGCGAGCTGGACGAAGAAGATGCGGTCGCCGGGGATCCGGCGGATGGTCTCGGGGTCGAGCCCGCGGCCCAGCGTGTGGAAGCTGTCGAGGATCAGCCCGACATTGTCATGCTCTGCGCGGCGGACGATTTCCCAGGCATCGCGGTGGTCGTTGACATAGCGGCCCCAGGCCAGCGCCTCGTAGCCGATCCGCAGCCCGCGCGCCGCGGCGCGCTCGCCCAGCTCGCGCAGATCCGCCGCCGCCCGGTCGATGCCGCCGAGCGCGCGGGGATGGACCGAGGAGCAGACCAGCAGGAGCTCGGCGCCGAGCTCCTGCATCAGGTCGAATTTCCGTTCCGCCCGGTCGAAGGCGCGGGCGCGGAGGTCCTTCGGCAGTCCCTCGAAATCGCGGAAGGGCTGGAACAGGCTGATCTCCAGCCCGTGGTCGCGGATCCGGGCGCCCACGTCGCGGGCGCTGCCGGTATCGGTGATGAAGTCCTGTTCGAAGATCTCGATCCCGTCGAACCCCGCCGCCGCGATCGCCTCCAGCTTCTCCTTGAGGGTTCCGGAAATCGACACGGTGGCGATCGAGGTCTTCATGCTGGGGCGTCTCCTTTTTCCAGGAGGCTGGCACGCAGGGCGGTCTCGTCAAGCCCCTTTCCGGAAAAGAGCTTCCAGGCGTGGACCCCCTGCCAGAAGAAAAGCTCCCATCCCGGGATCGCCGACAGCCCGGCGGCGGCGGCATCGCCTAGGAACTGCGTGTCGGTCGGGGTGTAGACCGCGTCGAAGACCCATTCGGCGCCGTCCATCGCGGCCGCCTCCAGCGGCGTGCCCTCGTAGCCGGACATGCCGACCGGCGTGCAGTTGATCAGCCCCGCCGCGCCCTCGGCCGCCTTGGCGGCGCTGAGCCAGATGCTGATCTCCATGTCGGGCACCGCCGCTTGCAGCGCCGAGGCCAGCGCCTCGGCCCGGGCCGGATCGCGGTCGACGAGGCGCAGCACCCGGCTGCCCAGCCCGGCCAGGCCGAAGGCCACGGCACGACCGACCCCGCCGGTGCCGATCATCAGCACCGGCCCGGTGGGCCTGTCGCCGCGCAGCGCGCGGTAGGCCGCCATGAAGCCCGAATGGTCGGTATTGTGGCCGACAGGCCCCTCGGCGCCGAAGATCACGGTATTGACCGCGCCGATCGCCCGGACCAGCGGATCGTCGACCCGGATGCCCTGCGCGGCGGTCTCCTTGTAGGGATAGGTGACGTTGATCCCGCGATAGCCCGCCGCGGCGCAGCCCGCGAAGACCTCGGCGAAGCCCTGTCCCAGATCGGCCGGGACCAGCCGGTCGTAGGTGACGTCGATCCCGGCCTGCTCTCCGGCGAGCCGGTGCAGGAGCGGCGAGCGCGAGCGGGCGATATTGTCGCCGATCAGCCCCAGTTTCAGCGTTGCGGTCATGCCCGTGCCTCCCCGAGGATGCGTGCCTTGGCCCGTGCCCAGAGCGGCGTCTGCGACACGAAGATCAGGACGACGGCGATGAAGAGCACGGTGGAGAGCGGGCTGGTGAAGAGCCCGTGGAAGAAGCGGCC